>JAWODW010000068.1:0-11117 GCA_046483065.1 Longimicrobiales bacterium | reverse complement strand
GCCACCAGGAAGCTGACCACCATGGCGGTGATCTCGCTGAACGCGTTGATCCGCCACCAGAACCAGCGGAGGATGAAGAGGAGCCCGGTCCCGGCGCCGATCTGGAGGAGGATCTGGAACGCCTGGAGCGCGTTCCGGAGCCAGAGTGCGAGGACGGCGGCGAGGACCATGAGGACCACCGTCGTCACGCGACCGACGGTGACCAGGGTCCGCTCGCCGGCCTCGGGGTCCACGAACCGTCGCCAGAAGTCATGGACCACGTAGCTGGAGCCCCAGTTCAGGTGCGTGGACATGGTAGACATGTACGCTGCGGCCAGGCTCGCCACCACGAGCCCCAGGAGCCCCGACGGCAGGAAGGTGAGCATGGCGGGGTAGGCCAGGTCGTGGCCGAGGATGGCGTCGCCGACCCGGGGGAACGCCTCCTGGATCGACTCGACCGTCGGGAAGACCACGAGACTCGCGAGCCCCACCAGGATCCACGGCCACGGCCGGAGCGCGTAGTGGGCGGCGTTGAAAAGGAGGGTGGCGCCGGTGGCGTCGGTCTCGTCCTTGGCGCTGAGCATCCGCTGCGCGATGTACCCGCCGCCGCCGGGCTCGGCCCCGGGGTACCATACGCTCCACCACTGGACCGCGATGGGGATGATGAGGACGGGGATGAACGCCGACGGGTCGCTGAAGTCCGGGAGCAGCGAGAGCTTCCCGACGACGGCGTCGCTCGCCAGCAGCCCGTCGAGCCCACCCACGTCCGGGTGCCCCACGGCCACCACGGCGGCGGCGATGGAGCCGACCATGGCGGTGAAGAAGAGGAGGAAGTCGGTGAGGAGCACGCCGGTGAGACCGCCCAGCGCGCTGAAGGCGACGGTCACGCCGCCGGCCACCAGGATGGTCACCAGCGGCGACGCGCCCAGCAGCACGCCGGCGATCTTGATGGCCGCCAGCGTGACGGTGGCCATGATCATGACGTTGAAGAAGACGCCCAGGTAGATGGCACGGAACCCCCGGAGGAACGCCGCTGGCTTCCCGCTGTAGCGGATCTCGTAGAACTCCAGGTCGGTCATGACGCCCGCCCGCCGCCAGAGCTTGGCGTAGACGAACACCGTCAGCATCCCCGTCAGCAGGAACGCCCACCAGACCCAGTTCCCGCTCACGCCGTCCTGCCGGACGATATCGGCCACCAGGTTCGGCGTGTCCGTCGAGAAGGTGGTGGCCACCATGGAGACGCCGAGCAGCCACCACGGCATGTTGCGCCCGGACAGGAAGAACTCCTTCGTGTTCTTCCCCGCCCTGCGGGCGGCCCACACGCCGATGGCCAGGGCCGCGGCGAAGTAGAGACCGATGATCCACCAGTCGAGCGCGACGAGTCTCATGGGTGCGGAATGTCGGGTGGTGCCGCCGCGCGCCGCAAGGAAGCGGGCGAGCTCGGCGGGGTGTGGTGGCCGACGACGATGGCACGGCTGACGGCTCGGCGCGCGGGTCGGGCGAGGGGGCTCGCTGCGAGTCTCTAGTCGCCGCGCGAACGGCCGACCTATCGGGCGAGGAGCGTTCGCGGCGGGGCGTAGGGTTCACGGCTCATCCTCGGGGGCCGGTGCGCGCGGCAAAGTCGATTCTCGCGAGCCCCCTCGCCCTCCCCTCCAACCGTGGCGGCAGGTGCCACCGGTGGCGTCACGCTCCCGGTGGGTCCCCGGCTTCCTTGCGGAAGACGGCGGAACACCGACATGCGTCAGCCGGGTGGAAACGGGAGCGACTGTCGGAGGCAGACTGTACCCCCGCAGCCACGCAAGCGGCCGCCGTTTCGGGGAACGGTGGAATCGCGAGACCCCGCCGACCCCAACGGCCCCGGTCTCGCGAGGGGTGGGGGGTGTCCGCCGAGGAGCGACTTTGCCGCCCGGCGCCGCGCACGCCGGGAAGCCGGCGAGGCCGGGCGTCACCCGGCACCCCGCCCCACCGTGAACGTCAGCCGTTCGGGCGGCGGTGGAGCCCCGCAGGCGGATACCCCCGCCCCGAGCGCCCACGAATCTGCCTTGCGGCCGCCCGGCCGGGCCGCGAACCTACCACCGAGCCCCGCTAACGGAACCGAATGAAGGAATACACCCATGTTCGCAGCTGCCGCCCGTCGCCTGATCGAGTTCACGCTCGTCGCCGTGGTGCTGGCCCCGGCGCTCGCAGCGCCCGCCGCCGCCCAGACCGTCGAGATCGACACCATCCCCGGCCGGTTCGATTTCGGGAAGATGTGGACGTACGAGTACCCTCCGATGGAGTACTTCTCCGAGACCTACGGGTTCGACGCCGACCAGGCGTGGTTCGACCGGGTCCGGCTGAGCGTGCTCCGGGTGCCGGGGTGCTCGGCTTCGTTCGTCTCGCCGAACGGACTGGTGGCCACGAACCATCACTGCGTCCGCGGGCGGATCCCGGCGGTTCAGGAGGAGGGTGAATCGCTCCTGGATCACGGGTTCTACGCCGCGAGCCTCGAGGAGGAGCGTCGCATACCGGGGTACTATGCGGATCGACTCATCGCGGCCCGGGACGTCAGCTCGGAGGTGCTGGGCGCCATGGACGCGGCCACGTCGCCGGAGGAGCGGCGCCGGGTCCGGGCCGCGGCCATCGGCGCGGTGCAGGACCGGCTCCGCGGCGAGTTCGGCGACGACGCGCACGTCGAGGTCCGGGCGCTCTACCACGGCGGCCGGTACTCCGCCTACGTCTTCCGGCGGTTCACCGACGTCCGGCTGGTGGCGGCCGTGGAGCTCCAGGCCGGGTTCTTCGGCGGCGACCCGGACAACTTCACGTACCCGCGCTACGCCCTGGACTTCGCGTTCCTCCGGGTCTACGACGACGACGGCGAGCCGTTCGAGAGCACGCAGCACCTCGGCTGGAGCCTGGACGGCGTGGAGGAGGGCAGCACCGTCTTCGTGGTGGGCAACCCGGGCCCGACCAACCGGCTCCTGACCATGGCCCAGCTCGAGCTGCTCCGTGACGTCATCACGCCCGTCACGGTCCGGGCGCTGGCCGACCGACTCGACGCCATGCGGGCGTTCTACGCCGAGCACCCGGACGTGGGCGAGCAGATGGACCTGCGCAACACCATGTTCGGGTTCAGCAACTCGCTGAAGGCGTACAGCGGCCGCCTCGACGCGCTCCGCACGCCGGAGATCATGACGCGGAAGCGGATCGCCGAGGAACGGTTCCTCGACTCCATTGCCGCCGACCCGACGCTCCGGGCCGAGTACGGCGGCCTGACCGACTCCATCGCCGCGATCCAGGACGCCAAGCGCGCCCTGGCCGACCGCTACGGCGCGTTCCGGCTCATCACCAGCTCCATCGGCTCGCCGGCCGTGCTGCGCCGGGGGCTCACCGCCGCCCGGATGCTGGAAGCCCGCGCCGCGGGCAGCGACGCCCGGGCCGACAGCCTGGCCCGTCAGCTCACCGGGATCCGGGACCTGCCGGCCACCCTCGAGCACGCCATGCTCACCCTCCAGCTCGCCGACTTCGTGCGCTACCTCGGTGAGGACGACCCCGTCACGCGGCTCGGCCTGCGGGAGATGACGCCCGAGGAGGCGGCCACCTCGCTGCTGGAGGCCAGCGCGCTGGCCACCCGCATGGCCACCGAGAAGAGCGTGGAGGACGCCCTCCTCGAACAGGACATCGCCGTCCGGCTCGGGGAGGCCATCATCCCCCACTACCAGGAGTTCACCACCGAGTGGCAGCGGCTGTCGGAGATCGAGCAGGACCTGGCCGGCGAGCTCGGACGCGCACGGTTCGAGGTCTACGGGACGAGCGTACCGCCCGACGCGTCGTCGTCGCCACGGATCACCGACGGCGTGGTCCGGCCGTACGAGTACAACGGCACCCTCGCACCGGTCTACACCACCTTCTACGGCATGTACGACCACTACTACTCCTACGGGCCCGAGACCGACTGGAGCCTGCCCGACCGGTTCCTGCCGCCGCCCGCGGAGCTCGACCTGGAGACGCCCCTCAACTTCATCTCCACCGCCGACACCTACGGCGGCAACTCCGGGTCGCCGGCCATCACCCCCGACCTGGAGATGGTCGGGCTCAACTTCGACCGCAACATCGAGGGACTCTCCCGGGACTTCATCTACCTCCCGGAACGGGGCCGCAACATCATGGTCGATGTCCGCGCCATCACCGAGGCGCTCGACGACGTCTACGACGCTGACCGCATCGTGGAGGAGCTCATCACCGGACGACTCGTCCGGGCGGAGGACCAGGCCGACGAGGCGATCCGGCAGTGACCTCGGAGATCTGAGATCTGAGAGCTGAGAGCTGAGAGCTGAGATCGGGGGGCCTGCCCGGGCGATCCGGGTGGGCCCCACGTTCGTCTGACAGCCAGCGACGCGTGCGTCCGGGCTGCCGATCGGTTCCCACCTTCGAGGCCGAGCAACCTCCGGGGGTACGACGGGATGGCGGAGCGGTATCAGGAGCTGGCGCAGTACGAAGACAAGCAGCTCGTGGTCTACTGCCGGAGCGGGCGCCGGTCGGGGACCGCCGAGCGGATCCTGGAGGACCGTGGATTCGACGACGTGATCAACGGCGGCGGGCTCGGCGAGCTGGCGAGCCAGGGCGTGCCGACCACGGCCAACTGCTGCTAGGCGACGAGGCGGCGACCACCGAACGGGCCGGCGCCCTGCCCTTTCCGGCAGCGCCGGCCCGTTCCGCGTGGCGGCCTCAGAGCCGCTCGGCGGATCCTTTCGCCGTGGCGATGGCGATAGCGTCCTCGACCACGGCGAGGACGGGGTCGGGCAGCCCGGTGGCCCAGCCGGCCTCCTTGCGGACGGCCCAGCCGACCCATGCGGAGGCGACGGCCGCCGCCGCACCGATGGCAGCGCCCGCGAGCCAGCGGTCCTCCCCGCCGGCGATGGCGCCCAGCGCGGCGCCGATCACGCCCCGGCCCACGAACGGCCCCGGGCTGACCCGATCGGGGACGCCGGGGAGCTTGTCGGCCGCGATCTCGCCGATGGCGAGGCCGGCGAGCACGTAAGAGACGGTGTCATCGGTCAGCCACTCGCGCAGCGCGTCGGCCTCGCCGGAGGAACGACCGGCGAGCTCATGGGAAGCGAGTGCGAGGCCGGTAAAGCTCCGGAGTCCCGTGGCGGCACCCAATCCCGCCGCTGCCAGCAATCTATGGCTCATGCTACGCTCTCCTCGTGGATGAATACCCGCGACCGTCGGCCCGGCGCATGCCGGGGCGCGCCCTGCGTCGGCGCTGCCCTCTCTGCGGTGGTGCCGATCTGTTCGACGGTTGGATCGAACTGAAAGATGCGTGCCCGAGCTGTCATCTCGAGTTGAACCGGGGCGGGGTCGAGGCCCAGCTGACCGCGAAGGCACAGAGGCGCGGAGCGAACGCGGAGTTTCTTCTGTTTGTTGTTCCGGCCGCTTCCGGCTTCACGGCGGAAGACATCAGTGCCCGGTGTGGGTCACCTGGTACTCTTCGCGGCCCGTCTCGACGATGAACCCTCATGGCCCGCCCCGGCGAGTCCCCCGGCTCTCCTGGTCCGGACTCCTGCTCTGCCGTGGACCCCGGTCACCTGCCGCGAACCGGGCCTTGCCGGGACAAATAGCATGAAGTGCTCCGCGAGTGCTCCGCGCCTCCGCGTCTCCCCGGTTGAACCGGCGCGAGTCCCACCGACCGTTGTCCCCATCCCACGATGTCCGCATAATGGCCTGGACTCCGACGAGGTGAGCCTGTGGCGAACTTCACATCCATCGACTGGTTCTGGGCGGCGGCGTTCCTGCTGCTGATGGTGGGCGGCGCGGCCCTGTTCTACCGGCTGGGGCGTCGCTCCGAGAGCGACTTCTTCCTGGCAGGCCGGGGACTGCCGTGGTGGCTGCCGGCGTCGAGCGTGTTCAGCACGCACACGGCCACCGACACACCGATGTGGATCACGGGGACGATCTACGCCCACGGGTTCCGGGGGCTATGGTACACCTTCTTTACGGCGTGGACGGCCATCGGGTCGTTCGTGAGCGCGCGGATTTTCCGCCGCTCGCTGGCGTACACGCAGGCGGAGTGGCAGGTGCTCCGGTTCGGCGGGCTCGGCGCCGAGCTGCTCCGGGGGTGGATGGCCGGCTGGCAGGTGTTCATGAACATGTTCATCCTCGGCTGGGTGGGCATCGCCATGGGGAAGGTCGGCGCGATGGCGTTCGACTGGCCGGTCTGGGTCGGGCTCGTGGTCCCGACGCTGATCACCGCCGTCTACACGCTGGCCGCCGGCTACTGGGGCGTGGTCATGGGCGACTTCCTCCAGGGGATCGTGGCCGTGTTCGCCATCGTGCTGGTCAGCCTGGTCGGCATCGCCGCGGCGGGCGGGCCCGCCGGCGTGGTGGGCGGCCTGGAGTCGCTGGGCGAGAGCTGGCGGCTGGACGCATTCGCGTTCACCGGCCTCTTCACCGGCGACTTCCCGGTGGCGTGGTGGCTCACGATGCTGGTCATTGCGGTGATCGGCGGGTTCGGGATGGGCACGTCCATCGACTGGTACGCCGAGGCGCAGCGGATCCAGAGCGCGCGCACCGTGCGCGACGCGAGCTACGGCCTGTTCGCCGGCGGGCTGGTGACGCTGGTCCGGAACGGGTTCTGGGCGGCGAGCATCGTCGCCTTCTTCGTCATGGTCCCCGGGATGACGAACGCCGCCGAGTACGAGCTCGGCTGGTTCCGGATGGGCTTCGGGCTCCTGCCTGCGGGCCTGGTGGGCGTCTTCTTCGGCGCGCTCCTGGCCATCCACATGTCCACCATCTCGAGCCACCTGAACATGGGCGCGCTCTACTTCACCCGGGACCTCTACCAGCGCTACTTCAAGCCCGACGCCGGCGAGGAAGAGCTGGTGCGGGTCGGGCGGGTGATCACGGCAATCCTCCTCATCGGGTCGTTCTTCTACGGCCTCATGATGGAGGAGATCACCCAGTGGCTGATCTTCGCGCTCTGGCTCATGATGGCCGGGATCTGGCTGCCCAACATCCTCCAGGTGGTCTGGTGGCGGTTCAACGCCTGGGGCTACCTCAGCGCATGGATGGCGAACCTGGGCGTGAGCTGGCTCGTCGTATGGGTGCTGCCCGCCTTCGACATCCTCCCCGCCCTCCCCGACCACCTCCAGTTCTGGCTCCTCATGGCCCTCGGCGCGCTGGTCTTCATCCCCGCCACACTGTTGACGAAGCCGGAGAAGATGGACCACCTGGTGAAGTACTACGTCATGACCCGGCCGCTGGGGTGGTGGGGGCCGGTGCACCGGGAGGCGGTGGCCAGAGGGTTCATCGCGGGGACGTCAGGCTCGATCTCAGGCGACGAGGGGCGAGCGGACGTCGGACGGGCTCAGGGAACTCCGTCGAATGATCGAGGCTCGCGGCCGCTGATTAAGCGGGAGTGGACCGCTGAAGACGCGGAGGAGTGGACGCGGGAGGACTGGGTCGCGATCGTGCTGGCGCCCGTGGTCTACGCGCTGGTCATGGTGGGCGTGGCGACGGCGCTCCTGGGCCAGCTCTCCGGCGTGGCCATGCTCCTGGGCGGCCTGGCCATCGGCGCCGTGATCTACTGGGTCATCGACCCGAAGCTCCGGGCCATCTCCGCCGAGTACGAGGAGCGACAGGCCGAGTACCTGAAGGACCTGGAGCGCAGCATGCACTGGGAAGACCCCACTGCCGCGCCCACGCGCCTCGTGGAGAGGGGGTAGCCATGGACGAAGGACTGGTCACCGTCATCGGAATGAGCATCGCCTACGTGGCGTCGTTCATCGGGATGGGGCTGGCCTGGTGGGCGTGGAGGCGGCGGGTCGAACAGCCGGACGACGAGGCGAGCGGGCGGGAGGACCCGCCGCTTGGGGGTGGGGAGGGCGAGGCACCATGAACGGGATCGCTTCCCCCCTCGCCGAGGGGCTCTTCTGGTCCTGGATCGTGCCCGCGGCGCTCTTCGCTCTCGCGTTCGGCGCGACGTGGCTCCTCTACCGGAGCTTCCGGGACGACGACTGAGGCGGCCGTTCCGGGGCAGGGACGGCTGCGGCGGCAGGGACGGCTGCGGCGGCAGGCCATTTCACCGCGACAACCGAGCAGCTGATCGGAAGCTGCCGAGGGAACGGGAGAAGTCCCCAAAGATCCGGGTCCGCGATGGCTGATTGGGGGATTCCCTACGATATTCGTATGGAAGTCCCCAAGGATCGGACCGAGGCGGCGTTGATTGGGGGATTCCCTACGATATTCGTACGGAAGTCCCCAGAGATAGCCGGAGCGCCCCGTTGTTTGGGGAGTTTTCCCGATGAGAGCTGTTCCTGTTCGGGATCCCGGCCACGAACGCGGTAACGTTCCTGGCGGCACCCGCGGCCCTCGTGGGCGTGGCTGTCCTGGCCGCACGGCTCCCGGCGGGACGGGCGGCGAAGCTCGAGCCGGCCACGGTGCTAAGGAACGAGTAGTCGGGCCGGACCGTCGCCTACCGGAACCGGCGGAGCGGGTGCGCCTCGGTGTTGAAGACCACCTCGTCGAAGGCCAGGGTGCTGGCGGGGGCGGCCAGGAGCCAGGCGTACTTGAGGGTCTCGGCCAGGAAGAAGGACTCCATGGCGTCATCGAGCGCCACGCCTGTGGGACCGGACGGCCCGGAATCGGCGGGCGCCCCGGACGCAGAACGCTCACCGGACCCCCCTGAGCCGATCGTCGTGACATCGGCGACGTGGGCGAAGCCGTGCTCGACGCGCGTGTGTTCCACGATGGACTCGAACATCCGCCGGCCCAGGTCCCGCCAGCGCTCGTCGCCGGTGGTCCGGAAGAGATAGTAGCAGCTCTCGATGGCCTCGGGGCGGAGGGGCCAGCCGGGGCTGGTGACCTCCATCGATGAATAGTCCAGCTGCTCGGGCTCGATCCCGTGGAGGAACCACATCCGTTCGACGTTCTCCTGGAGCGCCGCGGCCCGGGTGGTGTCGCCGCCGAGGACGAGCATGGCGGGCATGAACGCCTCCAGCGCGCCGAAGGTAGTGGCGAGCCGCTCGCCTGTGTCCATGTGCACGCGGCCGTACCAGAGCCCGTCGAACCGTTCGTCGGCGACGTGTGCGTTCACCGCGGCGATGGATTCCTCGTAGATCGTGCGGAAGTCGTCGTCGCCGAAGAGGAGCCACGCCTTGAGCAGGTACTCGTACCACGAGTCGATGCGGCCGCCCATGTGGCTCGCGGGGTTCTCCCACTCGCCCATCCGGACGTCGATTACCTCGCCCACGAGCCCGAGCGACGAGCGACGCTGCCAGACCTGGCGCATGGCTTCCTTCGCGGCGTCGTAGTACTTCGGGTCGCCGGTGATCTTCGAGACGGTGCCGAGCTCCAGCATCAGCGTGCCGATCTCGGCGGGGTTGTTGAGCGGGTCCCGGGTCGCGCCGGTCCGGAGGTGGACGTACCGGAACGGCATCCCCGTGGGCGAGTCGAAGGCGGGCATGAGCCGGTCGGCCAGGTCGACGGCCAGGTCGAGCCAGCGGCCGTCGCCGTCCATCTGGTAGGCCGACAGCAGCCCGCCCAGGAGCCGGATCACCACCTCGAAGACCTGGACGTCCATGTCCTGGTCGAAGGACAGCCCGTCCATGACCATGGCCTTGGCCTCCGCGGCCGCGTCATCGAGCCCCATGAGGAGCATGGTGTCGTACGCGTCCACGGGGGTCATGAAGAGGGAGACGTCGTACCAGTCGTGGGGCTCGCCGGAGATGGGCCGGAGCGCGTCGTGCCCGGCGGCGTTCGTCGCATATCCGTTCCACGCGTGGAGGAAGGCGGCGCGGACATCGGCCATCATGGCGGTATCCGGGGGCGGGGCCTGGGCGGGGGCCTGGGCCTGAGCGTGGGCGGAGCCGGCGAGGGTGGTCGCGGCGGCGAGCATGGCGAGGACGGCGGGGCGGATTGTTGTCATGGCGGGAAGGTAGGGACGGGGGGCGGGCGGCCGCCACTGTTTCACCGCGACGGGCGCTACGAGAACCGCGACGGACGCGGCGAACTGCACATACACCGCGACGGCGCGACGACGCGACGAATGAAAGAAATGTACAGACCTCGCGGCGAACCTCGAGCTGCACCGCGAAGCAGGAATTCATTTCGGGTTCTGCTTGGCGGGCCCGTCGCGTTCGTCGCGTCGTCGCGGTGAATCCTGCTTGCCGTCGCGCCGTCGCGGTGATCTTGGCGCAATGCGCTATTCCTATGCCCCAACCCGCATGGCACGTTCGCGGCACAGCCACCCACACCGCGAGGCGTGCCATGGAAGTCAACGAGATCGTCGAAGTCGTCATGGACTGCGCGTTCGATGTGCATCGGGCGCTCGGGCCGGGGCTCTACGAGTCCGCGTACAAGCGCTGCCTGATCTACGAGTTCGAGGAGCGACAGGTCGAGTACGAGGAGGAAAGAGTGGTTCCGCTGATCTACCGCGGTCAGCGCATCGGTCCGGGCTACCGCCTGGACCTGCTGGTCGAGGGCAAGCTCGTGGTCGAGGCGAAGGCGGTGAAGAGTCTCACACCTCGCGACACCGCACAGGTCCTGACGTACTTGCGCCTCGGGAAGTACCCGGTGGGACTGCTGTTCAATTTCCACAGCGCGCTGCTGAAGGACGGGATGAAGCGGCTGGTCTGGGACTACGACGGTCCGCGCCCGTCCGACGGCTAGCACCGCGACGAACGCGGCGGACCGCACTTCACCGCGACGGCGCGATGGACCGCACTTCACCGCGACGGCGCGATGGACTGCACTTCACCGCGACGGCGCGACGGCGCGACGGCGCGACGAATGAAACGAATACCATTCAGACCTCGCGGTGGACCCCGATCTGCGAGGTAAGGCAGGAATCCACCTTGGGTTCTGCTTGGTGGGCCCGTCGCATCGTCGCGCCGTCGCGGTGAATCCTGCTTGCCGTCGCGTCCGTCGCGGTTACCGTCGCGTCGTCGCGGTCCCCGGCGAGCGCCGGGGCGTCAGCCCCCGCCCACCTCCTCGACGGCCGCCACGGGCCAGTCACTACCTAAAGACGGCGGGCGCACCTCTATCGCCCGGCCGTACGCCGGATCGGGCTCCGCGGACAGGGTCTCATCATCGGTTCCACCTTGCCCGCCCTGGATGGGGAGGTCCGCGTGAGGCCCAGCCGGCCCGCCAGTCTGTGGCAC
>JAWODW010000066.1:0-20103 GCA_046483065.1 Longimicrobiales bacterium | reverse complement strand
TAGGAGGCGGCTGGAAGGCCTTCCAGAGCGACCGCCAGACGCTGAGCCTGGAAGCGGCCGCCGGCTACCTGCACGAGCGGGACAAGGACGGAGACAACTCCGCGGACTACCCTGCAGCGAGCGCGATGATGGACCACGACCTCCAGGTGGGAAGCGCCGGTGGCCGGACCTCGACGGAGCTCGAATATCTGCACCGCGTGGACGCGCCTGGTGGGCTCGTCCGGGGCCGGCTGACGGCGTCCGCGCCGTTCTTCAGCTCGAAGGTGCGGCTCAACCTCTCCTACTCCGTGACCCACGACACGTCGGAGTCTCCCCTCTTCGACCCGTCGCAGGACGACGACCTGAAGACCCAGTACGCCCCCACCGTGACCAGTCTCACGGCCGGCGTGCAGATCCGTTGGCGATGACCGACCCCGAAGGGCGGATCTGACGCCGAGCCAGTGGGGTACTGACGCCCGGAGCGGGGCCGGGTGTCTATCCGTCGAGGTGTCGAATCCAGGGAAGGGCTCGGGGCGGCGCCCCGGGCCCTTCGTGCACCTGCGGTCCTCCAGTCTTTACAATGCGCGCCCACCGAATACAGCCCTGCCTCCAGGACTGCAATCGCAGTTGTTATTGGTTGGTTGCCCTTCCACCCGCCAGCATCTCAGGAGCCCAGAGGCGGCCTCCACGGTTCGGGGCTGAGGGTGGGGAGGTCGCAGTTCCGGCTCTTCTCCCGATTTGGCGATGACAGCAAGCGGGGGTGCGTCGACGCTTCTCCTTCCTCCACGACCTCGGCCTGTACCTCCGCCTTGTACTTCTCCGTCTCATTAGCCCACCGCCAACCAGGGAGAGGGCGAAGTACGAAGCGGAACGGGCGAGATACAGAGCGAAAGAGACGGAGAGGAAGACGGCAGCCCCCCGGTGCGGCTGTCCGTGCCGCTGCGTTCCGCGTGTGCACTTCACGGTGATTATTGCCGTCAAAGGCACAAGCGATGCCGTTCCACGCAACGACGTGCGCGTGTCGCCTCAAGGGAGACTCAGGCGGTGCCGATGGACATCTCGTCCTGCCAGGTGGTGGCCTCGGTGATCACCTTGTCGTGGAGTCCGGAGAAGGTGGCGCCGACGAGTCGTCCGTTGCGGACCCCCAGCACCAGCTTCCGGGTCTCCGCCTCCTCGGCGACGTCCACGTGCACGAACCGGCCGTCCTCCTCCTCCCGTACCGCCACGTTCCCGGTCGTGTCACGGGCCAGCTTCACGAACTCCTCCAGCGCCTGGGTCAGATTCTCGGCAACCGCCATGGCTCCTCCCTTTCGTGTCCGCGGACGGGGGCGGGTCGCCACCCGTGCAAGATCCATGGCAGCAGGCGACGCGGCTCGCTGCCGCTCCCCCGGCGCCGCACGTCCTCCGTCGCCCCGGAAAGCCCCACCCGCGATGCGGGGCGCAATGCGTGGCCTGACGCCCGCGCACGATCCAACCAAAGCGGCCCCGGGGCTATCCGATACTCCGGAGTCCGGTCCTTCAATCCAGCCCGAGCGGAGGATGTTCGTCATGAAATCGTGGAACGCGATCCTTTCGATCGCTGCCGCTGCTCTCGTCCTGACTCTCGTCCCGGCTCCGCCCCTCGCCGCCCAGGAAGGCGAAGGGTGCCGGGAGGTCCTGATCAGGGTCATCGACAAGATCGAGCAGGAGTATCCGGGGTTCGAGGAGAAGACCGCCGACACCCTGCGGTACGCCACCTTCAAGAAGTCCGTCCTGGAGCGGGCAGAGACGACTCCTGACTCCCGCTGTCTCCGGGTTCTCAGGGACTACACCGGGTACTTCCGGGACCATCACATCTACGTGGCCTCAGCGGGGGCTGAAGACCGGGACGAAGACCCCGTCGCATACCACACGGAGAAGATCGACGGGCCCCTCGACCAGATCATCGCCCGCGTTTCCCGTTCGGACGACCCCCTCGAGGGCATCTGGGAGACGCCCGGCTACGAAGTCGGCATCACCGCGCGTGATGATGGCGGGTACGCCGCGTTCATCATCGAGGCCGACACCGCATACTGGAAGCCCGGCGAGATCAAGTTCAGACTGTACGACGACGGCCGGGCCGACTACTCCATGCGCGACCATTCCCGCGTCGAATCGACCTACACCGTGCACGGGGGGAGCGTGCTGGAGTTCGAGGACCTCTCGGGCCGATTCATCAGGACCCGGCCGGAGCCCCCGCTCCCGGAAGCCGAGATCGAGCAGAAGCTGAACGAGCTGGACGGACTCTACTTCGAGCGCCTGTCCGACAGGACCGCCCTGCTCCGCCTCGCCCGTTTCGCCTACTCCGAGGTGGCTCGGATCGAAGCGCTGATCGACGGGAACAGGGATCTCCTGGAGAATCACGAGAACCTCGTCCTCGACCTGAGAGACAACCCCGGCGGAACCGACGACGCCTACCGGCTGCTGCTCCCGTACCTGTACACCAACCCCATCCGCGTCATGGGCGCGGAGTACAAGGCCACCCCGACGCTGGTGAACGGCCTCCAGGAGTACATGGACGGCCTGCCCGACACCGAGGAGCACGACGCGGACAGGGAGCGGATCAGCGGGAACATCAGGACCTACAAGGCCCACATGGGCGAGTTCGTCGGCCTCGACTCCACCGACGTGTACGTGCAGACCATGGACCCCGCCGACCCCGCCCCGCGGCAGATCGTGATCCTGGCCAACAGGGGAACGGCCAGCGCGGCGGAGCACCTGGTATACAAGGCGCGGCAGAGCAGGAAGGTGAAGATCATGGGGACCCCCACCGCCGGCGTCCTCGACTACGGCTCCTCCCGCTGGGCCGATATCGGGACCGACCGGTACCGGCTCTCGATCCCCACGTTCCGGTCCACGCGGCTGCCCGAGTACCCCATCGACAACATCGGGCTCCAGCCCGACATATACCTGGATCAGAGCGTCGAAGACTGGGTGGAGTACGCGCAGGACTACATGGAGCACGACCGGCATGACTGATCCCCGTGCGATCGGTCCTACCCGCACCGGTCTCCGCCTCGGCGCGCTTGGGCCTGCCCGCCGCAGACCCTCCCGGCTTCAGCCGGCTCAGCCCTCCTAGACGGAGAGCCCCTCCACCACCACGGCCTTCCGGAGCCGGTCAACGTCACCGGCACCGGTGTCCCGAACTCTCCGTTCGTCGGTGGTGCGGCGACGCGGTGAGGGTTTGGGTCGGTGAGCGACCCGAATCTTCCGATCGTCGCCTCACGGGATCAATGGCAGGAGACTTTGGGTCGCCAGGCGACCCGAAGTCTCCGATCATTTCTCGGACGTTGATGGCCGGAAGGTTTGGGACAGCCTCCCCGCCGACGCCAGGACGTGGCCAGGCACGGCCGGCGTCCGCACGAGCCCGGGCACCGCCGACGCCAGGACGTGGCCAGGCGAGCGCGCCCACGTCTGCCATCAGTTCACTGACGGCGTTCCCGACTCCCCCCGCGTGCCCCTTGCCAGCGACCTCAACCCCACCAGCTTCTCCGCCTCCCGCTGGATCCGGTCGCGACCGGACCCCACGTCGTCGACCCCCTGCTCGATGAGCCACTCGACGCCGTACCAGGCCCATGTGACCGCGGTGTCAGGCTCCACCTCGTCCTGGTCCCAGGGGTCGGGGGACGGGGGCCATCGAGCAGGGCGTAGTGTTCCTCTTCCAATACATCGAAGACATCGAACAGGTGCTCGAGTCCGAGCTCGGCCTCGACCCGGGACAGCCACCGGTCCTGGATCCAGCCGACGGTCATGGCATTGGCGGGACAGACCCAGACGCCGGTCGACATCCACATGGGAGCGTCACAGCACGCGCACAGGACGTTGCCGTCGGGGTCCACGCGCGCACCAAAGACGGGCCGGGGCTCGGCGAGGATCGCTTCGAGGGTCCGGTCGGACGGGCCCGACGCCCGTAGCCGTGGCCGCCGGCCGTCGTCTTCCGTGACCACGAGGATCGAGTGGGGCCACCCCGTATCGATGCAGCCGTACCGGGGGTCCATCTGATAGCGGAGCCGCCAGTCCCGGTCGATGAGGCGGTCGAGCTCGCCGGCGTGGATCTCCCGGATCGCCTCCTCGATCTCGCCGCGCAGGTCGGGATCGCAGGTGCGAAGCGCCTCCATCAGCACTGCCGTCACGCCGGTGTCGCCGCGGTCGGCCAGCGCCTTCACGACGACGTCGGCCAGGGAAACTCCGTCCGGCAGCGACACCTCCCGGGCCAGGGCAGCCTTCAGGATCTCGCCCGCGCGGGGATCGGCGTTCCAGCCGAGCGACGCGTACGCCCAGATCCGCCGCCACCACTCGCCCTCGCGGGCCACCTCCGCGACCCCATCCACCGCCCCGCTCCCGATCTTCGCCAGCGCCTCCGCCGCCGCCAGCAGCGCCACACTGTCATCCATGTCCGCGGTCCGCAGCAATCTCAGAAGAGGTGGGACCGCCCCCGGCAGCCGCATCACGCCGGCCACGACCGCGAGCCAGACCGGGGTCGTCGGCGGGTCTTCGTCCGCCTCGTGGCATGAGATCGAATAATTCAGCACGGCGACGAGGCCGGGCTCCCATTCCGGGCCTCGCCTGACCAGCTCCTCCATCAGCCGCACGTTCGGGCGGTCCCCGGTTCGGGCGACGGACGCGATCAGGCTGGCGGTGGATACGAAAGAGAAGTCGGTGCGCGGTCGGGTCGGGCGTTGCTTCGGTGGCATAGTTCTGTTCCAGTCGGGTTGTTATGGCCCCGGGCGTATTGGTGGAGAAGAGCCGGTGCGCCCGGTGCTGCCTGACGATCACAATCGGAACGGGGCATGGGAATGGCTGTATGGGACGCGGCTGCGGTCACCTCCCCGGGGGCCAGGGGGGCCGCGGCGGACCGGTTTTGACCTACGTCCATTCCCGACTGTGCATACCTTCCCACGACACCACCTCCCGTCGCGGCTCTGCTGCGCCTGAGCGCCGCCGTATACCAGCCGGGTTGAACATGATGGGCTCACGAGCTCAGGCGCGGGGCTCCCCACACGCTATCTCGAAGGAATCACCCGCCGCCCATCCGCTCCCGCAGCAGCTCCACACCCCTCTCCAGCGCGGCGTCCCGTCCCGCCCGGGCATCCTCGATGGTCAGGGGCACGGCGGCGTCGGGCCGGATCCCGTAGCCGACGAACTCCCGGCCGTCGGGATACGTGTCCTTCTTGGTGCAGATCCGTGCGCTCCCGCCGCCCGGCAGCGGGAAGGAGTAGGGCTGACCGGTGCTCCCGAAGGTGAGCTGACCGACGGTGGTCACGTGGGGCACGCTCTCCAGCGCGATCAGGAAGTCCTCGGCCGCCGAGGCGGTGCCGTGCCCCTGGAGCACCACCGTGGGCACCAGCAGCCGCGTGTCCGCGGGCTCGATGGTCTGCGTGCCCCCATCGAACCAGGCGTCGAGCTCGGCGTACTCCCGGTACCGGTCGCCGTGCTGGCCCCAGACCCGGTGCGCCGCCCGGTGCTCCCGGGTCGCCCAGCGGGCGCTCTCCAGCGGACGGTCCGTCAGGTGCTCGGCCACCCGCCAGCCGATCCCGCTGCTCCCGCCGCCGTTCTCCCGGATGTCCACCACCAGCCCCCGGGCCCGGGCCAGCGCCGGGAGCGCCGCCTCGAACGAGTCGGCCACCGCCGGGTCGGCGAACGTGTTCAGCGCCACGTACGCGATGTCGCCATCCAGCCACTTCAGCTCGAAGGGGCCCGGTCGCGGCGGGTTCTCCTCCACCCACGCGTCGTCACGACTGCGCCGGTCCCGGTACAGCGTCCGCTCCCGACGCTCCCCGTCGGGCGTCACCCACGCCAGCCGCACGGGTGTGTCCGGCTCCCCCCTGAGCAGCGCGTAGATGCCCCAGTCCCAGCGGATGTGGTCCGCGCCGTGGGCGATGTACGGGAACGTGTGCTCCCTCAGGTACGCCTCCAGCGACCGGCCGTCCACGGCCACGATCTCCGAACCCACCGGGATCTCTTCCGCCAGCGACCGGCCCACGTTCCGCACCAGCGCCCGTCGCCCCACCGCCTGCGGCAACACCCACGGGTACGACTCCACCGACTCCTCGTAGTACCACCGGGGCAGCGTCACACCCGTATGGCCGTCTTCGAGCAATGCGACGAACCGCTGCAGCTCCCGGTAGTACGCCGCCGTCGATGGCGTCTCCATAACCCGCGGTAGGAACGCCCAATACGCGCTGTCCCAGTCCAGCTCCGGCACCTGGTGGAAGAACGCGAAGTTGTACTTCGCTTCCGCCCAGATCTGCGACAGCCCCTGCACCTTCTCCGCTGCCGTCAGATCCCGGTCGGCGGCCGGAATCTCCTGTCCGACCGCCGGGGCCTGGGCACTCAGCGGCGCGGCCATGGCCGCGATGATCAGCACGAGCAGTACTGCCGTATTACGCATCTGCCTTCTCCATTCCGTGTCGGTGTTCCTTCGCCCCCTTGGATGGAGGCACCGCCCCGAAGGTTGGACGCCGACGCACGATCGTGTCATGTGGCCATCCTGTGCTCGCGGCCCGGATCACAAACCTGTTGCTCCTGACAGATGGTGTACTTATGGTATAATGGTGTAAAGGAGGCGGTCATGGCGCTGAACATCAAGAACCAGGAAGTCGAGCGGCTGGTGGCGGAGGTCGCCGATCTGACCGGGGAGACGAAGACCGAGGCCGTACGCCGGGCCATGATGGAGCGCCGGGCGCGCCTCGGGACGCGGATCGCGGCCGAAGGGCGGCGCGAGCGGCTACTCCGCTTCCTCGAGCACGAAGTCTGGAACCGGGTCCCGGAGGACCAGATCGGCCGGCCGCCGGACCGGGCGGAGCGGGAGGCGATCCTGGGGTACGGTCCCGAGGGCGTATGATCGTCGACACGTCCGCGATCCTGGCCATCGTCTTCCGGGAGCCGGGCTACGAGACGCTCCTGGCCAGGCTCCAGGACGCCCATGGCGCAGCCGTCGGCTCGCCCACGCTGGCAGAGACGGGGATCGTGCTCCACGCCCGCCTCGGGGATGACTCCCGGGGCCTGCTCGAGCGGCTGCTGGACGAGCTCGCCATCCAGGAGATCCCCTTCGGTGAAATCCACTGGCGAGAGGCCGTCGATGCCTTCCGGCGGTTCGGCAAGGGCCGCCATCCCGCCGGTCTGAACTTCGGCGACTGCCTGACGTACGCCGCCGCCAAGCTGTCGGGCGAGGCGCTGCTGTACGTGGGTGAGGACTTCTCGAGGACGGACCTCGACCGCGCAATACCATGACCCGATTACGACTCTTCGCCCCGCTCTTCCTCCTGGCGGCATGCGGGACCGCCCCCGCGCCCATGCCGGTCGTGGAGGTTTCCATCGCGGACGTGCAGGGAGCGATCCTGGACGGGCGGACCACGTGCCGCATGGTGGTCCAGGCCCACCTCGACCGGATTGAGGCCTATGACGACCGGCTCGGCGCGATCACGGTGGTGAACCCGCGGGCGCTGGTGGTGGCCGACTCCATCGACGCGGCGCTCGAGGCCGGAGCCGCGCCGGGCCCGCTCGCCTGCGTGCCCATGCTCGTGAAGGACAACTTCGACACGCACGACATGGTGACGACCGGCGGGTCGATCGCGCTGGCCGGCAGCGTCCCCCCTGACGACGCGTTCATGGTGCGCCGGATCCGCGAGGCGGGCGCGGTGGTGGTGGCCAAGACCAACATGGCCGAATGGGCGTTCTCGCCGCGGCAGACGGTGAGCTCGTCCTTCGACACGACCCGGAACGCATACGCGCTCGACCGCGTTCCGGCCGGGTCGAGCGGCGGGACCGCCTCGGGCGTGGCGGCGAGCCTCGGGCTGATCGGGTTCGGGAGCGACACCGGCAACTCGATCCGTGGACCGTCGTCGCACCTGGCCCTCGTGGGCATCCGCTCCACGATCGGGCTCACATCGCGGGACGGTGTGATCCCGCTCTCCTTCGACCGGGACATCGCGGGCCCGATGGGGCGGACAGTGGAGGACGTGGCGCGGGTGTTCGACGTGGTGGCCGGGTACGATCCCGCCGACCCGTACACGGAGCTCGGGCGGAGCAGGCGCGAGGACAGTTACGCGGCCGGCCTCGACGCCGGGGCGCTAGCGGGGGCCCGGATCGGCCGCCTGACCGCCCTCGCCGATCCCACCGAGGCCGACTCGGCGGTGATGCGGCTCTTCGACGCGGCGGTGGCCGACCTCGAGCGGCTCGGCGCCACCGTCGTGGACGTGGACCTCGACATCGGTACGCAGCTCGACCGGCCGAACATGTTCTGCCGGCGCTTCCGGTACGACGTGGGCGTCTACATGGAGAGCCTGGGCGAGTCCGCGCCTTTCCGCGACGTGGCCACCCTCGTGGAGACGGGGGAGGTGCACCCGTCGAACGCGCGGCTCCTCGCGTCGTACGTCCAGGCGCCGCTCGACACGCACCCTTCGGAGTGGGCGGAGCCCTGCCCGGACTACGCCGACCATCCGGAGCGACAGGGCTACCTCCGGGCGATGGTCGCGGCCATGGACTCGGCGCGGGTCGAGGCACTGGTCTATCCCTCCTGGACGCACCCCCCGGCGCACATCGACCGGGCCCGCGAGGAGTACCGGGGCGACAACTCTCAGCTCGTGGCCCCCGCCACCGGGATGCCCGCGCTCACGGTGCCGATGGGATTCACCTACGGATCGCTCCCGGCCGGGCTCCAGTTCCTGGGACGGCCCTGGTCCGAAGCGACGCTCCTCCGCTTCGCCTACGCGTACGAGCAGGGCACACGCCATCGACACCCGCCGGACGGGTTCCCCGAGCTCGAGCCGGGGTCCTGACCTCAATCCCACCACCCGTGCAGGTACCACCCTCCCTCCAGCGCGTCCCGGAATACCCACAGCAGAACGCCCTCGCCGGTGACGCAGCGCCAGTACTCCCGGGCGTACGACGACGCCTCCCACTGCCCGCCGGAGATCCGGTCGGGGCCCGCGGCGTGGGCCAGCTCGTGCCAGCCGGTTCGGTCGCGGAAGCGGGTGGGGACTTCGTGGTCGCGGCGGCGCTGGGTCTCGACGGTGATTCGTCTCGGCTCGGGCATCAGCTGCAAGGCCAACCCTCGTTTCTCGAAGCCGCGACCAGAGGGGGGGATGCCGGCTTCGTCGTGGCCGGGGGTTCGCGGGTCTGCGGCAGCGTTTCCGGTGGCTGAACATTCCGGGTGTGGACTGGGGGACTGGGGGTGCCCTTCCCCGCCCCGCCCCGAACCATCGCGGGGGTCGGGGGCCCTCCCCCCCACGGCCACGGGGCCGGCACCGTCCTCCCGGGACCTGCCTCCACCGGCTCCGCTCCCCCTGTGTGCGCCGGCGGCCTCGGTGAGGTCCAGCCTTTTCCAGGCGCCGCGGCGCTCGACGACGGGGTGAGCGTCGGTCTCGGGCGCCACGGGCCAGAGCTGGCGCTCGGCGAGGCGGGCGACGGCGGCCTCGACGGCGGTGGCGGTGGCGAAGCCCCGGTCGAAGAGGTCGCCCTGGCGGACGGCGGCGGCCTCGGTGGACGGGACCTCGATCCGCATCCCCGCCACGGCGTCGGGGACGGTGAGCTCGTCCAGGAGTCCCCGGAGCATCCGCAGCCAGGTTTCGCGGCTGGCGGTGGGACGGGCCGGGCGGAGCGTGCGGGCCCACTCCTCGCCGTTGGCCAGCGGCAGCTCGAGCCGCAGCGTCCGGGCGTGCTCGCCTCGATCGACCAGCCCGTCGCAGAGCGGGCCCAGCAGCGCGTTGGCCGTGAAGACCAGCCGGGCCGGGTCGGTGAGCACGTAGTCCACGAAGTCGATGGAGCCGTGGGGCCGGTCCGACGGGATCCGGTCGAAGAGCAGGCGACGGTCGTCGGCCCGGGCCGCCCGCCACAGGTCCACCACCCCACCACCGAACCGGACCTCCACCGCCTCCCGCTGAAGCCCCGCCAGCTGCCCCACCGTGGCGAGCCCCACCCCATCGAACAGCGCCTTGGTGCGATCGGGGGGGCGGAGAGCGGACACGGGCAGCCGCCCCTGCCATTCCGCCTCCCGCCCTTCTTCCACCACCACCACCCCGTCCCCGCCCGCCACGGCCCCACCCCCCGACTGGGGGTCGCCGGGTTCGTCGTCGGCGCCGGTTCGCGGGGTGGCGGCTTCCTTTCCGGCAGCGGCACGTTCGCGGCGGCGATGGGGGGACTGGGGGTGGGCGGAATCTTCCTTCGCGTCTCCCTCTTCCTTCTCGGCTTTCGAATTTCGAACCTCGAACCTCGAACCTCGAACCCCCGCTCTCGACTCCGCTCTTCTCCCCCAGCCCGTCCGCTCCTTCACCAGGAACAGCGTGGGGTCATCGGGACCGGCCTCGGCGTGCGGGCCCCACCTCGCCGCCAACTCGGCCGTTACCGGGACGGCGGCCACACCGGCGCGGGCGGCTGCCCCCTCCTCCGCCAGCCGCTCGACGAGCCGTCCGGCCAGCCGCCCGGCGTCGAGCCCCCGGCCATCGGCCCAGATGACCTCCCGCTCTACCCGGAGCCGGGGCGCGAGCTCGGCCAGGAGGGGGGCAAGGTCGTAGGAGGTGGGCAGCGCGTCGTCGCTAGCCCGATCCTCGTCGTCGCCGGCGACCCCACGTCCCTTCGCTCCCGGACGCCCGGCCTCAGCGGCGGACGCCGCGGCGGTCGACCAGGCCGGGCTCCAGAGACAGACGTACATCGTGAACCTCCACACCGAGGCGGAACCGGATTCGCCGGTCCAGCCCCATGGACTCTATTCGCGCGCGTACCAACACCGACTCCAGCGCGGCGGGCTCGCCGAAGGGGCCCTCCCGCCACCGGAAGCCGTCCGGCTCGTAACGGGTCCGGACCTTCAGGTGCGACACCGGCGCACCGCCGGTCACCGCCACGAGCGCCGCACCTCCCTCCCGCGCCCCACGACCCAGGCGGACACCCTCGCCGTCGGCCAGCCCTCGGCCGCCGCCTCCCGATCCCACGCCCGTCAACACGACGAGGGCGAACCCGCCCGATCGCAGCAGCTCCTCCGCGCACGCCGCCGCATTCACCGGGTCGGCAGGCCGAAAGAGGAGCGGGGTCGCCCCCCCGGAGCTTCCCGACTCCTCGAAGCCGCCGGACTCCCGGGGACCGGCGGAGCGCCCGGTCCCGCCGCTCCAGTACGCTCCCGAGATCACGCCCGCGCCATCCACCCACGCCGCTCGCTCGCCGCCCGCCATTGCCGCCTCCAGCGCCGACCGCAGCACCGCCGTGGCCCCGCCCCCCGGCCGCCAGACCGTCACCCGACCCCGGGGCAACCCCTCCGCCGGCAGCGCACCGTCCAGCGGCCCGATCCCCGTCGCCACCGCCCCCGTGGTCCCCTGACGCACCGGCTGGGCTTCGGGAAACCGCCGCTCCAGCTCGCGCCTCAGATCCAGGACCTCCGCCGGCAGTGCCGCCACGTCCCCCACCCTCCCGCTCGCTACCGTTCACATCGTCAGGGCCTGTAGGATGAACCGAAGAAAAACCGAAGTCAAGAGGCCCGCCGTCACCCTGCGGCCGAAGGCCGCCGATTGCGAGGCCCGAAGGGCCGAGCCTGTTGCCCGCGAAGCGGGCCGTTGCGGCCAAAGGCCGCCTGTTGGGCGGCGCCCGCCGCCCCTGTTGCGCCGAAGGCGCCTGTTGCCCGGCCGCCAGGCCGGGCCTGTTGCGAGGTCCAAAGGACCGAGCCCCCCTGGTACCCACCTTGCCGCACAGAATACCGAGCCACCGACCGAGACCCACACGCCGACCCAACCATGAAACTCACATTCCTCGGCACCCGCGGCGAGATCGACGCCCGCACCCGCCGCCACCGCATGCATACCTCCCTCGAGGTCGGTTACCGGGGCCGTCGCGTGATGGTGGACGCGGGCGAGGACTGGCTGGGGAAGCTGGACGAGGTGGCCCCCCACGCCATCGTGATCACCCACGCGCACCCGGACCACGCATTCGGGCTGAAGGAGGGGGCGCCGTGTCCGGTGTGGGCGCCCGACGTCGCCTGGGACGAGATGGCCGACTACCCGATCCCGGAAGAAGACCGCCACGTCATGGCGCCCCGCACGCCCGTGGAGATCAAGGGGATCACCTTCGAGGCGTTTCCGGTGGAGCACTCGATCCGGGCGCCCGCCGTGGGCTACCGGATCACCGCCGGCCGGGTCACCGTCTGGTACGCGCCGGACCTGGTCTACATCGAGGAGCGGGCCGAGGCGCTCGCCGGCTGCAAGCTCTACATCGGCGACGGCGCCACCCTGACCCGCTCCTTCGTCCGCAAGCGCGGCGAGGCCCTCATCGGTCACACCCCCGTCCGCACCCAGCTCACCTGGTGCGAGAAGGAGGGCGTGCCCCGGGCCATCATCACCCACTGCGGCTCCGAGATCGTCGAGGGCGACGAGCGCACCCTCGGCGCCGAGCTCCGGCAGATGGCCGACGAGCGCGGCGTAAAGGCCGAGCTCGCATACGACGGCATGGAGGTCACCCTCCGGTAGCCAATCCTGCGAGCGTACGCGAGCCCCCTGCGGCCAAAGGCCGCCTGTTGCGAGGCCCGAAGGGCCGAGCCCGTTGCCCGCGAAGCGGGCCGTTGCGGCCGAAGGCCGCCTGTTGGGCGGCGCCCGCCGCCCCTGTTGCGCCGAAGGCGCCTGTTGCCCGGCCGCCAGGCCGGGCCTGTTGCGAGCGGAGCGAGCCCAGCCGCGCCTGTTGCGAGCGGAGCGAGCCCAGCCGGGCCTGTTGCGAGCGGAGCGAGCCCAGCCGCGCCGGTTGCGAGCGGAGCGATCCGTCCCCATCGTGGCGGTGCGTGCACTGCGTGCACCAAGGACGGACCCTGAACCGAGCGACGGATCATGGCGAAGAGCACAGCCCGCGGCGTCCGCGTCCCGGCGGAGCTGCAGCGGGAGATCGAGCGGGAGATGGAGCGGCGGGAAGTAGAGGAGTGGTCCACCATGGTGGTGGAGCTGCTCCGGGAGGCGATCCGTGCCCGGCGCGCGCCGGGGATCGTGTTCGTGGATGGCGCCACGGGGCGTCGTCCGGTGGTGGCCGGGAGCGGGCTCGAGGTGTGGGAGGTGGTATCCACGTGGAAGGAAGTGGGCCGCAACTACGAGCGTCTCCGAGCGGCGTACGAGTGGCTGTCGGAGCCTCAGCTCCGGGCGGCGTTGAGCTATTACGAGCTTTACGGCGAGGAGGTGGACGCCCGGCTGGAGCGGGAGGCGAGGCTGACGCTGGAGCGGGTGCAGAGCGAGCTGCCGTTCACGAAGTCCCCGGGCTAGGCCGGCCGATGCGATTCCTTCTGGATGAGAACGTCCACCCGAAGGTGGCGGAGGTGGCGTGGGAGAACGACCTGGACGTGTCGAGTGTGGTGGACCTGCGCCGTCGCGGCCGGGAGGACCGTGAGCAGCTCGAGTTCGCGGCGGAGCAGGAGCGGGTGCTGGTGACGCGGAACCGCGCCGACTACCTGCACTGGACGCGGGAGTTCTACCACGCGGGCCGGCCGCACGCGGGGGTGCTGTTCCTGGGGGAAGGGCTGCCCAACGACCGACCGGAAGCGATCGCCCGAGCGCTGGGTCGCTGGGACCAGGCCCATTCCTACGCCGAGGACCACGAGGTCACCTTCGGCGCGTACCACGTGGACTTCCTGCAGTAATGAACCAGTCGAGAGGTGCGGAGATGGCGGACCCGAAGAAGGTGGTGGCGGCGGTGGTCCAGGCCGAGCAGGCGCGTTCGCTGCCGGAAGCGCTGGAGCTCACCCGGGACCGTGCGACGGCGGCCGCGGGCCGCGGCGCGGAGCTCGTCGTCTTCCCGGAGACATGGCTCCCGGGCTACCCGGCGTGGATGGACTACAGCCGGGACGTGGGGCTGTGGGACCACCCGCCGGTGAAGGCGGCGTACGCCCGGCTGGTGGAGAACAGCGTGGCGTTGGGCGACGCGTCGTACGAAACGCTGGCGGAGCTGGCCCGGGAGCTGGGGGTCACGCTGGTGGTGGGCGCGAGCGAGCGTGTGCGGTCGGGCCCCGGTCGCGCGACGCTCTACAACACGCTCTTCGTCTTCGGCCCCGACGGCGCGCTGCTGAACCATCACCGGAAGCTCACGCCCACCCACACGGAGCGGCTCCTGTGGGGACCGGGCGACACGGCGGGGCTCCGGGCCGTGGACACCCCGGCCGGCCGGCTGGGCGGGCTCATCTGCTGGGAGCACTGGAACCCGCTGGCCCGGCAGGCGCTCCACGACAGCGGCGAGGACGTGCACGTGGCGACGTGGTCGGCGGTGATGGGCGTGAACGGGATGCACCAGCAGGCCAGCCGGTGCTACGCCTTCGAGGCCCGCTGCCACGTGGTGGCCGCGGGTCAGCTCATGCGCGCATCGGCGCTGCCCGAGGAGCTGGAGCCCAGCCCCGACAAGGTCACGAGTCCGGACCAGTGGCTCCTGGGCGGCGGCAGCGCCATCATCGGCCCCGACGGGTCGTATCTTGCAGGTCCGCTGTACGAGGAAGCGGGCACGCTCATGGCCGAGCTCGACTACGGCCGGAACACGGAAGAGGCCATGACGCTGGACGTGGCCGGGCATTACCAGCGCCCGGAGCTGTTCGAGTTCCGGGTGCGGGGGAGCGAGCGGCGGTAACCGGCGGCGAGGCGACGGCCGGCCCGGTAGTTCACCGCGACGACGCGACGTTAGACCGAGTCACCGCAACGACGCAACGGCAGGCGGATTCACCGCGACGACGCGACGAACGCGGCGATTTCGGCGCTTCGGCCGGCTTCGTGGCGGGGCAGTGTTCAAAACGGCTATTCACGAAGAGCTCGAAGGGCTCCGAAGAACTCGAAGCCGGCGGGCTGCGGGATTCGCGATGAACCCGGACTCGGCCGGCTTCGAGCCCTTCGATATCTTCGGAGCCCTTCGTGACAGGTAGTTGAAGTTCCAGCGACGAACTCAGGAGATACGATGAAGACGATTCGAAGTGTGATGCTGATCGGGCTCGTGGCGGTGGCCGGGTGCTCGGTGGAGCCGAACGATCCCGAGATGGAGCTGGCGGAAGGGGTCACCATGGATGAGCTGGAGGAGCGGGTCGCCGACTTCGCGCCGGCCGACATCACGTTCGACGAGTCGGCGCTGGCGGACTGGGAGAAGGCGGTCCTGGCCCGGCTGGTGGAGGCCTCCGACATCATGCACGACCTCTTCGCTCGTCAGGTGGCGCGGGAGAACCCGGAGTGGGCCGAGCGGGTGGCCAACCGGGGTGCGGATGCAGCCGGTGAGTACTACGAGATCATGGTCGGGCCGTGGGACCGGCAGCGGGAGATGGAGCCGTTCCTGGACGTGGGTCCGAAGCCGCCGGGTGCGGGCTACTACCCCGCGGACCTGACCCGGGAGGAGTTCGAACTGTGGCTGGAAACCCACCCGGAAGACCGGGAAGCGTTCACGAGCCCCTTCACCCTGATCCGCCGGGAAGGTGCCGCGCTCATCGCGGTGCCGTACAGCGAGGCGTACGGGCCGGAGCTGGAAGAGGCGGCGGGGCTGCTCCACGACGCCGCGGAGCTCTCGCAGAACCCGTCGCTGTCGGCGTACCTGGACAGCCGGGCCCGGTCATTCCTCAGCGACGACTACTATCCGAGCGACGTGGCCTGGATGGACATTCTGGGCACGAAGATCGAGCCGACCATCGGGCCGTACGAGGTCTACGAGGACGAGCTGTTGGGGATGAAGGCGGCGTTCGAGAGCTTCGTGACCGTGGCCGACGCGGAGGCCGGCGCGGAGCTGGACACGCTGAAGAGCGCGCTCCGGACGCTGGAGCAGAACCTGCCGATGCCGGACCGCTACAAGAACCTGGACCGCGGCTTCGAGAGCCCCATGCGGGTGGTGGACGTGGTCTACACCGCCGGCGACACGCGGGCGGGCGTCCAGACCATCGCGTTCAACCTGCCCAACGACGAGCGGGTCCGGGAGGAGAAGGGCTCGAAGAAGGTCATGCTCCGGAACGTGAGCCAGGCCAAGTTCGACCGGATCCTCACCCCCATCGCCGAGCAGATCCTGGACCCCGGCATGCTCGACGAGCTGGCGTTCCAGCCGTGGTTCACGAGCGTGCTCATGCACGAGCTGGCCCACGGACTGGGCCCCGGCTACATCACGGTGGACGGGGAGCGGGTGACGGTGAACCAGGCACTCAGCGACCGGTACACCGCCATCGAGGAGGCCAAGGCCGACGCGGTGGGGCTCCACAACCTGACGGTGCTCCGGGACCGGGGTCTCTACAGCGACGACTTCGTCCGGGCCGCCTTCGTGGGCGAGCTGCCGGACCTGTTCCGGTCCATCCGGTTCGGCGCCGGCGAGGCCCACGGCCGGGCCAACCTGATCCAGTTCAACTGGCTGTGGGAGCAGGGCGCCATCTCCTTCGATGACGACGGGATGATCACCGCGGACCTGAACGCCATGGAGGCCGCCATCCGCGGCCTGGCCTCCGAGCTGCTCACCCTCCAGGCGGAGGGCGACTACCAGCGGGCCGGCGAGATCCTGGACCGCTACGGCGTCATGCGCCCGGAGATCGAGGCGGCCGTGGAGCGCCTCGAAGACGTGCCGGTGGATATCCGCCCGCGGTACGAAGTTCGCAGTCTGCTTCCGGAGTGGAAGGCCATCGCCGAGCGGATGGGCGGCAACGAGAACTGAGACGGGGCGACGAGATGAACGGTACGGGAACGAGCGGATTCGATACGGAGCGGTGGAAGGACATGGGCCTGCTCCTGCTGCGGCTGGGCTTCGGCTTCGGCTTCATCTTCTTCCACGGCTGGGGCAAACTGACCGGCGGACCGGAGCAGTGGGCCGGGGTGGGCGGCGCCGTGGAGCACCTGGGGATCGGCTTCGGTCACACCTTCTTCGGGTTCCTGGCCGCGTTCGCGGAGTCCATCGGGGGCCTCCTGTTCGCCATCGGGTTCCTCTTCCGCCCCGCGGCCATCCTCATTGCCGGTACCATGTTCGTCGCCTGGGTCATGCACGTGACCACCGGCCAGGGCTCCCCGGCCCACGCGTTCAAGAACATGTGGGTGGCCCTCGGGCTCGCCATGATCGGCCCGGGCCGCTACAGCGTGGACGCCTGGCTGGCCCGGCGCCGCCGGCCACCGGAGATCGAGATCCCGGCGCAGCCGGAGAGCTGATCGACATCCGGGGCGGCGAAAATTGAGATTTCAGCGCGACTCGGACCGCGCGATCTCGGTTTTACGCCTCTGAGGTACAAAAATGCGATCTCGCGGGCCTGACGGCTGCGCGAGATCGCATTATTGCACGCTATGGATGGGAACGTGCAACATCGCTGCGAGCGAGGTGCCGAAGTCGCGATTTTCCCCCGCCCGCGTCAGGCGGTCACCTCTTCCTCCTCCTGCTTCGACGCCTCGATGATCTTCTGGGCCACGTGCTGGGGGACCTCCTCGTACCCGTGGAACTCCCGGGTGTGGACGGCCCGGCCGTGGCTCATGGAGCGCAGCGTGGTGGCGTACTTGTAGAGCTCGGCCTCCGGGACCAGCGCCCGGATGACGGTCTTCGCCCCCTGGCTGTCCATCCCCTGAATCTTGCCCCGCCGCTGGTTGAGGTCGCCCATGATGTCACCCATGAAATCCTCGGGCGTGGTGATCTCGACCTTCATGATCGGTTCGAGAAGCACCGGCGCGGCGTCCTGGACGGCCTTCTTGAAGGCCATGGACCCGGCCACCTGGAACGCCACGTCGCTGGAGTCCACGCTGTGGTAGCTCCCGTCGTAGCATTCGGCCTCGAAGTCCACCACCGGGTAGCCGGCGATGACGCCCTTCCGGGCCGCCTCCTGGATCCCCTTGTCCACCGATGGGATGAACTTGTTGGGGATCACGCCGCCGGTGATGGAGTCGGTGAATACATAGCCTTCGTCGCGGGGGAGCGGCTTCAGCCGGACGTATGCGTCGCCGAACTGGCCCCGACCGCCCGTCTGCTTCTTGTAGCGCCCCTGGGCCTCGGCGGTCTTCCGGATCGTCTCCCGGTAATGGATCCGGGGCTGCTCCGTGGTGACCTCCACGCCGTACTTCCGCTCCAGCCGTTCCATCTGGACGTCCAGGTGGAGCTCGCCGAGCCCGCGGATGATGGTCTGCTTCACCTCGGCGTCGTAGCCGCTCTCGAAGGTCGGGTCCTCCTCCCGGAGGTGGGTGAGCCCGGTGCCCAGCTTGTCCTCGTCGCTCCGGCTTGCCGCCTGGATGGCCACGGAGATGTCGGGCGCCGGGAACCGGATCGGCTCGATGACCAGCGGACGGCCCGGGTCGCACAGGGTGTCGTTGGTGTGGGTGTCCTTGAGCTTCGCCACCACGCCCAGGTCGCCGGCGTGGATCGTGGATACCTCGAGGCGCTCCTTGCCCTGGGCCACGGAGATGTGGGCCATCTTCTCGCCGGCGTCACGGTTGGCGTTGAGCACGTCCATCCCGTTCTCCAGCTTGCCGCTGTAGACGCGGAAGAAGCTCAGCTCGCCCACATGCGGCTCGCTCGTGGTCTTGTAGACCAGCGCGGCGAACGGCTGGTCGTCGGCGGCCCGCAGCTCCACCACCTGGTCGATGTTCGGCCGCTGGGCGAGCTCCGCCGGCGCTTCGGCCGGGCTCGGCATCAGCTCTACCAGCTTCCGGATCAGCGCCCGGGTCCCCCACGTCTTCTGTGGCGCGCCGCAGAATACGGGGAAGACTTCGCCCCGCGCCATGGCGCTCTTCATGGCCGCCAGCGCCTCCTCCCGGCCGATCTCGCCGCCCTCGAGGTACTGCTCGAGCAGCGTGTCATCGGTGGTGGCGATGGTCTCCATGAGCTCCGTCCGCCATTCCTCGAACTTGGCCTGGAGCTCCTCCGGGATGTCGGTCTCCTCGTACTCACCGGTGGTGCTCGCCGGGTCGTAGACATGGGCCCGGCCGCTGAACAGGTTGATGATGCCCCGGAAATCGTCGCCGGCGCCGATGGGGATCTCGACCGGGACCACCGCGTCCGTCAGGTGCTCCTTGATGTCACTGTAGGCCGCATCAAAGTCGGCGTTCTCCTTGTCCATCATGGATACGAAAAAAAGCCTGGGAATTCCGCGGTCCTCGCAATATTCCCAGACTTTCTCTGTGCCGACCTCGACGCCGGTGGTGGCGCCGAGGACGACGACCGCGCCGTCGGCAACCCTCGTGGCCGCCAGCGCCTCGCCCGTGAAGTCCATGTAGCCGGGCGAGTCGATCAGGTTGATCTTCACGTCGTCCCATTCGGCGAACGCCGCCGACGCCTGCATGGAGAGCCCGTGATCGATCTCCTCCGGCGTGTACATGGTCAGCGCGGTGCCGTCATCCACGCTCCCGTGCCGGCGGCTGGAGCCGGCTACGAAGCACAGTGCATCGACCAGCGTGGTCTTGCCGGAGCCGCCGTGCCCCAGCACAGCGACATTCCGGATCCTTTCAGTGGTGTATTCCTTCGCCGTGGCCATGATTCCTCCCTTTACAGCGGCCGTGAATCCCGGTTCGCGGGGGTCTCGATTGTAGGTCGCGCGTCACGCGGGTGTCAATGGCGCACACGGCAGGATCCTTGCTCTTACTAGTGGGGCGGCCGATCAAGGTCCTGGTTCCGGCGCCGATTCAACGGCGGTCCGGCCCTCAGTTTCTGGAACACGGAGCGAAACATGAAGAAGTTCATAGCACTCGCCGCGGCGGCGCTCTTCCTCTACGCGGCCACCCCGGCAGCCGCGCAGTTCGGTTTCGGCGCCCACGTCGGCGCATCCATTCCTACGGGCGACTACAGCGATACCGGGGCCGCAGAGGTCGGGGCCCTGGGCGGTCTGGACCTCTGGCTCCCGATCATGGCGATGCCCGGCCTGAGCTGGTACACCTCGGTCGATGCCATCGCGCATGGCACCGCGGACGCAGGCACGAACTTCGCCGCCGACGCGGGCTACCTCTACTTCCCGCTCATGACCGGGGTTCGCTTCGACGTTCCCCTGGGCCCGATGGGGCTGTTCGCCACCGGCCAGGTGGGCGCCATCTTCGCCAAGGCGCCATCGGCCGACTTCGGGGCGGGTGAGATCGACGCCGACCTGGGCACCGAGCTCGGCTTCAGCATCGGCGCCGGGGTGCAGGCCACCGAATACATCTACGGCGGGTTGAAGTTCTACCCGATGGGCGATGTGGAATGGAGCTGGGA
>JAWODW010000073.1:0-5569 GCA_046483065.1 Longimicrobiales bacterium | reverse complement strand
TCGCGGGGCGAAGACCCCGGAGACAGTCAGGAGGAAGAGAAGGACGGTGGCGAAGCGGAACCCCGCCGGCCGGATCCGCCGGCGGTCGGTCGATCGTTGGCCTTGCAAGCTCATCTGCTCCAGGTGATGACGACGGACCCCTTAACCCCGGGATAATAATTGACGTCCCGGCATCACGCTTCGTTAAGGAGCCCTTCGACCATCGGGGTGGGATACGGGGGACGCCGTAACGCCACGGTGGGGTCATCTCCGGTCGAGCGCCCGGACCAGCGCAACCAGCGTCGGCTTGGGCTCGTCCACGACCTGCTGCCACGTGAACCGGAGGACCCAGATGCCGGCGGCGCTGAAGAGCGTCGTGTCACGGCGGTGATCAGCGTGGAAGCTCGTCCGGTATCGGTGATACTCGAACCCATCGATTTCAACCACCACCCCGGCGTCCGCCCAGTAGAAATCCACCTCGTATCCGTGGACCTGGACGTTGACCTCGGGCTCCGGGAGTCCGGTGCCGCGAACCAGCTCCAGGAAGCGCGACTCGGCTTCGGAACGCGTCAGCTTGGCGCCACCCTCGCGCAGGATCACCGCTCGCAGCAGGCGGGCCCCGGGACATCCGCCGTGCCGGGCGACGAGCTCCTCCAGCTCCGCGTGGCGGACCAGCCCCGACCGCTCCGCCCGCGCCACCGCTCGCTCGAGGTCGCCGCCCGACACCAGCCCGGACAGATCGGCGAGCGTGCGCAGAGGAGATGTAACCGGAATTCCATCCACGGCCGTGGCCTCCCCCGCCATCAACCTTTCGGCTCGGTGAGCCGCGATCCCCGGCCGGCGCGCCGGTGACCGACCGCCCGGGACCAGGACATGGACGGGCTCCAACGGGGACGGCTCCGGGAGGAGGTCCCGGAGCCCAGCCGCGTGCACGTGGCTGATCAGCGCCCCCGGGCCGCACGCAAGCTGAGCCGCCATCAGCGGCGCCCGTGGCGGTTCCAGGGCGCCGGCGAGGGATCCGAGGATGTACACACCCTGGTGGACCCGGCGCAGCCGGTTCGTCCGGAGGCGTTCCTCCACCTGCCGGGCCGTGAGCCCGGCCGAGAGCAACTGGCGTCGGGCGACGACGCCGTGCTGGCCCGCCGCCAACTCGGCGATCCGGTCCTCCGCGGAATCACCCATGCGGGGCGCCGTGGCCGCGGAAAAATGCGATCTCGCGCCCGTTTCTGTCGCCAGATCGTACGATTCCACGTCCGAGGTGGAATATTGCGCTTTCGCCCCCGCTGTCAGCCAGCCTCATCTCGATTCTCCACGTTATAGGGTGGAAATTGCGATGTCGCGGGCCAAAGGCCCGCCAGATCGCGATTTTTCCCCAATGCCGGCGCTCTCTGCCCTGGTCCAGTGGGCCGCGACCACCCATGGTCGCTGAAGCCCGTGGACGCCCCGGTTCCCCACTCCGGCTCCCGACTCCGGTCCACACACTCTGGGCCACAATCGGGGGCAACGGAATGGCGGAATGGGACAACCTGGAGCCGGGCGTGCGGGGGGGGTGCGGCGTGCGTCCGGCGGGAGTGCGGCGGGACTGGCCACGGAACGGGGTTGTGGGTCGGCTCAGGAACTGCGGGTCGAGCTCGTCGTTCGACCCGGCTAGGGCGCCTCGACCACGGCCGCGAGGACGGATATCACGAGGGCCACGGCACAGCGTGTGGGTAGATTCACGGTCGGGGATCCCACGGTCAGCTCCTGTGCAGGGGTCGGTTCTTCAGCGCATGTCGAGCGGGACCGCAACACCCTCCCACGTGCCATCCCGCGCCGAATACTCCCCCACGTGCAGCACGACCCGCGCAGCCGGGCCATCGGCGATGGTGAAGGAGTAGTGACCCCAGGCGTCCAGCCACGCGGTGGCGGTGGTGAAGTCCTCGTGCACCTCCTGGCCCTCCCGCTCCAGCCGCACGACGACGTTCGACTCGAACGTCCGGGCGTACCCGGTCACCGTGAGAGGGTACGTCGCCGGCCCCGGTCGGGGCGTCAGCACCACGACCCGGGTCTCCGACGGCGCCGGTGGGGGCACCCGGCCGCCTCCCGGCCGCAGATCCACCACCACGCGGGCCGGATCCCTCAGCGTGGACACCGCCGCCTCCGCCGCGTCGCCGAGGTGGAGATCCACGTACACCCACGGACCCTCCGGCGAGGCCACGGCGTACGCGGCCCGGGCCAGCGGTCCGGCGAAGGTCGCGTCCGTGGCATCGGGCTCCGCCCCCGCCACGTCCCTCAGCGTCACACGCACGACACCGAGATCACGGAGCACTTCCGCCGACACCGCTCCCGAACCCGCGACGGCTTCCCCCGCCCCGTCCACCAGGTCCATGACGAAACGCTCGCAGCCGTCGTAGCGGTGCCAGCGGAGGCGACCCACCCGGTCCGCGACATCCCCGGTCGTCCCCGCCCGGCTCGAGGCGCCCGGCCCGCCGGCGCCGACCTCGATCCCTCCACCGGCTGCGAACGGGCCGCCCTGGAGACAGACGGCGCCGTCCGTCGTCGACGACCCACCCTCGTCCACCTCCGCCTGCCCGCACGCCGCCAGCGTCACCAGCGCCGCCACGAGGGACAGGCGAGCACGGCAAACCTGCCGGCGAAAGGACGGGGGCTTCATGGCGTCTCCGGGGCTGGGGAACGAACGTCGTTGATCCTAGGACGGCGGGCCGGCAAGGGAAAGTCGCTCAGGTCGACTCGTTCGCCCGGACCCAACGCTCCAGCTTTTCCTTCCGGTCCTGCCAGCCGTCCGGCAGCGTCGCGGTCTCGAGGGAAACGCCGTGCACGTAGAAGCCATGCTGCATGTGGAACATGGAATCCAGCCCCAGCGTGGCATCGATCAGATCGCTCTTGTCGGGCAGGTTCCTGGGGACCACGTCGGCCTCGGCGGACTGGCGCAGTGACGCCGGTGCGTCCGGGTACTGACCAAGGATCGCCTGCAAGCCGAAGACCCAGAGCTCATCGTCGCCGCTCACGTCGCACGCAGCTCGGATCGCGTGCTCGAGCTCCTCGCGGGTCACGCGTTCCCTCCCCTGCTGATGAGAGAGCGACGCTCGCGGGCAGGCAGCGCCTCCGCGAACGGGAGCGATTGGCGAAGCTCGCGCGCCCGCTCGGAATCCTCCATCAGGAGCTTCTGGATCTGCGGAATGGAGAGCCGGGTCAGAAAACTCCTCCACTCCTCCAGAGCCGGCGCCTCCCGCTCGCCGGCCGACTCGAGCCGGTCATCGATCCACCCGACGGCGCGTTCAACGATCGAGGGATCGTTTGGCAGACGCTCGGCCACGGCTGTGGCGATCCGACGGGCCCGATCGTCCAACTCCCGATGCGACCGGATCGGCCCCCCGCCCTCCCTCCGCCACTCCAGCGGGATCCAACCGTAGAGCAGCGTCACGTTCCGAAGTCGCTCCTGCTCCTGCTCGGGAAGGAGTCCCGCATCAGCCCGCGTGTACCCGTGGGCCACGAAATGCAGGGCCAGGTTCTCACCCAGCGGCGAAAGTCGATCCGCCAGCTCCCGTGCCACCTGATCCACGACATCGGACGGTGCCAGGACCCCGAGGTCGACGATGCCGGACGATCGGGCCTCCGGACTCTCCAGCCACACGGCGTCGATCAGCTTCGACAGCGTCGCCACGGCGTTGCGCACCGCGGCAGGGACCCGCTCGAAGACCTCGCGCTCCTCGCGGTACAGCTGGCGTAAGGGGCCCGCCATGGGGTGCTCATCCCGCAGCCGAACTGACTGGTTGCGGCCGCTGCCGACCACGTCCACGAGGCCCGTCTCGGCAAGAGCGTCCAGAATCCGTCGCACACCCGTGGGATGAAGCTCGGCCCGCTCCGCCACGACTGTGCGGGCCAGGGGCTCGGTGGTAGTACTCAGAACTCGCAGCACCCGAACGTTCCCCTCCGTTCCCAGGTACTGGTTCAGAGGTGCGCGTAGCGGTTCCTGTGTTGTCTTGGGTTGCCGCATGACGGCCACCTATAATCTCGTCTACAAGACTATAGTCTTTGTATTCCCGGCGGCCAAGATTTAATAATCTCGCAAACAAGGTGTCACCCGCAACCTGCCGCTGGATTGGCCTGAGTGGGCCGTCAGGTTCGCAGAACGTGGCGCATTCTGACACGCAGGGAACGATGCCAAAGATGGATGTCACCTTCGAGGACTTGCAGGAAACGCTGGCAGACTAGAGACCAGGCCGCAACTGTCTGGCGCAACTGTCTGCCCCCCAGGATCCAGGCAAAAAGAGAGAAGCCCCGCAAAGACCGTTAAGTCCTTGCGAGGCAACCTTATCCAACTCAGTACGCCCGACAGGATTCGAACCTGTGACCTCATGCTCCGGAGGCATGCGCTCTATCCAACTGAGCTACGGGCGCTTGGGCGACCGTGGCGAAGTCCCGCCGCCGAAGGTGGCGGGAACTACCCCAAACGGGCGCAGTGTTTGCGACCGTGGGGAAAACTACCCCAAACGGGCGCAATATCCCAAGGGAAGCGAATAAGCCGAGTTCTGTCCTCACCCGTGAGGGTGAAGGCGGGCCATTTCTCTACGACGACGGTTGCCCGCCGCCTCCAGCAGCCTACCCGAGGCTATCGTGAACCTAGATCACGTCGACGCGGGCAGCGTCTCACCTCTGCTTGGCCTTGCTCCGGGTGGGGTTTACCCTGCGACGCCTGTTGCCAGGCCCCCGGTGGTCTCTTACACCACCCTTGCACCCTTGCCTGTGCCGCCTCCTTACGGCGACGGCCATCGGCGGTCTCCTCTCTGTGGCACTTTCCAGCGCCTCACGGCGTCCGGCCGTTAGCCGGCACCCTGCCCTGTGGAGCTCGGACTTTCCTCGCCCACACCCCGAAGGGCGCGGCCGCGGCCCGCACTCGCTTCCCTGGATTTTCAATCAACAGTACGCCCGGGAGGAGTCGAACCCCCAGCCTCATGATCCGTAGTCATGCGCTCTATCCAATTGAGCTACGGGCGCTCGCAGCGCGGGGAGAAAGAACCGCCCGCGGACCGTCTGGCGCCCCGCGGGTTCGTGTTTTTCCTTCCCCGTCAGCCGTAAAAAGGTAGTCTCATGGGGTGCGTGATGTCAACCGCGTCGGCGGGTTCGCGCGCTGCTGGCGGTTTGGCGTCAAGCCCGCCGACCATCGGGGGCTGAGGGATACTGAACTCGCGTGCGAGTGCTCGCGTGCGCGACCGTGCCCCGATCCGTGACCATGACCGTGACCGTGACCGTGACCGTGACCCGTGACCCGTGTCCCTCCGCGCCCTCCGCGCTCCTCCGCGCCTCCGCGCCTACCCTCTCCCAACGCTTCGCCCGCCCTGCGCGTCTCACAGTATTGAAGCCCATCCTACCGTACGAGGAGAGCAGCCACCCATGCAGCCAACGTCCATCCGGCGCTACCGCCGGCGCGGCCCGGCCGTAGCGCTTGCGGCCGTGTTATGCATCGGCGCCACGGGTCTGACCCCGGCCGACTACGACCGTTACCACGACTACGACCAGCTCACGAGCGCGCTCCGCGGTCTGGCCGACGCCCACCGCGCGGCCACGCTGGTCTCCATCGGCGAGTCGC
>JAWODW010000058.1:0-16138 GCA_046483065.1 Longimicrobiales bacterium | reverse complement strand
GCCGCCCTCCGGCATGGCGTCCCGGGCGTTCACCACCAGGTTGACCAGCACCTGGTCGATCTGGCCCCGGTCGGCCCGGACCCGGCAGGGCTCGTCGGCGAGGCGGGTCTCGAGACGGATGTGCTCACCGATGAGCCGGCCCAGCATCCGCTCCATCTCCCGGATCACCTCGTTGATGTCCAGGACCCGGGGGCGTAGCACCTGCCGGCTGCTGAAGGCCAGGAGCTGCTGCGTCAGGTTCGCCGCCCGCACCCCCGCTCGCTCCACCTCCTCCAGGTCCCGGCGTACCTGCTCCGGGTCCGACAGGTCGTCGAGGGCGAACCGCACGTGCCCGTTGATCACCGTCAGCAGGTTGTTGAAGTCGTGGGCCACGCCGCCGGCCAGCGTCCCCACAGCCTCCATCTTCTGGGCGTGCCGCAGCTCCTCCTCCCGCGCCCGCAGCTGCCGCTCCGCCTCCTTCCGGCCCGTGATGTCGCGGTAGATGCCGTACAGCTGCAGCGGCTCGCCGGGGATCTCCAGACGACGGGCCAGGATCGAGACGTCCACCACCGTCCCGTCCTTCCGGCGCCGTACCGTCTCCTCCATGATCGACTCGCCGTTCGCCACCGTGCGGGCGAACTCCCGGCCCTCGTCGCGCCGGTCCTCCGGCACGATCAGCTCCTCGATGGTGCGGCCCACCGCCTCCGACTCGGTGTAGCCGAAGAAGCGGGTGAACTCGTCGTTCACCCGGAGGATCCGGTCCTGCTCGTCCACCAGCGCGATGGCCTCGGGGATGTTGTCGAACAGGTCCTCGAAGTAGCGACGCTGGAGCTCCAGCTCCTCCTCCGCCGCCAGCCGGTCCCGGATGTCCCGGGCCACCACCACCGCCCCCACCTGCCGACCACGCTCCACCAGCGGCTGGGCGGCCACGCTCACGGCGATGCGCTCGCCCGTCGGCGCCCGCAGCCGCAGCTCCCGGTCCCGGATGACTGCGCCGGGCTCCGGCAGCCACCCCTCATCACCCTCCTCCGTCCGGAGGTACGTCGAGACCGGGACGCCGCTCAGCGCCTCCTCGGCGGCGCCCAGGAGCTCGCTCGCGGCACGGTTCGCGCCGTGGATACGCCCGTACTCGTCCAGCAGCAGGACCGCGTCGGACATGGCCGACAGGACCTGGCTCATGCCGAACGTCCGGTGTACCGAGAAGACCTGGTGCCGGAGCGCGACCCATAGACCGGCCACCGCGGCGAGGATCAGCGCCGGCGGCGTCACGGGGCCCGCCCGGTAGACCTCGGTGGGGATCCAGTATTCCAACACCGTCAGGACGGCGAAGGTCGCCGCGGCGAGCAGCGCGCCCCGCTCCACCCGATGGGCCGGCGACGGGGAGTGGATCCGGGACCGCACCAGCTCCCTCATGGCCAGCGCCACCACCGTCAAGACGTACAGGAGGTACAGCCCGCCCAGCCAGCCGTAGCCGGTGAGGGTGTATTGCCGGGTCGCGGACTCGAGTCCCCGGACCAACTCTGGTGTGCTGATGCTCATCGCCGCAAAGCCCACAGCGACGCTCCATACGGCGTAGCCCATGGCCCGGCGCCGGACACCCGTGAGCTCCAGGACCAGCCAGTACAGCGCCGCGACCAGGAACGGGTCGATGACCCACGCGAAACGGAGCCAGATGAACTCCGTGGACGGGTCCGCAGACAGGACCGCCATCCCCAGCGCGGCCAGCCAGCCGGCGGCGACGGCACCCAGAACGAAGAAGCGGCGGCTGGCGGGCGCGAACCGGCCGTGCACGAACACACCGGCCGTCGCCGTGAAGACCACCAGCGACGCCAGGAAATACGCTCCGGCCAGGGGGTCCCACGCGTACGTCAGTGTGTCCACCACCCGCGACCGCCGTTCAAAATGGGTTCACCTATCAGTATCGGTGTCTTCGACCCCCGACTTTAACTCGAAACGGGGGGGCGACGGGACACACCCACCCCTCCCGATCCGCCCGCCCTACTCGGCCACCGCCGCCTTCGCCGCCGCACCCCCCTCCAGCACCGCCTTCAGGTACCGACCCGTGTGGCTCGCGCCCACGCCCGCCACCTCACGCGGCCGGCCCGCCGCAACGATCCGGCCGCCCCCCGGCCCGCCCTCCGGGCCCAGGTCGATGATCCAGTCCGCTGCACGGATCATGCCCAGGTTGTGCTCGATCACCACCACCGTGTGCCCCGCGTCCACCAGCTTCTGGAGCACGCCCACCAGCTTGTGGACCTCCGGACCGCTCAGCCCCGTGGTGGGCTCGTCCAGGATGTAGAGCCGCTTCCCCTTCCGCTTCCCCGCACGCGCCAGCTCCCGCGCAATCTTCATCCGCTGCGCCTCGCCGCCGCTCAGCGTCGGCGCCGCCTGACCCAGCCGCAGGTAGCCCAGCCCCACCTGCTGGAGCTGCCACAACGTCCGCCCCAGGCGGTCCTCACGGATGAAGAACCGGATCGCCTCGTCCACCGTCAGCTCCAGCACGTCGCGGATGGTCTTCCCCTTGACCTTCACCTCCAGCGTCTCCGGCGAGTACCGGGCGCCGCCGCACGCATCGCACGGGACGTAGACGTCCGCCATGAAGACCATCTCCACCTGCACCACGCCGTCGCCCTTGCACTCCTCGCACCGCCCGCCCTTCGTGTTGAACGAGAACCGGCCCTTGTCATACCCGCGCTCCTTCGACAGCGGCTGGTCCGCGAAGATCTTCCGGATGTAGTCGAACGCCTTCGTGTACGTGGCCGGGTTCGACCGCGGCGTCCGTCCGATGGGGCTCTGGTCCACCAGCGCCACCGCGTCCAGGTAGCCCACCCCCTCCATCCGCTCATACGAACCCACCGCCTCGCCCAGGTGCTCCTTCGCCGAGTGCTCCCCCTCCAGCTCCCGCTCCAGCGCCCGGAAGAGCACATCGTGCACCAGCGTCGACTTGCCGCTGCCGCTCACGCCCGTGACCACGGTCAGCGTGTTGAGCGGGACCTCCACGTCCACGGCGTCGAGGTTGTGGAGCGTGGCCCCCTCGACCCGGAGCGACTTCCGGTCCACGGGCCGCTCCCGTGATTCCGGCGGGGTCAGCTCCCCGGCGAGGTAGCGGGCGGTAGCGGTAGCCTCGGGATGGTTTTCATTTGGATTTGGATTCGTACTTGTACCTGGATTCCGGGCATCCGGGGCCGCTGAAGCTTCGTCCCCGTCCTCCTCCTTCAATTTCGAATCCGAATCCAAATCCAAATCCAAATTTTTGGCCAGGCCCAGGAGCTCCTCCACCGTCCCCTGGAAGACCACGTGTCCGCCCTTCTCGCCGCTGGCGGGGCCCAGCTCCACGATCTCGTCGGCGCGCTGGAGCACGGCCGGGTCGTGCTCCACCACCAGGACCGTGTTGCCGGCGTCCCGGAGCTTCTCCAGCAGACGGATGAGCCGATCGTTGTCGCGTGCGTGGAGCCCGATGGTCGGCTCGTCGAGGACGTAGAGGGTGTCCATGAGACTCGCGCCCAGCGAGTTGGCCAGCGTGATCCGCTGGGTCTCGCCGCCCGAGAGGGTCCGGGTCTGGCGGTCCAACGTCAAATACCCGAGGCCGACGTCGTCCAGGAACTCCAGCCGGTCGTTGATTTCCTCGAGGATCGGGCCTGCGACCGACGGGGTCGTCTGCCGCAGGTGATGGGACGACGTCGGCTTGGTAGTGGGGGTGGGGCTGGTAGTGGGGTCCCGCCCGGAATCGCCCTCGCCTTCATCCGCGCCACCCGAGTACGAGCCCGACCCCGAGCCCGAATCCGCCCCGAGGCTCTCGAACCATTCCCGCGCCTCTTCGATGCGCAGCATGGCGATCTCGCCGATGTGGCGGTCGGCCACCTTCACATGGAGGGCCTCAGGGCGGAGCCGGTACCCGTCGCATTCCGGGCACGTGCGGGCCATCTGGTACTTCCGCAGGAACACCCGGATATACGCCTTGTACTTCTTCTTCTCCCGGCTCTTCAGGAAGGGGATCACGCCCTGGAAGCTCTTGCCCTTCCCCTTCCGCTTCACGCCGTGGATCACGTGCCGGCGGAACCGCTCCGGCAGCTCCTCCCACGGCGTGTCGAGGTCCACGCCCCGCTGCCTGGCGAAGTCCAGGAGCTTGCTCCGGTAGCGCTTCCGGTACCGCTTCACCTCCCACGGCTCCACCGCACCCTCCCGCAGCGATCGCTCCGGCACCGGCACGATCAGGTCCTCGTCGTACTCCAGCACCGCCCCGAACCCCTTGCACTCCTCGCATGAGCCGTACGGGTTGTTGAACGAGAACAGCCGCGGCGTCGGTTCGAGGAATGTCAGGTCCGGGTGCGTCTCGCAGCGGAAGCGCTCGCTGAAGCGGAGCGCCGGGCGCCCGGAGACTTCCGAGATCTGAGATCTGAGATCTGAGGTCTGAGTGGGGGCGTCGTCGTAAATGACCACCACGCACTCCCCTTCCCCCTCGGCGAACGCGGTCCCGATGGAGTCGGCCAGCCGCTCCTGGCCGTCGGGGTCGACCTTCAGGCGGTCCACCACCACCAGCACGGAATCCTCTTTCGCCAGGTCGTGGCCGAGCGCCTCGGGGTCGGAGGCCGACGCGTCGTCGAGCATGAGCGTCTCGTTGCCGGCCAGCACCCGCACGAAGCCCATCTCCCGGAGGTTCTCCACCACCCGCTCGTGGCCGGCCCGGGCGCTGAGCGGGAGCGGGAACGCCACGACGATCCGGGTCCCCGCCTCCAGCTCGAGGACTTCGTCCGTGGCGCTCTGCACCGTGTCCGGCTCCACCACCTCGCCGCACTCCGGGCAGACCGTCACACCCGCCCGGGCCCAGAGCAGCCGCAGGTAGTCGTGGACCTCCGTGGCCGTGCCGACCGTCGAGCGGCTGGTCTTGGTGGGGTTCCGCTGCTCGATGGCCACCGCCGGCGCGATCCCCTCGACCCGGTCCACCGCCGGCTTCTCCATCCGCTCCAGGAACTGCTTGGCGTACGTGGACAGGCTCTCCACGTAGCGACGCTGCCCCTCGGCGTAGATGGTGTCGAACGCCAGCGAGCTCTTCCCGCTCCCGCTGGGGCCGGTGACCACGATGAGCTTCCGGTGGGGCAGGTCGAGGTCGATGCCCTTCAGGTTGTGCTGGCGGGCGTTGCGGACGAGGATCGCGGATTGAGTCAAGGGCCAGGATGCAGGATTCACGAGTGCACGATCGCGGAATGGTGCTACTACACCGGAAGGGTGGGAAGGATCGGGGCCAGGGCGGTCCTACGCGCCGATCCGATGGAGACCGGGCACCGGATCGAAGCCGGGGTCGAAGCTGCGGATCCGGTTGACCTCGCGCCGCCCCGTCACCGCCACGTGCAGCGCGTCCCGGGCCCCCAGATCCGGGAGGCCGTCCAGCACCGTCCTGGCCCGCTCCACGTCCTCGCGTTCCACCGGGTAGACCTCGTCCACCACCCCCAGCAGTGCATCGAACGCCGGCTGGATGGCGTCGCGCCTCCGGATGTAAACGTACCGGTGCACGATCTCCTGCATGACCTCCGCGCTCGTCACCAACCGCTCCCGCGCCGAGATCAGACTCTCCAGACGACGCCGGGCATCCGCCTTGTGCGGATGATCCGCGCCCACCAGGTACATCGGCACGTTCGAATCGATGAAGATCATCCCGAGTCCGACTCCGTACACCGTCAGCCGACGGCGCTCGGCCGCCTCCCGGATCTCCCGGTATTCGTCCTCTCCCATCACCACCTGCAGTCAAGTGGTCCGGGCGCAGCGCGCCATGGAAAGGGAGAAGTACGAAGCGGAGGGCGAGGTACAGGCCGAAGGAGAGACCGAGGGAGAGGGACGAGGGCGCTGGACATCTTCGAGGAACGCTGCGCAGGCGCGACGGAACGCATGTTGCCCCTCTGATGCACCGCGGTCAGGAGCAGTGCACCGGACGGGAGGACCCATTGGGCGGCAAGAAGATGGAAGGCAGCGAAGAGCAGAAGCGGAAGGCGGCGAAGGAGGCGCGCGAGGCCGGGAAGGACCCCAGCGAGGTGGGCGCCACCACCGGCTCGAGCAAGCAGCGCCAGGAGTCCGATCGGACCCAGACCCATCAGCAGAAGATCGACCTGAAGCGGGAGGGCAAGCAGGAGGTCATCTCGGAGAACACGCCGGAGGCCCGGCCGGGCAGCCGGGACCCGGACACCGAGGACCGGGAGAAGCACCCCCGGAAGTAGGTCAGCGGGCCACCCGCTCCACCGCCTCCATCACCGCCCCGATCCGGGGCTTGCGGGCGAACCAGAGGACGGCGCCGGGAAGGTCGGCGAACGCGTCGTCGGCTGCGAGCGCCCCGTCGTCCCGCGCGTCGGCGGCGGCCCCCGCGGCCAGGCCCCTGTAGACCACGAGCACCAGGTTGTCGAGGCCGGCGCGGCGGACCTTGTCGAGCTTGGCGGTGAGGTATTCGGGCGTCCAGAACCCGACGATCTCGACCAGCGCCTCGCGGCCGTCGTCGTGGCGGACGGTGAAGTCGGGGAGGAAGAGGTCGTCGCCGACGGGCACGGGCGTGTCCTCCCGGGTCAGCGACCAGCCGCCGCGCTCGGCGCCGATCTTCTCCTCGAACTCGGCGGCCAGTCCCCGCTCCCAGGCCGAGTCGTAGCGAGCACGGCGGGCCCGGGTCCGGATGGCGCCGCCGGCCTCCAGCGTGTAATCCAGGCGACGGCCGTCCCGGTCGATGACGGCGTCCAGCCGCCACCCCGGCGCCCGCGTCAACGCCGGCACCACCCGGGCGAACCGGACGCCGTAGCGCCGGGCCCGGGTCACGAACGGCGCCGCGGGGCCGGTGAGGGTGACGCGGTAGCGGGGCGGGCCGCCGGGATCGGAGCCGCCGGGCGGTCCGGAGCCGCCGCCCATACGGGACCCGTCTCCGTCGCCTACCCGCTCGACGCGGTACATGAGCCGGCCGAGCTTGACGGCCCGGAAGATGTCGCCCCAGCCGCCCTCGGCCGTCACCGTCATCTCGACGGCGTCCAGGAGCACGGCCCGGGCCAGCTCCAGGTTGTAGCGGCGGAGCAGCCGGGCGCCGTCCCAGCGAGGGGCGCGCTTCAGCCGGCGTCGGCCCGGGCGGTCGGCGTAGAGAGCGTCGCGGGCCTGGTCGACGGTGAGGCCGAGGTCATCGGCGGCCTCCCGGTAGGGCACGTCCTCGTCGCCGGGGACGGGCGGCCAGTGCTCGCCCCGGGCGAGGAAGACGGCCTCCCGGACGTCGGCGGCGCGGTGGGCCAGCGGGTCGGGCGCAAAGCGGGCGGCGTCGAGGAGCGTCTTCGACAGGCCGGCCAGGCGGCGGGCGTCGCGGACCCGGCGCTCCTGGCGCCGCAGCCCTTCGAGCACCGCGCTCCGGGGCCGGCCCTCGAGGCGCGTCATGAGCCGGCAGAGCCGGTCGAGGAACTTCGTGACGCGCCCGTCGGGGTCGGCGAGGAACTCGACGGTGATGCGGCCGCCGCGCTCGGCGGTGAACGGGAGGACGTGGGTGCGGCGGAGCATGGCGGGTCCCCGGCCTCAGCGGCCCGCGCGACGGACCGGGCCCCCGGACCTGGCCGGGTGGATCGTGGGCCGGTGTCGAGCCGGGCGTCGTCTCACAGCCCCAAGCCCAGCTGCGGCTCCGCCCCCCGGGCGAGCCCGCCCCTTCGCTTCTGCGACGCGAAGAACTCGTAGGTGTCGGCGGCCACCACCTCGTAGAGTGACGCCACGCGGTCGCCCTGCCGGCGCAGGATCCGGCCGAGGCGCTGGGCGTGCTGCCGGCGCCCGCCCCGGCTGCTGTCGCCGAGGATCACGCCCAGCTTGGCGGCGGGCACGTCCCAGCCCTCGTCGAGAACCCGCACGCTGGCCACGGCCCGGACGCGACCCTCGGACATGTCCTCCAGCAGCCGCTTCCGCTCCGACGCCGGCGTGTCCGCCGTGATCATCGGCACCGCCAGCCGCTCCGACAGCGACTCCGCCGCCGCCACGTTGCCGGTGAACAGCACCGCCCGCTCGGCGGGGTGCAGCGCCAGGATCCGGTACACCTCCCGCAGCTTGTTCTCCGCCAGGATCACCACCCGCTCCCGCTCCAGGAACGCACGGAACGCCCGCCGGGCCGCCGGCCGCCGCCGGGTCTCGGCCATGAACACCCGCCACGCGTCGCCCGGGTCGGGGTAGCGGTCCCGGAACCCTTTCCGTGCGATGTAGTCCTCGTACTCGGCTTCGGCAGCCTCGTACCGCTCCCGCTCCCCGGGCGTGAGCGCCACGAACCGCCGCTCCAGGGCGAAGTCGGCCAGCTCGGCGTCGGCCATCTCGCCCACCGCCCGCCGGTAGACCACGCCGCCCACCAGCCGCCGCAGCTCGGCGTCCCGGCCGTCGGGGTAGGTGGCGGTGAGCCCGAGCCGGTACGGCGCCGGCGCGATCCGGAGCGCGTCGTGCCACGCCTTCGGCCCACCCGCCGCCGTGTCCTCGAGATGGTGCGCCTCGTCGAGGACCAGCAGCCGCACGGCCGCGCCCTCCCGCTCCAGCAGGTCGAACGCCGAGTGGTAGGTGGTGACCGTCAGCTGCCGGACGTCCTTCTCGTCGGCGTAGTACGCGCCCACCCGGTCGGCGCCGAAGGCGTCCGCCAGCTGGGCGTACCACTGGGCCACCAGCGCCCGCGTCGGCGCCACCACGCACGCCCGACCCTCGCCGCCCCCCAGCGTCCGCTGGATCGCCAGGATCGCGACGAACGTCTTCCCCGACCCCGTGGGCAGCACCACCGAGCCCCGTCCCTCCGCCGCCTCCCACCGCGCCACCGCGTCCTCCTGGTACGGCCGCGGCGAGCGAGGGTCGTAGAACGGGAGCGGTTCCGGCGACGACGGGTCGCCGGCCACCATCCCGTCGGCCGCCGCGGTACCGGCGCTCCCCGGCCTACCGGCGCCCGGCGCGGCACCGGCCGCCGCCTTGATCCCCCGGGCCTCGGCCCATTCCCGCAGCTCCGGGAGCCGATGGCCCGGCGCCACGTAGGCGTCCGCCCGATCGTCGTACTGCATCCACGGCGGCGCCTCCCGGACGTGGCGGAGGACCGCCAGGCCGTGGCGGTAGTAGTAGACGGGAGGTTCGGTCTCGCGGTCGGTCTCGGGATCGGTCATCGGGGAATGGTAGCGCACGGGCGGCGGAATATCAGCCCCTCTCCCCTCTCCCCTCTCCCCTCTCCCGTCGGCCTCGGCCTGTACCTGTACCTCCGCCTCGTGCCTTTTCGTCTCCAGGTCCGGGGCGCAGCGATCCATGGAAACGGCGAAGTACGAAGCGGAGGGCGAGGTACAGGCCGATGGAGAGACCGAGGGAGAGGGTAGAGGGCGGGTTGTGCCGTCATCCTCGGGGGTCAACCACCGAGCCTCCCCCGGGCGTCGCGCTCCAGGAACGGCAGGAAATCGAAGTACAGCCGCCGCGTGCTCGTCTCGAACTCCACCCTACGCCCCGATCCGCTCGAGTCCGGGCACCTGATCGAAGCCGATGTCGAAGCTCAGGATACGAGCCACTTCGCGACGCCGCATCACCGCCACGTGCAGCGCGTCCCGGGCGCCCAGATCCGGGGCCCCGTCCAGCACCGTCTTGGCCCGCTCCACGTCCTCCCGCTCCACCGGGTAGACCTCGTCCACCACCCCGAGCAGCGCGTCGAACGCCGGCTGGATCGCGGCCCGCCTCCGGATATGTACGTACCGGTGCACGATCTCCTGCATCACCTCCGCGCTCGTCACCAGCCGCTCCCGATCCGAGATCAGCGCTTCCAGCCGACGGCGCGCGTCCGCCTTGTGCGGATGATCCGCACCCACCAGGTACATCGGCACGTTCGAATCGATGAAGATCACGACGACGACTCCGGCCCTGACCCGCCGCCGCCCGACTCCTCCGCCTCCGACTCCCCGGTCTCCGACCCCGCCCCGTAGCTCGCCTCGATCTCCCGGAGCATCTGCGCCACATCGGCCGTCGGAAAGTCGTACCGGACCGCGGAGCGGACCACCTCCAGCTTCGAGCCGATATCCGTCGACGGCTCCGACTCCCGCGCCCGCCGCAACGTCCGGCGGACCCACTCCGACACCGTCAGCCGACGCTGCTCCGCCGCTTCCCGGATCTCACGGTATTCGTCCTCGTCCATCACCACCTGCAGTCGCTTACTCATAACGTTGAGTATGATTGTGTCACACCTCGTAGTCAAGGGAGCCGGGGCGCAGCGCCCCATGGAAACGGCGAAGTACGAAGCGGAGGGCGAGGTACAGGCCGATGGAGAGACCGAGGGAGAGGGAAGAGGGCGGCCGCCCGGTCGTTCTCAGCCCTCCAGCTGTTCCGCGAACCGTTCCCGGATGATCGCCACGACCGCATCGGGGTCGTCCAGCGATTCCCGCAGCACGCGGAGCACCCGCTCCTCTTCCACGTCGGCGTAGAGGTGCACGAGGACGTTCCGGAACCGTGCCATGGCCATGAGGCGGTCGGCGAGATCGGCCGGCAGGATCCCCTCGTCGCGGAGGACCCGGAAGATATCGGCGTAGTTTCGAGGCGGGTCGTAGCCCTCGGAGCTTATGACGTGGCTGCCGAGGTCGAGTACGGTCTCGACCAGGAGCAGGAGGTAGTGCTGGAGCCCGCCCATGACCGCGAAGTCGGACCGGATCTCGTCGTCGGACCGCTCCGCCAGCTCTTCCAGGAAGCCACGGTACCGGCGGTAGAGGGCGAGGAGCGAACGGGCCTTCTGGGGGTCAACCACCGAGCGCCTCCCGGGCGTCGCGCTCCAGGAACGGCAGGAAATCGAAGTACAGCCGCCGCGTGCTCGTCTCGAACTCCACCCGCCGCACCGCGTCTCGCTCGAAGACCGGCACCCCCTCGGTGACCACCCGGCCGCGGACGGGCAGCGGCAGGTGGTCCACCAGGTGCGCGTCCACCTCGCCCGTGAACCCGAGCCGCTCCGCCAGCCGCGCGGACACGGTCTCGGCGAAGAGCGGGCCGGGGTCGGCGTCGGCGACGAGGACGAGGGCGATGTCCAGATCGCTGCCCGGCCCCGCGTCGCCGGCGACCGCCGAGCCGTACAGGTAGGCCACCGCAAGGTCGGGTATGTCGGCGCCAACCTCGCCCAGCGCGGCCCGGACCTCTCCGGGTGTGGGGAAACGTGCGGCGGATGCGTGGCTCATGCCTTAATGATAGGGCGCTCGCTTCGCACCCGCACGGGCACGCGGCGGTTGCCCCGGCCCCGACGCGGCGACCATACTCCCCTCCGGACCCCGCGGCGCATCACCGCCGCACACCGACCACCCTCCCGGGAGCCGCCATGACCGAGCTGCCCAGACTCTACGTGAAGTTCCGCGACGACCACCCCGAGATCGCCGAGGCCTTCGACACCCTCGGCTCCGCCGCCCACGAGAACGGCCCGCTCGACGAGCGCAGCCGCGCCCTGGTCAAGCTCTCGCTGGCCGTGGGCGCCGGGCTCGAGGGCGCCGTCCACGCCCACGTCCGCAAGTGCCTCGACCGGGGGCTGACCGAAGAAGAGATCGTCCACGCCATCATCCTGGCGGTGCCCACCCTCGGATGGCCACGGATGCACTCGGCGTGGACGTGGGCCCGGGACATCTTCGAGGGGCGGTAGGGGGCTCAGTCCTCCGGAGTCCCGGGGCAGCGGTGCGAACGTCGATAGGCGAGGAGGTCGTCGAGGTCCCACGTCGCGGCGGTATCAAGATCAACGCCGGGCCGACTCCGCCGCCCCGGCGGGTCATCCTTGACTTCACGCGTGTTGAAGTTTAAGTATGTTCTAACTGAACTTTAAGTATCTTATCGACCATGGACCAATCCGGGATCCGCGAAGCGCTTACGACGTTGGGCGAGCTTCTCGCCGCGGAAGGCGAGCATTTCGCCGTGATCGTGACGGGTGGAGCAACGCTCAACCTGCTCGGCGTAGTGCGTCGGGCAACGAGCGACGTCGATGTCATCGCCCGCGCCGACAGAGACGAGGACGGAACCGTCCAGTTGCATCAGGCTGAACCGTTTCCGCCGGCACTTCGGCACGCCATCCGGACAGTGGCTCGCGACCTGGGCCTCGATGAGGATTGGATGAACACGGATGTAGGGAAGCAGTGGTCGCAAGGGCTGCCGCCGGAGACGGCGGAAGAGCTGACGTGGGAGCGCTTCGGCGACGGGCTGGACGTCGGCCTCGTGGGTCGACAGACGCTGATCGCGCTGAAGCTGTTCGCCGCTGTGGACCGTGGTGCGGGCAGCGTCCACGCCCAGGACCTCGTGGCTCTCGATCCGACCGACCACGATCTGGCCAGGGCAAGGGAGTGGGTCCTCACGCAGGACGCCGCCCCTGCCTGGCCGGACCTGGTGGACCGCGCAATCGACCGGATCAATGCCAACCGTTAGCGAGACCCGCCGTATCGCGGAGGAAGCGGCCATCGACGCCGCGTGGGCCCAGTGGACGGCCCTCATCCCCCTCGCCTCGCCGGTCGGCGACGGACGGCCGTGGACGATCGTCGACCCCGAGGCGCTCATCCTCGTGTCGCTGGCGTTCGGAGACCATGAGGCGAGGCTCAGGGACGTGGTGGCGGCCTGGGCGCGGTCCGGGAGCTTCCTGGTGAGCAAGCCGCGGTTCAAGGGCATCGCGGCGCTCTTCCCGCCGGACGTGGAGGCACGCGTGGGCGACTTCGCCCGGTATGCGGCCGAAGGCGGCGACACGAGCTGGCAGCGGCTGGCCACCCCGGCGGAGCCAGACCAGTCCCCGCCGCGGGAAAAGGAAGCTGGTCCCCTTCAGCTGACGGAGGGCCCGTCGCTGGTACTACGGCTCCGGGCGGGGTTCGGGGTGAACGCCAAGGCGGATGTCCTGGCGCTGCTCCTGGGTCTCGATGGCGAGGCGGTGGACCTCAACGTTGTCATCGAGGCCACCGGCTACACCGATCGGGCCGTGCGCACGGCCACCGAGGAGATGGTCCTGGCGGGGCTCGTCCGGGAGATCGAGGGACGCCCGTCGTCGTTCTACGTGGACCCGGAACCCTGGGCGCGCATGCTGCGGTCGGACCCGTCCATCCCGCCCTGGCACTACTGGTCCGCCCTCTTCCCTTTCCTGACGGCCGTCGACCGATGGGGCCGGAAGGCGGGCGAGGAGGATTGGACGGACTACGTCGCGAGCAGCAGGGCCAGGGACCTCTACGAGCGGCACGAGCGCCGGCTCGTACGCGCCGGGATCGAGTCCATCGCTCCGGAGACGATGCGAGGGACTCGATTCCTGGGAGCCTTCCATGCGCTGCTGCTGTCGATCCGGGATTGGATCCCCGCCGGCACGTAGCGGTTGGCGGTGGTGGATAGCGGAAGGGGGCTGAGTTCCTACGGCAGAGTGAGGGGCCGGAACTGGAGCTGTGCCGAACCTGGACTACGGAACTCAACCTTTCGGGACAGTCTCCAATGCCTTCGCACCAAACGACCGCGTCACGTCCAGAGGCTGCACGTACATCTCCCAGCTCCAGCCGGCGACATGCTCGGTGCGGAGCCCGACCACCGGCAGGTCCAACCGTTCCCTGACATCGCGCACCAGCGCAACGAGGTCCGCAAGCGCCGTGTCGCGGCTGTCGGCCTGGGTCAGCATCCCCGGCATCTCGTCGATGCAGCCGACGTATACCACGGTGCCGTCCTCGAGGGTTGATTCCTGAACGCGAGCGGTAAGTTCGACCTGTTCCGTCATCCGACGAGCCTCCTGTGTAGCTCCCTCAGTGAACGGCAAATGCCTTCCACGACCGGCGGTGCCAGTTCCGGGAGCACTGGATAATACACTACGAAGTCGGGAGTGCCCAGATCCCGTTACTCCAGCCTCAAGCGTACCTGTCGACCTTGGAGATCAACGCCACTCGCTCTTCGGACCATGGCTGAACGCGACAATCCCGTGCCCCGTTGGGACGAATCTCAGCGCCGGCCGTCACGTGTTCGGGCGCCGCCTCACCCCCCCGCCAGCGCCTCCCGGATCGGCTGCCCGTCGTTCAGGACCTCGAACGTCCGGCCGATGGTGGCCGGCAGCTCCAGCGCCTCGGCCACCGTGGCGGCCACATCGCCGCGGGTGATCTCCCCGCCGCCGAGGTCGTCACCCACCCGGATGCGGCCGGTGGGCGGGTCGTCGGTGAGCCGCCCCGGTCGGACGATGGTGTGGTCGAGGCCCGCCCGCTCCAGGTAGCCGTCGGCGATGGCCTTGGCCACCAGGTAGTGACGGATCGCTTCGGACCGGTCGGGGCGGTCGGCGCCCCGGGCGCTGACCATCACGAACCGCCGCGCACCGGCCGACCTCGCCGCGTCCACCGCCCGGATCGCGCCCAACCCGTCCACCGCCGCGGTCCTGTCCGCGCCCGTGTGCCCGCCCGAGCCCGCCGTGAAGACCACCGCGTCGCGGCCCTCCAGCGCGTGCCCGAACTCACCCTCGAGGTCGGCGACGACGGGCTCCCCGCCCCGCTCCCGGACCCCGGCCTCCTGCGCCGGGTCGCGCACCATCCCCCGCACGTCGTGGCCGGCCTCCGCGAGCAGCGGGAGGAGCAGCCGACCGATCTTGCCGTTGGCACCGATGACGAGAATGTCCATGGGTGAAACCTGGCCGGCGTGGGGTTCGCCGGCAACTCCCGGCCCGGCCAGGACGCTGACGCGATGGCGGTGCGGGCCGGGGTGTGCTGAGCGGCGGCCTCGCCGCCCTCCTTGCCGGGAGCCAGCCGTCCAGCAGCGCCTGGACCAGGCACGGAATGCGCATTAGATTCTATCAACAATGCGCACAGGAGGGGAGATGCCCAGGGACCGCCTCAATCTCACGGTCGAACAGGACGCGCTGGAGCGGGCTCGTCGGTACGGGGACCGTCATGGCGTGAGCCTGTCGCGGCTGGTCAGCGACTACTTCCGCACGCTCCCCGATCCCACCGACTCGATGCCCGACCTGACGCCGGCCGTGCGCCGGCTCCTCGGAAGCGGCGCAGGCGGCGACCGGGAGGACTACCGCCGACACCTCGAGGAGAAGTACGGCCCGTGAAGCTCCTTCTGGACATCAACGTGGTCCTGGACGTGGTCCTGGCGCGTGAGCCGTGGGCGGCGGACTCGGCCCGGCTGCTGGCCGCGGTCGAGCGAGGGGACCACGAGGGGTGGGTCGCCGCTCACACCGTGACCACCGTCCACTACCTGGTGGCCCGCGCCCGGGGCAGGAAGGCGGCGGCGCTGGCCGTGGCCGACCTGCTGGACGTCGTGGGCGTGGCGGCGGTCGGCGAGGACGAGCTCCGGCGGGCCCTGCTCATGGACCTCCCCGACTTCGAGGACGGCGTCCAGGCGGCGTGCGCGCAGAAGCTCGCCGCCGATGCGCTGGTCACCCGGGACCCGAAGCGCTTCGGGGACCTGGACCTGACCGTGCTGGACCCGGGCGCCGCCCTCTGATCAAAGCGGCCTCAGCTCGATTCCGCACGCGAGGGTTGCGGTCCGCCGGTGAACGGTCCGGTATTGGGTACGCCTGTCTGCCGGTCCCACCCTCACCAGGAGGCACACCATGATCGGCGCCTGGATCGCACGACGGAAGCTGCAGGGCGCGCTGCGGACCCTCGAGGCCCACGACCTCGACGGCTTCACCCGCAACCTCGACGACGACGCCGTCTTCATCTACCCCGGCGACATCGACGGCGTCAGCGGCGCCCACGAGGGCCGCGACGCCATCCGCCGCTTCTTCTCCCGCTGGCTCGACCAGTTCCCCACCGTCCGCTTCACCGTGCACAATCTCATGCTGGCCCGCCCGTTCGACCTGGCCGGCACCAACACCGCCGCCCTCGAGATGACCATCGACGTCACCAACAGGCACGGCGACGACGTCACCGCCGAGCTCGTCACCGTGATCCAGCTGCGCCGCGGCCGCGCCGTCCGGGTCCAGGACTACGTCTTCGAGACGGGCGACGTGGTGCGCCGGGCGTGGGGGGAGCCGGCCGAGCGGCCGACGGTCTGAGCTCATCGGCCGGCCTGCGACGCCGGGTGGAGCCGGAGCGACGCCCACCCGTCTTCATCCGCGTCCGGCCCCACCTCCAGCCCGGCGTCTACCACGGACAGGCGGTCAAAACCCAACGCGCCAAGGTCGGCTGAACCCCCTCTCCCTTCCCCCTCTCCTCTCGGCCTCGGCCTGTACCTGTACCTCCGCCTCGGACCTTTTCGTCTC
>JAWODW010000107.1:0-21763 GCA_046483065.1 Longimicrobiales bacterium | reverse complement strand
TGGACGCGGACGCCCACCGGATCGGGCAGGTCCTCGACAACCTGATGGGCAACGCGCTGAAGTTCACGCCCCGGGGCGGGACCGTGACGCTGACCGCCGGGCCGGGTGACGACGGCTGGGTCAGGATCGCCGTCGCCGACACGGGCCCGGGGATCCCCGCCGGGGACCGGGAGCGCATCTTCGACCGGTTCCGGCAGCTGGACGGCGGCGACCGCCGGGGCGTGGGGCTCGGCCTGACCATCGCCCGGGCCATCGTGGAGGCCCACGGCGGTGCCATCGGCGTGGAGTCCGAGCCCGGCCGAGGCGCGACGTTCTGGTTCACCCTGCCGGCGGCGTAGCCTCCCAACGGACCGGGTTTTACTTTTTACATTTTCTGGCTTTCGGCTTCTGCCCCCGAGAGACTCATGGGCGCGTTGCATTCCGATTCGGGCCAGTCGCATGGCTGAACGGGCCAATTCGTAAAATATCAAACCAGGTCCGTTGCCGTTGGGTCCGCTGCGGCTGGCCGTTCCGCCTCCTCCATGTGGGAAACATCCGCCCCCCCTGATACTCCTTCTCACCACGCCCCCGTGCGGGATTCTCCCCCTTGTTGCGCGTCCGCACTCGTGCGAGGTTTTGCCGACACGGCGAAGCTGAGAACCCCTACCGACGGAAACGAGGCCGATGGACACGAGCGGGAACGGGGAGAAGAAGGGCGGAACGGGCGTCGTGATGTTGAACCTCGGGGGCCCCAAGGACCTGAGCGAGGTGCGGCCGTTCCTGCTGGAGCTGTTCGCGGACCGGGAGATCATCCAGCTGCCGTTCCAGGGCTGGCTGGGCCCGTTCATCGCGAAGCGGCGTACGAAGAGCGTGCAGGAGGAGTACGAGAAGATCGGCGGTGGGTCGCCGATCCTGAAGTGGACGGAGGCGCAGGGGCAGGGGATGGTGGAGCGGCTGGACGCGCTGAGTCCGGAGACGGCGCCGCACCGGTTCTACGTGGCGTTCCGTTACATCGAGCCGAAGAGCGAGGACGCGCTGCGGCAGATGAAGGCGGACGGGATCGAGCGGGCGGTGGCGTTCACGCAGTACCAGCAGTTTTCGTGCGCCACCACGGGCTCGAGCCTGAACGAGCTGTGGCGGGCGGCGAGCCGGACGGGGCTGCGGAACGAGTTCCGGTGGAGCGTGATCGACCGGTGGCCGACGCACCCGGGCTTTATCGACGTGATGGCGAAGAAGGTGCGCGAGGGGCTGGAGAAGTTCCCGGCGGAGGAGCGGGATGACGTGCTGCTGCTGTTCAGCGCGCACTCGCTGCCGCTGAGCATCATCGACCGGGGCGACCCGTACCCGCAGGAGGTGGGCGCGAGTGTGCACGAGGTGATGAAGGCGGGCGGGTTCGAGAACCCGTTCATCCTGGCGTACCAGTCGGAGGTCGGGCCGGTCCGGTGGCTGGGCCCGAGCACGGAGCAGGTGATCAGGGAGTTGGGCGCGAAGGGGCGGAAGAACGTGCTGGCCATCGGGATCGCGTTCACCACCGACCACATCGAGACGCTGGCCGAGCTCGACCTGGAGTACGGGCACCTGGCCGAGGAGGTGGGGATCGAGCGGTTCGAGCGGGCGCCGGCGTTCAACGACGATGAGGACTTCATGGACGCGCTGGCGGACATCGTGCACCGCCACCTGGAGAGCGGGGAGGCGTGCTCGCGGCAGTACGGGCTCCGGTGCCCGGGGTGTACCAACCCCCAGTGCCGGAACATCCTGAACCCGGTGGCGGAGTACCAGAGGACGCCGTTGAAGGCGTGAGCGTACGGAGGACGAGACCGTGAATACCGCGCTGGCCATACTGAACGGGGTCCTGCCGCTGGGCTACCTGGCGGCCATGCTGGCGTATCTGGGTGTGTTCGCGGAGAAGAAGACGCTGGAGCAGGTGGCCACGCCGCTGACGTGGGGCGTTGTGCTGGTCCACCTGGCCTACCTGATGCTGGAGGCGCTGGCGTTCGGGCACGTGCCGGTGGCGAACACCTGGGAGAGCCTCTCCTTCATCGCGTTCTCGGTGGCGCTGGTCTACCTGATCCTGGAGTGGCGGCAGGGCGAGCGGTCCACCGGCGTGTTCGTGCTCGCCGTCGCACTCCTGCTCCAGACGCTCTCCAGCGCCTTCATCACCCACACCCAGGAGGTGCCGGAGATCCTGCGCTCGGGGATGTTCGCGGTGCACGTGGCCGCGGCGCTCCTGGGCTACGTGGCCATGGCCGTGTCGGCCATCTACGGGATCATGTACCTGCTCCAGTACCGGCAGCTGAAGCAGCAGCACGTGGGGCTCCTCTTCCAGCGGCTGCCGAACCTGGAGACGCTCTCCCGGCTGAACGTGGGCGCGCTGGGGCTGGGCTGGATCGGGCTCACGCTGGCGATCCTGGCGGGGATGATCTGGGCCACCACACTCCAGCTCTCGGGCCAGCTCGAGGGGTCGTTCCTGGTGGACCCCAAGTTCCTCCTGACGGTGGCGCTCTGGGTCCTCTACGGGCTCAGCCTCGGCGGCCGCTACGCGCTCCGCTGGGCGAACCGGACGTTCGCCACGGTCTCCATCGTGGGCTTCGTGCTCATGCTGGCGTCGTCGCTCATGGTGACGCTGGTGCTCCCGACCTTCCACGACTTCTCCTGACGCCATGGATCTGATCGTCCTGGGAGCCAGTCACGTCACGGCGCCGGCCGAGATCCGCGACGAGGTCCAGATGTCGCCGGCGGAGGTCGAGCAGTTCTGCGCCCGGATGCGCGCGGAAAAGGACCAGATCCTGGAGCTGAGCGTCCTCTCCACGTGCAACCGCACGGAGATCTACTCGCTGGTGAAGGACCCGGAGGCCGCCGACCCGCTCATCCGCCGGGCGGTGGCGGAGATGAAGGGCGTCCCCCACCTGAGCAACGGGAAGTACACCTATCTCCTGGATGGTCGGGAGATGGTCCGGCACCTCTTCCGGGTGGCGTCGGGGATCGAGAGCCTGATGGTGGGCGAGCCCCAGATCCTGGGTCAGGTCCGGGACGCCTACAAGCTGGCGGACCACAGCCGGTTCACCGGCGCGGTCCTGACCCGTGCGTTCAACATGGCGCTCCACGCCGGCAAGCGGGCCCGGACGGAGACGGCCATCGGCGAGGGCACCGTGAGCGTGGCGTACGCAGCGGTGGAGATGGCGCTGAAGGTGTTCGACGGCCTCGAGAAGCACACCGTGGCGGTGGTGGGCGCCGGCGAGACCGGTCGCCTCGTCGCCACCCATATGGCGGAGCAGCACCCGAAGCGGCTGCTGGTGCTGAACCGGACGTTCGACCGAGCGCAGGAGCTGGCGGCCGAGTTCGACGGCGAGGCCCGCCCCTTCGACGCCCTCGACGACGTGCTGGAGGAGGCCGACGTGGTGGTCACCGCCACCGCCGCGCCCGAGCCGCTCCTCCAGAGCGATGCGCTGGCGCGGATCACGAAGAAGCGTCGGACCCCGCTGGTGCTGGTGGACATCTCGAACCCCCGCAACATCGATCCGGCGGTGGGGAAGATCGAGAGCGTCTTCCTCTACGACCTGGACGCGCTGGAGGGGATCGCCGAGCAGAACCGGCACCGCCGGGCGCAGGAGATCCCGAAGGTCGAGGCCATCATCGAGGAGGAGCTCGACGCCTTCTTCGACTGGTACGACGCGCTCCACGTGGTCCCCGTGCTGCGGGCGTTCCGCGACCGGTTCCACGAGGTGGGGCTCGAGGAGGTGGCCAGGCAGAGCGGCCTCAGCGACGAGGAGCGGGAGTCGCTGGAGAGGTACACCCGGTCGCTGATCAACAAGCTGCTCCACTCGCCCACCACCCGGATCAAGAACGTGGACGCCACCACCGTCCACGGCCTCCGGAAGCTGGTGGCGATCCAGGAGCTGTTCGAGCTGGAGATCGATAAATACACAGACGAGAGCTGAGAGCTAAGATCTAAGATCTAAGTAGTTCGCGTGATGTTCTGGCTTCGCGGCGGAAGACGAGGGCTCATGGCGAGGCCACCTGCAGATGGGCGGCCGACCGCTGGCGCAGGACTCGCGTGCCGGGCGGGCGAGCCGGGCAAAAGGGGACGTAGCCGAGCCGCGAAGCTCGACGCCGCGCCGCAAGGCCGGACCGCCCCGAACCGGGCCGAGCCAGGAAGCGTGACGAAACGCCGGCAGCTCCGCCCCGCCGGCATCACTTAGCTCTTAGACCTTAAATCTTAGCTCTATATGAAAGAGGACCACCGGAATCGATGGCTGAGACACTGACGATCGGAACGCGAGGCTCCGCCCTCGCCACCTGGCAGGCCGAGCACGTGGCCGACCGGCTGCGGGAGCTGCCGGGTGCGCCGGACGTGGCGCTGGAGTTCATCCAGACCGAGGGTGACAAGATCCTCGACGTGGCGCTCTCGAAGCTGCCGGGGAAGGCGTTCTTCACGAAGGAGCTGGAGCAGGCCATCCTCGACGGCCGCGTGGACCTGGCCGTGCACAGCATGAAGGACGTGGAGACGGGGCTGCCGGACGGGCTGACCATCGGCGCCGTGCTGGAGCGGGCCGACGCCCGGGACGTCCTCATCGCCCGCGACGGACTCACCCTGGACACGCTCCCCGAGGGCGCCCGCGTCGGCACCAGCAGCCTGCGGCGGTCGGCGTTCCTGCTCCGCTGGCGGCCGGACCTGGAGATCCTGGACCTGCGGGGCAACGTCCCCACCCGGATCCAGAAGCTCGATGACGGCCAGTACGACGCCATCGTCCTCGCCGCGGCCGGCGTGATCCGCCTCGGCGAAGAGGACCGGATCAGCGACTGGTTCACCGACGAGATCCTGCTGCCCGCCGTCTCCCAGGGCGCCATCGCCATCGAGGTCCGGGAAGGCGACGAGCGGACGGGCACCGTCGTCGAGGCCCTCGAGGACCCGGCCACCCGGAGCGCCGTGACCGCCGAGCGGGCGTTCCTGCGGCGCGTCGAGGGCGGCTGTCAGATCCCCGTGGGCGCCCACGCCACCGTCGACGACGGCACGCTGACGCTGAAGGCCGCCATCTGCGCGCTGGACGGCGCCGCGGCCGTGGACGGCGTCATCACCGGCCCCGCCGACGCGGCGGGGAAGCTGGGCACCGAGCTGGCCGTGGACCTCCTGGACCGGGGCGGCGCCGGGATCCTGGCGGAGATCCGGGCGGCCGGCGATGAAGGCTGACGAGGTGGTGAAGGAAGGGACTTCGCCCGGATCCCCGAATCCGCCGGAGACGGGTTCGACGAGCTCGACGAGTTCGACGCCAGGCCTGAAGGGGCGTGGCGTCGGCGTGGTCGTGACGCGGGATGAGGGCGACGACGGCCCCCTGACCACGCTCCTGGCCGACCGCGGGTTCCGGGTGCTCCACTGGCCCACGATCCGCTTCGATCCGCCGGAGGATACCGGCCCGCTCGAGGCCGCCATGGCGGCCCTCGACGCGTTCGATTGGGCGGTCTTCACCAGCCCCCGGGCGGTGCTGGCCACGGTGGCGGCGGCCCGGGGGTACGGGACGCTGGCGGAGGCGGAGGGTCACGCGCTCCCGGTCCGGCCCACGGAGCTCGGAGTGGCGGCCGTGGGCGAGTCCACCGCGGCATCGCTGGCCGATGCCGGCTGGGTGGCCGACGTGGTCCCGGAGACGGCCACCGGGGAGGCGCTGCTGGCGGCGCTGAAAGAGGCGGGCGTGGGCGCGGGCGACCGGGTCTTCTTCCCGGCCAGCGAGATCGCCCGGGACGTGGTCCCCGACGGTCTGGAGCGGCTCGGCGCGAACGTGACGCGGGTCGTCGCCTATCGTACCGTGGTGCCGCCGCTGGATGCGGCCCGGTGCCGGACCGAGCTCGAATCCGGAGCGGCCCGGATCATTACCTTCACCAGCCCGTCCACGGTGCAGAACCTGCAAGAGATCGTGGGGCCCGAGCTGTTCGGGCGCGCGGTCCGGGTCGCCCGGGCCGTGGCCATCGGGCCCACCACCGCCGACGCCGTTCGCGGCGCCGGCTTCGACGATGTGGCGGTGGCGAAGCCGCATTCACTGGAAGGGTTGGCGGACCGGGTGGCCGCGCTGGCGCGCTCGGAAGACATAGAGGAGGCAACGTGACGTTTCCGATCCAACGGCTCCGGCGGCTGCGCCGGACCGAGACGTGGCGCAGGGCCGTGCGCGAGACGGCGCTGAGCGTGGACGACCTGATCTACCCGCTGTTCGTGGTGAACGGTGAAGGCGTGCGGAACCCGGTGGCGAGCATGCCGGGCGTGGAGCAGCTCAGCATCGACGAGCTGGTGAAGGAGGCCCGGGAGGTCCACGCGCTGGGCATCCCCGGCATCATCCTCTTCGGCGTGCCGGATGAAGACGAGAAGGACGCCGTGGGCTCGGTGGGCTACGACCCCGAAGGGCTCACTGCCCGGGCCATCACGGCCCTCAAGGAGGCGGTCCCCGAGATCCTGGTCTGGGCCGATGTGTGCCTCTGCGAGTACACCGACCACGGCCACTGCGGTGTGCTCACGGGCGACGGCGAGGTCCGGAACGACGAGACCCTCGGGCTGCTGGCCCGGGCCGCCGTGGTCTACGCCGATGCCGGGGCCGACGCCGTGGCGCCCAGCGACATGATGGACGGCCGCGTGGACGCCATCCGCGACGCCCTCGACGAGAACGGCCACGAGCACGTCCCCGTCGTGAGCTACGCCGCCAAGTACGCATCGGCGTACTACGGCCCGTTCCGGGACGCGGCCCACAGCACGCCGAGCTTCGGCGATCGCCGGGGCTACCAGATGGACCCGGCCAACGGGGCGGAGGCGCTCCGTGAGGTGGAGCTGGACGTGCTGGAGGGCGCCGACATCGTGATGGTCAAGCCCGCCGGTGCGTACCTGGACATTATCTACCGGGTGAAGCAGATGTTCGGCATGCCCACGGCGGCGTACCAGGTCAGCGGCGAGTTCGCCCTGATCAAGGCGGCGGCGGAGAAGGGGTGGGTGGACGAGGAGCGGGTCGCCATGGAGAGCCTCGTGGCCATCAAGCGGGCGGGCGCCGATCTGATCCTGACGTATTTCGCCAAGGACATTGCGCGCGTACTGGGAGGCAGTGAGTGAATCGCACAGAGAGCCAGAGACATTTCGACGCGGCCCGGAAGCTGATCCCCGGCGGGGTGAACAGCCCCGTCCGGGCCTTCGGCTCCGTGGGTGGCACGCCCGTCTTCTTCGAGCGTGCCGAGGGCGCCCGGATGTGGGACGCCGATGGCAACGAGTACCTGGACTACATGGGCTCGTGGGGGCCCATGATCCTGGGCCACAACCACCCCGACGTGCGGGGCGCGCTGGAGACGGCCCTGGGGAAGGGCACCTCCTTCGGCGCGCCCACGTCCGGCGAGGTGGAGCTGGCGGGGCTGGTCACCGAGATGGTCCCGTCGGTGGACGTGGTCCGGCTGGTGAACTCCGGGACCGAGGCGACGATGAGCGCGCTCCGGCTCGCCCGCGCCGCCACCGACCGCGACCGGATCATCAAGTTCCGCGGCGGCTACCACGGCCACGGTGACAGCTTCCTGGTGGAGGCCGGCTCCGGCGCCGCCACACTGGGCGTGCCGTCGAGCCCCGGCGTGACCCAGGGTGCGGCGAAGGACACGCTGGTGGCCGAGTTCAACGACCTGGACTCGGTCCGGGCGCTGCTGGCGGAGAACCGGGGCGAGGTGGCGGCGGTCATCGTGGAGCCGGTGGCCGGGAACATGGGGTGCATCCCGCCCCAGGACGGGTTCCTCGAGGGGCTGCGGCGCCTCTGCGACGAGCACGGCGCGCTCCTCATCTTCGACGAGGTCATGACCGGGTTCCGGGTGGCGCCCGGCGGCGCCCAGGAGCGCTACGGCGTCCTGCCGGACCTGACCACCCTCGGCAAGGTCATCGGCGGCGGGCTGCCCGTGGGCGCCTACGGCGGCCGGGAACACCTCATGCGCCAGGTGGCGCCCGACGGCCCCGTCTACCAGGCCGGGACGCTGTCCGGCAACCCGCTGGCCATGGCCGCAGGGATCGCCACGCTGACCCGGCTCCGCGAGCACCCGGAGATCTATGACGAGCTCGAGCGGCTGGGCTCCCGGCTGGAGCACGGCATGCCCGAGCTGACCCAGTCCAGCGGCTGGCCGCTGTGGTGGAGCCGCGTGGGCGCCATGGCCACGCTCTTCTTCACCAATACGCCCGTCACGGGCTGGGCCACCTCCTCGCAGCAGGACAAGGAGAAGTTCGGGCAGTACTTCCACGGCATGCTCGACCGGGGGTTCTACCTCCCGCCGAGCCCGTTCGAGGCGCTCTTCCTGTCGGCCGCGCTGAGCGACGAGGACATCGACCGTACAGTGGAGGCTGCGGGAGAGGTGCTGAGCGAGGTCTTCGGATGAGGGCGGGGGATACCGTGATGAACCTCGCGCAGAGACGGTTGTTCTGATGAACCCGAACACGAGCCCGACCCCGACCACGAAGGAACCCCCGTTCCTGGCCGCCTGCCGCCGGGAACCGGTCCCCCATACTCCGGTCTGGATCATGAGGCAGGCAGGGCGGTACCTCCCCGAGTATCGGGAGATCCGGAAGGATGTGGACTTCCTGACGCTGACGAAGACGCCGGATCTGGCCGCGGAGGTCACGCTCCAGCCGATCCGTCGGTTCGGGATGGACGCCGCCATCCTGTTCAGCGACATCATGACGCCGCTGGAGGGGATGGGGCTCGAGCTGGAGTTCGCGCCGGGGCCCGTCATCGGGAACCCCGTGCGGACCGCCGCGGACGTGGACGCCCTCCGGGTCGCCGACCCCGAAGAGACGGTCCCGTTCGTGCTGGAGACCATCCGGATCCTGCGCCGCGAGCTGCCGGCCTCGGCGCCGCTCATCGGGTTCGCCGGCGCGCCGTTCACCACGTACTGCTACGCGGTGCAGGGGCGGGGCTCGAAGACCTTCGCCACGGCCAAGGCGCTCATGTTCAGCGACCCGGCCGCCGCCCACGGTCTGCTGGAGAAGATCGCCGACACTACGGCCCGCTACCTGGGCGCCCAGGCCGAGGCCGGCGCCCAGGCGCTCATGGTCTTCGACTCGTGGGCCGGGAACCTGAGCCCGCGCATGTACCGGGAGTTCGCGCTCCCTGCGGTGCAGCGGGTGATGGCGTCCCTCGGAGAGCACCGCGTGCCCCTCATCTACTTCCCGAACCAGGGCGCCACGCTGCTCGAGGACGCCCGGGGCGCGGGCGCCGACGTCATCGGCCTCGACTGGCGGCTCCCGCTCTCGCAGGCCCGGGCCGTCCTCGGACCGGATCTGGCCGTGCAGGGTAACCTCGACCCGGCGGCGCTGTTCGCCCCCCGGAACGAGCTGGGCCGCCAGATCGATCGGGTCCTGGAGGAGGCCGGCCCCGAGCCGGGCCACATCTTCAACCTGGGCCACGGCATCGAGCGGACCACCGACCCGGACCAGGTGAAGTTCCTCGTGGACCGGGTGCACGAGCGGACCAGGGCTGAGATTTGAGATCTGGGATCTGAGATCTGAGAGCTGGGTTTGGGCGGGACAGATGAGGACGAGAGGAAGGGTGGAGTAGATGAGCGAGCACAGGATCGACGTCGACCTGGAGACGGTCCAGAGGTTCGACCGGCCGGGTCCCCGGTACACGAGCTATCCCACGGCGGTGGAGTTCACCGAGGACGTGGGGGAGGCGGCGTACCTGGAGAAGCTGGCGGCGTCGAACGCGGAGGGCGACGAGCCGTTGAGCCTGTACGTCCACCTGCCGTTCTGCGAGCACCGCTGCCTGTTCTGCGGCTGCCACGTGGTGATCACGCCCCACATGCCGGTGGCCGAGAAGTACATGGAGTACCTCCACAAGGAGATCGACCTGCTGGCGGAGAAGCTGCCGGACCGCCGCACGCTGGTCCAGATGCACTGGGGTGGCGGGACGCCCACGTACTTCTCGCCGGACCAGCTGACGGGGCTCTTCGAGCATATCTCGACCTACTTCGACTTCGCCGACGGCGCGGAGATCGCGTTGGAGGTGGACCCGCGGGTCACCACCGCCGACCACCTGGAGACGCTCTCGGAGCTGGGGTTCAACCGGCTGAGCATGGGCGTGCAGGACCTGACGCCCGAGGTGCAGGAGGCCATCACCCGGAACCAGACGTACGACCAGACGGCCGAGCTCATCGAGCTGGCCCGGGAGCAGGGGTTCACCGAGGGGATCAACGTGGACCTGATCTACGGGCTGCCGAAGCAGAAGCCGGAGACGTTCGAGACCAATCTGGAGAAGATCATCGGGCTCCGGCCTGACCGCGTGGCCGCCTACTCCTTCGCGTACGTGCCGTGGATCAAGGGGCACCAGAAGTACCTGAACGAGGACGAGCTGCCGAGCCCGGAGACCAAGCTCGAGCTCTACCTCATGGCCATGGACCGGTTCCTCGACGCCGGCTACGAGCCCATCGGGATGGACCACTTCGCGCTCCCCGATGATGACCTCAGCGTGGCCGCCCACGAGCACCGGCTTCACCGCAACTTCATGGGCTACACCGTCATGCCCGCGTCGGACATGGTGGCCGTCGGGATCTCCGGGATCGGCGAGGTGCAGCACGCCTTCTTCCAGAACGAGAAGAAGCTCTCACGCTATTATGAGGCCCTCGACGACGGCCGGCTGCCCGTCCAGCGCGGCTATCTCCTCGACGATGACGACATCGTCCGGCAGTACGTGATCCACGAGATCATGTGTAACTTCCGGGTCTCCAAGTCCGACGTGAGCGAGCGCTTCGACATCGACTTCGACGCGTACTTCGCCGACGCGCTGGACCGTCTCGACGACGTCCGGGACGCCGGCTTCGTGGCGGAGGACGAGGAGGCCCTCCGGGTCACCGACCGCGGCCGCCTCTTCGTCCGCAACGTATGCATGGAGTTCGACCGCTACCTGGCCGGGAAGGAGCAGAAGAAGGCGGAAGCCGAGGACGAGGAGGAGACACCCGTCTTCTCCCGGACGGTGTGACGGTGAAACGTGTAGCGATCATAGGCGGTGGCATCACCGGCCTCACCACCGCCCTGGACGTCCTCGAGAAGGCCGAGGCCGCCGGGGTGGGGGTGGTGGTCACCGTCCTGGAGGCCGGGTCGGCGCCGGGCGGGAACATCCGCACGGAGCGGACCGATGGCTACACCATCGAGAAGGGTCCCAACGGGTTCCTCGACAACGCGCCGCGAACGCTGGAGCTGGTGCGTCGCATAGGGTTGGAGGACGAGCTGCAGCCTGCCGACGAGGCCGCCGCCCGCCGGTTCATCTACCGCCACGGCGCGCTCCACGCGGTGCCCACCGGCCCCATCAGCTTCCTCCGGAGCGGACTCCTGAGCCTACGGGGGCGGCTCCGGCTCTTCGGCGAGCCCTTCGCACGCTCCCGGCCCGAGGGTGTGGACGAGACCATCTACGACTTTGCCGCCCGCCGGATCGGGCCCGAAGCCGCCTCCGTGCTGGTGGACGCCATGGTCTCCGGCGTCTTCGCCGGGAACGTCCACGCGCTGAGCCTCCGGAGCAGCTTCCCGAAGATGGCGAAGATGGAGGCGGAGCACGGCGGCCTGGTCAAGGCGATGGTCGCCCGGATGAAGGAGCGTCGCGCGGCGAAGAAGGAGGTGGAGGCGCGACGGGCACGGGGCGAGGACGTGGAGGCGCTGACCCAGCCCGGCGGGCCCGCGGGGCCGGGCGGGCACCTGACGTCGTTCGAAGACGGGCTCGATACGCTGATCCGGGGGCTGGTGGACGCGCTGCCGGACGGGACGGTTCGGACCGGAAGCCCGGTGGCGTCGGTGCACGCCGGATCGGACCGGGCGTGGGCCGTGAAGCTGAAGGGTGGGGAAGAGGTGGCGGCGGAGGCCGTCATCGTCACCATCCCGTCGCCCCGGGCGGCGCCGCTGCTGGAGCCGCTGGACCCCGCGTTGAGCGAGACGGTGGCGTCCATCGAGACGGCGGGTCTGGCCGTGGTGGCGCTGGCGTGGGACGCGGCGGACGTGCCGGACAGCGACGGGTTCGGGTTCCTGGTGCCGAGGGGCGAGGGGCTCCGGATCCTGGGCGCGCTGTGGGACTCATCGGTGTTCCCGGGCCGTGCACCCGACGGGAAGGTGCTGATCCGGTGCATGATCGGCGGCGGTCACGACCCGGCGGCGGTGACGGAGCCCGAGGAGGTCCTCGTGGGCCAGTGCCGCACGGACCTCCAGGCCGCCATGGGGATCGACGCAGAGCCCGAGCTGACCCGGGTCTACCGGTGGCCGCTGGGGATCGGCCAGTACACGGTGGGCCACCAGGAGCGTCTGGATCGGATCCACGCGCGGCTCGGCGAGCATCCCGGGCTCTGGCTGGCCGGGAGCTCGTACTACGGCGTGGCCATGAACGCGTGCATCGAGAAGGCGTGGAGCCAGGCCGACGAGATCGTGGAGCACCTGACCGGGTAGACGCGCATGCTCGTGGTGATGGTCGGGCTCCCCGCCTCGGGGAAGACGAGCTGGGCGGAGCGGAACTTCCGGACGCTCATCTCCCCGGACCGGATCCGCATGGATGAGTTCGGCACCGAGTTCGACGAGTCCATCGAGGACGAGGTCTGGCGCCGGGCCCGGAGCCGCACCCGTGAGAAGCTGGAGGCGGGAGATGTGGTCTGCTTCGATGCCACGTCCCTCACCCGCCACCGTCGTCGTCGACTCATCGCGCTGGCCCGGGACGCGGGCGCGCCGCCGGTGGCCGTATGGATGGACACACCCCGCCATGTGGCGTGGCGCCGGAACCGGGAGCGGGAGCGATCGGTGCCGCGGCGCTCCTTCGCCGAGATGGTGGTAGCCTTCGAGCCGCCCACCGAGGACGAGGGGTTCGCCGCGGTGATCCGGATCCCGGAGGACGAGCCGGTGGCGGAGTGACGGGGGCTACGCCGCGGGCTGCTCCGCGTCCAACGACGGGGCCGGAGCGGTTTCTTGGCGCCGACTCAGGAACGCGTCGCTGCTGATCAGGAGCGAGAACCCGATGAGCCAGTCCACGCCGGCCACGGCCAGGGTGGCCGCGGGGCCCGACCGTGCCACCACCGAGAGCGCCGCGGCACCGCCGATCATGACGGCCAGCGCCAGGAAGAAAGCGGGCCGGAAGAACTGCCACGGCCGGGGCGACTCCAGCGCCCGGATCCGGCGCAGGTTCCGGACGCACGCCCGGCGGAAGACCGTCCGTCCCTGGAGCGTGCCCACGGCGAAGCTCAGGATCGCCATCCCCACGGCCCACCGGGGCCCGAGCTCCGCGGCGGCCTCGAGCAGACGGCCCGTGCCCTTCCAGAGGAGCACCCCGGCGCCGGTATACCAGACGGCGGCGGAGACCCACTTCAGCATGTGGTGCTGTACGGTGGCCATGCGGGGTCGGGCGAAAGCTTCGTGATTCGAGCTCGGAAGCCCCGAAGCTAACAGCGTTCTCCGGGGAGGTGTAGCGTCGCATTCCGAGGGTCATACGCGTTTCCCGGTCGGAGGCCCGGCAGCCGAAGGGGGTGATGCCGGGTCACGGGACCGATTCCACCGGGATCCGGGTACCGGTATCTTCCGGGCCGGTGGAAGACGGGTCCGGAGAAGCCCCGAGCCCCCCGACCCGCGCGAGGAGCCAGCGATGCTGATCGGAAAGCCCAACGACATCCCGTCCTCGGAGATCACACCGAGGGACAGCTACCTGAAGCGACGGGAGTTCATCGGCAAGACGGCCCGGGGGCTGATCGTGGCCGCCGCGGCGCCGTCCACGCTCCTGGCGTGCGACCGGGCGAACGGCAAGGCGGCCGGCGGCAGCGCGGCGGCGGAGCAGGAAGAGCTGACCCCGTACGAGCACGTCACCACCTACAACAACTTCTACGAGTTCGGGGTGGGGAAGGAGGACCCGTCGGAGCTGGCCCACCGGTTCAACCCGAGCCCGTGGACGGTGGAGATCGGCGGGCTGGTGAACAACCCCGGTGAGTACCACCTGGAGGACTTCCTGAAGCCCCACGCCATCGAGGACCGGACGTACCGGCTCCGGTGCGTGGAGGCGTGGTCCATGGTCATTCCCTGGCAGGGGATTCCCCTGGCCGACGTGCTGAACCGGGCGGGGCCGCGGCCCGGCGCCGAGTTCGTGGAGCTCACCACGGTGTTCCGGCCGTCGGAGATGCCGGGGCAGCGCCGCGGCTTCATCGACTGGCCGTATGTGGAGGGGCTGCGCCTCGACGAGGCGATGCACCCGCTGACGATCCTCGCCACCGGCCTCTACGGCGAGGAGCTGCCGAACCAGAATGGTGCGCCGCTCCGGTTGGTGGTGCCGTGGAAGTACGGCTTCAAGAGCATCAAGTCCATCGTCCGGATCCGGCTCATCGACCACATGCCCGTGAACACGTGGAAGCAGATGCAGCCGAGCGAGTACGGCTTCTACGCGAACGTGAACCCGAACGTGGATCACCCCCGCTGGAGCCAGGCCCGCGAGCGACGGATCGGGGAGCTCGGTCGCCGACCCACCCTCATGTTCAACGGCTACGGCGATCAGGTGGCGCACTTGTACGAGGGCATGGACCTTAGCCGCTGGTACTGATGCGGGGCTCGGCTTTGCCTCGCAACAGGCTCGCTTTGCTCGCAACAGGCCGCCTGCGGCGGCAACGGGCTCGGCCTGCGGCCTCGCAATGAACCGGAGGCGGCGGGTTTGGGGGCTGAAGGCGGGGGTGTGGGCGCTGGGGCTGTTTCCCCTCGCCCGGGTCGGCTGGTGGGTGCGCGACGGACTGATCGGGCTCGGCGCGAACCCCATCGAGAAGGTGCTGCTGCATTCGGGGTGGTGGACGCTGACGCTACTCATGGCGGCGCTGGCGGTCACCCCGCTCCGGCGGATCACGGGGTGGAACGAGCTGGTGAAGCTGCGTCGCCCCATGGGGCTTTTCGCCTTCTTCTGGGCCACGATCCACTTCGGCGTCTACATCGGGCTCGACCAGTTCTTCGAGTGGACGTTCATCTGGGAGGATATCGCGGAGCGGCCGTTCATCACCGTGGGCTTCGCGGCGTGGCTGATCCTTCTGGCGCTGGCCCTCACCTCCACCCGGGGGTGGATCCGGCGGCTGGGGAAGCGGTGGACGCTCCTGCACCGGGGCGTCTACCTGGCCGGACTGCTGGGCGTCATCCACTTTTACTGGCGGGTGAAGGCCGACACGCGCGAGCCGCTGATCTTCGGGGCGGTGTTCGTGGCGCTCATGGCGCTGCGGATGCAGTGGACGAAGCGTCGGGCGAAGGGCCGTTGAGCTCCCGCGGAGCCGGGCGGAATACGTCGACAGGGGAGGTATCGGATGCGGGCGATGGTGCTGGAAGCAGCCGGGCAGCCGCTGGGCCTCGAGGAGCGGTCGTCGCCGGAGCCAGGGCCGGGTGAGGTCCGGATCCGGGTCCGGGCGTGCGGCGTGTGCCGGACGGACCTCCACATCGTCGATGGGGAGCTGACGGAGCCGAATCTCCCGCTGGTCCCGGGCCACCAGATCGTGGGCGAGGTGGTGGAGCTCGGCGAAGGGGTGGAGTCCGGCGCAGAGGTGGAGCCCGGCGCAGGGATGCCCGCGCTGGCAGTCGGCGATCGGGTGGGTGTGCCGTGGCTGGGGTGGACGTGCGGCGAGTGCTGGTACTGCCGCCACGACATGGAGAACCTCTGTGAGCGGGCGGAGTTCACGGGCTACCACCGGGACGGTGGCTTTGCCGAGGAGACGGTGGCCGACGCGCGTTACGCCTTCCCACTCCCCGGTGACGAGCCGAACCTGCAGATCGCGCCGCTGCTGTGTGCGGGCCTCATCGGGTATCGCTCTTACCGCACCGCGCTGGAGACGGCGGGAGAGGTGGCTCGCATCGGGCTCTACGGCTTCGGCTCGGCGGCCCATATTATCGCCCAGGTGGCCCGGCACGAAGGGCGCGACGTCTACGCCTTCACCCGCCCGGGTGATGACGCGGGGCAGGACTTTGCCCGGGAGCTCGGCGCCGCCTGGGCCGGGCCTTCGGACGAGGCGCCACCGGCCACCCTCGACGCCGCCATCATCTTCGCGCCGGTGGGGCCGCTGGTGCCGGCGGCACTGCGGGCCGTCCGGAAGGCCGGCGCGGTGGTCTGCGCCGGGATCCACATGAGCGAGATCCCGGCCTTCTCCTACGACATCCTGTGGGAGGAGCGGGTGGTGCGGTCGGTGGCGAACCTGGAGCGGCGGGACGCGGAGGAGTTTCTGGCGCTGGCGCCGGAGGTGCCCGTGCGGACGGAGGTGCACGCGTACGGGCTGGACGGGGTCAACCGGGCCCTGGACGATCTCCGGGAAGGCCGCTTCGAGGGCTCTGCGGTGATCGAGGTGGTCGACGCCGGCTGACGGCTCGGCGCCGGCTGACGGCTCGGCGCCGACTGGAACGAGAGAGGCCCCACGGCTGCTGCCGCAGGGCCCTCTGTTTCCGGCTGTGTGACGGGTCCGGGTGGACCCGGCCTCGTCAGAGCGCGGTGATCACGGGGATCATGAGCAACGCCACGGTGCCCACGCAGGCGGTCACGGCCGCCGTCACCCTCGCTGCGATCTGCAGTGCTTCCTTCTTGCCTTCACTCATCTCGTTCATCCTATACCTTTCTGTATCTGGCAGGGTTCGGGTCATTATTTGTTGATCTGGTCCGCCCTACGAGGCGGTGTCGATTCTGGTTTCAACGTCTTCACCGCGTTAGATAACGGGACCGTCCGAAGCGTTGCATCGGCGGCAGTGCACAAGGCGTGCCCGGGGGCGCCCCCCCCCGGTAACGGTCGTGTCACGCCGGCTCAGCGTAGCCGCCATTGAAACCGTCTGCGGCGCCCGGCCGTAGGGCCAGACAGGACTCCTGAAACGAGAGGGTAGAACCGTGGAAGAGCTTGTCCCGATCTTCTTGTTCATGTGTATCGCCGGTGTGATGATCCTGCGCCCGGTCACCAAGAGGCTCGGTCTGCTGATCGAGGCGATGGCCCAGGAGCGGAAAGCTCAGGCGCGGCCCGTGTCGTCCGGTATCGACGAGGCCTACATGGAGCGGATCACCGTGGCGCTGGAGCGTCTGAATACGCGCATCGACCGGGTGGACGACCGGATGGACTTCATGGAGCACCTGGTCGAGGACCGAAGCCGGCGCCAGCGGCTGACCGGCTGAGCTGACGCGCACACGTGTGCGGCCGCTTCTCCCTGGGCGTGGATACCGACCGGCTGATCGCCGAGTTCGGGATCACGACCGTCGCGGAGCCCCACCAGCCCCGGTACAACCTGGCGCCCACGCAGCCGGTTCCCGCCGTCGTACGAGGTGACGATGGGCTGCGTCTCGGCGCGCTCCGCTGGGGGCTCGTGCCGTACTGGGCCGATGACCCGTCCATCGGCAGCCGGATGATCAACGCCCGGAGCGAGACAGTGGCCGAGAAGCCGGCGTTCCGGGAGCCGTTCCGACACCGCCGCTGCTGGGTCCTGGCCGACGGCTTCTACGAGTGGCAGGAGGAGGCGGGGCAGAAGGTCCCGGTCCATTTCCACCGTCCGGGCCGCGAGCCTTTTGCCTTTGCCGGGCTCTGGGACCGGTGGGGCGACGGAGACGACCGCGTCGTCTCGTGTACCCTCCTGACCACCGAGCCGAACGAGGCCGTCCGTCCCGTCCACGACCGCATGCCCGTAATCCTCCCGACCGAGGACCGGGATCGTTGGCTCGATCCCGACGCCGACCCCGCCGCGCTCGAACGCCTGCTCGCCCCCTACCCGGGTCCCCTGGGCGCGCACCGCGTCTCCACCCGGGTGAACAGCCCCGCCAACGACGATCCGTCGCTCATCGAACCGATCTCGCCGTAGAACGGAACGCGGCGCCGCCGATTCGTGTAAGAGCGACCCGGCCCCCCAGGGGAGCCGGAAGGCACAGCCTGTCCGGATCCCGGGTCGGGACGCGTTGAAGGGTCGGGACCGGCAAGCTGCGCTTGCCCGTATGCGGCCCCGGCTTTAAGATGGGCCGCTGTTCGATGACTCAATTCGCACTGCCCCGCGCGTCCGGTGAACCTTCGACTGCGATGCTGGGGTATGAATTTCGACACGCGGTGTTGAGTGATCTCGCCGCAGGCAAGACTTCCAGAGCGGAGATCCTGGAGAAAATGAAGCCAATCATAGGACGCAACGCGTGGCTGGCGCTCGTCGTCGCCTTCCTGGCTTCCGGCATCAGTGTGCCGCCGGTGGCCGCGCAAGAGCAGGTGGGCGATCGCATCATCATCATGGTGCCGGAGCTGGCGCCGGAGAACGATGCGAAGCGGAATTTCGGCAGGGACGTGGCCGATGACCTGCGCGACATGATCAACGACCTGCACACCCACGAGGCCGTCAGCGGCCGCGACATCAATCGGGCGCGCAAGGACTTCGACCTGGACCGGGAAGACCTCTACAACTGCGTTCGAGCCCGTCAGCTCGCCATGCAGAAGGACTGGGGCCTGGTCCTGTGCGGAAGCTACGAAGATGTCGGTGACGACCAGTATCACGTGACCGCCAGCTTCGTGGGGTCGCGGGACGGTCAGGCGTTCGAGGTGCCGCCGTTCACGGTGGACCGGCGTGAGCACGAGGAGGCGGCCGAGCAGATCCTGCAGACCTTCGACCGCTACCAGAACACGCTGCGGAACACGGTCTTCTGCCAGCAATACATGGACAGCCAGCAGTGGGACGACGCGCTGAACGCCTGCAACAACGCGCTGGAGATCAACCCCACCTATATCTCCGCCCTCTACAAGAAGGCGTTCACGCTGCGCGAGGTCGAGCGCTACGACGAGTCGCTGGAGACGCTGGACACGCTCCTGGAGCAGGACCCGATCCACCAGGACGCGCTGAAGCTGGCCGGGATCGTGGCCACGTCCGCCGGGCAGCCGGAGCGGGCCCGGGACTACTTCGATCGCTACATGGAGCTGAACCCCGGCGACGTGGCCGTGCGCCTGACCATCGCCCGCGACATCTCCAACGCGGGTGACCCGGCCCAGGCGCTGGAGTTCGCCCAGGAAGGCCTGGAGATCGAGCCGGACAATATGACGCTCATCACCTACATCGGGCACTTCGCGGCCAACGCCGCGAACCGGGCCGAGCGGATCATGGACACCGGCGAGGAAGCACAGACGGCGGTGGACCCGACGCGGGTCAACGATTACTACCAGACCGCGGCGGAATCGTACCAGACGGTCTTCGAAGCGGAGGGCTCCGAAACGGATCCTCAGGTGCTCGACCGGCTCATCGTGGCGCTCGTCAAGCTCGAACGCCACGATGAGGCCGTGACCCTCGGGTCCCAGGCCGTGGAGGCCCACCCCGAGAACGCCAGCCTCTGGCGGTCGTACTCCAGGGCGCTCCAGGGCGCCGGGCAGCTCGAGGAGGCGCTGGCCGCCATCGAGCGGACCGAGGAGCTCGGCACCGAGTCCGCCGGGTTGACGCAGCGGAAGGGCCAGGTCCTGCTCAAGCTCGACCGCGATGAGGAGGCTGTGGCTACCATCATCGAGGGCGTGGAGGACGGCCTGTACCGGCAGCAGGACGCGTTCAACACGATCTTCGGCCACGCCTATCAGCAGGAGTTCCAGAACGGCAATCTGGACGCCGCGTTCGAGCTGCTCGAGGCGGCCGGGCCCGTGGCCGAGGCCCGCGAGCACGTGCTCGCGCGGAACTTCTGGCGCGGCTACATACTCTACCAGCAGGGACAGGAGATCCACGCACCGGAGACGGCCGCGTCCGCACAGGAGGCGCTGCCGGTCTTCGAACAGGCGCTGGAGTACTTCCAGGCGGCCGAAGGGTACGAGGAAATCCACGCGTCGGCCGACGTGCCGCGGTTCCTCGACGCCACCCAGAGGTTCATCGAGATCGAGAAGGCGCTTATCGAGCGGGGCCGGTAGGCACCCGCCGATTTCACCGGGAGCGCCGGCGGGGGCATACGCCTCCGCCGGCGCTTTCTCTGGTGTGCCCAGCATGGCTGGTGACTTGGGGGTGAGAGTCCCCCGGAGAGTTGGTCGTAGCGATTTAAGGGAACCGCAAGGCGCCGAGGGCGACCGGAGCGCTGAAAGAAGCGGGGAACGAATCCGCGGGTCGACGAACAGGAACCGGATAGGAGGCACGGCCGAGCAGGGCGAGCGGGCCAGAAGCCGCGAAGCTCTCACGACCAAGGCTCAGGCGGTGTAAATCCGGCGATCGCGCGGAGACGGCCACCAGTCTTACCTGGGGAGATCTCGCCTTACGCCTGAAAGGGCGACGGGGCCGCACCCGGAGCGAGAAGTCAGCCGAGGCCATAGTAGGCGGCGGAGTGCAACCATGCGCTTGGACCCAACTCCGCCGAGCGAAGGGCCGAACAGAGAGGAGAGCGAATCATCCGTGAGCCGTGGGAAGGCCATGCACCAGATGTCCAGTCAGCTGGAGCTCGCGCTGGAGGGTAGGGGTGAAGCCCCGAGGGTACAGCGCAGCGGTGAAGCCGGACGGGCGGCTTGGGGAAAGGAACGCTCGGGAAGCCGCGACCTGATGGAGCGGGTCGTGGCGCGCGAGAACGCCACAGAGGCGCTCAAGCGCGTGCGGCGCAACAAGGGCAGTCCGGGCACGGACGGGATGGGCGTGGAGGAGCTGGAGCCGTATCTGCGCGAACACTGGTCAGCGATCCGAGAGCAACTGCTGGCGGGGAGTTACCAGCCGAGTGCAGTGAAGCGACAGCGGATCCCGAAGAGTGGCGGAGGGATGCGGGAGTTAGGCATCCCGACGGTGCTCGACCGTTTCGTCCAGCAACTGCTTCTGCAGGTGCTGCAGCCGATCTTCGATCCGACGTTTTCCGAGCACAGCCACGGCTTCCGGCCGGGGCGCCGAGCGCACGATGCTGTGCGGGAAGCGCAGCAGTACATCCAGGACGGAAGACGGTGGGTGGTGGACGTGGACCTCGAGAAGTTCTTCGACCGCGTGAACCACGATGTGCTGATGGGGAAGCTGGAGAACCGGATCATGGACCGGAGGGTGCTCCGGATCATCCGCCGCTTCCTGGAGGCTGGAGTCATGGCCGACGGAGTGGTGGTGGAGCGGTACGAGGGAACGCCGCAGGGTGGACCCCTGTCCCCGCTCCTGGCAAACGTGCTCCTCGATGAAGTGGACAAGGAACTGGAGAAACGCGGGCACTGTTTCGTACGCTACGCGGATGACTGCAACGTATATGTGCGGTCGAAGCGGGCGGGCGAACGGGTGCTGACCGCTCTGCGGTCGATGTACGCAGATCTCCGGCTCCGGGTCAACGAGGAGAAGAGCGCGGTGGCGCGGGTGTGGGGTCGCACCTTCCTTGGCTACAGCTTTTGGGTGGCCTCGGGAGGAGTGATCAAACGCCGCGTTGCGCCCAAGGCCCTTAGAGAGATGAAGCAGCGCGTCCGGCAGATTACCAACCGGAACGGCGGGCGGAGCATGGAACAGGTTACGAAGGAGCTGGGGGCGTACGTGCGTGGCTGGAAGGAGTACTTCAAGCTCGCCGACACCCCAAGGGTCTTCGCCGACCTGGATTCGTGGATCCACCGCCGGCTGAGGATGCTGCAGCTCAAACAGTGGAAACGAGGCCGGACTGCGTTTCGCGAACTGTCTGCTCTGGGCTTACCCGAGTGGCTGGTCCGGAAGGGTGCCGGTTTCGGCGGACGCTGGTGGTGGGCAGCGGCCCTCGGTGCGATGCATACAGCTCTGCCGGGTCACTACTTCGAGCGGCTCGGAGTGCCCCGGCTTGCCACACACACCTCAACTCACTGAACCGCCGGATGCGGACCCGCATGTCCGGTGGTGTGGGAGGGGAGTAGCCGGGACCACCGGCTACCCCCTATCCCGATT
>JAWODW010000097.1:110000-156812 GCA_046483065.1 Longimicrobiales bacterium | reverse complement strand
CCCGGGTCCTGGACATCAACGAGGTGATCCGGGAGATGGAGCGGATGCTGGGCCGGCTCATCGGTGAGCACATCCGTCTCGAGACCCGCCTCGCCGACGAGCCCTGCCGGGTCCGGGCCGACCGGGGCCAGATCGACCAGGTGCTGGTCAACCTGGTGGTGAACGCCCGGGACGCCATGCCGGAGGGCGGCCTCCTGACCATCCAGACCGAGGGGCTGACCGTCGACCCCGGTGACCGGATTGCGGAAGCGTGGGAGGTGGAGCCCGGACCGGTGGTCCGTATCACCGTGGCCGACACGGGCGTGGGGATGGACGAGGAGACGCTGGGCCAGATCTTCGACCCGTTCTTCACCACCAAGGAGGAGGGGAAGGGGACGGGGCTGGGGCTCTCCACGGTCTTCGGGATCGTCCACCAGTCCGGCGGCCACGTGGTGGCCGAGAGCGAGCCGGGGGAGGGGACGCGGGTCACGGTGTACCTGCCGCGATGGACGGCGGGCGAGTCGGAGCCGCCGGAGGGACCCGACCGGGTAGCCGCCCCGCCGGAGAGCGCGTCGACGGCCGAACGGACCGTTCTGGTGGTGGAGGATCAGGCCGCCGTGCGTGCCCTCGCCGCCCGGGTCATCGAGCGAGCCGGGCACACGGTGATCACGGCGGCGAACGGGCGCGAGGCGCTGGCCGCGCTGGATGGGCGGGTCGCGCCGGTGGATATGGTCCTCACCGACATGGTCATGCCGGAGATGGGCGGCCGGGAGCTGGCACGGCACCTCCGCGAGCGGTGGCCCGAGCTCCCGATCCTGTTCATGTCGGGCTACGACGACGAGCTGGCCGACCAGGGCGCGGAAGACTCGGAGTTCCTGGCGAAACCCTTCACCCCGGCGGTTCTGGCGCGCCGGGTGGCGGAGATCCTGACGCCGCGGGCATAGCGCACCGGCGCGGGAGCGTTACATTGCCCGAGGCTTGCCGCCCGAAGCCTGTTCTAAAGCTCGGCCCGGAGCGCCCGATACTCATGGTGGACGCGGACCCGAAGGCGAAGGAAGGGGGCTTACCTGTTCGATCCGGCTAGCTACGCATTCGAGGTAGCGGCGGTCCCCTACATCCTGGCCGCGGTGCTGGTCTTCGCGGTCGGGGCTGCGCTGCTCTTCTACGAGCGGTTCACCCAGGCCAGCCGCTGGCTCTTCTCGCTGGCCCTGGTGGTCTCCGCCTGGCTGCTCCTCTTCGGCGCGGTCTACCTGGCCGAGGAGGGGACGGTGGCGCGGGTGTGGTTCAAACTCGGGCTGGCGCTGGTGGTTTTCACGGGCCCCACCATGTACGGCCTCGCCCTCCGGCTGACGGGTCGGCGGCGCCCGGCGCTCATGGTCGGCCTCTGGGGCGGTGCGGCCATCCTGGCGCTGACGGCGGCCGGGCCGCTGTACGGGGGGCTCGTGCTCCTGTTGAGCGGAGACGGCCTGGCGCCGGCCGCGTGGGTCGGGTGGGCCTACGTCCTCTACCTGGCCGGCGCGGTGGCGGCGGTGGCGACCGAGTATGCCACGGCCTATCGGGAGGCCACGTCGAGGGCCGAGCAGCGCCGACACCGGACCATGCTCGCGGCCACGCTGGTGGCGGCCATCGGCTTCAGCGACCTGTTCGAGGTCGGGCCGCTGGCCTCCCTCCTCGATCTGGCCCCCATGGCCATGGCGGCTTCCCTGGCGATCATGGCCCTGGCAGGCGGCCGGTTCCGGGCCTTCTCCCTCTCCACACGGTTTGGCACGGACGAGGTGCTCCGCGCCATCGGAGACGCCGTGCTGGTCTGCGATGCCGCCGGCGTGGTCCGGGTGGCGAACGTCGCCGCCCGCCGGCTGCTGGGCGCGCGCCGCTTCGAGCTCATCGGCTCCCGGCTCTCCCGCTGGCTCGATGACCCGCTGGCGTCCCTGGTCGGCCCGTCCGGCGGTGCCGGGCCGACCCCGGCGGACCGGCCGACGGTGGAGGACGAGGGCGAGGAGGACCCGGCGCTGCCGCTGGCGTCGATCACCGGCTCGATCCGGGACCGGGAGCTGACGCTGGTCGGGATCGCCGGCGAGCGGATCATCGTGAGCGCGTCGGTGGAGCCGATCCGGTTCGGCGGGCGCAGCGCGGGTGCGGTGATCGTGGCCCGTGACATCGGGCCGCGGCTCGAGGCGAAGCGCGCGCTGGAGGTGAGCCAGCGTCGCTACGAGTCGCTCTTCTGGCACAACCCGGCGGTGATGTACGAGTTCGACATCGAGGGGCGGTTCGTGGCGGCGAACCCCACCGCGGAAGCGCTTTTCGGCCGCCCGGTCTCTGAGTTCCGGGGTCGGCCGTTCGCGGAGGTCATCGTTCCGGCCGACGTGGGGGTGGCGGAGGAGGTGTTCGAGGCGGTGCTGGCCGGCGAGTCCCGGGAGTACGAGATCATGGTGCGTACCGCACGGGGCGGCCGCAGGAAGCTCCGGGGCGTGACCATCCCGATCTTCGAGGGCCGCCGGGTGGTGGGCGCCCACGGCGTGGCGCTGGACATCACCGAGCAGGACCGGATCCAGCACGAGCTCGAGGTACAGCGTCGCTATTTCGCCGACCTCTTCAACAGCTCGCCCGAGGGGATCGTGCTGGTGGACCCCGGTACCGACGAGGTGCTCCGGGTCAACGAGGAGTTCACCCGGATGTTCGGCTACACCAGCGAGGAGGTGCTGGGCCGGAAGCTGACGGACCTCATCGTCCCCGGCGAGCGGGCGGACGAGGGCCCGGAGCTGAACCGTCAGGCCCGGTTGGAGGGGCGGGTCCGGACGGAGACCGTACGGCGGCGGAAGGACGGCTCCACCATCGATGTCAGCGTGCTGGCCCGGGACATCCGGATCCCCGGCGAGCCGCGTCAGCTCTATGGCGTCTACCGCGACATCACCGCCCGGAAGGCCACCGAGCGGGCGCTCCAGGAGCGGGAGGAGGAGCTGCGGCACTCGCAGCGGCTGGAGGCGGTGGGCAAGCTGGCCGGCGGTGTGGCCCACGACTTCAACAACCTGCTCACCGTCATCACCGGCCACGCCCGGTTCGCGCTGGAGGGCGCGGAGGAGGACTGCCGGGTGGTGGGGGAGCTGGAGGAGATCGAGCGGGCGGGGGTGCGCGCGGCGGCGCTGACGCAGCAGCTGCTGGCCTACAGCCGTCGGCAGGTGCTGCACCCGAGGGTCCTGGACCCCAACGGCGTGATCCGTGAGCTCCAGGGGATGCTCCGGCGGCTCATCGGCGAGCACATCCGGATCGAGACCCGCTACACGGACGAAGAGGTCCGGGTCCGGGCCGATCGGGGCCAGCTCGAGCAGGTGCTGGTCAACCTGGTGGTCAACGCCCGGGACGCCATGGCCGACGGCGGCACCCTCACGCTGGAGACCGATCGCCTGACCGTGGGCGAGGACGACGACCGCGTCGAGCGGTGGGACGTGGAGCCCGGCGAGTTCGTCCGGATCCGTGTCACCGATGACGGGAAGGGGATGGACCCGGGCACGCTGGACCACGCCTTCGAGCCGTTCTTCACCACCAAGGAGCAGGGCAGGGGGACGGGGCTCGGGCTGGCCACGGTGTTCGGGATCGTGAAGCAGTCGGACGGGCACGTGACCGCCACCAGCGAGCCGGGGGTGGGGACCACGGTGGACGTGCTCCTGCCCCGGTGCCACGCCGAGGCGTCCGACGAGACGGCCGAGGCCCGGCCGCGCCGGAACGCGTGCCCCGGCGGGACGGTGCTGGTGGTGGAAGACGAGGACGCCGTGCGGAAGCTCGCGGTCCGCGCCCTGGAGAAGGAGGGGTGCACCGTCCTCGCCGCGGAGAACGGGGTGCGGGCGCTGGAGGTGGTCGACCGCCACCACGGGCCCCTGGACCTCGTCGTCACCGACCTCATCATGCCCGACATGGGCGGCCGGGAGCTGGCCGACGAGCTCCGCCGGCGCCGGCCCGACCTGCCCGTCCTCTTCATGTCGGGATACGACGACGCCATGGTCAGCGAGGGCGGCGGCGCCGCCGACTTCCTCGCGAAGCCGTTCACCCCGGCCACGCTGGCCGCCCGGGTGGCGGAGAGGATGGCGCGCTGACCCGGCCGAAGACCGCTTGAATTCCCGCCGCCCCGGGGGTATCCTGCCCTATCTGAACCCCCCGGACTTCTGGATCGTCGTATCAACCGGAGCGTACCGCCCATGAGAGCACGCAGCCTGGCCACGGCTGCCCTGGGGCTCCTCGCAGCCGCGAGCGTGAGCGCCCAGAGCACACCGCCCATCGACTACGAGACGTTCACCCTCGACAACGGGCTCCAGTTCATCGTCCACGAGGATCACTCGGTCCCCATTGTCCACGTGGAGGTCTGGTACGACGTGGGCAGCGCCCACGAGCCCGAGGGCCGGAGCGGGTTCGCCCACCTGTTCGAGCACATGATGTTCATCGACACCGACCACCTCGGGCAGGGCGAGTTCGACAGCTACATCAACCGGGCCGGCGGGAGCCTGAACGGCACCACGAACAAGGACCGGACCGCGTACTTCGAGACGGTCCCGTCGAACTACGTGAACGTGGCGCTGTGGCTCGAGGCGGATCGGATGGCGAACCTGGTGGTGAACGAGGCGAACTTCCAGCGGGAGCGTGAGGTGGTGAAGGAGGAGCGCCGGCTGCGGGTGGACAACCAGCCGTACGGCGAGGCGCTCATGACCATCGACACGCTGAGCCAGGACTGGGAGCCGTACCGGCACACGGTCATCGGCTCCATGGACGACCTCGACGCGGCCACGTCCGAGGACGCCCGCCAGTTCTACGAGCGGTTCTACGTCCCCAACAACGCGGCCGTGGCCGTGGCCGGCGATGTGACCGTGGACCAGGTCCGGACGCTGGCCGAGCGCTACTTCGGGCACATGGCGCCCGGCCCCGAGCGGGCCGACCTGCCGCCCATGCCGCCGGCACCCCGGACCGACGGGGAGCGGCGGGTGACCGTGGAAGACGACAAGGCCACGCTGCCTCTCTTCCTCTCGGCGTACACCATCCCGGCGGAGGGGCACGCGGACGTGCCGGCGCTGGAGCTCATGGGCCGGATCCTCATGACCGGCGAGTCGAGCCGGCTGAACCAGCGGCTGGTGAAGGAGGAGCGGGCCGCGCTCCAGATCTTCGGGGGCGCATCGGCCGGGCTGGGCCCCGGGTCGGTGAGCGTGTACGCGGTCCCGAACCAGGGCGTGGACGTGAGCCGGGTCGAGCGCCTGATCTGGGAGGAGCTGGAGCGGATCCGGGCCGAGGGCGTGACGGAGCGGGAGCTGCGGAAGGCCCAGAACCAGACCCGGGCCGGGCTGATCATGAGCCGGCAGCGGGTGGCGTCCAAGGCCGGCAGGCTCCAGAGCTACCGCCGCCAGGGCGACATCAGTGAGATCAACCGCGCCGTGGACGAGTACATGGCGGTCACCGTCGACGACATCCGGCGGGTGGCGGAGACGTACCTGACGCCGGAGAACCGGACCGTGGTCATCGCGGTACCGGCCGGCCCGTCCACGTGAACGCAGCCAAGCGATCGAGGAGCCATACCATGCAGATCCAACGATTCCTGCTCCCCGCGGCGCTGCTCCTGGCGGCGTGCGGCGGTTCGGAGACCATGCAGGCGCCGGCATCGCCGGAGCCCGCCCGGACCCGGGCCGACGCCGGGTCGTTCCAGGCGGAGCCGCCGGCACCCCTCCCCGTGGAGGACGTCGACTTCCCCGCCTACACCGAGCGGACGCTGCAGAACGGCGCCCGCCTCCTGGTGGTTCAGAACACCGAGCAGCCGGTGGTGAGCGTCCAGCTCCTGCTCCCGGCGGGCACGGCCGCCGACCCGGCGGAGATGGCCGGCCTGGCCAGTGTGACGGCCAGCCAGCTCGACAAGGGCACCGAGTCCATGACCGCCCGCGAGATCGCCGAGGCCGTGGACTTCATCGGCGCCCGCCTCGGCGCCGGCGCGTCCAGCGAGTGGACCAGTGTGTCGCTCACCACCATCACCGACTTCCTCGATGACGGCCTCGACCTCATGGCCGACGTGGTGCTGAATGCCACGTTCCCCGCAGAGGAGCTCGCCACGGAGAAGCAGCGACGGCTCAGCTCGCTCCGACTCGAGAAGTCCCAGCCATCGTCGCTGGCGGCCGACGCGTTCATGAAGGGCGTCTACGGCAGCCACCCGTACGGGCAGCGGCAGACCGAGGAGAGCATCGGCGCCATCGATGCCGCTCGCCTCGAGGCGTTCCACGGCGAGTACTACCGGCCCGAGGGCGCCCTCTTCGTGGTGGCCGGCGACGTGGACGCCGACGCCATCGCCGCCCGCCTCGAGTCGGCGTTCGCCGGCTGGGAGGGCGCGGCGGAGATGGACATGGACCGCCCCGCGCCGCCCACGCGCGCCGACCGGCGCATGGTCTTCGTCCACAAGCCCGGCTCCGTGCAGGCGGTGATCCGGGTCGGGCACCTGCTGCCCAGCGCCACCGACGCCGACTGGGTCACCCTCGACGTGGCGAACCAGGTCCTGGGCTCGGGCTCCGCCCAGTTCAACGCGTGGATGATGCGGGTCCTGCGCGAGGAGCGCGGCTACACCTACGGCGCGTACAGCGGGATGAGTGAACGCCGGGGGCCCGGCTACTTCATGATGAACGGCGAGTTCCGCAACGAGGTGGCCGACAGCTCCCTCATGATCATGCTCGACCTGGCCGGGCGGCTCCGGACCGGCGACATCCCCGCCGGCGACCTGGAGGACGCCAGGCTCTACCTCACCGGCTCCTTCCCCCTCTCCATCGAGACGCCCCAGCAGGTGGCGGGGCAGGTGGCCAGCAACCGCCTCCTGGGCCGGGACGACAGCTATCTGGAGGAGTACAGGGGCAGGGTCGACCAGGTTACCGCCGCTGACATCGCACGGGTCACCGGCGAGCTGATCCGGCCCGACAGGGCGCTGGTGGTGGTGGTGGGCGATGCCACCGAGATCCTCGACAGGGTCCGCCCCTTCGCCGACCGGATCGACGTCATCGACGCCGACGGCGAGCCCGTGGACGTCGACGCGCTCATGGCCGCAGCCGAGGCCGGCGCCGGGCTCGACTTCGACGCGTCCGGCCTCGAGCCCCGGGAGCTGCACTACGCCATCATCTTCCAGGACAACGAGGTGGGCACCATCGTGACCCGCTGGAGCCGCGATGGCGCCGCCTTCGCCGTGGTCACAGAGCAGCAGCTCCCGGGGATGGCCGTGACCCAGACCACCGAGTTCGAGGCCATGAGCTTCGCGCCGATCCGGATGAGCGTGGACGCCGGCCAGATGGGGACGTTCGCCCTCGAGGTGGAGGACGGGCGCGCCACCGGCCAGGGACTCAACCTCCAGCAAGGGCCCCAGGACGTGGACGTGGCACTGCCCGAGGGCACCGCCCTCGAGGGCCAGATGGAGATCGCCCTCGCCGTCATCGATTACGACGATATCGGTGAGTTCACCCTCCGGGTCCTCACCACCGCCGGCACCGTCCAGCCCATGACGGCCACCGTGGCCGGTGAGGAGACCATCACCGTCCCCGCAGGCGAGTTCGAGACGTACCGCCTCGAGCTCCAGAGCCAGCAGGGGATGACCGTCTGGGTGACGAAGTCCGCGCCCCACCTGGTCGTGCGCAGGGTCCCGGAGGGACAGCCCGTGGAGATGGTGCTCACGTCGATGTAGCGCAGCCGGCATGCGCCGTGTCTCCATCCTGATGCCCTGCCGCGATGCGGCGGAGCACATTGAAGCGGCCATCACCTCGATCCGCGAGCAGACGTTCACGGACTTCGAGGTGGTGGCCGTCGATGATGGATCCACCGACGGGACCTACGCCCACCTCTACACCTGGGCCCAGCAGGACGCCCGCGTCCGCCTCCTCCAGACCCACGGACGCGGCCTCGTGCCCGCCCTCGCCACCGGGCTGGCCGCCGCCCGCGGCGAGCTGGTGGCCCGCATGGACGCCGATGACATCGCCCGCCCCACCCGCCTGGAGAAACAGCTGTCGCTCATGGACGCGGACCCCCGCATCGCCGCGTGCGGGACCGGCGTCGAGTACTTCCCCGAGGAGGCCGTCCGCGACGGCGCGCGCCGCTACGAGCAGTGGATCAACAGCCTCACCACCAGCGACGACATCGGCCGCGACATCTTCGTCGAGTGCCCCATCGCACACCCCACCCTCGTGATCCGGCGCCACGTGCTCCTCGGCGTGGGCGCCTACCGCGAGATGGGCTGGCCCGAGGACTACGACCTCATCCTCCGCGTCTGGGCCGCCGGCTACCGCATGGCCAACGTCCCCGAGCCGCTGCTCCAGTGGCGCGAGTACCCCGAGCGGGCTTCCCGCACCGACCCGCGGTACGCCGACGCGGAGTTCCGACGGCTCAAGATCTACTTCCTCCGGCACACTCTCCTGACCGGCGATCGACACGCCGTGATCTGGGGCGCCGGGCCCATTGGCAAGACCCTCGCCCGCGATCTCGATGAGGCCGGCACCCGGATCGCCGCGTTCGTCGACCTGAACCCGAACAAGATCGGCCAGAAGATCCACGGTGCACCCGTCATCGCGCCCGACGAGCTGCCCCCGTTTATGGACGCCCACGAGCCGCCGGGATACCAGGCCGCCGGGGCCGGATCACGCCGGCCCGGCCCGCCCGGCCCGCCTCGTCCGCCCCGTCCGCCTCGTCCGCCCCGTCCGCCCCGTCCGCCCCGCCCGCCCCGTCCGCCCCGCCCGCTGATCCTCGCCGCCGTGGGCCAGCCCGGCGCCCGGGAGGAGATCCGGGCAGAATGCCGGCGGCAGGGGCTCGTCGAGATGGAGGACTTCATCGCCGTCGCCTGACGGCGCGTCACCCGGTCGGTGGCACCCCTCTTCGGAACGCGAGATCGTTCGAACGTGAACGAACCATCTCGCCAGGACGTTCCGTAAAGTATTGAATGGCAAGCACTTACGTGTTCCATGCGGAAAGTAGTTCGTTCAAGCTCGAACTACTTTCCTGGTCCAGCGGGGAGCCCGGCGGGGAAGCGCCTGGCATTCGAGCAGATTATCGACCCCCGTGCTCTGTCAGGAACCGGTCGATCGCTGCCCAGGTCTCGGGGTGCCCCATGAGCGTGTTGTGCTCGGCGGGGACGGTCACGAGGCGGACGCCGGGGGCGCCGTCGCCGCTGCCGGGCCGGCCGGGGGCGTCCTCACCGGCCCCGGCCTCGCCGCCGCTCGTGCCACCATCACCGTCGGTGGCTCTGCCCGCGGCGCCCTGCTGCTTTACGGCCGCCGCGTAGACCGCGCGGCTGATCTCCGGCGGGATGGTCTCATCCTCCGTGCCGATCAGGACCAGGACCGGCACGGCGACGTCGCCCAGCCTCGAGCCGGCGGCCAACCTGTTCTTCCGCCACCGGAGGAGGAAGCCCGGCAGCCACGGGGCGTGGTGCCGGAAGAGGGTGGGCATGTCGGGGAAGGGGGAGCCGACGGCGAGGGCCGCCGGACCTGTGTCGTCGCTCCCGATGGCGACCTGCCCGGCCTCCACCTCCAGCGCCAGCCGCGTGGCCACGGCGGAGCCCAGCGAGTGGCCCATGAGCACCACGCGGTCGGGCGGCACGCCTCGTTTATCGATCACGTGGCGCCACGCGGCCCGGGCGTCCCGGGCCAGCCCTTCCCCGGAGGCCCGCCCTTCGCTGAGCCCGTAGCCCCGGTAGTCGAAGAGGAGGACGTCGAAGTCGTGGCGGTTGAGCCGTTCCGCGATCCACGCCCGGGTGGCCATGGACTCGGCGTTCCCGTGGCAGTAGAGGACGGCGCCCCGGGAGCCGGGCCCGGTGCCGGCGCTCTCGTTGCCGGGATCCCGATCGGCGCCCTCGTCGCCGCCAGCGGCCCGGGCCGGCGACCACCAGGCGTGCACCCGCACGCCGTCCTCCGTCTCGAGCCAGACCTCCTCGGCGTGCTGGAGGCCGTGCGCGGACGGGTGGGACATGGCCTCGGTGAGGTGCCCCCCCGGGTAGATCGCCCGGTGCTTGAGCACGGGCCAGAGGAGGACGAAGAGCGCCCCGACGAGGACAGCCCCGGTCGCCAGCTCGGCGGCGATCACCGCGACCCGGCCCCAGTCCACCACGTCAGCCGCTCCCGGGGGCTCGATCGTGTCTCACGGCTCCGACCCGGGGTCAGTTCCGCGAGGCGAGCGTGGTCTCGGCGGACATCCGCTCGCCGTCGCGGAGCCATTCGACCGTCACCACATCCCCCGGCCTGTGGGCGCGCAGGGCGTCGGTCATGGCGTAGAGGTCCTCGACGTCGTGGTCGCCGAGCTTCACGAGGACGTCGCCCTGCTGCATCCCGGCCTGGTCGGCAGGCGAGCCCTCGCGGACGCCGCCGAGGAGCACGCCGTAGTCCACGGGGCTGAAGTCGGGGATGGTGCCCAGGTACGCGCCGTAGCCGGGGCTTTCGGCCTCGTCGCCCTCACGCGGTTCGGGCGCGCCCACGTCGGGGATCACGGCCAGCCGCGGCATCCCGCCCACGTCCCGGGCCAGGTCGGCCACCGCTCCGGCGATGCTCCGGATCCCGGCCACGTCGATGAGGTGCCAGTCGTCCTCGGGGCGGTGGTACTCGGAGTGGGTGTTGGTGAAGAGGTGGAGGACGGGGATATCGCGGGTGTAGAACGACGTCTGGTCGCTGGCGCCGTAGCCGTCGGGGATATAGCTGACGTCGGTGACCCCTGCAGCCTCGAGGGCGGGGGGAACGATGCGGTCCCACTCCTCGGCGGTGCCGGTCCCGTAGACCACGAGGCCGTTCTCGCCGAGCCGACCGACCATGTCCATGTTGATCATGGCGGCCACGTCCTCCGGGTCCACCGTCGGGTTGTTGATCCAGTGGCTCGAGCCCAGCAGCCCGCTCTCCTCGCCCGTGAACGCCATGAAGATCACGCTGCGTTCCGGGCGCGGGCCTACGGCCAGCCGCTCGGCCACGGCCAGCATGGCGGCCACGCCGCTGGCGTTGTCGTCCGCGCCGTTGTGGATGGCGGGCTCGTCGGCCAGCGATCCCATGACGCCCATACCGAGGTGGTCGAAGTGGGCGCCGATGACCACGTGCTCGCCGGCGAGGTCACGGTCGGTGCCCGGCAGGATCCCGATGACGTTCCGGCCGATCCCGCCGGGCGCATGGGGGTTCACCACGCTCTCCAGCGGTACGTCCTGGAAGTAGCTGCCGCCGTCGCCACCGGGGGCGAGGCCCAGGCGGTGCATGGCGAAGGCGATGTAGGAGGCGGCGCACGCGGCGCCCGGGGAGCCGGCGAGCCGGCCCTCCAGGGCGTCGTCGGCCAGGTAGCGGCCGGTGAAGTCGGCCACGTCGGCCAGGCCGCCCGGGTCGAAGGCGGGGCATGCGACGGTGTCCGCCGCCGGCTCCGCCACCTCGACGCCCGCGGCGGCGTGGGCCCGGGCCGCGGCCGCGGGCATCTCGGCGTCCGCGAAGACCGGTGCCGACAGCTCGATCGGCGCCGGGCGGTCGACCCAGTCCGCCAGGTAAACGTTGGTCTCGCCCTCGACATCGCCGCCCCGGTTCGACGCGAACACGAAGGAGCTCGGGTCCGCCGGGTTGAACATGGGGAACCCGTCGAAGTCGTCGTATGCCGTGACCCGCTCGAGCCCGGTCCCGTCGACGTTGATGAGGTACAGGTCGAAGTCGCGGCCCGCGGGGTCGTGCATGTTCGAGCTGAAGACGATCTTCTCGCCGCTCGGGTGGAAGAACGGCCCGAAGTTGGCCGCGCCGTTGTTCGTCACCCGGGTCTTGTTCGAGCCGTCGGCGTCCATGACCCAGACGTCGAGCTGGCGAGGCCGGATCAGCCCGTCGGCCAGGAGGCGCCGGTAGTCGGCCACCGCCGCGTCGCTCTCCGGGTGGTGCGCCCGGTAGACGATCTTCGAGCCGTCGGGGCTGAAGAAGGGGCCGCCATCATAGCCCACCTCGTGGGTCAGCCGCCGCACGTCCGACCCGTCCGTCCTCATGGTGTAGATCTCCAGGTCGCCGCTCTCCGCCGACGTGAAGACCATGGTCTCGCCGTCCGGCGAGAGCGTGGCCTCGGCGTCGTAGACGTCGCTGCCGAAGACCTTCGTCAGCTCGCCGCCCTCGTCGGTGGCGGTGTAGATGTCATAGTCGTACAGCGCCCAGACGTAGCCCATGGAGTAGTCGGGCGGCGTCGGACACTGATCCGCCACGTGGTGCGTCGAGCTGTAGACGATCCGGTCCCCGCCGTCGTAGAAGTAGCCGCACGTGGTCCGGCCGTCGCCCGTGCTGACCATCCGGAGGTTCTGCCCGGCGGTGTCCATGATGAACTGCTGGTCGCACTCGTTGAGCCCCGGCAGCGTGGCCTGGAAGATCAGCCGCTCCCCGTCGGGCGAGAAGTAGGCCTCGGCGTTCTGGCCCCCGTCGGTCAGACGACGGAGGTTCTCGAGCCGCGGCTCCTGCTCATCGTTCGGATGCTGGATCCCGCCCGGCGGGACCATGGGGTCCACCGGCACGGCGCCACCGGAGGCGCAGCCGGAGAGAGCGAAGGCGAAGGCGAGGGCGAGGAGCGGGTGTCGGGTCATGGCCGGGGCTTTTCGGGGATCACGGGTTCATGGCGTGTATCGGTACCCGGGAATGTGCGGGGAACGGCGGGCGCGGGGAACCCCTGGAGGCGGTTTCTTTTGGAATACGGGCACGGGGGGGGGTGGCACGAGGAGCGAGCACGGGGCACAGGGCACAGGGCACAGGGCACAGGGCACAGGGGGCGAGCACAGGCACAGGGCACAAGGAGCGAGCACAGGCACAGGGCACAAGCAAGAGCAACAGCACGAGCAACAGCACGAACACGCGGGGAGGGTCCGACCGGCGGTTCGTACTCGGCGGGAGCTCAACCGGACATGTCGACGCCCTCTCGTCCTTCGAGGGAGCGGATCATACCGATGAGCATCGCCACGACCTGGGCAACGAGCTCCTTCGCGTGTCGAATCCGCGCCTCCGGAACGAGGCCGTAATCGACCAGCTCGTCCAGAGTCGCGGCGGCCTCTGTGGCCGACCCCCGCGCGATATGGAAATAGTGGATCTTGTCCTTGAGCATCCACTTCCCGCTGCCCTCGGCGATGTTCTTCGTGACCGACTTGGACGACCGCTTCAACTGGTTCCTGGAATCGGCGTGGCCGCGCGGGATCTCCTTCAGGATATCGGCCACCTCCCTGTTGAAGGCGCGGGCGACCTGGTAGACCCGTAGTCCTTCATGGTCGAAGTATGGTTTCATTCGGCCTCCTGGCTGGGGGTCCTTAACGATTGCCTACCAGCGCCAACATGGACATGGCTGGATGCGCCTGCCGCCCGTCCAGACCGGCCAACTTCGTGCTCGTGCGTGTGCGGTGCCCGTGCCGCGTGCCGTGTGCATGTGCCTGCTGCGTTGGCCCCGTGCAGGTGCCCGTCCGAGTGCGCCCCGGGGAGCAAGCGGCGATGGGGTGGAGCACGAGCGCTGGGGCCGGCACGAGGAGCGAGCACGAGGCACAGGGCACAGGAGGAAAGCACGAGCAACGGCACGCGCAAGCGGTCGTTGATCGTCGATGCGAAGCCTTCGTGCTCGTGCGTGTGCGGTGCCCGTGCCGCGTGCCGTGTGCATGTGCCCGTGCTCGTGCCGCGTGCCCGTGCCGCGTGATCCAATCGGAGCCCCGACGCCCCGCCGCGGCCCCCACTCCACCGGCCCCCCCCGCGGCTGTCCGTTGATCCCTGTTCGCTCCTGCTCCCACGCGCGCCCGCGCACCTGCGGACCCAAACAGCCCCTCGGGTGTACCAGTTTCTGGGCCTCGCAAACGCCCCGAAAAGCTTGTAAATTCAAGGGTTAATCGGCCTTTCGGCCGTCCCCGAATCGTTCCCACAGAAAAAGCGATATCCTGATGGACAATCCGGAGCTTCCGGAACTGACGTCGAAGGTGCTCCCGCGTCTGATCGAAGAAGAGATGCGGGAGTCCTTCCTGGACTACTCCATGAGCGTGATCGTGCAGCGGGCGCTGCCCGACGTGCGCGATGGGCTGAAGCCGGTGCACCGGCGGATTCTGTACGCCATGAGTGACCTGGGGCTCGGCCCCACACGTCCGTACAAGAAGAGCGCGAACGTGGTGGGTGAGGTGCTGGGTAAGTACCACCCCCACGGCGACAGCGCGGTCTACGACGCCATGGTCCGCATGGTGCAGGACTTCAGCCTCCGCTACCCGCTGGTGGACGGGCAGGGCAACTTCGGCTCCATCGACGGGGACAACGCCGCGGCCTATCGGTACACGGAAGCCCGGCTCATGGCCATCGCCCAGGAGCTGCTGGCGGACATCGACAAGGAGACCGTCGAGTTCACCGACACGTTCGACAACCAGCGGCAGGAGCCGCAGGTGCTCCCGTCGATGCTGCCGAATCTGCTGGTCAACGGTGCGAGCGGGATCGCGGTGGGGATGGCCACGAACATCCCGCCCCACAACCTCCGGGAGGTGGTGGCGGCCACGGGCCACCTCATCGACAACCCAGACGCCACGGTGAACGACCTCATGGCCCACGTCCAGGGCCCCGACTTCCCGACGGCGGGGTTCATTTACGGCCGGGACGGGATCCGGGAGGCGTACGAGACGGGTCGCGGCCGACTGGTGCTGCGGGCCAGGGCCGTGGTCGAGGAGAACGAGGACGGCACCGACTCGAAGATCATCGTCACGGAGATCCCCTACCAGGTGAACAAGAGTCGGCTCATCGAGCAGATCGCGGCGCTGGTGCGGGAGAAGAAGGTCACGGACATCCGGGACCTGCGGGACGAGAGCGACCGGGACGGGATGCGGATCGTGGTGCAGCTGAAGCGCGACGCCATCCCGTACATCGTGCTGAACCAGCTCTTCAAGCACACCCAGATGCAGACCACGTTCGGCGTCATCATGCTGGCGCTGGACCAGGGCGTCCCGAAGGTCATGAACCTGAAGGAGATGCTCCGCCACTTCATCGAGCACCGCCACCATGTGGTGGTGAAGCGGAGTGAGTTCGACCTCCGGAAGGCCAAGGACCGGGAGCACATCCTCCAGGGGCTGAAGGTGGCCGTCGACAATATCGACCGGGTGGTGGAGATCATCCGGGCGAGCAGCGACACCGCGGACGCTCGCAACTCGCTCATGGTGGAGTTCGAGCTGAGCGAGACGCAGGCGCGGGCCATCCTGGACATGCGTCTCGCCCGTCTCACCGGCCTCGAGATCGAGAAGCTGCAGGAGGAGATCGAGGAGGTCCGGGCCACCATCGAGGATCTGGAGGACATCCTGGGCGACCAGGACCGTCGCTACCAGATCATCAAGGACGAGCTCGAGGGCATTGCCGAGAAGTATGGCGACGAGCGACGCACCCGGATCGAGGGCGAGACCAGCGACCTGAGCATCGAGGACCTGATCCCCGACGAGCCGATGGTCGTGACCCTCACCCACACCGGCTACGTGAAGCGGCTGCCGGTGGACACGTACCGGACCCAGCGCCGTGGCGGGCGAGGGCTGGTGGGGATGAAGACCAAGGACGACGACTGGGTGGAGCACCTCTTCGTGGCCAACACCCACGACTACCTCATGGTCTTCACTCACGGGGGGCAGTGCTACTGGCTGAAGGTCCACCAGATCCCCGAGTCGGGGCGCGTGGCCCGGGGCAAGCCCATCATCAACCTCCTCGAGCTCGACCACGACGAGGACGTCGCGTCCGTGGTCCCGGTCCGGGAGTTCAGCGAGGACCTCAACCTCGTGTTCGCCACCCGGAAGGGCGTGGTGAAGAAGAGCGCCCTCAGCGACTACCGGCATATCCGGGTCACGGGCGTGAACGCCATCAACATCGATGATGACGACGAGCTCATCGACGTCCAGGTCACCGGCGGCGAGGATGAGGTGATCCTGGCCACGTACGAGGGGATGGCCATCCGGTTCAGCGAGCAGGACGTGCGCCAGATGGGCCGGGCCACCCGGGGCGTCCGTGGGATCCGGCTGGGCGCCGAGGACGATCACGTGGTGGCCATGGTGATCCGGCGGGCGGGCCCGCCGCGGGAGGACGAGGAAGGGAACCCCATCGAGCCCACGCTCCTGGTGGTCAGCGAGAAGGGGATGGGCAAGCGCAGCCTGGTGGACGCCTACCGGCTCCAGGGCCGGGGCGGGAAGGGCGTGATCAACCTGAACATCACCGGGAAGACCGGGAAGGTGGTGGCGGTGAAGGGAGTGAACCCCGGCGATGAGGTGGTTATGATCACCCGCAACGGCGTGGTCAACCGCCAGCCCGTGAGCGAGGTCCGGGTCATCGGCCGCAACACTCAGGGTGTGCGCCTGATCAACCTCGACAAGGGCGATGAGGTCATGGACGTGGCCCGGCTCCAGCCGGAGGAGGAGACCGACGAGGAGCTCGAAGCCGAACTCGCGGTGGGCGCCGACGGTGAAGAAGTGCCCGCGGACGTGACGCCGGACGAGCAGCCCGCCGGAGTGGACGTAGAGAGCGACGAGCCGGAGTCGTGACCCCCGTCGTAGAAGAGCTGGTCGGCGTCGACAGCATCCGGAGGGCGGCGGAGGGGCTGAAGGGGGTGGCCGTCCGCACGCCGCTCGTGCCATCGCCGTGGCTCACCGAGGAGTTGGGCACGGAAGTGCGGCTCAAGTGTGAATCGTTTCAGCCCATCGGCGCGTTCAAGCTCCGGGGCGCCTACACCATGGTGGCCCGGCTGACGGACGAGGAACGAGCGCGGGGCGTCATCACCTACTCCAGCGGGAACCACGCCCAGGCGGTGGCCTTCGCCGCGAAGGCGTTCGGGATCGACGCGGTCATCGTCATGCCGGAGAACGCACCGGCCATCAAGGTGGAGGGCACGAAGCGGCTGGGCGCCGAAATCATCGAGCGGGGCACCACGTCGCTGGCCCGCCGGGAGAAGGCGGAGGAGGTCCAGGCGGAGCGGGGCCTCACGATGATCCCGCCTTTCGACCACCCGGACATCATCGCGGGGCAGGGCACCATCGGCCTGGAGATCGTCGAGGACTGGCCCGAGGTGAGGACCATCGTGGTCCCCATCGGCGGCGGTGGGATGATCAGCGGGGTGGTGGCGTACGTGAAACGGGAGCGGCCCGACGTGAAGGTCATCGGGGTGGAGCCCACCGGTGCGCCGGCCATGCGCCGATCGCTCGATACCAACGAGATCATCACGCTGGAGAGCATCGACAGCATCGCCGACGGGCTCGTCCCCGTGCGGCCCGGCGAGCTGACGTTCGCCCATACCCGGGCGCTGGCCGATGACGTGGTGCTGGTGGACGACGATGCTATCCGGGACGCCGCGGCCCGACTCCTGCTCCGGGGCAAGCTCCTGGTGGAGTACTCGGGCGCCGCCACGGTGGCGGCGCTGCGGTCAGGGCTGAAGGTCGATGGGCCCGTGGCGGCAGTGATCTCCGGTGGCAACATCGACCCGTCCCGCATCGTGGAGCTCCTGTGACACGCCTCCTGAAGCTGGCCCTGGTAGCCGCGTTCCTCGCGGCCTGCACGCCCTCCGGCCCGGACGCGCCGGCGCCCGAGCCCGGGGTCGACCCCGGACCGTTCAGTGTGATCCTCCTCATCGGCGATGGCGCCGGCATCGGCCAGTGGAACGCCGCCCGCATGGCATTCCCCGAGGTGGCCGTCGAACGGCTCCCGGTGGTAGGGCTGGTGGGGACGGCGTCCGCCAGTAGCCGGATCACCGACAGCGCGGCCGGTGCCACGGCCTTCGCCAGCGGCGTGAAGACGTACAACGGCGCCATCGGCGTCGACACCGACACGGCGGTGGTGGAGACGGTCCTGGAGCGGGCGGCCGCCCGTGGGAAGGCCACCGGTCTCGTCGCCACCTCGTCCATCACCCACGCCACCCCGGCGGCGTTCGCCACCCACGTGCCGAGCCGGAACCTGTATTACGCCATCGCCGCGCAGCTCGCCGAGGCGGACGTGGACGTGATGCTCGGCGGCGGGCGGGCGTTCTTCGACCCGGCGGTGCGGCCGGACAGCGCGGACCTCCTCGCGGCACTGGCTCGACGCGCCACGGTGGCCGACTCCACGGCGGCCCTCACGGCGCTCGACCTCTCCCGGGTCGACCGGCTGGTGGGCTTCATCGCCACGGAGCACCCCCCGGCGGCAGCCAGGCGGACGCCCTCTCTCGGCGCCATGACCGAGATGGCGTTGAAGGTCCTGGAGCGCGACACCGACGGCTTCTTCCTCATGGTCGAGGGCTCCCAGATCGACTGGCGCGGCCATGACAACGCGCCCCTCGCCGAACTCCTCCCCGAGCTCCAGGACTTCAACGGCGCCATCCTCGCCGCGCTGGCGTTCCAGGAGCGGCGGCCGAACACGTTGGTGGTCGTCATCGCCGACCATGAGACCGGCGGCCTCGCCCTCCATTACGACGAGATGGGCGTCTTCCGGGCCCATTACACCACCGACGGCCACACGGCCGGGATGGTCCCCCTCTTCGCGGGCGGGCCCGGCTCCACGGCGCTGTCGGGGATCCGGGAGAACGATGCCATCGGTCGTCTCCTTCTCGACATGATCCGCCGGAACGGCCCGGTTGGAGCACCGTAGGCTGCCGTGACTTCGATCACCGACGTCCCCGGGATCCGGGTGGGCCACGCCGGCGACGACGCCGCCCGCACCGGCTGCACGGTGGTCCTCGGCCCCTTCCGGGCCGCGGCAGACGTTCGGGGCGCCGGCACCGGTACCCGGGAGCTCGCCGCCGCATCGCCCCGCCACCTGGTGGAGCGCATCGACGCCATCCTCCTCACCGGTGGCTCCGCCTTCGGGCTCGCCGCCGCCGATGGAGTCATGGCGTGGCTGGAGGAGCAGGGACGCGGCTACGACACGGGTGTGGCCCGGGTGCCCATCGTCCCCGCAGCGGTCATCTTCGATCTCGACACCGGCGCGGCCGACCGTCGGCCTGATGCCGCCATGGGCCGGGCGGCGTGCGAGGCCGCTGGCCGCCACGTGGCCGAGGGCCGCGTGGGCGCCGGGACCGGCGCGACGGTGGGGATGGGCCGCGGCCCCGGCCAGCCCATGCCCGGCGGGGTCGGCACCGCCTCCGCGGTCGGCTCCGGCTACACCGTGGGCGCGCTGGCCGTGGTGAACGCACTGGGCGATGTCCTCGATGGGGAGGGGCGCATCATCGCTGGCGTTCGCGGCTCCGATGGCGCGTTCCTCGACTCGGCGCGCATGGCCCGGGAGGCCGGCTCGAAAGCGCCGCTGCCCGGGACCAATACCACCCTCTGCGTGGTGGCCACCGACGCGCCGCTGGACCGGACGGCGCTGGAGGCGCTGGCCCGGGCGGGGTCCACGGGAGTGGCCCGACGCATCTCGCCGGCGCACACGCCCTTCGACGGCGATGTGGTCTTCGCCGTCTCGACGGCCGACGCGACGAGGCCGGCGCCGCCGGAACGGATCCTGGCGCTCAGCGCCCTGGCTGCCCAGGCCGTGGCCGAAGCCATCGAGCGGGCCGTGACCGGATGACCCGTCTCGTCCTCTTCGACGTCGATGGCACGCTGGTCAGCGCCCACGGCGCAGGCTCCCGCTCCGTGCGGGAGGCGCTGCTGCAGGTCTACGGCCGTACGGGCCCCATCGACAGCTACGACTTCCACGGCCGCACCGACCCCCAGATCGTGCGGGAGCTCATGCGGATGGCGGGGCTCGACGACCCGGAGATCGACGCCGGGATGGACGAGCTGTGGCGCCTCTACCTCCAGCGACTCGAAGACGAGCTGGAGCGACCCGGCACCACCACGGAGGTGCTCCCGGGCGTGCCCGACCTCCTCGACGCGCTTCACGAGACCCGCGACGACCTGGTGGCGCTCCTCACCGGCAACATCGAGCCCGGGGCCCGGCTCAAGCTCAGCGCCGCCGACCTCTGGCACCGCTTCGATTTCGGCGCCTACGGCAGCGACCACGAGCGCCGCGATCAGCTCCCGGCCATCGCCGTGGAGCGGGCCCGGGAGGCCACGGGGATCGAGTTCACCGGCCGGAACGTGGTCATCATCGGCGACACCCCGTTCGACGTCCATTGTGGTCGGGAGCTCGGCGTCTGGGCGGTGGCCGTGGCCACCGGGAAGCACTCCGTCCCCGAGCTGGAGGCTGCGGGGGCCGATGTGGTGCTGGAAGACCTGGCGGACACACGGCGTGCTCTCGAGGCCATCGCCGCCGGCACCGCCGCGGCGGACCACGGCTGACCACGGCCCCCGAGCGTCCAGTGAGGCCGGCTCCGCCGCGAGACGACTCCGTGCGCGCCCCCTTGTACCACCCCTGGAACGCCGTCATCTTCTGCCGGGTATCCAAGGACTGAGGTCGTTCGTAGGCACCGGCGAAGTCAATCGAAACGGGAGAAATCGGTCGTGGCGCAGAGCAAGCGAAAAGGGAAGGAGTCCGCCCAGGGGGGCAATACTGCCTTCTACGGCGTGTTGGGGGTCATCCTGGTGGTCGGGATCGCGGCCATCGGGTATGCGGTGATCGGAGGCGGCGGAACGGCGGCCACGGAGCTCGTGGAACTGGACGTGCCCGACACACGGGCGCTCTATGAGCAGGCCGTCCCGGTGAAGCTGGGACCGGACGACGCGCCCGTGAAGGTGGTGGAGTTCGGTGATTTCCAGTGCCCCTCGTGCGGCACATTCTCGCTCCAGGTCCGACCGGCCATCCTCGAGGAGTACGTGAGCACCGGGGAGGTCCAGTTCATCTTCTACGACTTCCCGCTGGTCAGCATCCACGAGAACGCGGTCCTCTCCGCGCGCGCCGCTCGCTGCGCGGGCGCCCAGGAGCTGTCGGGCGCGGAGCACGGCGCCTACTGGGTGTACCACGACAAGCTGTTCCAGGAGCAGGCCCGCTGGGCGTACAAGCAGGGCTCCGTGGTCAGCGATTTCGTAGACTACGCCGAGCAGGTGGGGCTCGACACCGGCGCCTTCGAGTCGTGCCTGAAGAGCGACCGGTTCGCCGACGTGGTCACCGCCAACCGCCGGCTCGGTGACCAGCTCCGGATCAGCGGTACGCCCACGGTGTTGGTCAACAACCGCCGCCTGGACGACTTTCGGGTGATCCCGCTGAGCGAGGCCATCGAGCAGGCGCTGGGCACGGACGGGGACGCCTCGGGCCAGTGACCGGTACCCGCAGCCGGATGGCGGTGGCGACGCTGGCGCTGGTCGGCGCCCTCGTCGCCACCTACCTGCTCCTCTACAAGATCGGCGTATTCGGCGTCATCGCCTGTGGGGACGGCGGGTGCGCGGTGGTCCAGAACTCGCCGTGGGCGTACTTCCTCGGGATCCCCGTGGCCGCCTGGGGGCTGGCCGGCTATGTGGCGATCTTCGTCACCGCGTTTCTCGGCACACACCCCCGGTTCGTCCACCAGCGGTGGATCTCCTTCGCCCTCATCACGCTGACCGGCGCCGCGTTCCTCTTCTCCATCTACCTGAGCGTGCTGGAGGAGTTCGTGATCCACGCGTGGTGCCAGTGGTGCATCGTGTCGGCGGTCCTCGCCACGCTGGCGTTCGGGCTGTCGCTGCCGGAGGTCCGGAGGCTCAGGCGAGCGGGCGGGGAGTAGGACCGCCGACGGCCGGCCGCGGATGCGCGCCCCCGCAACGCCCGACCGGCGGTCCCGCCCGATCGGCCGTGCTACTGCCCGCCCGTGTCCTCTGCCAGCGCGCCCTCCAGCACCTCGCTCCACTCCTCCACCGACTTCACCCCCACCAGCTGGTCGACCACCTGCTGGTCCTGCATGACGATGAATGTCGGGGTACCGGTGACCCCCGCACTCACGGCGGAGCCCAGGTCCTGAAGGATGATCGACGCCACCTGGTCGTCTTCCGTGCACGTCCGGAACGCGTCGGTGGGCACGCCCAGATCGGCGGCATAGCCGGCGAAGACGGCCTGGGGATCGTCAGCCCCGACCCAGCTGTCCTGCTCGGCGAAGAGGCGGTCGTGCATCGACCAGAACTCGCCGCCGGCCACACCGGCGCAGAGGGCGGCCTCGGCGGCGTGCCACGCCAGCGGGTGGGTGTGCATGGGCAGGTTCACGAACACCCACTGCACCCGGCCCGTGGCCACGTACTTGTCGTGGAGTGCCGGGCCCACCTGCTCCGCGAACTCGGCGCAGAACGGGCACTGGAAGTCGGCGATCTCGAAGACCACCACGCGGGCGCTCTCGGCGCCCTTCGACCGGCTCTCCAGCGCTCGATCCAGCGCGCTCTCCGGTGCGGCCTCCGCCGCCGCCGACTGGGCAGCCGCCGTGGCCGGCATGGAGAGCACGGCCGCCGCGGCCGCCAGGAGCGTCACCGCGGCCGGCCGGGCCGCGAGCCGGGGCCCTGTGGGCCGGTTCGAGGTCGTTCGTTCCCGCATTCTGCCTCCATAGTGGGGATCCAAAAAAGGAAATCCGTACGCCGTGCACCCGTACCCCGGGAGCGCCCGGAAGGTGCCTGCTTGCCCAGCAGGTCCAACGTGCCGTGGGTGCGCCGTGCCGTGGGTCCGAGGGGTCGGCTGGGTCAGATGTGCCGGACCACCCGCTCCAGCGGCCAGGCGTCCACCACCGGCGGGGGCCACTCGCCGATCCGGGCGCTTTCCACGAGGCGATTCGCCTCGAGCTCGGCGGTCCGGGCGGTCGGCTCATCGATCCACCCCCGGGCCACGGCCCGATCCAGCTCATCCCGGTCGAGCACGTGGATCCCGGTGCCCGGGTCGACGAAGACGTCGAGGAAGAGATCGGTGGTGAGCCACACGTCGCCCCGACGGTCCGGGTCGACGGTCCCGATGGCCGGCGTGCCCGGGGGCGGCGGGTCGGCGTCCCGCTGCACGGGCGTGAGGATATTGGCGTAGTACCCGGTGAAAGCGCCATCGGCGGTATGGAACCGCCCGATGTCGTGGTGGGCGCCGGGGAAGGTGAACCAGACCACGGGGGAGCCGGGCTCGAGGACGGTCCGTCCGGCCACCACCACGGGCCGGGTGACCCCGGCGGCGGGCATGTAGGTTACCAGCGCGTCCTCCCTCTCGTAGACCAGCGTCTGGTGGAAGACGTCTTCCCGGTCCGGCGGCCGTCGATAGCGGATCCGGACCGGGCGTGGCAGTGACGACGTCAGTGGTAGAACCCTTCGCCCGCCTCGGCCTTCCGGCGTAGCAGTGCTGCGGGCTCGTACCGGGGTCCGAAGTGCCGCTCGAACGACTCGAGCTTGGCCAGGACGGTCTTGAGCGCCAGGGAGTCGGCGTAGCGCAGGAGCCCGCCCCGGAAAGGTGGGAACCCGGTGCCGGTGATCATGGCCAGGTCCACGTCGCCCGGCGATTTCGCCACCCCTTCATCCAGGATCCGGGCCGCCTCGTTGATCATGGGCAGCACGCACCGGTCCACGATCTCCCGCTGCGGCAGCGACGTCTGGCTGTCACCGATGATGTCGGAGAGCTCGTCGTAGACCGAAGGGTCGGGGTGCTGCTCTTTCCCGTCCTCGTAAACGTAGAAGCCCTTCTCGTTCTTCTTCCCGAGCCGGTCCGACTCGTCGCCGAGTGTGACCAGCGGTGGAGACGACGCCATCCGGTCGGGGTACGCGTCCTCCATGGTCCGGCCGGCGTGCCGTGCGATGTCGAGCCCTACCTCGTCCAGAAGGCGGAACGGGCCCATGGGCATGCCGAAGTCCTTCAGCGCTCGGTCGACCTCGGCGATGGACGCGCCTGCGCCCAGCAGGAACCCCGCCTCGTTCAGGTACGGCGTCAGGATCCGATTCACCAGGAAGCCCGGGCCATCCTTCACGATCACCGGCGTCTTCCCGATGCCCTGGACCACGTCGAATACCGTGGCGGTGGCCTCGTCCGACGTCGCCTCGCCCCGGACGATCTCCACCAGCGGCATCTTGTGGACGGGGTTGAAGAAGTGCATCCCGACGAAGTTCTCCGGGCGCTCCAGCCCGCTGCCCATCTCGGTGATGGAGAGTGACGACGTGTTGGTGGTCAACACGGCGTCATCCGGGACCTCCGACTCCGTCTCCTCCAGCACGCTCTTCTTCACGTCCATCCGCTCGACCACGGCCTCGATGACCACGTCCACGGTGCCGAACCCGCTGTAGTCCAGCGACGGGGAAATGGCGCCCATCCGGCGCTCGGCCTCCCGCCGGTCCAGTTTGTGGCGCTCGACCAGCTTGTCGAACATGGACCGGGCGTGCTGCAGCCCCTCCGAGAGCGCGCTCTGCTCGATGTCCTTCAGCCGGACCGTGTAGTCCTTGTACGCCAGCAGCTGGGCGATCCCGCCGCCCATGACACCGGCGCCCAGCACTCCGACCCGCTCCACCGCCCGACCTTCGGCTTCGGGGCCCGCCTTCTTGGCGCCCTCCATCAGGTGGTACACGTGGATCAGGTGCTTCGATTCCTCGGTGGCGACGAGCTCGCCCAGGGCGCGGGCCTCGATGGCCAGCGCCTTCTCCAGCGACGTGCCCGCCGACTTCTTCATCACCTCGATGGCCTTCAACGGCGCGGGGTACTTCCCCTTCGTCTGCTTCATGACCTGCTTGCGCGCCTGCTTCAGGATCACCGCCCGTCCCGGCGGGGTAGCCTCCGCGAGCCGCTGGATCCGGCCGGGCTTCGACCGGCTCGGCGGCGACCCGCCATCCGCCAGGGTCCGGGCGATCTCGCCGGCCCGGTCGTAGAGCACGCCGTGGTGCATCCGCTCATGGATCAGGCCCGTCTTCTGCGCCTTCCGGGCGTTCACCGACTTCCCGGCCAGGATGATGTCCGACGCGGCGATGAGTCCGATGAGCCGCGGCAGCCGCGTCGTGCCGCCGAAGCCGGGCAGGATCCCCAGCTTGATCTCCGGCAGCCCGATCTTCGTCTCGTCACGGTCGGCCGCGATCCGGACGTCGCACGCCAGGATCAGCTCGGTCCCGCCGCCCAGGCACGTGCCATCCACGGCGGCCACCGTCGGGATCGGGAGCTCGTGCAGACGCTGGAATACCGCCTGCCCCCGCGCGGCTTTCGCCTCGCCTTCCGACGGGTCCGTGATCCTTTCGATCTCGCTCACGTCCGCGCCGGCCATGAAGCGGCCATCCTTGCCGCTCCGTACCACCAGCGCCCGGATCCGACCCTCCGCCACCCCGTCCTCCACCTCCCCGATGAGGCCGTCCAGCCGCTCCATGATGGGCGTGGACAGGATGTTGGCCTTCCTGTCCGGATTGTCGAAAACGAGCCAGGCGACGCTGTCGCCGTCGATCTCCAGCGTCAGCGCCGCCCGGTCCGCCGTGCGCGTCTGTTCAGGCACGATCGCCTCACATCTTCTGACGTACCTCAGCGTTGTCTTCGATCAACTCGACCAACACTTCTTCGCCGCTGTTGACCTCGACGGGAACATTCCAGTATAGCTCATCGAACTGGCGGTCGTAGCGGGCGGTGACCCACCACTGGCCGGCCTGGACGCCCCGGAATCGGGCCATGCCCTGGGCATTGGTCGTGTCCCGCTGTTCTTCGAGGCCGAGCTCTTCGAAGCGAGCCGTGAAGATGGAGTCGATGGGAGCGAAGGCCTCATCGGCCCAGTTCTGCCGGGCGATCTCGATCTCCCGGGACGACGAGTTCAACCGCATCTGGAGCTCGTTGAACTCCTCGAACGCCTCGCTCGACGTGGCCTCGAGGTCGTTGACCTGGCCCTCGAGCTCGTTGAACTCCTGGAAGAGGACGAAATACTCACCGGAGCCCTGGTCCATCTCCTCCATCTGGTTGAGGATCGCCTGGAGGCTGTCGCGGAGCGTGGTCCACTCGGCTTCCGCCTCGCGCCATTCCTCCTGTGCCTCGACCACGCGCTCCTGGAGGTCGAAGATGGAGTCGGGGATCGTCGGCTCCGGCTCCGGGAACGCCTGCGACAGCGAGTCGAAGATGGCGTCGCGGTCGAAGGGGATGAGTCGGACGGGCAGGGAGCTCAGGGCCATGGTCTCCGCCTCAACGTCGGCCATCTCCTGCGCCAGCTGCGCCCGCACCGTGACATCGCCACCACCGCACGCCGCCAGGCTCCAGGCGGCGACGGTTGTCACCAGCATCAGCACCACTCTTCTCATGTTTGGATCTCTCGGAAAGATGAATCTCGGAGGGCTTTAAAAGTAGACCGTGGTCCGGCGACGATCAAGGTCGAATGGCGCGCCGCGCGGCGCCGGGACCCACCACCGAGCGCGCCGGTGGGCCCAGCGCAGCCGCCGCCGCACGCAGTCGTTCCGCCGGAATCGAGAGGTCCGGCCACGCGGTCGGCGGCCGACCCAGCGCCAGATCCAGCGCCATCGCCGCGACCCGGGACTCGGGTGTGGCTAGCGCCTGCAGCCGGAGTCCCCGGTGGCGCCGGCCCACGCGCTGATGGACCGACTCCGGCACCCCGTTCCGGACGGCCCGGGCCATCACGGCCTCGATCCGATCGGCGTAATCGGCGGCGGCGGCGGGAGTGGTCACCGCCCGGACGACCAGCGCCCCACCTCTCCCGTGGTGCACGATCTCGTGGTCGGCCGTGAAGGATTCGGGGTGGTCCACCCCCGGGGCGATGGCGTCCTCCGCCACGGCGCCCAGGAGCCGGATCGCTTCCACGTCTGCGTCAAGACCGAACGGGAAGGCCACCGCCAGCCATGCCGTCACCGTGTTCCGCTCCACGTAGCGGCGGCCGGCGGCCACCGTGCGCGGCGCGGGGATCACGGGCGTCCGGTCCGCCTGGATCCGCTGTCGCAGCAGGCTTCCCACGGCCGCCCCTTCCGGCGCCAGCGCCGCCGCGTGGGCCAGCCGTGGCGCGAACCGGTGGAGCCCGGCCCGGACATCGGCGAGGTCGAAGAGGGAGAGCGTCTCCGGGACGCCGCACGCGGGGCCCAGCCAGCCGGAGGTGAGCGTGTCGCCATGGAGCGCATGCCGGACCGCCAGCCGGGCCTGCCACGCCGGGCTCGCCTGGTCCAGCGTGAGCGACTCCATGAGCCGGCTGCGCGCCCGCTCCAATGCCTCGGGGCCCGGGGCGGGCCGGAACAGACCGTCCAGGAAGACATCGACGGCCGCCTGCCAGCCGTCCCGCGCCGCGGCCAGGGTGAAGGTGAACGCCGCCGGTGTGCAGTCCACGCGGGCCCGGGCAGCCAGTGAGTCGAGCGCGGGGCGGATCGCTTCCAACGCCGTCATGGCGCTCAGGATCGTCAGCCCTTCGGTGCCCGGAAGCTCCCAGGTACTCCCCGGCACTACCACCGCCACCGCCACCGCCGTAGCCTGCGGCTCCTCCACCACGGCCACCCGCGGCAGCGGCGCGGGGCCCGGATCCCGGGGATCTGCTGCTCCCCCGCACCCCACCAGAAGCAGCGCCGGCGCCACGGCCACGATGGTGGATGCCGCCCTCATGACTCGTCCACCACGGCCGCTGTCTCCAGCAGCCGGCGCAGGAGGGCACGGACATCGGCCAGCTGCACGCCCTCCAGCCGCTCCAGGTAATCGTCCGCGCGGACGGCCGGACCGCAATGATCGGCCACCCGGCCGATGACCTCCGCTTTCCCCGCGGCCGTCCGCGCCTCCAGCAGGAGCCGGCGCCGGACGGCGGTCCGGGCCCGGGTGACGACGTCGGTGCCCGCCAGCGCCGCCGCCTCGGCGATGAGCCGACGGAGGTAGCGACGGACGTCCGTCAGTGGAACGGCGCTCGCATCGCGGACGGCCAGGTCGCTGATCCCGGCGCTGGCCTCCACCACGCTGTCGCCGGGCGTGGCGGCGCCGACCAGTACCAGCGCGGGGGCGGGTTCGTACCACGCCTCCACGGAACCGTACCGGAGAGCCGAGCGCTCCACCCGCTGCTGCACCAGCGCCGCAGCCACGGCGAGGACAGCGGGATCCCCCTCGACGGGGAAGGCAATACCGCCCCACTCCCGATCGGCCTGGGGGCGGGCCGCAGCCGCGGCGGTATCGAACCGTGGCTCCGCCCGGTTTCCCTCCCGTGCCGTCGGCCAGTCGCCGAAGGCGGAGCGGATCACCACATCCGGGACGTCGCCCACCAGGACCACGCGGACCCGGCCGGGGCGATACAACTCCGCCCCCACCCGCCGGATGGCCTCGGGGCCCAGTCGCGTACCGCCGGCGCCCCGGGGCTCCGGTCCGCCGTGGAGGCCGTAATGGAGATAGCGTCGGACCCGGGGGGCGGGCTGCTCCAGGCGCGCCAGCACCCGGCCCTCGGCACGGGCCCGAGCACGGCGCAGGTCGGCCACGGACAGGTCCGGCGTCCCGGCCGCGCGCCGCAGGATCGCCGCCATGGCGTCGAAGGCGGTGGCGGGTCCGGTGACGGTCATGACCGCACGGCCCAGATCGTGGCGCAGTGAGACCCGCGCGCCGAACCGGCGAGCCTCCGCCTCGGCGTCCGGACGCGCCAGCTCCTGCAGGAGCTCCACGGCGCCCTCCGGCAGCGTCACAGGGACCGGCGTGGAGAGGCGGAGTGCCACCAGGGGCGTGGCCTGACGGTGGACCCGCACCTCAGGGCCGCCGTGCGGCTGGAGCGGGTACGTGGCCAGGGACGACTGAGGGATCAGCGCCGCGGCCAGGAGCAGTGGTATCATGGCCATGGAACGAGAATCACCCCGGGAAGGGCTCGACTCCCTCCCGGGGCGCGAAGCGCGTGGTACGGCACGCGGTACCGGTGGATCGGGGCGGCGCGCACCCCCGGGTTAGAACCGGAGTACGTCCGACAGCACGAACCCGTCCGGGTCCCGGGCGCGCCCGTTGACGATCACTTCGTAGTGGATGCTCGGGCTCGTGACCAGCCCCGACGAGCCGACCTCCGCCACCTTCTGCCACCGCTCCACTGTCTGGCCTCGACGCACCACGAGGCTGCCCCGGGCCAGGTGTGCGTACCGGGTAATCACGCCCTGCCCGTGATCGATGTCGATCATGTAGCCGTAGTCGCCGCCGGTGTTTCCGGCGAAGATGACCCGACCCTTGGCAGCCGCCACGACCGGCGTGCCCCGGCGCGCCACGATATCGATCCCCTTGTGCGGGCGCCGCACGTTCAGGATCGGATGCATCCGGCTCTGGGAGAACCCGCTGGAGATGTAGCTCGGCTCTTCACCCGTAGGCAGGATCGACGGCGTCCGCTCCCAGATGTCGACCTGTGTGGCCATGGCGTCCGTGGCCTCGTTCCAGCTCGATGACAGGAGCTGGGCCCGCCGGATCAGCGACGTCAGGTCCTGCGTGGTGCCGAATGTCAGCTCCGCCAGCCCCCGATCCACCTGCCACAGCGGATTGCTCTCCACCGTGCGGGAGCCGGGTCCACCGATACCCGCTAGCTTCACGTCTTCGTCCAGCGGTTCCAGATTCGCCAGCAGCCGGTACCGCTCGTCCTTCTCCGACAGGCTGCCGAGTGTGGACTCCAACGAGCCCAGCTCCTGGCGGATCCCGTCGATCTCCTCCACCAGTATCGCGTTCGCTGCTGCCAGACGCTCCGCCTCCTGACGCTGGCTCTCCTGCAGGAAGAACCCCACCGAGAAGCCCGTCAGGACCAGGACCGCCAGCACCGCCACCGTCAGGCCGGCATACACGCTCCGCCGCGTGAGCCGGTACTGCTTGACTCCCGTCTGGTCGTCCGGAACGACCATGAGTGTCCAGTGGCGGCGTTGTGCCATAGAGGGGGGTTCGGGTCCGGTGACTGATGTGTAGCCGATTGACCTTCACGACGAAGGGCTACGATAGGTGATGCCTTCCTGCACCGTCAAGATCGCCCCGCGCACCCCCTGTATCCTGCAAGGCGTATACCCTGACGGCAATAATCGGCGTAACCCCATGTGCACCAATATCTTACCCAGATTCCTTCGGCCCACGCAGGACCCGGAAGGGCGGTCAGGGGCTGCACTGTTTTCTGCCGTCCTGAAGCTATTTCGTGTCCGGCCGCGGGAACAGGACATCGCCTCTATGGACGGTCCGACCGGCGAGGTCGAGGTCGGCCACCTGGTCGAGGCGGGGGACGTCGTCGAGCCCCATCGCGTCGGCCAGCTGCCGCATCTTGGCCGGCATGAACGGCTCGAGGAGGGCGACGAGCGCTGCGAGGCCGCGGGCGAGGGCGGCGAGCGTGGCGTCGAGGGCCTGCTTCTGGTCCGGGTCCTTGGCCTGGGTCCACGGGGCCCGTTCCTCGACGAACGCGTTGGCGGCGCCGGCGAGTTCCATGGCCGTGGCGATCCCCTGGTGCAGGAGGTCGCCGTCCATGGCGGCGCGGTACTGGACCAGGATGTGGGGCAGGCGTTCGTCCAGGGAAGTGTCCCCGCCTTCGGGGATCACGCCGTCCCGGTACCGCTCGATCATGGAGATGCTGCGATTGGCCAGGTTGCCGAGGTCGTTGGCGAGCTCGGCGGTGTAGACGTCGTCGAAGCGCTCCCAGGCGAAGTCGCCGTCGCCGTCCCACGGGATGTCCCGGAGCAGGTAGTAGCGGAGCGCGTCGGGCCCATGGCGTGCGACGGCGTCATCGAGGCTGACCGAGACACCTGCCGACTTCGACATCTTGCCACCGCCGAAGTTGATGAACCCGTGGGCCCATACGGTGCCCGGGAGCTCGAGCCCGGCGCTCATGAGGAAGGCCGGCCAGTAGACACAGTGGAACCGGGTGATGTCCTTGCCCACCACATGGTAGTCGGCCGGCCAGTAGCGGATGTAGTCGTCGTCGGGGAACCCGGTGGCCGACAGGTAGTTGCTCAGCGCTTCGAGCCAGACGTAGATGACGTGGTCCGGGTCATCGGGCCACGGCACGCCCCAGGGCAGGCGGCCCCGGGAGACGGAGATATCGTCGAGGCCGCCCTCGATGACCCGGCGGACCTCGTTGCGCCGGGTCTCGGGCTGGACGAACTCGGGGCGCTCGTCCAGGAGGTCCAGGAGGCGGTCCTGATACTTCGACAGACGGAAGAACCAGTTCTCCTCCTCCATCCACTGGAGCTCCCGGCCGGGGTGGAGCGGGCAGAAGAGCCCGGCCGCCCGCTCGGGGCCCGCCTCGGTGGCCACGTGCTCGGACGCGGCCTGCCGCGCCTCCAGCTCATCCTCGACTTTGTACGCCTCGCACCCCACGCAGTAGTAGCCGGCGTAGGTGTCGGTGTAGAGGTCGCCGGCGTCCTGGATTCGACGGACCATCTCCTGGGCCGCCCGCCGGTGCCGGTCCTCGGTGGTCCGGATGAAGTCGTCATGGGCGATATGGAGCTGCCGCCACGCCGCCCGGAACTGGTCGGCGAGCTCGTCGACCCATTCCTGGGGGCTGATCCCTCGCTCCTCGGCGCTCTGCAGCACCTTCTGGCCGTGCTCGTCCATCCCGATGACGTAATGGACGTCCTCGCCCTTGCGCCGCCGGTAGCGGGCCATGGCGTCGCCGCCGATCTTCTCCAGCGCGTGCCCCATGTGGGGCGCGCCATTGGCGTAATCGATGGCCGTGGTGATATAGAAGATCTGCTTCTCCGTCACGCGTCGCCGTCCGTTCCGTCCTGGGTGTCTGTCCGGTCGTCGGACCGCTTCCCTCCGAGACGCGACTCGCCTTCCACTTCCGTCTTGAGCTCGGTCAGGGGTACGTTCCGCCGTTCGCCGTCTTCGTCCTTGAGCATGACCCGTTCGCGCCAGATGTCAACGGCGATGACTCGCTCGCGCCCGCGGGCCGTGGAGAGCCACTTGCCTTCCCGCGGGAACCGCTTCCGGGCCTCGACGTACGCCGAGTGCTCGTAGGTCAGGCAGCACATGAGGCGGCCGCAGCAGCCGGAGATCTGGGCCGGGTTGAGGCTGAGCCGCTGGTCCTTGGCGAGCTGAAGGCTCACGGGCTTGAGCTCCCGGAGCCAGGTGGAGCAGCACAGCTCCCGGCCGCACCGGCCCACGCCGCCCAGGAGCGCCGCCTCGTCGCGCACCCCGATCTGCTTCAGCTCGATCCGGGTCCGGAACGTACGGGCCAGGTCCTTGACCAGCTCCCGGAAATCGACCCGGCGGTCCGCCGTAAAGTAGATGGTGAGCTTGTTCCGATCGAACTGCCACTCGGCCTCGCTCACCTTCATCTTGAGCTCGTGCTTCTGCACCTTCTCGCGGGTGACCCGCTGGACCCGGGGCTCATCGGCACGGAGCGCCAGCGCCCGGTTGACCTCGTCCTCCTGGGCCTTCCGCAGCACCCGCTTCTTCGGGGTCGGGGCAGCGCATCCCGTGGAGCAGCCGGTGCACTTCCGCTCGGCCACGGCGCCCGCAGCCGTTACCCGGCCCAGGTCCTCGCCCCGGTCGGCTTCCACGATCACATGGGCGTCCACAGGGGCCAACTCGCCGTCCGCGGCGAAGTAGTCCCTTCGGTTGCCCTTGAAGCTGACTTCGACGATATGCATGAACCCCCGCCTTGCTACTCCTGCTGCTCCTCGCCGGCAGGCGCCGCTGCCGGCTCCGGTTCCTGCCACTCGCCCATCCGGGCGTACTTGTCCCAGCGCGTACGACGGCGCTCCTCCGGGGTCATGGCCGCCACCTCGCCCAGGTGCCGCACGAGCGCGTCCTCGAGGTTGGCCGCGGCACCTTCCCAATCGGCGTGGGCACCGCCCATCGGCTCGTCGATGACCTCATCCACGACGCCGAGCCCGACGAGGTCCGGGGCCGTAAGCTTGAGGGCGGCGGCGGCCTTGTCCTTCGCGTCGGCCGTCTTCCACAGGATCGCGGCACAGCCCTCGGCTGTGATCACGCTGTAGATGGCGTTCTCGAACATGAGGATGCGGTCGGCGACGCCCAGCGCCAGCGCGCCGCCGCTCCCGCCCTCGCCGAGGACCACGGCGATGGTGGGCACATCCAGCGCCGCCATCTCCCGCAGGTTCCGGGCGATGGCTTCCGCCTGGCCTCGCTCTTCCGCGCCCATCCCCGGGTACGCGCCCGGCGTGTCGATGAGCGTGATCACCGGATGGCCGAACTTCTCCGCCTGGTGCATGAGCCGGAGCGCCTTCCGGTACCCCTCGGGGTGGGACATGCCGAAGTTGCGGTGCAGGTTCTCCTTCATGTCCCGACCTCGCTGGTGGCCGATGACCATGACGGTCCGGCCGTCGATGCGGGCCCAGCCGCCGACGATCGACTCGTCGTCGCGGTAGAGCCGGTCCCCGTGCATCTCCAGGAAGTCGTCGAACACCCGCTCCAGGTAGTCCAGGGTGAACGGTCGGTCCTGATGCCGCGCCAGCTGCACTCGCTCCATGGGCGAGAGCGACGTGTAGGCGTCCTTCTTCATATCATTCAGTTTCGACTCCAGCGTTTCGATCTCCGCCGTGGCGTCCAGGCCCCTGGATCCGGCCATCTCGCGCAGCCGGCCGATCTGCTCCTCCAGCTCCTGGATGCCCCGTTCGATGTCGAGATTCGATGATGCCATTGACTACCCCTGCGCGCGAACGAGCCGGACACGGTCCGCCCCGAACAGCTCCTTCAGTTCGTCCATCAGATCCGCCGACGGCTGCACCTTCAGGCTCCGGGACCGGAACCGCGTGGGTCCTGTGCGCCCCCCGTTGCCACCGTTGGGCCTGCCGCCCGACCCGTGACCCTCGTGCCCCGTCTCGCCGTTCTCCAGTATCACGTAGAACGGCGCCTCACCGGGGCTCCCCTTCAACACCGCCGTGGCCGCTTCGATCCGTTCCACCGGCTCGCCCCGGCTGAGCCGGATCTCGAGCCCGACGGAGCCGGCCCGGCGCACATCGGCCAGCGGCATGGCCTCGTCGAGGAAGATCGGTGGGTCCTCCTCGTCGCGCTCCTTGCCGGAGACCTGACCGGTGACCAGCACCACTGCGTCCTGCTCCAGCACGTCCCTGTACGCCTCCCAGTTCTCGCCGAAGGCCAGGACCGTGGCGGTGCCATGGAAGTCCTCCACGGTGATCCGGCCCCATTCCTGCCCGTTCCGCTTCGAGATCTGTCGGCTCACGGCCGTGACCACACACGGCAGCTCCACGTTCCGGTCGCGGTGCTCGGGGAGCGAGGCCGAGTTCACGTCGAACAGCGCCATCTCGTCCTCGTACTTCTCCAGCGGGTGCCCGCTGATGAAGAACCCCAGGATCTCCTTCTCCCGGGCCAGCCGCTCCGCTTCCGGCCACTTCGGCACCTCGGGCAGCGAAGGCGCTTCCCGGGCCGGCGCCTCCTCCCCACTCACGTCGAAGAGGGAGCCCTGCCCGCTCTCGGCGTCGGCCTGCCGGAGCTGGGCCTCGCCCACCGTCTGCTCGAGTCCGGCCATGAGCTGCGAACGGTGGCCGAAGGAGTCGCATGCGCCGGCGGCGATGAGCGCTTCCAGCGTGCGCTTGCCCGCCGCTTTCAGGTCGACCCGGGTGGCCATGTCGAAGAGGGAGGTGAACGGACCCTCCGCCCGGGCCTCCAGGATGCTGCGGACCGCGCCCTCGCCCACGCCCCGGCACGCGCCCATCCCGAACCGAATGGTGGTATCCCCCACCGGCGTGAACTTCCAGCCGCTCTCGTTGACGTCCGGGGGGAGGACCTGAATGCCTTCTTCGTGGCCGGGCACGTGCTTCGTCATGTCCCGACACTCGGCAATGTACTTTACCACGTCGTCGGTCTTGTCGACAACCGACGAGAGGAGTGCCGCCATGAATTCGGCGGGGTAGTGGACCTTCAGCCACGCCGTCTGATAGCTCAGCAGCGCGTACGCCACCGAGTGGGCCCGGTTGAAGCCGTATCGGCCGAAGGTCTCGATCTGCTCGCCGATCTCCGACGCCGTCCGGCGCTCCACACCGCGCTCCACCGCCTGGCTGATGAACTTCTCCATCTGGGAGGCGATGAGCTCGGCGTCCTTCTTCCCCATGGCCTTCCGCATCACGTCGGCCTCGGCCAGCGTGAAGCCCGCCATGACCTGGGCGATCCGCATCACCTGCTCCTGGTAGACGATCACGCCGTAGGTGGGGTCCAGCACCTCCTCCAGCGACGGGTGGGGATAGCGCACCGGCTCGTGGCCGAGCTTCCGGCGGATGTAGACGTCGGTCATCCCGGCGTCCAGCGGCCCCGGCCGGATCAGCGCGTTGGTGGCCACCAGGTCCTCGAAGCGGTCCGCGCGCATGGCCCGGAGCTTGTCCGTGGCCAGGCTGGACTCGAACTGGAACACGCCGCTGGTCCCGCCGTGGGCCAGCATCTCGTAGACCGCCGGGTCGTCGAGTGGGACGTCCTCGATCCGCTCGTGCTCGGCACCCGTGTCCGGGTTCTTCAGCGTGCCGTGCCGGGCGATGACGGCGTCGGCGGCGTCGTGGATCACCGTCAGCGTCTTCAGGCCGAGGAAGTCCATCTTCAGCATCCCGGCCTGCTCCAGCGCGACCATGTCCCACTGGGTGACGATCACGTCCTCATCGCCGTTCGAGCCCGAGCCCCGGCCGCCCGACTGGGTGCAGACGGGGACGTACTCCTGGAGCGGCCCCGGCGCGATGACCACGCCGGCGGCGTGGACGCTGGCGTGGCGGCTCAGCCCCTCCAGCGTCTCGGCGTAGTCCAGGAGCCGGCGAACCCGATCGTTCTCCGCCGCCAACTCCCGCAGCTCGCTGATCTGCTCCCGGGCCCGGGCCACCGTCATGCTGTTCCCCGGCGCGTTCGGGACGAGCTTGGCCAGCGTGTCGGTCTCCGACGGCTCGAAGCCCAGCACCCGACCCACATCACGGATCACGGCCCGGGACTTCATGGTCCCGAAGGTGATGATCTGGCCCACGCTGTCCCGGCCGTACTTCTCGCGCGTGTACTCGATGACCCGACCCCGCTTCTCGTAGCAGAAGTCGATGTCGATATCCGGCATCGAGACCCGGTCCGGGTTCAGGAACCGCTCGAACAGCAGGTCGAACCGGAGCGGGTCCACGTCGGTGATCCCCAGCGCGTACGCCACCAGCGAGCCGGCGGCCGAGCCCCGCCCCGGCCCCACCGGGATCCCGTTCTCCTTGGCCCAGTTGATGAAGTCGGCGGTGATCAGGAAGTAGCCGCTGTAATCGGCGTCGGGGTTCGTGATGACGCCCAGCTCGTACTCGAGCCGCTCCTCGACCTCCTCGGGCAGCGGCTCGCCGTAGATCTCCTTCGCGCCGTGCACGGCCATGTGCCGGAGCAGCGCCGTCTCCGTGTTGAACGCGTCCGGGAGCGGAAACTTCGGCACGTGGTACTGCTTCGGCAGGTCCAGCGACACCTGGTCGGCGATGGCCAGCGTGTTCTCGATGACGTCCGGCCGGTCCGGGAACGTCTCGGCCATCTCCCGGCCCGACTTGAAGTAGAGGCCCCGGTCGTAGCGCATCCGGTCCGGGTCCTCGTAATCCTTGCCGAGCCCGATGCAGAGAAGCACGTCGTGGGCGTCGTGGTCCTCCGGCTTCAGGAAGTGGGCGTCGTTGGTGGCCACCACGGGCAGCGACAGCTCGTCGGCCAGCGCAAACGTCCGCTCGTTCAGCGTGGCCTGCCCTTCCGTACCGTGGGCCTGGACCTCCAGGTAGTAGCGGTCCGGGAACGTCCCGGCGTACCAGCTCGCCGCCTCCCGGGCCGCGTCCCACTCCTCGTCCATGAGGTGACGGGCCACCTCGCTCGCCATGCACGCCGAGCTCACGATCAGCCCTTCCGAGTACTCCTCCAGTACCTCGCGGTCGAGACGCGGCCGGTGGTAGAAGCCCTCCAGGAACCCGAGGGACGAGAGACGGACGAGGTTCTGGAACCCCGTCCGGTCCCGGGCCAGGACCACCAGGTGGTAGTACGGCCGCTCGCCCCGGGCCACCGACCGGTTCTGACGGGCACCCGGCGCCACGTACGCCTCCATCCCCACCACCGGCTTGATCCCCGCCTTCTTCGCCCGCTGGCGGAACTCCCACGCGCCGTACAGCACGCCGTGGTCGGTGAGCCCCACGGCGGGCATCTCGTACTCCTGGGCCCGCTCGATGAGGTCGCCCAGACGGTTCGCGCCGTCCAGAAGAGAGTATTCGCTGTGCGTATGAAGATGAACGAAAGACATTCAGCTCGGCTGCGTGTAGAGAGTCGATGTTGTTCGGTGATGCCCCGGCGACGGAGCGGCCCGGGTTACGACCCGGTGCCCGATCCGCAGCGGAAGCTGTCCAGCAGGGTCTCCAGCTGGATCATGTACTGGTACTTGTCTTTGGCGGGGGCGTACAGCCACGCATCCAGCAGGTAACGCCGATCCTGTGCAGGGCAGTCGATGACCCGGGCGATGAACGGACCCGCCTGGGGGAAGTCGTCCGTCCCCGTCCATACGCCCCGGACCTCGAGCCCGCCGGCGCCCGGTCCCTCCAGCCCGGTGGTCTGGAGCCGCTCCCGGTCGGTCTCCTGGCCCCAGTCGTACAGCAGGGCGGCCACCGAATCCCGCCACGCCAGCGCCGACGACTCCGACGGCTCGCCCTCCGGCCCCGTCCGCCAGGTGACCGTCAGCCACCGCACCAGCTGCGATGCGTCCGGGTTGTCGTTCACGAAGGCGAAGGTGGAGTCGTTCAGCTCGCGCCAGCGGTAGACCACCGGCATATCCAGCTCGAACCCGCCCTCGGCTCGCAGCGTGTCTGCGAGTGCCGTGTCGTGGCCGCTCATGTACATCCGGCTCTGCGCCCACGCCCGGTAGCGCCGGTCCAGGAGCCGGGCCAGGCTGTCCGCCCTTTCCCGGATCCACTCCGCGTCATCCTCGCCCACCACGAGCGCCGTCACCCGCTGGTTCCGGGCCCACACGGCGTTCACCTCCACCAGCGCCGGCGGCGTCACCGTGGTGTCCGCCTCGTCCAGTGCCGCGCGGACCCAGGGGTCGTCCGGGCTGCCGATGGTCAGGATCTGGCGGAACCGCCGCAGCTCGCCCCAGTGCTCGCTCGTGGGCGTGGTGTGCGTAAGCAGGAACGTGGGCTCGTCCCGGACCGCGAAGACCCGGGGCTGCAGCGTCGTCAGAATGGTGTCCTGCACCTGGGTCCACAGGCTGTCCTCGGCCACCACGATGATGCTGTTCACATCGCCCATGGCGAGGCGCGAAGAATCGTCGCAGGCCACCGTCGCCGCGACGGCCAGCAGCAGGGCATTTCGCAAGAAAGTCATTGCGGCACAACAGGTTATGGAGGATGGCAAAACCGCGAACATCAAAGGTAACCGGACCGCACCGAGACCGCTACTGCCGGGGCCGTTTGCGTTCGGGCTCCCGCGGCCGCTACTCTCACCGCCCGAGCGGGCCCGACTCGATCCTCGAACTGAATCCTCGAACTCATGTCACTGCCCCACGCCTTCGACCGAGTTCAGTCGCTGGTGACCCTTCGTCGGCTCACCGGGCGGATGCTGGTGGCCCTGGATTTCGATGGCACGCTGGCGCCGATCGTGGAGCGGCCCGAGGACGCAGCGCTCCACGATGACGTGGCGGGGCCGCTCCGTCGCCTGACGGAGCGGTCCGACACGGTGACGGCCCTGGTGAGTGGGCGGGCGCTGGCGGACGTGCGGGAGCGGGTGGCCCTCGACGGGATCTACTACGCCGGCAACCATGGCTTCGAGATCGAGGGTCCCGGTGTGGACCGGGTCCACCCCGAGGCGGCGGAGGCGCGTCCGGCGCTGGAGGAGTGCATCGCGGCGCTGGAGGAGGCGCTGGCCGACGAGCCGGGCACGGAGGTCGAGGACAAGCGGTGGACGCTCAGCATCCATTACCGACGTGCGGAGCGGGAGGGCGCGGCAGCCCGCGTGCGGGCCGCCATCGACGAGCATTGCCGTGGCCCGGGCCTGAAAGTCACGGAGGGGAAGAAGGTCTTCGAGGTGCGCCCCGACGTGGAGTGGGACAAGGGGAAGGCCGTGGAGTTCCTCCTGGACGTCATCACCGAGGGCGACGCGGAGAGCGCCGGGCCGGGGGGTACGCCCCGGGTCCCGGGTGCACCGCGGCTGCCGGCCATCTTCATCGGCGATGACCGGACCGATGAGGACGCCTTCGCGGTGGTTCGGGACCTGGGCGGCGGCATCGTGGTCGGCGACCCGCCGCCGGAAGAGACCCGGGCCATGGCGTGGCTTCGTGGTCCCGGCGAGGTGGCCGAGCTGATCGGTGGACTGGCGGATGGTTGATGTCATGACCACGGTGAAGCGCCTCCTTACCCTGGCGGCGCTCATCGCTTTTGCGTACCTGGTCCTCTCCTTCGACTCCACCGCACACCAGCGCACCACCGCCACCGTACTCCTCGGGTTCATCCTCCTGGGCGCCTACATCGCCGGTGCCGCAGCCGCCGGGTTCAAGCTGCCGCGGGTGACCGGCTACGTGCTGGTGGGGATCCTCGTGGGTCCGTTCGCCCTGGGGATCTTCACCGAGGAGCTGGTGGCATCGCTACGGACCATCGACGAGCTGGCCCTGGTCCTGATCGCGCTCACGGCCGGCGGCGAGCTGAAGCTGAAAGAGCTGCGGAAGTCGCTCCGGTCCATTGTCGGGATCTCCCTGGGGATCCTGGTCTTCGTCATCCCGGGCTTCCTGATCCTGGTCCTCGCCCTGAAACCGCTGATCCCGGCGCTGGCCGCCACCAGCTGGGGGCTGACCGCGGCCGAGGCACTGCTCCTGGCCATCTGGGCGGCCAACTCGTCGCCGGATGCCACCATCGCCGTGATCAACGAATCCCACGCCGAGGGCGAGGTGACCGACACGATCCTGGGCGTGACCATCTTCAAGGACGTGCTGGTGATCGTGCTCTTCGCTATGGCCCTCTCGCTGGCGGGGCCGCTGGCGGGGGACGGCGCGTTCGACTCGGGCCTGGTCGTCACGGTGGCGTGGGAAGTGGTCGGCGCGTTCCTCGTGGGTGGGCTCCTGGGGTGGGCCTTCTCGCTCTACCTGGTCCGGGGGGAAGGGCAGACGGTGCTCGTCACACTCCTCTTCTCGTACCTGCTGGTGCTGGTGACCCACGCCTTCCACGTCGAGCTCCTCCTGACCGCCGTGGGCGCGGGCTTCGTCATCGAGAACTTCTCCAAGGCCGGCGATCGGTTCATCAAGGGGATCGAGGCCAACTCGCTGGTGGTCTTCGCCATCTTCTTCGCACTGGCCGGTGCCGCCCTCGACCTCAGCACCGTGGCGACGTACTGGTCGTTTGCACTGGTGATCGTCCTGGTCCGCGGCGTGCTCACCTGGGCGGGCGCCACGGTCGGCGCCCGGGCTACCGACGCGTCGACGCCCGTGATGCGCTTGAGCTGGATGGGGCTCATCTCCCAGGCCGGTGTCACCCTCGGGCTCTCGCTCCTCGTGGCCCGGGAGTTCCCCACCTGGGGCCCCCAGTTCGTGGCCATCACCACGGCCGTCATCATCGTTCACCTGTTGATTGGACCCGTGCTCCTCAACGTGGCCCTGGCCCGCTCCGGTGAGGCCGGCGGCGGCGGGGACGAAGAGAAGCGGGAGATGCTGCGGTCCGATATCGCTGCCGAGCAAGGAGGCACATGAGCGCACCCGATGCGTCCAACGAATGGCGCATGACCTCGTTCGCCGTTCCCGGTGACACGGGCGTGGGCGGCAATCCGGCAGGGGTGGTCCTCGACCCGCCCGAGCTCTCGCCGGAGGAGATGACCCGCACGGCCGTGCGGCTGAACCCCGTCTCCGAGACCGCGTTCGTCGGGTCGCCCGAGGACGGCGTATACCCGCTCCGCTACTTCGCCCCCGGCGGCGAAGTGGACCTGTGCGGGCACGCCACGGCTGCGGCCTACGGGGTGCTGGGCCTTTCCGGGCGCCTGGGCGCGCTGCCGGCGGAGGTGGCCTCTCGTGCACCCGGCGGCGAGGTCAGCGGGGTGGTGGTGGAGGAGGGAGACGGCGTGGTGGTCTGGATGGACATGCCCCTGGCGCGCCGCGTGCCCGTCGAGCTGGACGTCGAGGCCATCGCCGGGGCCGTGGGGCTGCCGTACGAGGTCATGGCCTCCCGCCCCGCCGCCGCCATCGAGGACGTGGGCATCCGGGTGGCGCTCCTACCCGTGGCCGATATCGCGGCCCTCGACGCCATGCGCCCCGACTTCCAGCGGCTCAGGGAGCTCGGCCGCTCCGACCGGATCATCGTCTTCTACCCCTTCGTTTTCGAACCCGAGGCCCGTCGGGTCCGGGCCCGGTCGTTCGCGCCCGCCGTGGACATCGACGAGGACCCGGCGACCGGCACGGCCGCTGCATCGCTGGGCGCGTACCTCGCCCGGGAGTGGCTGGTGGACGACTCCGTGGAGCTCCGGGTCCGGCAGGGCGAGGCCATGGGCCGACCGAGCGAGCTGCGGGTCCGCATCCATCACGACGACGGCCAGCCCACGGCCATACGGGTGGGCGGCCGGGTCCGGCGGCAGAGGGAGTAGGGCCCACAGCACCGGGGACAAACGGCATGAGTGAAGACAGGGAGCGGATGCACGGGCGGGAGAAATCGCCGGCCCACGGGGAGGGCGGGCACGACCATGGGCCCCTCGCCGCCCACACCCGGGAGGCCGACCGGAGGACGCTGGTCTTCGTCATCAGCCTCACCGCCGCCTTCATGGTGGTCGAGGTGGTGGGTGGGGTCCTTTCCAGCTCGCTGGCGCTCCTGGCCGATGCCGCCCACATGCTCACCGACGTGGGCGCCCTGGCTCTCTCCCTCTTCGCCATCCACTTCGCCAGCCGACCGGCCACCACGGAGAAGACGTACGGCTACCTCCGGGCCGAGATCCTGGCGGCGCTCCTGAACGGTGTGGTCCTCGTCGTCGTATCCCTCTTCATCTTCCTGGAGGCGTGGGATCGGTTCACCGATCCCGTGGAGGTGAGGGGTGGGCTCATGCTCGGGGTGGCATCGGCCGGGCTCGCGGTCAACATCATCGCGGCGGTCCTGCTCCACCGCTCCGCCGGCGAGAGCCTGAACGTCCGGGGCGCCTACCTCCACGTGCTGGGCGACCTGCTGGGCTCGGTGGGCGCCATCGCCGCCGCCCTCGTCATCCTGGCCACCGGGTGGTACCCCGCCGACCCCATCATCTCCGTGGTGGTGGGCGCCCTCATCCTCTGGAGCAGCTTCAAGCTGGTCCGGGAGTCGGTGGACGTGCTGCTGGAGGCCGTGCCGTCGCACCTCGACCTGGAAGAGATCCGGGCGTCCATCGGTCGGATCGACGGCGTCACGGCGGTCCATGACCTGCATGTGTGGACCGTGACCAGCGGCTACTTCGCCATGAGCGGCCACGCCGTGGTCGAGAACGTGGAGGAGACGCAGCCGGTGCTGCAGGCCATCCACGAGCGGATGCACGACGAGTTCGGGATCAGCCACGTCACCGTGCAGGTCGAGCCCCAGGGCATCTACACGATCGGGGAAAGGGAGGAGCGACCATGAGCAGGATTCAGGTTCGGACCCGGGAACGCGAGCAGCTCGTGGACTTCACGGCCGCGATCCAGGCCGAGATCGATGAGGCCGGCGTGCGCGACGGGGTGATTCATCTCTGGTCCCTCCACACTACCTGCGCCATCACCGTCAACGAGGGCGCCGACCCCTCCGTTCAGCGCGACATCGTGGTCAACCTCCGGCGCGTCCACCCCCGCGACGGCGACTACCGGCACAGCGAGGGCAATTCCGACGCCCACATCAAGACCGCCCTCACCGGCCCCGGCGAGACGCTCCTCATCGAAGACGGCCAGCTGGTCCTCGGGACCTGGCAGAAGGTGTTCCTGTGTGAATGGGATGGCCCGAGGGAGCGGGAAGTGGGCTACCGGATCATCCGGAGCGGGTAGGCTCGCGCTCCCAGATCTAAGATCTGAGAACTAAGATCTAAGTCCGGTGGATCCCGGGTTCGCGGCGGGCTCCGGGCTTTCGGGCGGTTCCAGCGTTCGGCGAATTCGTCCCATCCGGCTATGTCCAACCTCCGGGGTGGAGACAACCTTCAGAACCTCCGGGCGCTGCGTGCGGCGGCGCTCGTCACCCGTTCCGGAGATTCGCATGCGGCCGTTTCAGGATCTGTTGGTCTGGCAGAAGGCGCACGAGTTGACGCTGGACGTGTATCGGTTGACCCGCGCCTACCCCACGGAAGAGCGTTTCGGGCTCACGTCACAAACGCGACGGTCGGCGTCGTCGGTGCCGGGCAACATCTCGGACGGCTGCGGCAAGCGCACGCTACCGCAGCTGAGAGCGAGCCTCGATTTCGCCGGCGGGTCCTTGAGCGAGCTCGAATACTGGTTCATCCTGGGCCGTGATCTCGGCTTCATGTCACCGGATCTCTATGGCGCCCGGAATGACCAGCTGAACGAAGTCCGCCGCCTGCTTCTCGGTTTCGCCGACTGGGCCGCCACTCAGATCACGCTCCAGGAGAGCAGCGGCGAGTAGCGGATGAAACCCCGAAGCCTCTTCGCGGTATCATGCAGGCTACTTCCAAGGCGGAGGCTGGAACCCGGCTCAAAGACGGGTCGAGCCCGGCCCCGGCGATGGAGGTTGGAACGAAAACCGCGAACGTTCTTACGCCGCGAGCCACTTAGCTCTTAGCTCTTAGGCCTTAGATCCTGATGCTCAGAAACATCGCCATTATCGCCCACGTCGACCACGGCAAGACCACCCTGGTCGACCAGATGCTCCGTCAGGCCGGGACCTTCCGCGTCGGGCAGCAGGTGGCCGAACGGGTCATGGACTCGAACCCGCTGGAGCGGGAGCGGGGGATCACGATCCTGTCGAAGAACGCATCCATCCGGTGGGGCGACCACAAGATCAACATCGTGGACACGCCCGGGCACGCGGACTTCGGGGGCGAGGTCGAGCGGATCCTGCGGATGGTGGACGGCGTGCTCCTCCTGGTGGACGCCTTCGAGGGGCCCATGCCCCAGACCCGGTTCGTCACCCGGAAGGCGCTGGCCCTGGGGCTCCGGCCCGTGGTGGTGATCAACAAGGTCGACCGCCCCAACGCCGACCCATTCCGGGTCCACGACGAGGTGCTGGAGCTGTTCATGGAGCTCGAGGCCAGCGACGATCAGCTCGACGCGCCCTTCGTCTACGCCTCCGCCCTCGACGGCTGGGCCACCTACGAGGTCGACGACGACCGCGACAACCTTCACCCCCTCTTCGACACGATCCTGCGGTCGGTCCCGGCGCCGCCGGCGGACCGGGACGGCCCGTTCCAGCTCCTGGTCAGCACCATCGACCACTCGCCGTACCTGGGGCGCCTGGCCATCGGGCGGATCGAGCGGGGCGAGGTGGGCGTGGGCGACAGCATCGTGCTCCTCGATGCCGTCCCCGAGGAGGACGCCGAGGAGTTCACCGAGGCCATCCACGGCCACGTCACCGAGGGCGCACGGTCCGGCCGCGTGGCCAAGCTCTTCACCTTCGAGGGACTCGAGCGGGCCGAGGCCGAGCACGCCGGCGCAGGCGAGATCGTGGCGCTGGCCGGCCTCGAGGGCGTGGACATCGGCTCCACCATCGCCGACCCCGAGCACCCGGAGCCGCTCCGCGGGATCGCCGTGGAGGAGCCCACCGTCTCGGTCGACTTCATGGTCAACAAGTCGCCCTTCGCCGGCCGCGACGGCAAGTACGTCACCAGCCGGCAGATCCGGGACCGGCTCATGCGGGAGCTCGAGCGCAACGTGGCGCTCCGGGTCGAGGACACCGACTCGCCGGACACCTTCACCGTCTCCGGCCGCGGTGAGCTGCACCTGGGCATCCTCATGGAGACCATGCGCCGCGAGGGCTACGAGTTCGCCGTCTCGCGCCCGCGCGTGATCACTCGTCAGGACGACGAGGACCGGACCCTCGAGCCGTACGAGGAGGTCACCGTCGACGTGCCCCAGGAGTTCGTGGGCGTGGTCATCGAGGGGCTCGGCAAGCGAAAGGGCGAGATGCTCGAGATGCGTGGCGGGCAGGGCGAGCTCCGTCGCCTGGTCTTCAAGGTCCCCGCCCGCGGGCTCTTCGGCTACCGCGGCGACTTCCTGACCGAGACCCGCGGCGAGGGGGTCATACACCACCGGTTCCTCGAATGGGGGCCGTGGGCCGGGCAGATCAAGCGGCGCGAGCGGGGCGTGCTGGTCAGCATGATCCAGGGCGAGGCCGTCGCCTACGCCCTCGACAACCTCCAGGACCGCGCCACCATCATGATCGACCCCGGCACCGCCGTCTACGAGGGGATGATCGTGGGCGAGCACGCCCGCGCAGGCGACCTCGAGGTCAACGTCAGCAAGGGGAAGAAGCTGACCAACATCCGGGCCGCAGGCGCTGACGACGCCATCGACCTGGAGACCCCGTGGAAGCCCGGCCTCGAGGAGGCCCTCGAGTTCATCGACCAGGACGAGCTCGTGGAGATCACCCCGAAGGCCATCCGGCTCCGGAAACGGCACCTGAAGGCCCACGAGCGGAAGAAGGCGTCCAGGACGGGCTGAATCCAGGGCGGGCTGAGCGTTCGGGGCGCGGGGGCGTTCGCGGCGGATTCTCCCTGCGCGGCGGCTCGTGCGCGTCGGGGGGGGCGGTCCGGGTCCGGGCTGGATTCGCGCCGTTGGTCCCACCGTTATCGGCCACTCCGATAGGGGGACGGGAGGGCGCAGCCACCGGGTTCGGGTTCGCTCTCGCCGCCGTCTCCACCCGCTGGCTGGAACCCGGCGCAGTTCACACCGGTAGGAATCGAAAGCCCTGCGGCGCTATCTTCATGAAGCCCCGCCGTTCAGAGATCCGTTCGATAACACGGAGCGCCTCCCATGGCCGCGAGAAGCCGGGGTCCCGCCGTCACACTCTTCTTCCTCCTCGTTGCCGGCCTGATATCGGGGACGCGCCCGGCGCCCGCAGCTGCCCAGCTCCTGTCGGGGAGGGTCATCTCCGAGGACGATGGGTCGCCGCTCCAGGGCGCGGTGGTCGAGCTCCTGGACACCGCCGGCACCGAGGTCATCGCCCGGCTGACCGGGCCCGATGGGCGGTTCTCCATGCGCAACGTCGCCCCCGGCCGCTACCGCTTCCGCGTCGGCCTCCTCGGGTACAAGACCGTTACCACCAACCCGTTCACCCTGGAGGCCGGGCAGACCCTCCACCGCCGGCTGTCGGTCTCGTTGGAGCCCATCCGGCTCGAGGGGATCCAGGTCTCCCGTGGGGGGCGATGCGGTGGCGACTTCGGGGGCACCGACCTGGTCCGGCTCTGGGAAGAGGCCCGGAAAGGACTCAAGAGCGTGGTGCTGTCCGAGACGTCGCCCCTGGTCTCCTTCCGCATCGCCGTGACCGATCGGGACCTCGATGCCGTATGGAAGAGCGTCCTCACCGAGGAGGTCCGGACCCGTCGCGCATGGGGCAATGACCCCTTCAGAAGCCTGTCGGCCGATACGCTCCTGCGCCACGGCTTCATCCGCGGCGGCATCGACGACACCGTGACCTACTACGGGCCCGACGCCAACCTGCTCCTCTCCGACCCCTTCATCGAGCAGTACTGCTTCGGGATCACGAAGGGCGACGACGGCGAGGTCGGGCTCACCTTCGAGCCCGAGGCCCGGCTCCGGGGCACCGCGCAGATCGAGGGCGTCCTCTGGCTGGACGCCGAATCGGCCGCGCTGCGCCGCCTGGAGTTCACCTACACACGGTCGCCCGTGCGCGGGTTCGAGCCCGGCGGCGACGTGGTCTACGAGCAGCTCCCCAACGGCGCCTGGTTCATCCGCAGGTGGCGGCTCCGCATGCCCCGGATGGCGCTGGTCAACGGGCTGCCCACCAGCCGCCTGGGGTCCATCCACGAGACCAGCGGCGAGGTGATCGAGGTCCTGGGCCTGGACCACCAGCTCCGACCCCTGGACGCCGCCGCGCCGCAGGCGGACGGGGCCGCCCAGGATGGGCCGCCGGCCGATGAGCGGGTCGGCGCGAGCGGTGGACCGCCGCCCGAAGAGGGGCGCGCCTTCACGACCTGGGTCCGGGCGCGGGAGCAGCCCCGGCGCCACATCCTCCATATCCGGAACGACTCGGACCGTGCCGTCCACATCAACGCCATCACGCTGGACCAGTGCACGAACATCAGGGAATGGTGCGGCCGCTACCGGAAGGACGTGGTC
>JAWODW010000097.1:0-105000 GCA_046483065.1 Longimicrobiales bacterium | reverse complement strand
TTCACCGCGATCCCGAAGGGGTTCAGCGCGGCCCACGAGATCATCTTCTTCGTCTTCATCATCGGGGGCGCCTTCGCCGTGTTGCGGGCCACGGGCGCGGTGGACGCGGCGCTGGGGCGGATGCTGGACCGCCTGGGGCACCGCCCGTTCTGGCTGGTCACGGGCGCCATGCTCGTCTTCGCCGTCGGTTCCAGCACCATCGGGATGGCGGAAGAGTATCTGCCCTTCGTCCCGATCCTCATCGCGCTGGCCTACGCCCTGGGCTACGACGCCATCACCGCCGTGGGGATCATGACCGTGGGCTACGGCATCGGGTACGGCGTGGCGGCCATCAACCCGTTCACCGTGCTGATCGCCCAGGACGTGGCGGGGCTCCAGCCCGCGTCGGGGCTCTGGCTCCGGGTGGTGCTCCTCTTCGTCTTCCTTCCCATCGGCATCCACCACGTGTGGCGGTACGCCCGGAAGGTGGGCGACGACCCGTCGTCGAGCCTGGTGGCGGACGTCGAGCCACCGACGGGTGCGAAGGGCGCGCCGCGGGACCAGGCGGGTACGCCGGAGGGTGAGGGAGGCGGCGAGGGCGGGGCGGCGTCGGACGACGGCGACTACCCGGCCATGACGCGTACGCATCGGTGGGTGCTCGGCGTGGTCGGCCTGTTCCTGGTAGTTCTGGTCTATGGGCTGAGCCGGTGGCACTGGTACCTGATCGAGATGGGCGCGCTCTTCGTGGCCATGACCATCGTGCTGGCCATCATCGCGCGGATGAGCCCGGACCGGACGGCGGTGGAGTTCGGGAAGGGGGCGGCGGAGCTGACGGTCACGGCGCTGATGATCGGCGTGGCCCGAGCGATCCAGGTGGTGCTGGACGAGGGCGGCGTGGTGGACACCATCGTGCACGGCATCAGCGTGCCGCTCCAGGAGCTGCCGGGGGCGCTGTCGGCGGTGGGCATGTTCTTCGTCCAGAGCCTGGCCAACCTGTTCATCCCGTCGGGGAGCGGGCAGGCGTACGTGACCATGCCGATCATGGCGCCGCTGGCGGACCTGGTGGGTGTGAGCCGGCAGGTGGCGGTCCTGGCCTACCAGTTCGGCGACGGCTTCACCAATATCCTCGTCCCCACGAACGCCGTCCTGGTGGGGATCCTGGCCATGGCCGCGATCCCGTACGACCGCTGGCTCAAGTTCATCCTGCCGTTCATGGTGAAGATGTGGGTGGTGGGGTCCATCGTGCTGGCCATCGCGGTGGCCATCGGCTACGCGTAGGTCCGGGTTCGCAGCGGAGGACGCCAGGCTCCGTCGGGGCCTTGTTCGTGGCGGGGTGCCCGGGGCGCGGTGATCGGGATCCGGCGCGTACCGTACCTCGGCCGGTGAATTCCGGCGGCGCTGAGCGCTGCCCCGAATTCCCGGTGCCTCCTGCTCCCGTAAGAAGTAATCCCGAAGGTTGCCCAGCCCTGTGTTCAGACCTCCCACCCCGACTCCGGACCCGCCCGGATACAACTCAAAATACTCCGCGTTCGCTCCGCGTTTCCGCGCCTCCGCGGTGAACCAGGCGTCAGCCCCGTAGAAGCCCGTCGTCTCGCGCGTCCCTCAGTCCTGCAGCTGCCGATTCGCGGTGCGTAACCGGGCGGAGAGCGTCCGGTAGATGGACTTGGCCAGGGCCGGCGTCCGGTCCACCAGCGCCTCGAAGGATGCGGCCTCGATGCGGAGCAGCGTGGCGGGCTCGGTGGCCCGGACGGTGGCGGAGCGGGGCTCGCCATCCAGCAGCGCCATTTCGCCGATCCCCTCGTGGGGCCCGAAGGTGGCGACCTGGCGGGTCCCCACCTCCACGGCCACCCGGCCGGTCACCACCATGTAGAAGGCGTCGCCGGGGTCGCCCTGCTCGAACAGGACCTCGTCGGCGTCGAGGTGCACGGTGTCCGCCAGGCTGGCCACCCGGGCCAGCTCCTCACCGGGGAGCGGGCGGAAGAGCGACGAGCTCTTGAGGAAGAAGACGATCTCCATCAGCGGCAGCATGGTGGACTCCTCGGGTGATGCGGTGGCCGCGGCGGTGGCCGCGGCGGTGCCAGGGGTGTCGGTACCATCGAGATGGGAGCGCACGAAGACGGCGCAGTCCCGAAGCCATGCGTCGGGCACCCGTGCCAGGGCGCCGAGGGGGTCCCTGCGGGCGTGGCCGGGGGTGAAGCTCAGGCCGTCGAACGCCTGGGCGAGCCGGTCCGGAGACGCGAACCCCTCGAAGAAGGGCAGCACCTCGAGCCGGTCCTCGGGGTCGAGGATCCCCTCGAGCAGCTCCATGGCGCTGCTCCGGATCGACGCGTCCGGCGCCCGGAGGTGAGGGGCCACCCGGTCGAGGGACGCCGTGTCGTACGAGAGGGACAGGCCGGCCAGCACCCCTTCGCCGGCGCGGGCGTGGCGGTCCCGGAGCTCGTCGTGAAGCGCTTCGAGGTACGGGTGCCGACCGCGCTCCCGCCGGAAAGCGTCGGTCAGGACCGCGTACCGGGCGCCGCCGAGGAGGATCGGCTCGAGGACCCGTCGCATGACGCCCCGGGGCACCGCCGGGAGCCGGCCGCTGCGCCGGGCGCGGCGCAGGGGGGTCAGTGCCACCTCCGTGGTTCCTCGATCGGCGACGACGTCGAGGAGTGCGGCGAGGCCGTCGTCGTGGCCGGCTTCGGCGAGCTGGGTGGCGATGGCCGCCAGGTCGCCGTCGTCCAGCCCGGGGTCCCGGACGAGTCGGAGTAGCCATTCGCTGCCGGCCTCGCCGAGGTTGGCCAGGGCGGACGCGGCAGCCGACCGTGTGGCGGGGTCCCGGGCGGCCTCGAAGGCGGGCTCCGCCAGCCGCTCGAAGCCGAGGACCGACACGGCGCCCAGGCCGGCCACACGGTCGGCAGGCTCGTCGGAGCGCAGCAGCCGCTCCACCCGGCGCGTGGCCCGGTCACCGCCGTACCGTCGCTCGGCCCGGGCAAGCGCCACCAGCGCCCGGCGCCGCACGCTGTCGTCGTCGTGGTCCAGGTGGGCGGCCACCAGGGGGGCGGCCGGCGGGCCCATCCCGGGGGCCACGTCCAGGAGCGACAGGATCACGTCGGGCGACGGGTCGTCGGCGAGCATCGTCCGGACCCGGTCCAGGAGCGGCGCGTTGGTGCCCTCGACCAGCTCGACCACGGCGGCGGCGGCCTCGGCCCGGACCTCGGGGACGTGGGCGTCCAGCAGCGCCCCGAGGCGGGGCAGCGCTTCGCTGCGGGGCGCCCGGCGCAGCAGGGACACGGCGAAGATGAGGAGCCCCGGGTCGTCGGATTCCAGTGCCCGGTCCAGGACCTCCAGCGCTTCCCGGTCCAGTACCTTCAGCGCCCCCTCGCCGGCGTCGTCGAGCTGGAAGGTGTGGCGGGCCAGTGCCTCCTCGAGGGCCCGCCGGTAGAGGCGCGGGTGCCGACGGAAGAGGGCGAAGAGGCCGCCGGCGGCCAGGGCGGTGAGGACGGCCAGCCCCCGGACGCCCAGGAGCGGCGCGGCCAGCATGAGGGCCACGCCGGTCAGGGCGGTGGCCAGGGGCTTGAGCACGCCGCCGAGCACGGTGAGGGCGGCGCGTCGCGTGGCCGGTGGGTAGGGCGCCACGGAGACCTGCTCCACGGACTTCTGGAGGGTGAACCGGCCGGCCTCGTCCACGAACCGGAGCGCGGCCAGGGCCACAAGCCAGCCGGTGGCCGCCACCATGATGGCGCTGAGCCCGATCAGCGCGGCCTGGACGTAGCCGCCGGAGACGAGCCCCCAGCGGCGGAAGAGGATGCGGGAGGCGAGGGCCTGGAAGAGCAGGGTGCCGAAGCCCACGGCGCCGGCCAGGACGCCGAAGAGGGAGGTGATGGCGTCGCGGTCGTACGCCTGCTGGAGGACGGCCTTGAACTGGTAGTCCACCAGGGTGGCGATGATGGCGCTCAGGACCACGGCCCCGGCCAGGAGCGCCAGGAGCCGGTGGTGCCGGATCAGGAGTGCGCCCTTGCGGACGCGGCCGAGGAACCCGGTCCCGGCATCATCGCCGGCGGGTGCGGCGGGCGCCGGTGCGAGCCGGAGCACGGCGGCGCCCAGGACGAGCGCCAGGGCGGCCCCGAAGAGCAGGTCCGGGGTGCCGAACGTCTCGGCGGCGGGGGCGAGGCCGAAGCCGGCGGTCATCCCGGCCACGCTGGTGCCGGCGATGAGGAGCGGCATGAGCCGCCGGGACTGGCGCCCCGTGAGGAGGTCGCCGACGGAGCCCCAGGCCAGGGCGATCACGAGTGCGCCCACGATGGAGAGCCAGAGGTAGAGGACGAAGGCCCACCGGGGGTCGGCCAGGAACGCGAAGCGTGAGAGGATGAGGGAGACGGCGGCCACGCCCGTCGTCGCTTCCACCACCATGCGCCGGGGGAAGCCGCCGGTGAGCCCGGTGAAGAGGATGGCGAAGACGGCGGTGACCAGGGCCGCGGCCACGATGACGTGGGGGATCAGCGCTGCGGGGTAGGCGTCGAGGAAGAGCCCGTTCTTGGAGGCCGACAGCACGATGGCCGCGGCCGTGACGAAGAAGAGGTGCCCGAAGAGGACGAGGGCGATGCGGCCCTCTCCTTTCCGGACATCGAGCAGGCGGCCGAGGCTCAAGAGCACGGCGTCAGAAGCCTACCACTTCGCCCAGGATCCGGGCGCAGCTCCCGGGCCGGTCCGCATCGCCCATGGTCAGTGCCAGCACCCGGCCCGACAAGGACAGGGCCTGGTCGGGATCGCCGCCCAGGAGCCCACCACGGGCCACGGCGAAGAGCTCGGCCTCGCCGGGGTAGCGGACGAGGCGGTCCTCCACGCGGTCGAGCCAGCTGCGGTACTCGATGTCCGGGCCGAAGACCACCCGCCGGAGGTTGATGCACGGCCCCACGGTGTTCAGCAGTCCCACGTACTCCCACCGGGCGCCCCGGAGGAACGCGCTGTCGAGGGCGTTGTCCGGCATGGCCCGCAGCCGAGCCGCCACATCGGTGATGGCCGTGGACGGGGCCCGCTCCACGCTCCGCTCCGCCGATCGAATGCCCCAGGCCAGAGCGTCGGCTTGGGGATGCCCCGTGTTCCGGTAGAGGCTGATCAGCGCGTCGCCCGCCAGCTCCGCCATCGCCATCCCGATGAGATTGTCCAGGATCGTGGGACTCTCGTCGGCCATGAGCAGCCCGATGCTCAGGACCTCGCGGATCGTGGTGTCGGCCGCCGCCACTCGCCCCCGCGACGCCTGGACCGCCGCCCGGGCCAGGTGGGCGTAGGCCGCCTGCCGGAGCGTCCCCATGGCGGGCATGGAGAGCTGAGACAGCGTAATGTCGCTGGGCAGCGGCATCGACCAGCGCACGGCGCTGATGTCCATGACACCCGCCCGGGCGAGACGGCTCATCTCCGCGTGGGCAGGGTGCGCCGCCACGCTGTCCAGGTACGCACGCTGGTCGGGGGGCAGCGGCCGCCCCATCCCGTCGATGATCGCCTGGATCTGCTCCTGCGACGGCGGGCCCGTGGGGTCACCGTCGGGGAACCACGGATCCGGGTACGTACGCTCCGGCGGCAGGACGCCCTCCGTGGCCCGGTAGGGCCGACCCACGAAGCTCAGCGTGTGCAGGATGGCGCCGGCAGCCCGGGGTGTGAGCGCGCTGTCCGGCGCCAGGGCGTAGCTGCGGAGCGGCTCCGTGGCCGCGAACCGCTGGACCGACCGGTCGAGCTCCGGCACCGAGATCCGGGCCAGGATCGGGATGATGGCCGCCGAGAAGATGAGCGTGAAGAGGGGTACGAACGCCATGATCGTGGCCACCCCGACGCCCACGTACGACGTGCGCAGCGTGGTCCGCGCCCGCCCGCCGCCTTCCGGGGCGCCCTCCGGCCTCACGAGGCCCGGGGCCCGCTCCGACATGGCCGCCTGCCACCGCCGGATCTCCTCCCGGACCAGCTCCTGCGACCAGCTCTGCCTGAACCAGCGCTTCCGGGACTTCCTGAGCTTCCCCTCCTCCCAGCCGAAGAGGAGCACCGCCGTCGCCGCCGTCACCACGCTCGGGCCCAGCGTCCCCGCTACCACGCCCCACGGGCCCAGCACGCCCCGGGCCCCGAGGACCACCGAAATCCCGAACCCGAGGGACAGCCAGAGCGCCGCGAACAGCGCGAGCCCACCCACGATCATGCGCACCCTGGCGATGCGTTTCCGGGTGGCCGGGCTCAGGAGTCGGTACGCCCGGGCGCCCTGGAGCAGAAAACCGGTGTCCCGCCGATGATCCGTGGCCACCAGCGCCACCACCCGCCAGTCGTGTCCCTGGTCCACCGCGTCCGAGGCGCGCCGCAGCAGCCGGGCCAGGGCGATGTAGCCGCTCAGGAGGACCGGGATCCCTATGATCCCGAAGAGAAACGCCAGCCAGAGCGAGTCGCCTAGCGGACCCAGCGACCATGGATCCTGCCGCGCCACCATGGCGTACAGCAGTGGTAGGATCAGGACCGCGCCGGCCGCAAGCCGGGCGCCGGCGCCGTACGCGTCACCCTGCAGCCGCGCGAGTCCCGGCGGCGGCCAGCGCAGCGGGGTCAGCGATTCGCTCTCCGGCGCCGTCGACGGCGATCCGCGCGCCGGGTCAGGGTCCTTGGTCACCATAGCGGTTCCGGGGAAGAGAGGTGCGGGACGCACTCATTGTGCGACGGGCCGGGGCCCGGGGCAAGAGATGCGGACAGGTCACGCGTAGGGGCCGGGTTGAAGAGGACCCGGAGATCGTTTATCTTCCGCGTCTCCGATGTGGGGCCTGTAGCTCAGTCGGTTAGAGCGCACGCCTGATAAGCGTGAGGCCGGTGGTTCGAGTCCACCCAGGCCCATTGGAGCCGTAGGCACGAGGCGCCCCGATCTCTTTCGGGGCGCCTCGTTTGCGCCTTCCCTGTCTCCATCCTGGCGAGCGCATTGATTCTTGCTGCGTGCCCGTCCCATCTTGCACCCGTTAGCTCACATCGGACCTTGCGAGCGATCGGGGTCAACCTCAAGGGCATAACCTTGACAGATGTACCCGTACGGTAACATGTTGAACTGTAACCGGACGGGAGCATATTATGGACATCACCAAAGTGCGGGACATCGGTCGCCTGATCAGGGCTAGGCGCCAGGACCTGGGTTGGTCCCAGACAGACCTCGCCCAGCGGCTGGATACGTCACGTCGGTGGGTGAGTGAAATCGAGCATGGCAAGTCCACGGCTCAGGTAGGCCTGGTGCTGGCGGCGCTGGAAGCACTTGGCTTCGACGTTCGTGTCGACCCCCCCACTGGTGGCGGCGAATCTCGTGGACACGCCGGAAGGACTTCCCAGCCAAGCGCGGCGGACCTGGACGAGATCCTGTCTCGACATACGTCGACGGAAGGGAACAAGACCCGTCCTGTCACGTTCCTGCGAACGAACCGCTGATGGCGATGGCGCATGCCAGGGAGCTCCACGTCTTTCTCATGGGCGTGCCTGTGGCGGTGGTCAGAGCGGGTGCGGGCGGAAGGCTGAGTCTCTCCTACACTTCGGACTGGCGGGATAGTGGGAATGCGCAATCGATTTCACTCTCACTCCCCTATACGCAGACCGACCACACGCACCGGCCGGTTCTGGCGTACATGAGCAACCTGCTCCCGGACAACCAGGACATCCTGGAAGGGTGGGCTGCCGAGTTCGGGGTTTCAGCACGTAATCCTTTCGGGCTCCTCGCCCACATGGGAGAAGATTGTGCCGGTGCGGTCCAGTTCGTGAGAGAAGAGCGGTTCGACGCCGTTCTAACGTCGCCTGGATCAGTGGATCCCATCTCTGAAGATGAAATTGCTGCAGCCCTGGCCCGAATTCGCCGCAATGCCGCTCCATGGGGGGACCAGGAAGACCGCAAGGGGATGTTCAGTCTGGCTGGTGCGCAGGCGAAGATCGCACTGGCAAAGATCGATACCGGCTGGGGCCGTCCGGACGGGAGAGCAGCCTCAACGCATATCCTCAAGCCACCCGCGGATCTCCGGTTCCCGGGCATTGAGATCAACGAACACGTGTGTCTGAATCTCGCACGCCGTCTCGGAATCCCCGCGGCAGCGTCCAGCGTTGAGAGGTTCGGTGATCAGGTCGCCATCGTCGTCGAACGATTTGACCGCTTTTCCGACCATGGGAGCGTCAAGCGCCTGCATCAAGAGGACTCGTGCCAGGCGCTGGGCATACCTCCCAGCCAGAAATACCAGCATTCCGGCGGCCCGGGATTCAGCGAGTTGGCCGAGCTGGCTCGCACGCACTCCGCCGATCCGGACGCTGATCTCCAACAGCTTCTCGGCGCTGCGGCGTTCAACTGGATCATCGGCGGGACTGATGGCCATGCGAAGAACTACTCCTGGTTCATCACCACAGGAGACGAGATACGGACGACTCCGCTCTACGATCTGATCTCCTCCCTGCAATACTACGACGTTGCGGATGACGACCTCCGAATGGCCATGACCGTAGGCGGGGGAGCCCGAATCCTGGGAGTACGACGCGAACATTGGTACAAGATGGCTGAGATATTGGGTGCGGAGGACCTGGAACTCGTGCGTTATGTCCGCGACCTGGCTGAGGCGGTGCCGGCCGCCGTGGCGGAAGTCACCGAGGCAGCGGCTGACGACGGGTTGGAGGCCTCGGTGCTGGATCGACTGCGCGTCGCAATCACCAGTCAAGCCGAACGTTGCTCCGCAATCCTGGCCTGACGGATCCGCGCCGACTGGCTGGGCTGGGTGTGGTAAACCTCACTACAGGATTTCCATAGTCAGGTTTAGCCCAACGCTTTGGCCGTTCGGTGTGTCCAACCCGGTGGCAATGATGGCCGCAACCGCACACCGGGAAAATCCAATGACCCGCGCCCGATATTCCGCTGTCCTGCTGCTGGGACTTCTCGTTCTGCCATCGACCGCACGGGCGCAGAGTCCGGTCCCCGAGGGTGGGGCCGCCGCACCGTCCGCGGTGGCAGCCCGTCTCGATGGCGCCATCGCCGTGGACGGCCGGCTGGACGAGGCGGCCTGGCGGCGGGCCGCGCCGGCCACGGGGTTCCGGCAGTACCAGCCCGATGAGGGCGCGGCCGCGTCATATCCCACGGAGGTGCGCGTCCTCTTCGACGACCGGGCGCTCTACATCGGAGCGCGCATGGCCCAGCCCGGCGGGGTGGTGGCGCCTCTGGCCCGGCGGGATCAGCTCCTGGACGCCAGCGGCGACAACGGGTCGTTCAACTCGCTGACCACGGACAAGCTGGTGGTACGCCTGGACCCGTACCACAACCACCTGGACGACGCCTGGTTCGAGGTGAACCCGGCGGGGGTACGGGGCGACCAGTTCAACGGCGACCCCTCGTGGGACCCCATCTGGGATTCGGCCGCCCGGGTCGATTCCGGGGGCTGGACCGCCGAGCTGCGGATCCCGTTCAGCCAGCTCCGGTTCTCCCCCGACTCGCTCCAGAGCTGGGGGCTCCAGATCTGGCGCTACATCGACGGGCTGAACGAGCAGGTCATGTGGTCGTTCCGCCCCCGGGATGCCGCCGGCGGACCCGCCTTCTACGGTCACCTCGAGAGGCTCGACATCGTCGAGCAGCCCCGGCAGCTGGAGGTGCTGCCGTACGTGGTGACGGGGAGCCGCTTCGAGCAGACGGCCCCGGTGGACCCGTACGGCGAGGACACGGAGATGCGGTACGGGCTGGGCGCCGACATCAAGTACCTGCTGACCACGAACCTGACGCTGGACGCCACGCTCAACCCGGACTTCGGCCAGGTGGAGGTCGACCCCGCAACGCTCAACCTCAGCGCCTACGAGACGTACTACGACGAGAAGCGTCCCTTCTTCATCGCCGGCGCCAGCGCCTTCTCCTTCGGCGGCATGCGCTGCATGTTCTGCAGCAACTCGTCCTCGCTGGGCGCCTTCTACTCCCGGCGCATCGGCCGACCACCGCAGCTGGGCGGCTGGGTTGACAACCACGCCGCCTACGCGGATATCCCCGAGACCACCTCCATCCTCGGGGCCGCCAAGATCACGGGCCGAACCGATGGTGGCTACTCCATCGGCGTCCTCGACGCCGTGACGGGCCGGAAGACGGCCCGGTACGTGCCCACCGGGGGCGGGGAAGAAGAGACCCAGGTGGTCGAGCCCCTGTCCAACTATTTCGTGGGGCGGATCAAGAAGGAGCTCCGGGACGGCGCCACCACCGTCGGCGGGATCCTCACGTCCGCGATCCGCCGGACGGGCGACCCGGTGGTGAGCGACTACCTGCACGGCCGCGCCGAGGCCGTCGGCCTCGACTGGCGCCACACCTGGGCCGGACGCGACTACTCGTGGATGGGCAGCACGCTCGTCTCCAGCGTGGCGGGGTCCGCCACCGCCATCGACCGGACCCAACGCTCCAGCGCCCACTACTTCGACCGGCCGGACCGCCAGGTGACCGGCGACGGCCTCTTCGACACCGGCTACCGCCCCGACGCCACCGCGCTCCGGGGGTACGGCCTGTTCACCCGCGTCGGGAAGGACAGCGGGGGCATCCTCCGCTGGGAGGCCATGGCCAATGTCCGGAGCCCCGGTTTCGAGACCAACGACCTCGCCTTCCTGAACCGGGCCGACTACGTGTGGCTGAACGGGAACATCGGCGGGAGCTTCACCACGCCCACCCGATGGTACCGGAGCATCTTCACCAGCATCGGCGGCGCCATCGAGCACAACTACGACGGCGACCGGACCCGGGCGGCCCTCCAGGCCTACTACGGCATGGAGTTCCCCAACTACTGGAACCTCCGGGCCTTCTGGATCCACGAGGAGCCGGCCCAGGATGATCGGCTCACCCGGGGCGGCCCGGTGGTGGGACGCGACGGGTACGACTTCGGCCATCTCCAGGTCTCCACCGATCCCCGGGCCCCGGCCGTGTTCGACGTCCAGCTCCGCGGCGCCGTCGGCACCGCGGATGACACCCGGGCCTTCACCATCGCCCCGGGGCTGGCGCTGAAGCCCGCGTCCAACGTCTTCATCCAGCTCTCGCCCACGTACAGCTACGACGAGAACTCGTCCCAGTACGTGACGGCCGTGGACGATCCCACGGCCACCGACTTCTACGGCCGCCGGTACGTCTTCGCGCGCATCCACACCCGGACGCTGTCTCTCAGCACCCGGGTCAACTGGACCTTCACGCCCGACCTGACGCTCCAGCTCTTCGCCCAGCCCTTCATCGCCAGCGGCGACTACATGTCGTTCCGGGAGTACGCGGCCCCGCGCACGCTGGACCGGCTTACATACGGCGAGGACGTGGGCACCATCGACTACGACGACGCGGCCGACCGCTACGACGTGGACCCCGACGGCCCGGGAGCCGCCCAGCCGTTTTCCTTCGGGAACCCGGACTTCACCACCAGCGCGCTCCGGGGCACGGCCGTGCTGCGGTGGGAGTACCGTCCCGGCTCCACCCTCTTCTTCGTGTGGACGCAGCGGCGGGCCGGGTATGGGGCCGACGGGACCTTCGACCTGGCCGACACCCCGTCCGCCGTCTTCGACCCGCGGCCGATGAACGTGTTCCAGGTCAAGGCCACGTACTGGTTCGGGCGGTAGGGGCGCGCCAGGAGGCCCACCGGGAGCCGCTGGAACGGCTGACGCTCAGGGTGTGTCACGCCAGCGTCCCCCGCTCTCCACCAACGACCGAACCCGGACCTCCGGCGGCCGGACGCCCTCCGGCACGTCTTCGATTCGCACGGTCCGGGTCTCGCCCGGCAGCAGGTCGAACCAGTTGTCCAGGAAAAAGGCGCCGTCGGCGGTGAGGTGGACGGCCCGGGTGAGGTGGACGGCCCGGGCGAGGGCATCCGCGGCCACGTCCACGACCCATCCATCACCCTCCCGTCGCACCCGGGTGGTGAGCCCCGGATCCGGGAGCGCCAGATCCTTCGGCGGCTCGAAGTAGAGGAGGTTGCGGGTGCGGGTGCCGTCGTCGAGCGCGAGCTCGGCCACCACCACGCTGCTGCGCCGGGTCTCACTGCCCGGGTCGGCCGCCGCGCCCCCGAGGATGGTGCCCAGCGGCAGCTCCAGCGCCACCGCGCTCCCGTTCCGGGGCAGCTCCACGGGCCGGTCGGCCCGGAACACCTCCCGCCCGTCGAACGTCAGGGTGCGGACGGTGAGAGTGCCCCCGGCCGGTGAACGGCGGTCCGAGACGAGGTGGACGCGGACCGCGTCGTCGTCGAGAACGGGCGACACGAGCACGGGCTCGAAGGCGCGGCGGACGTGGTAGTGGAGCGCCTTCCACGCACCGTAGTAATCGATGCCTGACCAGGAGACGGCGGGCCAGGTGTCGCCGAGCTGCCAGTAGAGGGTGCCCATGGTCCGGGGCATGGCCCGGCGCTGCGCCTCGAGCCCCAGCGCCATCCCCTCGGCCTGGAGGAGCTGGCTCAGGTAGACGAAGTCGGCGAAGTCGGCGGGCTCGGGGTAGTCCCGGGCCATGTAGAGCCGGATCAGCTCGTCGCCCCGGTTGTTCTTCTGGTGGGCCAGCATGACCTCGGAGCCGACGGACCGGTCCCCGGGATCCGTAAACCGCGTGATGCTGGCCAGCGGCGGGTACGCCTGGAACCCGAACTCGCTCATGAACCGGGGCAGCTTCTCGGCCAGTACCTCGAACGGCTCCTCCCCGAACCAGACCCCCCAGTAGTGGGAGTCGCCCCGGGTCAGGCTCTCGGGGTTGCCCCAGCCGATGGACGGCGACGACGGCCAGTACGACCGGTTCGGGTCGTGCTCGGCCACCACCGCCGGCAGCAGCTCGTGGAAGATCCGCTCGTACGACCGCCACGCCAGCGCGCTGTCCGCCGGCGAGTATTCCATCATCCGGTGCCAGCCCCAGTTCTCCCACGCCTCCCGCATCTCGTTGTTCCCGCACCACAGCGCAATGCTCGGGTGGCCCCGCAGCCGCCGGACCTGGTACTCCGCCTCGGCTCGCACGCTCGCCAGGAAATCCGGGTTCGACGGGTACATCCCGTTGGCGAACATGAAGTCCTGCCAGATCAGGATCCCGTGACGGTCCGCCATCCGGTAGAACCGCTCCGTCTCGTAGATCCCGCCGCCCCAGATCCGCAGCATGTTCATGTTCGCGGCCACCACGTCGTCGAACATCCGCTGGTAGCGCGCACTGTCCACGCGGGTGGAGAAATGGTCCAGCGGGATGATGTTCGCGCCCTTCATGAACACCGGCTCGCCGTTCACCTCGAAGTAGAACGACTCCCCGATGGAGTCGGGCTCGGTGACCAGCCGCAGCGTGCGCAGCCCCACCGTCTCCGTCCTGGAGTCCACCACCTCGCCGTCCAGCCGAACCTCCACTTCCACCTCGTACAGGTGCGCCTCGCCCAGGCCGTTCGGCCACCACCGGCGAGGGGCCTCGATGGCGAACGGGACGACGACGGTGGTCTCACCGGGCTCCAGGCGCCGCGTCACCTCCACGGCGGGGAACAGTCCGTCCGGGCTCGACACCACCACCGTGGCCTCCGCCGCCGTATCGGCCTCCACCCGCGCCCGGGCGCTCAGCGTGGCCCGCTCGTCCGTCAGCGTCTCCTGCGCCACCCACGCGTCCCGGATCGTGGCACCCCGCCACCGGTGCACCGTCACCGGCCGCCAGATCCCGCTCATGGCGTACCGCGGACCCCAGTCCCAGCCGAAGTGGTACGCGGCCTTCCGGACGTGCATCCGGGTCCGGTTCGGGTCGTGGCCGGCGTGGAGCGGGATCGGGTAGGCGGCGGCCAGGCTGTCGGCCACGGCCACGGGCGACCGGAAGGCGATGCGCACATCGTGCACACCTGGGCCGGACACCGATCCGGAAAGCTCTAACCGCCACGGGCGGAACATGTTATCGGCTTCCAGCGCCCTTCGGCCAGCGATCCGGACGTCTGCGAAGGTATCGAGGCCGTGGAAGACGATCTCGGTATGCCATTCGTCATCGATTTCCGTCAGATCCAGCGCGGTACGGTACTCCCAGCCCCGGTGCTCGATCCATTGGAGGTCGGGTTCGCGCCTGCCGAAGTAGGGATCGGGGATCCGGCCGTTGGCGAGGAGGTCGGTGTGGTTGACACCGGGGACGGTGGCCGGGAGCCACTCGTCGGTGCCGACCTCCCGGAACGACCAGCCGTCGTGGAGGGGGGTGCGGACGTTCTGGGCGGCGGTGGGGGTGGGGGTGGCCGCGGCCATGGCCAGAATAGCGCCGGCCAGGGCGGCGCTGGCGCGGGCGGCGCTGGCGAGGAGGCGGGCCTGTGGAGTTGCTGCGGTTCGGGTCACGATGGCCTTTCAGTGGCGGTGCCTGACGGGGCTCTCGGTCCGGAGGCGCCCCGCGTCCTGAACCGACCCGCGTCCGGGCACCCCTGCAAGGGCAATAGAGTGCGCCGCCGGGTAGGACAACAGTGGCCGGTCGGCTTACACGGCCCGGCCCAGCGCCCGGGCAACCCGCGCGATCACGGCCATCGGCTCGTCGACGAGCTGCCGCCACGTCACGCGGATGACTCGCAGGCCCTCGGCTACGAGGCGCCCATCCCTTCGACGATCGCGCTCGAACGCCGCGGGCGATGCATGCGACGCGCGGCCGTCGATCTCGACCACCAGGCGCTGGGCCGGCCAGAAGAAGTCCACCTCGTATCCGGCGACGCGAACGTTCACCTCCGGGGCGGGGAGCTGAGCGTCGCGGACCACCGCCAGGAATCGTTCCTCGGCCTCCGACCTGGTCAACGCGGGGGAGCCGTTGTCCAGGAGGTGCCGGAGGGCCGCGGCACCGGCCGCCGTGGGGTGACGTTCGAGTAATCGTCGAAGGCGACCGGGGGTGGCCAGCCGCCTGGCGTAGGCCTCGGCCACCACCCGTTCCAGCGTCCGGGAGTCGACGGTCTCGGTGAGGTCGAGAAGTGTGCGCCGCGCGTTGGTGATCGGGATGCCGTGCAGTCGCGTGACCTCGTCCGACCGAAGGCCGCGCTTGTGGTGGATCCGGAGACCGGGCCGGCGATGGTCGCCGACGGGGTCGATGATGTGCAGTTGGCCGTGCGGCCCGTCGTGGACCAGGCTCCACAGGGCGGCCGCGCTGACGTGACTCACGGCGGCCCGGGGACCGCAGGCCAGAACACCGGCCATGACGTCGGCGTGCGGAGAAAGGCGCGGGCCGACCCGATAGACTCCGTAGTGGAGCCGGTGCAGCCGCCCTCTCTTCACCCGCCCGTCCACCAGGTGGCGCGAGACCCCAGCCTCCAGCAGCTGACGCCGGGTGACCACACCGTGCTGCCGGCCTCTCGGGCCGAATAACCCCGAACCAGCCGCGTTCATGGTTCCGGCCGCGGGCGCTTGTCGGTCCACGAGCCCGATTTCGCCCATTCTGGCGCTGAATTCGGAGGCTCGGCGGGGGTTTTCGGTCGCTCCCCCCGGACACTCGTGCCAGTCCGGGGCCGCGGGGCCGGCCCGGCCCTCAGTTGACCGCCGCCGCGTCCGCCACGGGCGCGGTGATCCACATCTCGGTGCGATCCAGGAGCTCGAGGGCGCGGAGCACCTCGTCCTGATCGCCGTGGCGGCGTCGCCGCAGCCGCTGGATTCCCTGCCGTGACGCCTGCAGCGCCTCGAGGGCGTCCCGTCGGAACTCCGCCACCTCCTCCGCCGACAGCTCCTCGCCCGGCAGCGTGTCCAGGTTGCACCCGACGATGGACGCGCCCATCTGCACGGCGGCCTGGGTCAGGGGAGGGATGGTCTTGCGGGCGATCCGATTCGGCAGGCTGGCGAAGATGCGCCCCAGGCACCGGCTGTATTCCTGCGATGCGAGGACTTCAGGCAGCCGTTCCCAGCTGTACTCGATCCGTTCCATTGCGCGCCTCCTTGATCGGGGAGGTCGCAATGTTGCCCACGGATCGGGGCATGCCCATAGCGCGATGGGACGATCCGGCGGCGACTCCGGGCCGCCGTTGCGTGCGTGCTCGGCTCCGCTCCCGGCCGATGCCTCGTCCGCTAGTTCTCGATCCGGAGCGTGGCCACGAGGCCGGCGTGGTCGGAGGGCCAGAGTCCGCCGGTGGTGCGGTCGGCGAGCTCGTCGCCTATGACCTCGGCGGAGAGGGCGTCCACGGCGCCGCCGAAGAGGATGAGGTCGATGCGCTCGTAGAAGTCCTGTGTGGTGTTGAGGACCTCGCCCTGGCAGCAGGTGAGTCCGGGGGCGGAGCTCACTGCGGTCCATGCGTCGGTCCACGGGTCGGTGAGGAGGCTGTACGGGTTCTCCCCGGGCTGGGTGTTGAAGTCCCCGAGGAGTACCACCGGCTCGGTTCCGGCGAACCGCTCTACGAGCTCCTGGGCCTGCCGGTTCTGGTAGAAGCCGAGCTGCCCGCCGGCGCTGACCTCGAAGTGGGTGTTGACGAAGGTGAACGTCACGTCTTCCACCGTGGCGTCGGCCCAGGTGTAGCCGCGCTCGAACCATACGGTGTCGCCGGACACGAGCTCGTAGGGGACGATCCACTCGTACCCCTGGCCGCCGGCGTTGGCGGTCTGGACGTCGGAGCGGGCGAGGATGACGTCGTGGTCGGTCATGCGGATGTCGAAGAACTGGGAGTCGTTCTTCGCCGCCGGCAGCTCGGTGTCGGCGTTTACCACCTGGGCGGCCACGGTGTAGCTGAGGCCGCGGGCGTCGAGGGAGTCCATGAGCACCTGGAGGAAGTCGGTGTGGACGGTGCCGGCGTTGGCCGTGTAGTTCCCGGTGACGTAGTCGCTCGGGTCCTGGGTCCGGTAGATCTCCACCTCCTGGAGCCCGACGAGGTGCGGGGAGTGGGCGGCGATCTCGGCGGCCAGCGCGCCGGCCCGGGCCGGGTAGTCGTTCGCCTCCATGATCCCGAAGATCTCGGCGGCGATGACCGGCAGGTCCTCGGGCGCCGTGGCCTGGGTCACCCGGAAGATATTGGCGCCCAGGTAGACGTTGCGGGTCATGACCGTGACCTCCGCCACGTCACCCACGGCGGCGCCATCGTCGCAGGCACTGGTGAGTAGAGCGGCTCCCAGGAGGAACAGGAACGCGGAACGGGCCAGGGGCGGTCGGCGGAAGCGGAACACGAGATCACTCTCCAGGTCAGGGTGGCCGGTGAGGCGACGAGGCGCGCGAAGACCTGTCGCTCGCTATCAGCAATACAGGCCCGCGGCTCGTTCGGCAATAGTCGCGGCGGCGGCTGGCACGGGCCCTGCAATCCTTAATACACGTCAACAAATGGGACGAACTGGAATACGGTAGCGCGGAAGCGCAGAGGAGGAAGACGATGGACGTAAGCCAGATGGAGACGATGCAGCTGGACATCGATGATACCGATCTGAATACGGCGCAGCACAAGGCGCGGGTGGAGGCGTGCGCGGAGAAGGAGAATCTCCGGCTGATCGCCTGGTACGACCGGACCCACGAGACGGGTGGGCCGGAGCCGGCCTGCGAGGGTGAGCCGCCCAAGTGCGTCCGGGACTACGCCGCCAGCCACGGCGGGGAGTGCCAGGTCCTGGTGAACGACGGCGAGTACGAGTTCTACTTCGCCGAGACAGGGAAGGACGTGGCGGAGCTGGACCCGAACTGGGTGGTCCGCGTCCACGAGGATCTCGACATGGACGAGCACGCCAACGTGCAGGGCGGCTGACCGCAGATCGGAGCCGACAGGCACACAGAAGCCCGCCCCCGTTCCCTGTCAGGACGGGGGCGGGCTTCTGTGTGCTTACCGCCGGGGTCGCTACTCCTCGACGATGTGCTCGAAGCGCTCGTAGAGCTTCCGGGCCCGCTTCCTCAAATCCTTGATCTTCTGGCTGTCTTCCTGGGACGTCCACTTCGGCTCGCTGATGGAGAAGAGGACGTGGTTCAGCTCGTCCAGGAGCGTGTCGGTGGCCTCGCACCACTCGTCCGTGCAGATCTCCTGCACTTCGCTGGCCTGCTCGAGGCACTCATCGACCTCCTCCAGCGTCTCCTCGAGTCCTTCCATCCACGCCTTCCACGCGCCGCTGTAGTTCTCCTGGATATTGCCATGAATCGCATCTGCTGTGGTCGGTGCCGCCATCGCGCTACTCCTTCCGTGTCACATTCGGTTAACGGGGGGCATACATCGACGAGATGATGCAAGGCCGGTTCCAGCGGCCGCCCGCCTGGCATACGTGTTGCCCGTTCCGGGTCCATGCGGGGTGTCGGCGCGGTTCGGCGGCGGCGGCCCCGTCACCCATAATGGAAAAGGCGTCATGCGAATCGTATCGATCATCGGGATCCTGCTGATCGTCGTGGGGACGGCCGGCCTCATCTGGGGCGGTTTCGAGTTCCCCAGGAATCGTGAGGTCGTCGAAGTCGGGTCGGTGGAAGTCGAAGCGGAAACCACGGAGCGGGTGGACATCCCCGCGTGGCTGGCCGGCGTGACGTTGGCCGGCGGTGTGGTGCTGGTGGGCATTGGCGCCCGGAAGAAGTAGGCCCCCGGGAGGTGTCGGGTCGGGCCCTGCCGGCCCCGGCGGCTGGCTCAACGTCGCCGGTACGGTGGCGTGGGTCCTGACGCTCCTCTGGACGGGAGCGGCCACGGGTCAGACGGCGGTGTTCGACACCGCAGGGCTGGCGGACGGACCCCACGCCCGTGCCTGCATGCTCATGGAGCGGACCGTGTTCCGGGTGGACGTCCTCACCGTGGAGCTCCGCTTGGGCCCCCATACCGCGGAACGGGTCCGTGGGCTCGTGGCGAGGGACGCACCGCGCGACTCCATCGCGAGGGTCGCCATGCGGAGCCGGAACGCGTACGTCCGGATCGAATTCGTGCGCGATGTGGGGATGGACCGCTTCATCGAGGGGATTCGCACGGATCTCCGGCGCGTGGCGGACGCGGGGGTCATCGACCCGGAGACCTTCGAGGGGGTCTCGAGACGGCTCCCCGAGTGGTACGGCTTCCTGGAGGGCCGGGGCGTTCGGGAAGGCGACGAGCTCCTCTACCGGGTCCGGGGCGACACCCTGCACTCCGGCTACCGCTCTGCGTCCGGGGAGATGCTCCTTCGGCAGACCGACGTGGGCCGTGAGCGGCGCCTGGCCGTGCTGGGGAGCTACCTGGTGAAGGGATCCAGCTTCCGTGAGGGGCTCCTCGGCTCCCTGCTCGGAAACGGCGGGTGTTAGTCGGAGGCAGGCACGGCGTCCATCAGCGTCCCCCGGCGGGGAACGCCACTTCTTCGTACCGCCAGCACCCCTTCTTCCGGTGGTCGCTCCAGGGGCTGACGCCCTTGTCACAGAGCCAGCAGTTCCCCTCACGATCTTCCACGTACTGCAGCGGCCGTCCCTGGTACGTTGGCGTGTAGTACGGCGGCATCCTCTCCCGCTTCGTCTCCACGGCAGCCTCCCGAGCTGGAGCGCGGGCGGCGGACTTCCTCCCGGTCCCGCCACCTCGCGAAAAGACCTGTACCGGGCGGGCATACTCATAAGTATAAATCAATACACCGGATGATACAAGGAAGAGGGTGGTCACGGCTCATTAACGAGATACTTCCAGGTATACTCCGGGGGATTTCCTCCCCGACACGGTGTGGGCAGCGCGGCGGGTGTGGGGTGGAGCCGGGATGGCCGTGCCTGGCTGACGCCGTGAATCCCGCGTAGTTTTGGGCCGACCCCCCCGGATGAAAGGAACGCCGTGGCTTCCGAGACTCGAAAGGCTGGTGCATCCAGGTGGTGTGGTGTGCGGTGGCGTGTGGCGCTTCTGCTCGGCGGGTTCTTCTCCCTCGCCGGCGTCCCACCGGCGCCCGCGCAGGCCCAGACCCCGCTGCGGGGGTACTACGACGACGGTTTCATCCTGGAGACGGAGGATGGTGCGTTCCAGCTCCGGGTGAGGGGCAACCTGCACCTGGACACGCGGCTGTCCCGGAGCGAGACCCCCGGAGCGGTTGAGAGCTTCGATATCCGCCGGGCCCGGATCGATCTCCTGGGCCGAGTCTACGAGCGCGTCACCTTCCGGCTCCAGTCGGAGCTGGCGGGCTCGCCGTACCTGCGGAACGCGTGGACCGACTGGCGGTTCGGTGCGGGGCTGCGCGTGCGCTGGGGGCAGATGAAAGTCCCGTTCAGCGCGTCGTGGCTGACGCAGGGGAACCAGGTGAACTTCGTGGAGCGGGGCACGGCGCGGCCGGTCCACCCGTTCTTCGACCGGGGGTTCGTGGTGTGGGGCGAGCTCTTGGACAGGGTGGTGACATACGAGGCGGGGGTGTTCACCGGCGTGGGCATCGATGCGGACGTTCCGTCCGGCGACGTGGACAGCGGGAAGGAGTGGGCCGGCCGCCTCTTTCTCCGTCCGTTCCTCCACGCCGGGGGCTCGCTGCTGGAAGGGCTGGCGGTGGCGGTGGGAGGCACGTGGGCGGGGCTGAGCGTGCCGACATCGCGCTACGAGACCCGAGGGCACCGCTCGGCCAACTTCGCCTCGGCGCTCTGGCGCTGGCGCACCGAACAGGTGCTGGGTACCGACGGGCACGTCGTGGACCGGGTGGCGGCGGAGATCGCGTCGCGGCGACGATTGGGCGTCGAACTCCACTACGTCCGCGGGCCACTGGCCCTCTCCACCGAGCTGCTGGAGGTGCAGTACGACGGCGTGGCGATCCACCACGACTTCTACGTGGGCAGCACCCGCGTGGCCCACGTGCCGCTCGTGGAGCGGAGCGGCAGCGTGCGGTCCTGGTCTACGTGGGCGTCGTACTACCTGACGGGTGAGTCGAAGCCGGTGATCGGCGGCGGGTGGCAGACGGCCCGGCCCGAGCGCCGGGTGGGGGAGGGCGGCCCCGGCGCCGTGGAGCTCCTGGCCCGCTACTCCCGCACTGCGTCCGACCCGGCGCTCTTCGACGCCGTGACGGTGGCCGGGCTCCCGTCCGGAGCCGCCGAGCTCCCCGCCGGATACACCGGCGCCACGCCCGGCGCCGGGAACAGCGTCACGGCGGCCGTCCTGGACGGTGCCCACGCCGTGAACGAGGTGACGGTGGGCGTGAACTGGGCCGTGAACCCCAACGTCCGGGTCCAGCTCAACAACGTCTTCCTCTGGGCCCCGACCGCCGACCGGGACGGCGACGGCACCAACGACAACCTCCTGGTGTCCGGCGCCTTCACGGCGCAGTCCGATCCGGAGCTCCGCTACCGGCGAACGGAGTGGGAGAACGCGGTGATGCTGCGGCTCATCTTCACACTCTGAGCCCCGCGCCGCCTCACCCCGCGTGCTCCTTCAGTGGCCGATCGGGAACGCTATCTCGTCGCAGCGCCAGCACCCGACCTTCCGCAGGTCCGACCACTTGCTCACCCCTTTGTCGCACAGCCAGCCCTGCCCGTCCTTGTCGGTTACGTACTGGAGCGGCCGACCCTGATACATCGGCTCGTAGTATGGCGGCATCCTCTCGCGCCTCGGTTCCATGATCGCCTCCTGGCAGAACGTGGTGGGTGGATCATACCCGAACGTATGTCTAACCCCGTTGTAACCCTAGCCATGCTAGCATACGAAGGTGATGATACAGTCAATAGACCTGTTTATTACAATGTCGTCGGCCTGTTTTGCCGGCCTGCATTCGTGAAGATACTCGCGAGTATATTTTAGGCTCATCTCCGAAGTTGTTGATGCGTTTGCCCGACACGTGCCAGCGGTTTCGCAGCTTTCAGGACGCAGCGCCGCGGAGAGTCCCACCTGGGAGGCTGCCCTCTTCCTCTTCGTCTCCATCGCCATCGGCCTGTACCTCGCCCTCCGCTTCGTACTTCGCCTTTTCCCTGGTGGACGGCGGGTTCGAGAGAGGGAGACGTACGAAGTCGAGGTACAGGTACAGGCCGAGGTCGAAGGAGAAAATGAAGGAGAAGGGGTCCAGGTACCTCCCCTTGCTTGCATCAACAAATCGGGAGAAGAGCCGCAGATTTGTTGATAGTCCAGCCCACCCCTGAACCGGATCCCCAATCCGGAGGACGAACATGGGAATCATCCCGATCTGCGCCGATCCCGGACGTTGTGCGATCCAACGAGCCCCCCGGCAGTCATCCAGGCGACGCTTTCACCGCCTGCCACCGGCGCTGCTGGCCGCGTCGCTGGCACTTCTCCCGGCGACCGCCGCCGCCCAGGGCTTTGTCGGCCGGGTAGTGGATGCCGATGACGGGACCGGAGTGGCGGGCGCGCAGGTGAGCCTGCTGGGTCCCGGCGAAGAGGTGCTTCGGGGCGTCGTCGCGGATTCCGCCGGTCGCTTCACGATCCCGGTAGCGCGGCTGGACATGTTCAGGCTGCGGGTCGAGCACATCGCGTACCGGACCACCACGTCATCGCCGTACCTCTTCGAGGCGCCGGCGATCGTGGAGGTCGAGCTGCGGGTGAGCCAGCAGGAGATCGAGCTGGAGCCCCTCGTCGTCACGGCGGTACGCGGGACGGGCCATCCGCGGCTCGCGGACTTCTACCGGCGGGTCCGGCAGTACGAGAGCACCGGGCGCGGGATCCAGCTCACCCGGGAGGAGTTGGAGCCGCTATCCGGCCTGTCGGTGCTCGATGTGCTGTCCCGGCAGCACGTCCGGTTTCGGCGCATCAACCCGATATGGCCGTGTCACATCCGGACCTACTGGAACGACATGCTGGTGGAGGACGTGTTGGACACCGAGTGGCGAGGCTACAATGTGCCGGGTGGCCAGGCCATCAGGGAAGTGCCGGCCTCGTCGACGGAAGGCGTCGAGATCTACCAACACTTTTCCGAGATTCCGCCGCGCTACGTCGACCACAACGTGTGTGGCGTGATTCTGATCTGGAGCCGGGTGGGCCCCGATCCGGGGAGCAGCACGCGGCTGTGGCTCGCCCGCGGCCTCATCGGGTTAGGGACGTTCGTGATGTTGACCTTACTCGCCTGGTAGCTGTCTTTGGAAGTTTTGTAGGCAATGTTGGTCTGACGTTGAAGGTGGCAGGTCCTTCAGCCGTCTATTGGCAGTCCACCACCTGCTGCGCTTTGTGCGTGCCTGAACCCCCCAAGGTTTGTACCGGGAACGTGCTGGTCTGCTGGGCTTTGTACAGCCTCCCGGGTCGACTTCTCGTGAAAAGTGGAAGGGGCCATGGCACTCCGTAATTCGCCTGAGGATTCGGTCACCCTTATGGTGGCGCAAGGTTGGTTTGCGCGGCTCTACTCTCTGGATCTGGGACGTAGCTGCCCACAACGTGCGCTTGCTCTTGCCGCACGTGTCCTTCACAAGGGGTACACGGGAGGGCGCGGATGCAATTTGTCCGGAATCAGCGCGCGCCATGTCCGTCGCTTGCTTTCCCAGGCGTACCTACCTCCCCCTAGAACTCTGCATTCGTGTGGGCGTTGTCTCCGGACCGTCCACCTGTTGAGGCGTGAAACCGAGACCATTGAGCGTGCAGCATTGCGAACCGGTTGGGGTGGGCCATCGAGTTTTGCCCGTAGTGCGAAGGCCCTTTGGGGTAAGGGCATCCCAGCGATTCTTGAGAGCCCTGATCGTCAACTGCTCGCAACCCTGCTCAAACGCCGATTCAAATCGTCACAGCGATAAGTAGCGGGCCAAACCTGTCCGATTTCGTCATGGACATGAGGCTCGGACGCTCTGATCTTGTTACCAATCACAATTGGCCGCCTTCCAACTCGCCTCGTGGACGAACAATGAGCCTTTCAGATTCCCGCGTTCTCGTCACCGCGCTTGTAGCAGCCTGTGTGATCATTGTCGCTTTGGTCGTGCAGATTCGCTCAGTGCGTGATGACCTAGCAATTGAGCGGACGGAAAACCTATCCATGCCGGAAGGTACGTACATCCCGTTCTCGCCTGGCCTTTCGGTGGCGGGAGATAGCGTTGTGGTTGGCGAGGTCGATAGTGAGGGCCAGCTCCTTTTCGTCTACAACACCCGTTGTCCGTACTGCTTGCGGAGCATCGATGCATGGAATTCATTGGCACGACGCCTCGATCCCAATGTTGTTGAGGTAACGGGCATTTCAATGGACTCAATTGAAGCGACAAGCACCTACCGGCAGGAGAACGCGCTTGATTTTGAGAGCGCCGTGCTTCTTGATGCCAGGATGAAGGACGCGTACAGGTTTCGCACGGTGCCGCAGACGATATTGGTGAACTCTGAGGGCCGAGTCGTGCTATCTCGGGTCGGGGTCCTTCGCCATGGCCCTGCCGTTGATTCGATAATGGAAGCGGTTCGCACGTTGTCGTCCGAATCGGCCGATGGGCGCCGGCTCATCGTTGTAGACAGCATCCCGTTTTGAAAGGAGGTACTAGCGCCTTTACGGGCAGGGCAGTCAGCATTGCACCTGAACACCGGATTTCGACGGGAGGAAGAATGAGCAACTTGATTCGCGATCTAGCGCGTTGGACGATTGCGGTTGCCGTCGCTGGCGTACTTGCTTTCGGCGGCGCAGAGGCATTGAGCGGAATGTCAGTGGGAACAAACAGCAGCCCCGTTTGTGACCTCGCGGGACCCAGCTGTTATGACTGGGGCTGCGACGTGTGGTGTGGCGGATCCGCCGGAGAATGTGAGTATCACTACAGTTGGCCATGCCCTTCATGCGATATAGTGGAGGAATGTACATGCAATTGCATGCACCACGAGTAACATAGTAGGGGCTCTTGTAGCGCGGCGGATTTGGCGCCGCGTCCGCCGCGCTATTCGGGTCTTTTCGTCCCATTTCCCGTGAGAACGGCATCGGTCACAATCCTATGGGTTCCTTTAGAGGTGAACGCATCTTTCGCCCCATTGTGTATGCAGTCCTTTCAGGCTGCGTATGCGCATCAACGGTAGCCTGCAATGCCGCTTCAGAGGACTTCGATCATGACGTCGAAGTCGTACCACGGGTACCCCTTCAAAAAGATCTGATCATTGGCCCTTCGACCTCGGTTTGTCCGCTCACGAGCATTGCAGATCTAGAGGTTGGTTCCGGCGGAGAACTGTACGTTCTAGAAAGATCGCCACCAGCGGTTTGGGTATTTGATTCAACGGGCTCCTGCAGCGACACTATTGGGCGGCCCGGTAACGGCCCGGGTGAGTTTGAAGGTCCAAATGCCCTGGGGATTGCCGGGGACACGTTGTGGGTAGCCGACGCGGGATTCCGCCATCTTGACCTCTTCAGCCGATCTAGCGGCGCTTATCTCGCCACCCTCGAACCTCCAGTTAGCTACACCCATATTCACAAGGGCTTTCCGATTCGACTTGCGCCTGGCCGGATCACGCCTGGGGGATTGATCGTTAGTACCGCCGTTTATCAATTACCCAACGCATCCCGTCCCGATTCCTTCTGGGTCCCGGTGGTCCTGATGGACACTGATGGGACAGTGGTACGGGTGATAAGGAATGAGCGGTTCGGCCTCCCCTCGCCCAGAGTCGTGGAAATCTCAAATCGACCCTTCTGGGCTCCCCCGCCGCCCCCTTCAGGTCCGATCTACATTGACGGCCCTGGGATTGAGTACTACTCGATCGTAAAACGGGGCGCGTACAGCAGAGCACAAGCAAAGGCATTCACCGTGCTTCGCGTGAGCGAGGCGGGTGACACCGTGTTCTTGCGTCGTTTTCGGACAAAGCCAGTCAAGTTCATACCCGCAGTAGTAGATTCCATGGTTGAATCTGCCGTTCGCCGGTTTGGTTCGCGGGTATCAGGCAACGCTAACGTTGTCGAAGCTACGATTCGTCGCACGCTGGAGCTCCCTTTGTATCAAACCCCTGTAACGCTGACTCGGGGAGGGTGGGATGGTTCCCTATGGCTTCGCCTACAGGATCTTGGGCGTCCTGTTTTCCAATGGTTGATACTAGATCGAGGCGGGGTTCCCATGGGATTGGCGGAATTGCCTCGCTCAGCGGATTTGGAATGGGCAGGCCTGCATCAAGTTTGGACGATCGATAAGGACACCTACGGGTTGCCTGTTTTGACGAGGTATCGCGTTGACTACGGGGTTTATGAGGGTCGCGTTCCTCTTTAGAGGAAACTAGGAAAGCGTGTCGATTCAATCTAGGGTTCAAGTTACCGACAGTCTCGCAACGCCTGAAATCGCCCGTCTCGTTCGCCGTCTCGTAGTTGCCCTCATCATGCAATTGGCGCTCGCATCGTGGCTCGTTCAACCAGTCCCGGGACAGAGAGTGGTTGGGCGACTGCTGGACGATTCGACGAACGCCCCGATCGAGGGCGCCGATGTCGGCCTTCTACGTGGCGGAAGCGACGACGAGTTCGTGGCGCTGTCGCTCACCAATGCCGAGGGGGTGTTCACCGTGACAGCTCAGGAGGCGGGGCGATACCGGCTGCGCGCGAGCCGGATCGGGTACCGGACCGTGACGTCGCCGCCGTTCGACCTCAGTGAAGGGGAGTCGCTGGCCGTGGAACTCCGAGCCTCGGTGGAGGCGGTGCCGCTCGCTCCGCTCACCGTGCTCACGTCTCGTCCACCGCTCAGGAAGCCGATTCGGCTGGAGGCCGGAGGGTTCTATGAGCGGAAGGAAACCTGGGGACGGGAAGGACTGGGCCTGGGCCACTTCCTCGACCGTGAGCATCTCGAGCAGATCCACGCGCTCAAGACGACCGACCTGCTACGGGGGATTCCGGGGGTCCGGGTGGAAGCGGTGGGCGCCAGGCAACAGGTGGTCACGATGCGCGGCATGACTATGAGCGGACGGTGCTCGCCCGCCATCTACATCGACGGGCACATCGTGCGTCGGGGCGGGGACGCGGAGACGACCATTGACGCCCTGGTCGCCGCTCCATCGGTCGCCGCCGTCGAAGTGTATCCCGGAATCAGCAAACCGGGTCGGTTCACGGACATGACGTCCAATCCGTGCGGAGCGGTGGTGATCTGGACGGGATTTCGGTAGTCGGTCGCCGCGCTGATGAGGAGGAGTGAGCCACGATGAAGACCGACTGAACTGGAACGTCCCTCGTTCAGCCACCCTGAACAAGGAGTACAGCGCGTCGAGGTCCTGATCCGCATCCCGCAGCCTCGTGGCGACCGGGTGGGATGGCACGTCCACCACTGCCCACGCTGCCCGTCCACACGGCCGCGACGCCCAGACCGGGATGATCCGGGCCGGTGGCTGCCCGAACGGTGGTTCATTAGCGTACACGATACACCTTTCCGGTTCGTCGGCCGTGGTGGAAACCGGCCTCGTGAACGCTGGTAATGGGGGTTTGTCCGTGGGAAGCGAAACCAAAGAACTCGAAGCCGTCCGGCAACGGATCGACATCGTGCTCGCTCACGTGAACGGGGCAAGCGTGTCCGAAACCGCGGACGCCGTGGGAGTGTCCCGTCCCACCGCGCGGAAGTGGATTCGGCGGCATGAGGCGGCGGGCCTCCCTGGCCTCCTGTCCGAGAAACCACCGGGCCGCGAGGCCGAGATCCCCGATGTGATCCGGGACGAGATGGTGCGGTTGCCGCAGGAGTCCCGCCCACCGATGGACCTGGGCGAAACCGGGGACATGGGCCGGGGTGACCAATGGACCGCCCGGCTACTGGCCGAGGCTTTCGACGTGTCGCCGGCGTACGTGTCCGCGGCGTGGGCGGAGGCCGATTTCGACCCACCGTTGCACCTTCAACAGGTCATGGCGAACCCCGACCGGTCGGTGTCCGTCGAGTTGGAATTGACGGCGCCGGCGTGGCTCAAACTCCATTGGCAATTGTGCCGGCGGGAATCCGACCCCGCGGCGCTGCAACGGGCGCACGTGGCCATGGTGGCGGGGCCCGATGTTCGGGACGCGCTGCGGCGGGAGGTGTTCGGCACGTTGCGCCGGCGGTGGACCGACCTGAACGAAACGCTCCCACGGATCGACCCGCGCAGCATCGAGTATCGCCACGGGCTCCGGGAACGGGGGCACGATGAAGGTTGATGCCGCGGCAGTTGTCCGCCATTTGAAGCGCGTCTACATGCCCGGGGCCGGGATCCGCGATGCCGTGTTGCGGGACCGGTGGGAGACAGCGGCCGAAGGGAAGGACGTGGTTGTCGTGGCGCCACCGTTGGCGGGGGCCGCGCCGTTGCCGGAACCGTTCGGGATCGAATTGAAGCCGGTCATCGACGCCATGGACCATCTGGGCCCCGCGGTCGAAGTCACCGCCGAACACAGCCACCTCGCCCTCCACCGGGTCGGTGACCCCGGCAACGCCGTCCGGCTGCTCCGAATCGACATCGATGATGACCCCGGCCACGTGTCGAGTTGGATCGACCCCGGGACCGCCCGGGACGTGTTTGACCGGCTTCCCGCCGCGTCCGCGCAGCCGGTGGCCACGGCCACGCTCCGCGAGGTGGAGGACGCCCGCCGCATGCTCGGCGCTGAGCGGGTGGAACTGCGGGTCGGTCCACATGGGGGCGCGTGGACAGTGGTGGGCAGTGCTGAACGGACGCACACCGGCCAACGCGCCACGATCGGGACCGACCTGACGGCCGACGAATCGTACACGCTCACGTTTGACGCTGGACCCGTGCGAGGGTTGTTACCGGTGTTGTTCCGGTGGGCCAACAATCCGCGGATCCACCTCCACGGTCCCAAGCGGCCGGTGGTGTTCGTGGATGATGACGGGTGGCGGTGGATGTTGGCTCCCCGGGAGGCACGCCACACGGTTTGATGTTGGGCGGTGATCCCGTGGGCTACCCGCCGATCCGGTCCAGCGCCCCGGACTCTCGCAGCTCCGCGAGCGCCTCGTTTCGGATCTGGCGAACGCGCTCCCGCGTGATGCCCAGGACGTCGCCGATGTCTTGGAGTCGTTGGGGTTCGCTGCCGCCGAGCCCGTAGTACTTCCGGAGCACGTACCGGTGGCGCGAGTCGGCCAGCGAGTCCACCGCCGCACGCACCGCCGACCGAGTTTCGGCGACCGCGGTGATCCGGTCGGGCTCCGGGTCGGGGTCGGGGCCCATGACCTTCTCCGCCGGGGTGCGGCCGTCACCCCCGTCATCATCTGATGACGTGGGGTGGTCGATCCGAAGGGGTGGGATGTTGAGGTGCGCCAAGTCCGGGTCCGGGTCGTCGCCGGACACGGCTTGGTTCACGTTGGACGGGAGCCGGACCGGCCTGGCCATCCCCGCGATCTCGCGGAACACGTGGGCGCGGATCCACCACACGGCGTAGGAGATGAATTTCACGCCCTTGTCAGGATCAAACCGACGGGCGGCGTCGACCAGCCCCGACACGCCCGCCGCAATCAGATCATCACGGTCGACGCCGAGGCCCTGAAATCGGGTGACGTGATCCACGACGAACCGGAGGTTGGCCCGGACTAGCTCAGCCACTGCCTCCGGGTCCCCGTCCCGCTGGATCCGGTGGCCCAGCTCGGCCTCCCGTTCGCGGGGCAGTGGGTCCGCGGATGCGCCGACGACATCGTAGCCTTCCGGGAGTTTGGTGGGGGCGGTCATGCTGTTCGTTGACATCCGGTTGGGTGCTCCGTTCTGCTTCGGGCGACATGCACCGACGCCCCACCGGCAACGAGGCCGACGGGGCGCTGGCTGGCGCGGACGCTAATTTCACACGCCGTTGAATATGAAAGATCGCGAAACGAACGAACGCCGACAACACCCCCACCCCGATCTACGGGAACAGGTCCGACGGGCCATCCGCCGGGCTGCGGTGGAGGCCACCCCGAAGGCCCCGGACGCCGGCCACGTGCGCCCGCCCCGGCTCGTGGGGTTGGGGATGATCCGCGCTGTTCAACAACGCATCGAAGCGGCCACGGACCCGGCCACGATCGAGGCGCTGGAGGAGCGCCGGGCCACGATTGTCCGGCACATCGGGCGGGTGTTGGGCATCACGGTCCGCGCGGGCCGGGAGCACCTGTTCATCCGGTACCTCGCTGAGGCGCGAACGGCGTACGCGACGGCCTGGGCCGCCGGTGTCGACACGCTGGAATCCGAGCACCCGCGGCGGTTCCCGGACCGGGTCAAGGCAGCGAAACGGGAGCACGGTCGTGGGCGATTGGCCCGGAAGAAGCACCGCCACGTCCCGTACGACCACCCGCGGCACGACCCGGACGGCCCGACGGTGGCCGAAGCCGAGGGAGACCACGACCCGCGGATGGCGGCGGTGGAGGCCGGCGCCGTGATCGGCGGGCTGGCGGATCGGGCTCGGCTCACGGATCTCATGCGCGCCACGATGGAGGTGGTGGCGGACCACCTGAACGATGCTGGCCACGTCGAGTACGACGCGTGGGACGTGATCGCGGCCGAACTCAGTGACCGCGAGGGCCAGCATGTGGACTCGGCCGCGGCTCGCCGCCGCTGGGACCGGATCAAGGACCGGCTCCGCGACATTTGATGTCGCGATGTTGGGTGTGGCGCCCGTAGTCGGTGGACCATTACCACCGGCACGGGAGCAACACGTGAGCGACACCCGCTACTTCATCGCGCTGTACGCCGCGGACGGGGACAATCGGGTCGAGACGCTGGCCACGGCCCGCCACCGGCCCGCCGTGCGCGCCATCGTGGCCCGGATGCTGGAAGCCGAACAACGTGCCGCCGCGGACCCCGACGCCTCACCGCCGAAGCGGATCCGGGCATCCGGAAACGTGGAAATGTTGGAGGCCGTGATCGCCGACATCGAGTCCGGCGGGTGGGGCGCTGGTGGTGGCGCCGATGCGTGACGATCCCTACGCCGGGCTTTCGTTCGACGACGCCGGCCGGCTGCAACCCCGGGCGGCCGATCCGTGGCCACCGGTTGCCGATGCCCGGATGACCCGGTGGGAGTACATCCCCCACGTGCTCCGGTCCGGGCTCTCCAGTGCCGAGGTTCGCGTGCTGGTGGCGCTGGCGTACACGGCGGACCCGGATCTGTCGAACGCGTGGACCGGCATCTCGAAGGTCGCCCAGGCCGCCGGTCGAGGCGAAACCGCGACCAAGCGCCACATCGCCGGGTTGGAGGCCGCCGGCTGGATCCGGCGCATCCCGTTCCGGCGGAACTCGGATGGCAACCGCACGACATCACTGATTCAATTCCGCATCCCGCCCGGTCCGGCTCCGGAGTTCGAGGACGGACGGCCGGCGTGGGATGGACCCGTGCAGTGGGATAAGCGCGACGGCGCCACCCCCGCCCGACGGGGACACCCATGGTGGTCGTGAAAACCGAAAACCCCGCGCGCGCAGTAGGCCGGTCACCCGTAGTGACCCACCCAGTAGGCCGGTCACCCGTGGTGACCCACCGGTAAGTCACCCAGGGTGACCCACCAGTAAGCCGGTCACCCGTGGTGACCCGCCTACCCGTAGTAGTACCCGTGCAGTTGTTCTACCCGTCCATTACCCGTCCAGGACGGCGGCAACGTGGCTGACGCCACGCACGCCGCCGCGGAAGCCCGGCGGGAACGGCCGGTGTTGGGATGATGAAGGCCGCCGGGTACGAAGCCGACTCGCTCCCGCGGCCATCGAAAACGGTGCCGTCCCCGCCCCCGAAAAATCCGATGTCGCGATGTTGGCCGCGGCGCCCGTAGACGATGACGACGGGAACGAACACCGGGGCACGACATGAACCAACACAACGAATCGAAACGGCGGGACTTTGCCAAGGTCGCGTGGGCCGATCTGGCCCGCTACACCGCGGCCATCATGACTGCGGAACGTCAGCTCGAGGCCAAAGCCACCACGCTCCGGTCCCGGATGGAACACGCCGGCGCGGCGGTGCTTGTGGGCGCCGTCGACGATCTTCGGGAGCTCCGGGAAAAGATCGAAACCGGGGGACGGTGATGCGGGTGGCGTCGGGGACGATGGGCGGACGAGGGGGCGGCCGGGTCGACGGGCCCGGGGCGCTGCCCGAAAGAATCGCAGCGGCGCTACGAAACTGCACGGGATGGAAGGCACATGATGATCACTGATGAACAGATCGCGCGGCTCAAGGAGCACGGCATCCAACTGATGCGGCCTGATGTCCGGCTGGACTACAACCCGTTCGTCAAACTGCCCTTCGAGGACGTTCATTCGTACCTCGCGGATCCGGCGGCGTACCAAGCTCGGCGCTATGGCGTCGACCGAGACACGTTCGTGCGATGGAAGGAGGCGCTGACCGGCTCGTGGGATGATCGATGTCACGGCACCACCCGGACCGGCGAACGGTGCAATAACCGGGACCTCCGGACCAACTATTACACGATCCGGGACGGCGGCCCCGAAGGGGCGTGGCGGGATCCGTTCTACTGCCACCAACACGAGGACCAACGCGAGGAACCGAATGGATAACACGACGGTCAACATCACCATCGCCGGGAACGATCCGCGGGCGGCGCTGCGGGCGGCGCTGGCGGAACTGAACGCGTCGGGGCTCGCCTACGCGCTGGTCTCGCTGGCGCGGCTCGATGCCGACGAGCGGGCGGCGGTGCTGGACACGTTGGACGGCGTCGACGGGTCGGAGCCGGACGTGGTGGAGCGGGCGGTGACCGCGGCCATCATCGACGTGAAGCGGACGCGTACAGGGCTGCCGCCGCGTGGCGGGTGATAAGCAACGGCGAGTGGTGCGAAAGCAGCGCGAAAGGGACGGGGGCGGCGGCACGATAAGCAACGATGGGCGGGCCTGGAAACGGGACCTGACGGCGGTGGAACCGGGCCCCTGTACAACCCATGGGCGGGTCGCGGGTCCGGATCGAACGTGAGAAACCATAACTCGGGTAACGACATGCAGTGCGAATACGAGAAAGACGACGGCACCCGGTGCGGGGCTCATGCCCTCCGGGGCGAGCGGTTGTGCTGGTCGCACCACCCCGACAAAGCCGCGGAACGTCGCGCGGCATCATCGCGGGGTGGGAAGCGATCGACGCGGCGGACCCACGACGTCGAGGACATTGCGCTGGACAGCGCCGAGGACGTGCGGACGCTGCTGGAGTGGACCATCAACTCCTACCGCCGCGGGGACATCGGGACCGGCACGGCGCGGGCGTTGGCCCGGCTGGTGAGCGAGTCCCGCAAGACCATCGAGACGATCGACTTCGAGAAGCGCTTGGCCGAGGTCGAACGGGTCATCGAGGAAAGGGAGCGTACGACGTGGTGAGACAACGACGATTGGACCGGGCGAGCGATCGGATCCGGAACGCGCGGCATGGCGATGACGGTCCGGCGTTCACGCCCGAGCTGGCGTTCGTGGCGGCGCTCAAAGAACGCCTCGGTTTGGACGTGGACCCGGCGGCCGACTTCAACGGTGGACCAGATGAAGCCCGCCGCGTGGCGTGGTCGGCGGCGGCCGACGCCCTCGGTCTGGAAGTGGATGAACTGGACCAGATGGCGGACGCCGGCGATCCCGACACCGTGGGGCGGTTGGCGGATCATCTGGCCCGCCTACGGACGGCGTTCCGTGACGCGTTCTCGGGCCCGTCGATTCCGGAGGCGGAGCATTCGTCCGGGGCGGCGTGGGACGTGTTCGACGTGGGCGCCGGGGCGCTGCAACGGGTGTTGGAGGACGAGTTGGAGATGCGACGACAACAACGGGAAGGACAGGACTGATGAGCGTGCAGATGAAAGGCTCCATCGAGGACATGATCCCGCGGCTTGTGCGGGTTATGGAGGGGATCCAGACGCAACTCGACGGGATTGATCGGCGGGTCAACGACCTCACGGTGCGGGTTTCGGAGACCGAGGCCCCGGGCGATGCGGCGGTACGTCAGGTCACGGCGGACGTGATGCGTGAGCGGGGCACGTGGCTGGACATGGACGCGGAGTCACCGCGCGAGGCGTTCGAGTCCGGGGAGCGGCTGCGCGCCGACCTCGCATCCGCCGGCCACAGGTGGGTCGAAGCGGAGCGGATCAAGCGCGAGAAGCGGACCCGCATGGAGTCGGCCCGTGCCGGCCGGGACCGTGAACGCGATTGGCAAGGGGGTACCCCGTGGTACGACGACGAGCATCCCGCGGAGCGGAACTACCAAGCGGCGGTGGACGAGTTCAACCAGGCCGTCCGGGCGGCCGACGAGGCACGGGCTGAACGGGAGGCGTTGGCCAAACGGATCCGGTCCCGGGTTCGGGTGGTCACGGAGATCCCGCCGGACCTGACGGAGCCGGCGTTGCCATGGGAGGATGAAGGGTGACCACCCGCGAAGCCACGGCCGCGGCCATGAACGGGGCCATCCGATCCCGGTCCGGTGGCGGGCCTATCGGCCGTTTCGTCCGCCCGATGCCGGGCTGCACGGCACGGGTGGCCCCAACGAGCGGAAGTACCCCCACAACGCGCTCCTCCCCGAATCACCACGTCCGCCGATGTGGGCGTTCGTGGCGGGCATATCCCGACGTGAACGCCGGTTCCGATTTCCGGCCCGGGGGCCGACGTCGTGAAGAATGACAGCGCGCTGCGAATCTTTCCGGGGGCCGGCGTACCGTGATGATGAGGCCCGAAATGGACACACAGCGGACACAGCGGACAACGCCATCTCGTTCCGGCACAACGGGATGGGTGATGTCGTGACACGTTGGTACCCAACATTGAACACGAAGGCGAACCGAACGTAAGCGCATGGGCCACAACGAGATGGGACCGATCGAGCAGCTTCCCCGGCGGTGGCGTCGCCGGGCTGCCGATCTGCGCCCGTACGCACCACCCGCGGCCCAAGCGTTTGAAGCCGCCGCCGACGACCTGGCCGACGCGCTCCAAGCGGCGGCCGATGAACTGCTGACCCCATCCGACGCGGCCGACTACGCCGGCGTCACCGAGCGCACGTTGCGCACGTGGCGCGCCGATGGTCGCATCACCAACCACGGCACCGACGGCCGCCCGTTGTACCGCCGCGGTGAACTGCCCCGGACCCCTTCCACCTCCGACACCCCCGACATCGGGTATGACCCGGCGGCCGACGCCCGGTCGCTTGCGGGGTGATGTTCCGGCCTTGCGGCCTCACGGGACTACGTGGTACTGTCCACGTACGTGGGAACAGCCACGTAATTCGAAACACGGAGGACAACATGACGAGTCGCAACTACCAACACGCCGGCCGCGCCGGTTGCGTCCAGCTGCGGAAGGCCCACCAGACCGGGACCATGATCGGGGTCTACCGGAATGACCAGGCGGGGCTCGATGACGATGACGGCCGGCTCCCCTGGAGCACCGTCTGCGAGGATCACGGATGGATCGTATCGCACCCTACGCTCGGCCAGGCGCGCCGCCATGCGCCGGACCCGCTGGGCTGGTGTGAGGACTGCCGGGAGGCCACCCGATGACCGACACTACCGACACGTACCGGATGGCGGTGGACCTGCTGGGCGGCGTTGCGGACGCTGCGCGCGCCACCGGCATCCCGCGCCGCACGATCGAGGACCGCTTGGCCCGGGTGTTCCGGGTGTCGCCCGACGCCGCCCGCGAGATGGCGAACGCGTGCCGGGCGCGGGCCGTTGAACTGACCACGACCGCCGATGCGCTGGATGCGGCGGCCGAACGGAAGGAGGACAACGATGCCACGTCGTAAACGCTGGTCCACCATTGTCGAAGAACACGGGGTCCGTGTCCGGCTGTACGAGCGGTCCGGCTCCGACAACATCTATCGCGAGTACCGGAAGGCCGACGGGTCGAAGGACCGCAAATCGTTGGGCACGTCGGACCGGGACAAGGCCGAGGCGCTGGCCTGCGCACTGTGCCGGGAGGTCGCGGACCTGCGGATCAACCCGGGCCGGCGACCGGATGATGTGACGCTGGCCGAACTCGACCGCCTCTACATGCGGCACAAGGGCGACCGGCTGTCCACGGCACGGCACAACCACGTGTCGAAGACGATGGCCATGTTCCGCACCCACTTCGGGGACGGGTTCCGGGTGGCGTCGTTCGGCGATGCGGCGGCGCGGGACTACGCGGACGCCCGGGCGGATGGGGACCTGACCCCCGACGACCGGCGGGCCACGGACAGCCCATCCCCCGGCACGATCAAAAACGAGCTGGACACGTTCTCCACCGTCTGCAACTGGGCGTGCGGGTTCAAACCCAATGGCCGGCCGCTGCTGTCCAACAACCCGGCCCGCGGCACGTACCGGCCGGACTACAAGAAGCGCCACCGGGCGCGGCCCCGGATCAGCGAGGACCGGTACCGGAAGCTGCTGGACGTGGCCGACGACGTGGACCCCGATGGCCGGTTCCGGTTGTTGCTGGTGCTGGCGTGGGAAACCGGCCGCCGGATCACCGCGCTGACCCACCTCCGGGTGAGCGACATCCTGCTGACCAAGGACGCCATGCGGACCGCGCTGGCCGACGCCGGGCGGGGCGATGACGCGCTCAAGGTGTGGAAGGCCGCGATCCGGTGGCGGGCCGAGTGGGACAAGATGGGCGAGGAAACGTTCGCCCCGATCAGCCCCACCGCCGTCGCCGCGGTGAACGCCTACCTACGCCGGTCCAAGCGCGTGGGCGATGCGTGGTTGTTCCCCCGCCCCACCGACCCGGAGCGCCCCGCCGACAAGCAGGTTGCCGGGTACTGGCTGCGCCGTGGCGAGAAGGCCGCGGAGCTGCCCCACATCCGCCGGGGCGGTTGGCACGCATTCCGACGTGCATGGGCCCAGCGCCACAAGGACCTGTCCCCGTTGGACGTCGCCGCGGTGGGCGGTTGGTTCGACCTCAAAGCGTTGCACGAGGCGTATCAGTCGGAGGACGCGGAGCGGATGATGGGGGTGGTCAACGGTGGGTAGCGGACACAATCTGGACACACGAAAACCGTAAATCGTTGTCGTTCAACGGGATGGCGGGCGGCCTACACGTTGAACCGGAACAGGATCACGTCGCCATCCTGTAGCACGTAGTCCCTGCCCTCGCTGCGGATGAGACCCCGGTCGCGGGCGGCCTTCTCCGAGCCCACGCGCTGGAAGTCTTCCCAACCGATGGTCTCGGCGCGGATGAACCCGCGCTGGAAGTCGGTGTGGATCTCGCCGGCGGCCTCCGGCGCCGTGACCCCCTCTTGGATGGTCCACGCCCGGGCCTGCTTCTCGCCGGTCGTGAAGAAGCTGATGAGTCCCAGGAGCCGGTACCCCGCCCGGATCAGGCGGTAGAGCCCGGGCTCGTGGAGGTCGAGCTCGTCCAGGTACTGGCGACGCTCGTGGGCGTCCAGCGCCAGGAGCTCGGCCTCGAGCCGGGCGGCGAGCTCCACCACCTCGGCGGGCTCGTGGTCGTCTTCAATGGCGTCCTTCAGCGCCTGCACGTGGGCGTTCTGGTCCGGATCGCCGAGGAACTCCTCCTCCGTGACGTTGGCCACGTAGAGCTCGGGCTTCTCCGTCAGGAGCTGGTAGCCCCGGATGAGCCGGTCTTCCCCGTCGTTCTGCGGCGGGACGAGCCGGGCCGGGTCACCCTCGGCGAGGACGGCGATGAGGCGATCGAGGAGCTGGAGCTCCGCCCGGGCATCCTTGTCCCCGCTGCGAGCCGTCTTCTCCACCTTCTCGCGCCGCTTCTCCAGCTTCTGGAGGTCGGCCAGCGCCAACTCGGTATTGATGATCTCCCGGTCTCGCACGGGGTCCACCTCGCCCAGCACGTGGGCGATATCGGGATCGTCGAAGCAGCGGACCACGTGGACGATGGCGTGCACCTCCCGGATGTTCGCCAGGAATTTGTTCCCGAGCCCCTCGCCGTGCGAGGCGCCTTCCACCAGCCCGGCGATATCCACGAACGTGACGGTGGCGGGCACCCGCTCCCGGGCCGGGGAGTGCTCGAAGAGGAAGTCCAGGCGCGGATCCGGGACCTCCACCACGCCCACGTTCGGGTCCACGGTGCAGAACGGGTAGTTGGCCGCGTCTGCTCCGGCCTCCGTCAGTGCGTTGAACAGTGTGGACTTGCCGACGTTCGGCAGTCCGACGATCCCCAGCTTCAGGTTCGGCATCTATCGCGTCACGTCCTCGATCGTTTCCGTTCGGTCCCGGTGCGGGCTACATTACCCGAGTCTGTTCCCTTTGTGCGCCGGAGAGTCTGCCATGCCCGAGATGGCCACCCTGCTGGACGAGACCCTGGACGCCTGGCGGTACGCTCGACAGGGCTTCATTGCCGAGGCGGCGAACATCCCGGCCGGCGACTGGGGCTTCCGCCCCACGCCGGAGAACCGCGACCTGAGCGAACTGGCTCGCCACGTCCTCCAGGCCGCCGCCATGGCCGTGGGCGAGCTGACCGACCCGGCCGGCGATTTCACCCGACAGGGGTACCCGGACCACATCCGTGAGCACGCGACCCGTATCCCCGAGACCGCAGAGCCGGGGGCGTGGCTCGATCTCCTGCGCGACCAGCTCGACGACGGGATCCGCCGGATCCGGGACGCGGGCCCCGATCTGATAGCGCGCCCGATCCTCCAGTTCAACGGCGAGCCGGCGGTCCGGCTGACCTGGCTGAACCACCACATCGGCCACGAAGAGTATCACCGCGGCCAGGCCACGCTCTACGCTCGCCTCACCGGCCACGTGCCGGCGCTGACCCGGATGATTCAGGGCGACTGACGGCTCAGCCCGAACCTAGGGTATCGAAGAGCGCCCGGATCAGCGCCGGGTACGCGTCGTACACCGCTTCGGCCGCGCTCAACTCCAGCCGCTCCACGTTCGTGTGGGCGTGCCGCTCTTCTCCGGGCGCGTACCCGATCGTCGGGATCCCGTACTCGCCGTGGGTGTGCCGACCATCGGTGGCGAACCGCCACGGCCGTACCCCCGGCTCCCGACCCGTGGCGCTGGCTACCGCGGCCACCGCCGACCGTACCACGGGGTGGCCCGGCTCCATAAGGAACCCGCCACCGAAGAGTTTCCGGACCGACTCCTCCCCCGTCCAGCTCCGTTGCACCTCGGTGGAATAGCGCGCGTCCCACTCCAGGCCGTCCGGCAGCTGGAGCTCCGCGGCGAGGTGGTTCCGCAGCGCGTCCAGGGAGTCCTCCGGGGTCCGGCCGGGCAGCACGCGCCAGTCCAGGACCACCACCATCCGGTCCGGGATGACGTTCCGGCTCGCCGGCTCCCCGAACACGTCGGTGGCCGTGATGGTGGACCGGCCCAGCACCGGGTCCTCGTCCGCCAGCCGGTCCCGGGCGAAGCCGGCGACCGCGTCCAGCACGGGGCCCGCGCCGGCCAGCGCGTTCCGTGCCCGCTCCGGCTCGCTGGCGTGGCCCGCTGCACCGCGCACCTCCACCAGCACCTCGGCGCGACCCCGGTGACCGATGCAGATGTCCCCACCGGTGGACTCGCCGATCACCACAGCACCCGGCCGGATCCCGCTCTCGGTGAGGAAGTGGGCCATCCCCCAGCCGCCGCGCTCCTCGAACACGGTATGGGCCACCACCAGGTCGCCCGGCGGACGGGGGTCCACGAACCGGGCGGCGGCATACGTCTGAAGCGCCAGGGGGCCTTTAATGTCCATGGCACCGCGGCCGTGGAGATAGCCGTCCGCCACCACGCCGGAGTACGGCGGGTGCTCCCACTCCGCCTCGTCGCCGGCATCCACCACGTCGAGGTGGCTGCTGAGCATGACCGGCGCGGCCCGACCCCGGCCCCGGATCACGCCGATGGCGTTGCCGACGTCGTCGGTCCACGCGTCATCGAAGCCCAGACGCTCGAGCTCCGTCACCACCCGCCGGGCCACAGCCTCCTCGCCGCCGGACGGGCTCGGGATCCGAATCAGCTCGGCGGCGAAGTCGATGGCGGAGTGAAACGAGCGATCCATCACGACGGTCTCTCCCCCTTCCCTCTAGCTCTGATGTCACTCATTCTGGCGTCACTCATAGCGCCCCAAATGGAAACGGCCCCGCCGGGGCGGGGCCGTTTCCGTTCCGTACCGCTCGAAACGATCAGCCGAGGAACGCCCCCAGCAGCTGTTTCGCGCTCTCGATAAGTGTGCCCACGTCGGCGTCGGTCTCGTGCACCCGCACGAACCACGGCGCCAGCACCAACGACACCACGCCCATGAGCTTGATCAGGATATTCAGCGACGGCCCGGACGTGTCCTTGAAGGGATCGCCCACCGTGTCGCCGACCACCGCCGCCTTGTGCGGGTCGGAGCCCTTTCCGCCGTGGGCGCCGCCCTCGATGTACTTCTTGGCGTTGTCCCACGCACCGCCGGCATTGGCCATGAAGAGCGCCATCAGCACCCCTGTTACAACGGCCCCGGCCAGCAGGCCGCCCAGCGCCAGGATGCTGAAGTAGCCCACCACCACGGGCGCCAGCACGGCCGTCAGCCCGGGCAGGATCATCTCCCGCAGTGCCGCCCGCGTCGAGATGTCCACGCACCGCTTGCTGTCGGGCTTCTGCGTGCCGTCCATGATCCCCGGCATCTCCCTGAACTGCCGTCGGACCTCGTCCACCATCCCGCCGGCGGCGCGGCCGACGGCGGTCATGGTCAGGGCCGCGATGAAGAAGACCAGCGTGCCGCCGATGAGCAGCCCGATGGTCACCTCGGGGTTCACGATGTTCAGCCCTTCCTGCTCGATCCCCACGGCCGTGGCGTAGGCGCTGAAGAGCGCCAGCGCCGTCAGCGCCGCCGAGCCGATGGCGAAGCCCTTCCCCATGGCCGCCGTGGTGTTCCCGATGGAGTCCAGGCTGTCGGTGATGCTCCGCACCTCCGGACCCAGCCCGGCCATCTCGCTGATCCCGCCGGCGTTGTCAGCAATGGGGCCGTACGCGTCCACGGACATGGTCACGCCCACCGTGGCCAGCATCCCGACCGCGGCGATGCCGATGCCGTACAGGCCGCTGAAGAAGTAAGAGACCCCGATGGCCGCGGCGATGAGCAGCACCGGAACCACCGTGGACTCCATGCCCACCGCGAGGCCCCGGATGATGTTCGTCGCCGCACCCGTCTCACTGGCCGAAGCGATCTTCCGGATCGGAGCGGCCGCCGTGTAGTACTCGGTGGCCAGCCCGATGAAGATCCCGACGAAGGTACCCGCCAGGATCGCCCAGAACGGCCCCATGGGGCTCAGCTGCCGCTGCGCCACCGGATCGAACATGTCGAAGCCCATCCCCTTCACGGCGAAGTAGGCCATGATCAGGAACAGTCCCGCGGCCACGAACGTCATGTTCCGCAGCGCCGCCGCCGGGTCGCTCCGCTCGAACACCTTCATGAGGGCGATCCCCACGAGCGACGCGATCAGCCCGAGCATGATGATCAGGAGCGGGAGCGCGATGGCCTCCGCACGGTTCGGCGCGAACATGGCGCTCGACGCGCCGATGGCGATGGTGGCGATCACGCTGGCCACGTAGCTTTCGAAGATGTCCGCGCCCATCCCGGCCACGTCCCCCACATTGTCGCCCACGTTGTCGGCGATGGTGGCCGGGTTCCGGGGGTCGTCTTCCGGGATCCCCGCCTCGATCTTCCCCACCAGGTCCGCGCCCACGTCGGCGGCCTTGGTGTAGATCCCGCCGCCCACACGCGCGAACAGAGCGATGGAGCTCGCGCCCATGGCGTACCCGCTGATGACCTCCGCAAAGGTGCGGAAGTCCAGGGCCGTGATCGCCGAGGCGCCCATCAGCCAGTACCAGAGCCCCACGCCGACCAGGCCCAGCGACGCCACCGCCAGACCCATCACGGACGCGCCGAAGAACGACACGCGCAGTGCCTTGCCCTGCCCGGACTCCGACGCGGCTGCCGATGTCCGGACGTTCGCCCGGGTCGCCGCCTCCATTCCGAAGAGTCCCGCCAGCACCGAGCTCAGGGCTCCCGTCAGGTACGCCCCCGCCGTGTACGTGCCGATGGCCCACCACAACAGGATGGCGACCACCACCACGAACACCGCCAGAACGGTGTACTCCCGTTTGAGAAAGGCCATCGCTCCGCTGTGGATCTGGTCGGCCAGATCGCGCATCAGGTCCGTGCCCGTGGACTGCCCACGCACGTAGAAATACAAGCCCAGCGCGACCAGAAGACCCACGAGCCCGAGTAACGGCGCCCATTGAGTCCAAGCTACCAGTTCAGTCACCTGCGCCTCCGTTGTTTATCGGTTGTAGCGGCTCATTGCCGCCTCCGTTCCTGCTTCCATCCATACTCGTACTGCGTCCACCAGCTCCGGCAGCAGCCCGACCACGATGTCTTCGTCCTCCGGGTCGAACGGCGAAAGCACCCAGTCCGCCGCATCCACTCCCTCCGGCGGCGTGCCGACCCCGATCCGCAACCGGGGATACTCCTGTGTGCCCAACATCCTCTGCACCGACTTCAGGCCGTTGTGGCCGCCGGTGCCGCCGGATGGACGCAGACGAACCCGCCCGACGTCCAGGGCCAGGTCGTCCACGACCACCAGCAGGTCCTTTGTTATGTCGAAATCCGGGATGTTTCGCAACGGTACGAGGGCCGCACCGCTGCGGTTCATGAACGTACGAGGCTTTATCAGTAATACGGACTCCTCCCCGACCCCCCCCTGCGCTGTCAGGGCGGGCCCATCCCGATGGAACGGACCCAAGTCCCAATCGCTACTCAATCGATCCACGAGCCACCAGCCCACGTTGTGGCGGGTAGCTTCGTACTCCGGGCCGGGGTTCCCCAGCCCGCAGATGGCTTTCACCTACTCTTCTTCTTCGGCTTCGTCCTCCGGCTCGGCTTCCTCCTCGCCGGCCTCGGCCGTCGGCTCCTCGCCTTCCTCGAGCTCCTCGCCTTCCTCGCCGATGAGCTCCGGCTCCAGCTCCTCTTCCTCTTCTTCCGGCAGCTCCAGGATCGTCGGAGCAGCCACCGTGCAGACGGTCCGGCTCGGATCGACGTGGATCTCCACGCCCTCCGGAACGTGCAGGTCGGAGATATGGACGGAGTCGCCGATGAGCAGCTCACTCACGTCGACCTCGAAGTCCTCCGGGATCGCTTCCACGGCGCAGTCCAGCTCCACCACGTGCATCACCTGCTGCAGCACGCCGCCCTCGCGGACTCCTTCCGGCGTGCCCACCAGGTTGATCGGCACCTCCACGGTAACCATCTCACCCGCATGGATCTGCTGGAAGTCCACGTGCAGGACCTCGGGCTTGTACGGGTGCGCCTGGATCTCGACGACCAGCGTCTGGACCGGCTCACCCTCCCCCTCGATGTCCAGGTCCACCAGCGTGGTGTCCAGTGAGTGATGCTTCACCAGCACCTGGAAGTCGTGCGCGTCCAGCGTCAGCGGGCGAGTCTCCTCGCCCCGACCGTACACGACCGCCGGGATCTTCCCATCGCGGCGCATGCGACGCGCGGCACCTCCGCCCGTCGTCTCCCGCCGCTCCGCCTTCAGTATTGCCTTCTCCGCCATGCTTCCTTCTCCTAATCGAACAGCTGGCTCACGGACTCGTTCGAGTGTGTGTACCGAATCGCCCGTGCCAGCAGATTTGCCACTGACAGCACCTTCAACTTCTCGAACCGCTTCTCCTCGGGCACGTGGAGCGTGTTCGTCACGACCACCTCCGTCACCGCCGAGTCCTGCATCCGCTGGACGGCCGGGCCCGAGAGCAGCGGGTGCGTCGCGGCTACGTAAATGTCTTCCGCGCCCCGCTCCTTCAACGACTGGACCACGCTCTCCATGGTCCCGGCCGTATCGATCATGTCATCCACGATAATGCAGTTCCTGCCCTCCACCTCACCCACCACCGTCAACACCTCGGCCACGTTCTGCGCCGGGCGCCGCTTGTCGATAATCGCGAACGCCGCATCGATCCGCCGGGCGAAGCCGCGGGCCATCTTGGCCGCGCCCACGTCCGGCGACACCACTGTAACGTTTTTCAGCCCCTTCTGCTGGAAATAGCTCGTCAGCACCGGCGCCGCGTACAGGTGATCCACAGGCACATCGTAGAACCCCTGCAGCTGATGGGTGTGGAAATCGATCCCCAGCACCCGGTCCACACCGGCCGCCTCCATCACATTTGCCAGCAGCTTCGCGCCGATGGCCACCCGCGGCTGGTCCTTCCGGTCCTGCCGGGCGTAGCCGTAGTACGGCATCACCGCCGTCACCCTCGCCGCCGACGCTCGCTTCGCCGCGTCCGTCAACAGCAGCAGCTCCATGATACTGTCACCCGGCGGCGGCGTGGGCTGGATGATGAACACATCCCGCCCCCGCGCGTTCTGGTTCAACCGGACGAAGATCTCGCCATCGGCGAACCGCGACACCGTCGTGTCGCTCAGGGACATCTCCAACGAGCTTGCGATCTCCTCGGCGAGCGGCCGATTGGCCGTCCCCGAGAGGAGCATCATGGGACCGTGGAAATAGTCTACCGGCATCCGTGCCCTGCGTTAAACGGCCGAAATGCTACAGCCGCGAAAGGTACCGGCAACCCTCGCATGGGTCAACCGTGCGGGTCGGGCGGGCGGGCTCCGTTCACGGGACCACGATCCCGGCCACCCCGTACTCGGCCAGGAGCGCGTTGAAGCGGGGCACCGCCCCGTCCAGGACCGACCTCAGCGCTTCGAGATAGGGCGCCACTTCCGCCTCCAGGTCCTCCCACCGCTCGTACGACCCGGCGGTGGGCGCCCCGTATGCCGCATTCACGTGCCCGTAGAGGTAGACCAGCTGGTTGTCCAGTTTAGGTGGGAAGTTCAGCGGGTCCTGGCCGACCTCGTTCCGGGTCTGGATCAGCGCCTCCTCGATCGGCGTCAGGCGGGCCGCCAGACTGTCGGCTGCGCGCCGGACCGCGCGGGCTGCGGCGGTGTCCGCCCCTGCCCGGACCCGGTCCGCGATCCCGGCGGCCTGGGTACGCACCGAGCGCAGACGAGCGATGGCGTCGTGCACCTCGGTGACCTTGTCGCGCACAGCCCTGGTGAGCTCGAAGCGCGCCTGGAGCGCGCCGGGCTCCACCTCCAGCCGCGGATCCGTCCGCACCTCCAGTGGCTCCTCCACCACTTCGTCGCCAGCCACCAGTCGGACAGTGTAACGACCCGGCGAAGCCCACATCCCACCGGTGTACCCCAGCGACATGACCGAGCCCTCGATCACGGTGGGTCCCGGGAGCTGCAGGTCCCAGATGAACCGATTGATCCCGGGCTTCACATCCAGCCGGTCGATCTCTCCGGTCCACACACCGTGCTCCAGCGGGTCCAGTGCTTCCGCGGCCGCGTCCGGGTCCTGCGCGAAGACCCGTACCACCTCGCCGGTCTCGTCCAGAAGCTCCAGCCGAACGCCGTCCACCTCCGCCACCGCGTCGCTCACGCCAAAATGGATGAGGGCACCCGCAGGCGCCGGCTCCGGCGCCCGATCACCCCGGAACCCACGGAGGTTCAGCTGGTACGCGGGCCGGGGCGCGAAGAGGTGCACGCCATCCACCACGGTCGCCTCGACCGCACGGCTCATCTGCCGCACGGGTGACAGGTCATCGAGGATCCAGAAGCTCCGCCCCTGGGTGGCCACCACCAGGTCGCCCCGGTGCACGGCCAGATCGGTGATCGGCGTGACGGGCAGGTTCTGTCGGAACGACTGCCAGTAGCCCCCGCCGTCGAAGGAGATGAAGAGGTCGAACTCGGTGCCGGCGTAAAGCAGTCCCTCACGCTCCGGGTCCTCCCGGACCACCCGCACGGGGTGATCTACCGGGATCCCGTTCCCGTCGGTCAGGAGCCGCCACCGCTCGCCCCACTCATCGGTCCGGAAGATATACGGGTGCCAGTCGTCCTCCCTGTAGCGGTAGACGGCCATGTACGCCCGGCCCGGCCGGTGCGACGACGGCTCGATTACGTTCACCGTGCCGCCCTCGGGCATATCCCGGGGCGTGATCTCCGTCCACGTCGCGCCATCGTCACGGCTGATGTGGACGAGCCCGTCGTCGCTGCCCGCCCAGATCTCCCCCGCCGTGATCGGCGACTCCGCCAGCGCGAAGACCGTGTTGTAGACCTCCACCCCGGTGTGGTCGTGCTGGATCGGCTCGCCCGGCAGCTCCTGCTGCCACTCGGTGTCGGTGGTCAGGTCGGCGCTCAGCGTCTCCCACGTCATGCCACCGTCACGGGACCGGTGCACGTAGTTCGACGCGTGGTAGACCACGTCCGGGTTGTGAGGGCTGATCTCGATGGGCGCGTTCCACTGGAACCGATACTTCAGATTTTTCGGCGCCACGCCGTCCTGCATCTGGGGGTAGAGGATCACGTTCCGGCTCCGACCTGTCCGGTGGTCGTAGCGGTCGATCCGGCCGATATAGTTGCCGCTGTACACCGTGTTCGGGTCCTCCGGGTGCACGGCGATGTGGCCGCTCTCGGCGCCGGCCACGTCGTACCACTCCGACTCCGGCGTCAGCGCCCCGACCGACGCGCTGGGCACGCTGATGGTAGAGTTGTCCTGCTGGGCGCCGTAGACCCGGTACGGCCACTGGTGGTCCACTTCCACCCGGTACATCTCGGCGGTGGGCTGGTTGTGCATGGTCGACCAGCTCTCGCCGCCGGTGAGCGTGACCTGCGCGCCGCCGTCGTTCCCCACCACCATCACGTCCGGGTCTTCGGGGTGGATCCAGAGGTCGTGGACATCGCCGTGGGGTACCGGTCGCCGGTGGAACGTCTCGCCCCCGTCGATGGAGCGGTAGAACCCTGCGTTCTCGACCCACACCGTGTTCGGGTCCGTGGGGTCGGCGGTGATGTGGGCGTAGTACCATCCCCGGGTCCGGAGCCGCCGATCCCGGCTCGTGCGGGTCCAGCTGTCGCCGCCGTCATCGCTGCGGAAAACGCCGCCGCCGGGCTCGGCCGTGACCAGCGCCCAGACCCGGTCCGGAGCCGACGCCGATACGCTCAGCCCGATCCGGCCGAGGGGCCCCTCCGGCAGCCCGGCGGTCAGCTGCGTCCAGCTATCGCCCCCGTCCCGGCTCCGGTAGATGCCGCCCTCCCGGGCGCCATCGATGAGTGTCCACGGCTTCCGCTCCGCACGCCACATGGCCGCGTAGATGGTTCGCGGGTTTACCGGGTCGATGGCCAGGTCCACTGCGCCGGTGCTGTCGCTCACGAACAGCACCCGCTCCCAGCTCTCGCCGCCGTCACGGCTCCGGTAGACGCCCCGCTCCGGATTCGGCCCGAACGGGTGTCCCAGCGCCGCGACGTAGACCACGTCCGGGTCCCGCGGGTCCGTCACCACCTTCCCGATCAGCCCGGCCTCCGGCAGCCCCACGAAGGTCCAGCTCCGACCACCGTCCCGGGACCGGTACACGCCGCGCCCCGTGGACACGTTCCCCCGTATGCACGCCGAGCCGGTCCCCACGTACAGCACGCTCGGATCGGCGTCCGCCACCTCCACCGCCCCGATGCTCGCCACTTCGAGCCAGCCGTCGCTCACGTTCTGCCACGACTCGCCTGCGTCCACCGTCTTCCACACACCTCCGCCCGTGGAGCCCATGAAGAAGGTCCGCGGCGACGACGGGACCCCGTCCACGGCCGTGACCCGACCACCCCGGTACGGCCCGATCAGCCGGTACTCAAGTGCCTCGAAGAGCGCCGGGTCGTGCACCGGCTCTTGGGCCGCCGCCGGCGAGGCGCCGCCCAAAGTGGCGGAAAGGGCGACGAATAGGGCTCCGAGAAAGGTTCCCGGGGCGAGAAGCGACGTATCCATGACGGTCCGATCCGGTTCGGGTTGCGCGAGACGGGACCGGCACAAAGTGATGCGGCGCTGGAGGGGTTGTAAAGGCGCGGTCGCGCCGCGCCGCGCCCGGAGCACTCGGGCTGGCGGTTGCTCTACCCACGGAGAATGTCGAAGAACCTCCCCTGAGTAGATGCACACCGCGACAGACCCCTACAAACCGGGATCTCCTCCCGATTTGTTGATGAAAGAGGCTTTTCGACCTTGCGCGTGATCCAGCCTCACCGGTGTCCCGACGTGCGTCGCGAACGTCTCAACGCGGAAGCACGGAATGCGAGCGGATCCCCGGAAGGCCGCGTCCCGAAACCCGCAGCCTTCCCGGCGAATCACAACCGAACAAGGAGCGGGAGGTGGGCCTTTACCCGGCCATCACGGATCGCGGCGAACGTTCCGTGTTTCCGTGAAAGGATTCCGCGCTTTCGCCTTGAACGGTTGTTCGAACGCCGGACCGCCCACGACGTGGGAGTGCGCCGAAACGTCCGGGCATGTGCTGCGAGCCACGCCCCGGGAACGGGTCAACAGAGCAGAGAAGAGCCACAAACCGTAGCTGTGCCAGCGGTTTCCGCCACAAAGACGTGGCCAAGCTTCCGAGCCGTGGACGCGGGATCGGCGGCGCCCGAATGAACTGCCCCTCCTGGGCTCGAACCAGGACTCTCCTGATCCAAAGTCAGGCGTGTTGCCAGTTACACCAAGGGGCAAGGTCCAGCCAAACGCTATCGGAACCACATTCACACGTCAACTTGGTCCGCCGACTCGACCCGGTCCATCTAGCGCGTTCTCGTGCGCGTCACCAGGACCCGCAGCGACGGATCCGCCGCCGTCAGCGCGTCGGCCGCCGACCGGGCGTCGCCACCGCGGTCGAAGACGCCGAATACGGTGGACCCGCTCCCGGCCAGGAGCGCGGGCCGGGCGCCATGCTCCCGGAGCCGGTCGCGGATCGTTTCGAGCTCGGGACGTCGGCGAAAGACGGGGCCCTCGAAGTGGTTGACGGCCTCATCGGCCACGGCGTCCCAGGTGAGGTCCCTGCCATGGATGGGCTGGTCGGGGACGTCCGGAGCCGCGGTCCCCTCCTGTTCCCGGTCCTGGTCGAGCCAGCGGTACGCCTCGGCGGTGGCCACCGGAAAGTCGGGGATCACCACCACCACGGGTCGGGCGGGCAGGGGAGCCAGCGCCGCGAGGCGCTCACCGCGGCCGGTGCCGTGGGCGAACGCCGCGCCCATGACAAAGAACGGCACGTCGCTGCCGAGCTCGTTGCCGAGGGCCATGAGGTCGCCGCCGTCGAGGTCGCCGGGGTAGAGCCGTCGCATGGCCCGGAGCACTGCGGCTGCGTCGCTGGACCCGCCGCCCAGCCCGGCGCCGGCGGGGATCCGCTTCACCAGCCGGATCTCCGGCCCGCGCTCGAGCCCCGCCCGCTCCATGACCGCGCGGGCCGCACGGACGGCCAGGTTCTCTTCCGGCGGCCCCATGTCCGGCGCCACCTTCAGGGGGCGAGCGTATCCCACATCGAGCTGCGGTCCCGACCCCTCACCACCCCGCAGCACCACGCTGTCGGCCAGGTGCAGCGAGCAGAAGAGCGTGTCCAGTGAGTGGAACCCGGAGGGATCCCGGGCCCCCACGCGGAGGCGGAGGTTGACCTTGGCCGGAGCGGCGACGGTGATCCTCACCGGCCCTCCTTCCGGCCCGCCGCCGCGGGGCCTGCCCCCGGTCCGGGCTCGACGCTCGACGACGGAGGTGTGGTGCCCTCGTCTCCTGCTCGGGCCTCGACGGCCTCCTCCACCACACGCTCGCTGCGTCCCACCTCGTCCCACGACATCCCGAGCCGCCAGACGTAAAAGAGCCCGATGAGCGTCACGGGGATGAACCCGGCCAGATGGAACCCGATGGCGAAGGCTACCGCCTGGCCGGTGGCGACGCCCCAGATCTCCACCAGCCCCACCCGGGCGGCCGCCTCGAACACGCCGAAGAACCCGGGCGCCGACGGCAGCGCCACAGCCAGCGAGATGATGCTCTGGAGGAACACGGCGGCCACGAACGGCAGCCGTACATCGAAGGCCAGCATCCCGACCCATATGGCCAGGGCGCCCGTGAGCCAGATCACCAGCGACCAGGCAAACGCCCGGAGTACCAGGCGCCAGTCGCGGACGGCGGCGATCCCATCGAGGAACGCCGCCAGCGCATCGACGACCGGCCGACGCACCACCCCCGGGAGGAAGCGAGCCACGGTCTGCTCGAACCACCGCACGCTCTGCTCCGGCCGGGCCACCATGGCCAGCATGATGGCGAACACGCCGATGAACACCGCGCTCGCCCAGAGCGCGACGGTGTTGAAGTCCCGACCGGAGACATCCGGGAACGTTGGCCAGGCCAGGGCGGCCAGGAGGAAGAGCACGATGACGATCCCGTCGAACATCCGCTCCACTACCAGCGAGCCGAACGACGCCGACATCCGGACCGGCTCCAGTCGACTCAGGGCGTAGGCCCGGGCGAACTCGCCGACCCGGGCCGGGAGCAGGTTGTTGGCCATGAACCCGATGCAGGTGGCGGCGAACCGGGGGCGGAACCGGGATCCGGCGTAGGCGGGGCGCAGGAGCGGCCGCCAGCGGATCGCACGGAGCGGGAATGGCAGCGTGGCCAGGCCACCGGCCAGCGTCAGGAGGAGGAGGTCGGCCCGGCGGACGCGCCCCCAGACTTCGGCCAGGTGCACGTCGCGGAAGGCGAACCAGAGGAGCCCGACGCTGATGAGGATGCCGAGGACGGCCTTCCAGTCCAGGAAAGCGCGCGCCGACGGCCAGGTCCTGCCCTTGGTCACTTCGTGCCCAGGCGGATCAGATCGAACAGCTCGTCGATGATCTCGCCCGGTGGGTCGCCGGCGATGATGGCCTCTTCCAGCGGCTCCCGGAGCGTTCGGGCCCGCTCCAGCGCCGCGGTGCCCTCGTACTCCAGCACCTCGATGGGCACCACCTCGTCGGCTGCCGCCTCGTTCCGCTCCTGCTCATCCATCGATGACTCCCTCTCGTCCTGTTCCGTGCGGCCCTGCCGGACCGCCTCCACAGCTCGTGCCAGCGTCGCGGCGTCTTCCGCCGCGCGTCGCGCCAGCACCTCGTCCCAGGGCGCCTCGCCCCGGGCGGCCGGCTTCAGCGCCTCCTCCAGCGATCGGGCGGCGTCCGCGACGGCCCCGAACCGGGCCACCTGGGCGCTGCCCCGCAGCTGCCGGACCGCACCGTGTACCACCGCCGGGTCCGGGTCGGGGCCGGCGAGCTCGGCCTCCAACGCGTTCAGGCACTCGGCCGCCTCTTCTACGAAGAAGGCACGTACCCGGCTCATCCGCCCGCCCGTGCCTCCCGCAGGATCGCCCGCATCTCGCGCACGGCCGATTCCAGGCCCACGAAGACGGCACGGCTCACCACGCTGTGCCCGATGTTCAGCTCCTCGATTTCCCGGATCGCAGCCACCGGCGCCACGTTCTCGTACGTGAGCCCGTGGCCCGCGTGGACGTCCAGCCCCAGGGACCGGCCCAGCGCCGCTGCCCGGCGCAGTCGGTCCAGCTCCACCGGCGCGCCCCGGCCCGGCGCCCACGCGTTGGCGTACTCGCCCGTGTGCAGCTCGATGGCGTCGGTGCCCAGGTCCCGGGCCCGGTGCACCGTGTCGGGGTCCGGATCGATGAAGAGCGCGGTCCGAACCCCGGCCTCGCGAACGGCCTCGAGGGCGGAGGCGACGCGACGGGCTGCGTCACTCTCCAGCGACAGCCCACCCTCCGTGGTGATCTCCTCCCGCTTCTCGGGCACGAGCGTCACGGCCATGGGCGCCAGCTCCGCCGCCAGCGCCACCATCTCATCGGTGGCGGCCATCTCCAGGTTCACCCCGGTCCGGGCCGTCTCCATCAGGAGCCGGACGTCACGGTCCTGGATATGGCGACGGTCCTCCCGCAGGTGCACGGTGATCCCGTCGGCACCGGCCTGCTCCACCTGGACGGCCGCCCGCACCGGGTCCGGCTCATCGGTGCGCCGAGCCTGCCGGATCGTGGCCACGTGGTCGATATTGATATGGAGTCGCATCAGTCCTGAAGCAGCGATTCGAGGGCGGCCGCGCGGTCGGGGTCGAGCCCTACCGCGCGGGCCAGTTGAACGGTCTCCAGCCCGAGGGCCGAATATAGGCGCCGCTCCCGGGCCGACAAGCGCGAGAGGTGCAGCCGCACCGTGTCCAGGTCGCCCCGGGCCACAGGGCCCGTCAGCGCCGCACCCAGTCCCAGCTGCTCGACATTGTCCATGGTCCCGCGCATGAGCGGCAACGCCGCGGCCACGGCGTCCTGCTCGCTGATCCCTGCCTCCGCCAGCGTGCGGGCCACCGCTGCGGCGGCGGCGAGGACGTAGTTGGAGGCGAAAACGGCGGCGGCGTGGTAGAGGGGCCGGAGCGCCGGCGGGATCACCAGGGGCCGCCCGTCGAGGGCGGCCACCAGCCGCCGCGCAGCCGTAAGGGCGCCGGGCTGCCCGGCCACTGCGTAGGCGCACCCCCGGAGCCGCTCGGCCCCCGACCACGGGTCGGCCACCGTCTGGAGCGGGTGCAGCGAGCCCACGGTGAACCCGGCGGTGTGGAGCGGGGTCAGGACATCGGTGGAGAGGGCGCCCGAGAGGTGCAACGCCACGCACGGCACGGGCACGGCCCCGAGCCGGGCCACCTGGTTGGCCACGTCGTGGAGTGCATCGTCGGGTACCGCCAGGATCAGGATGCTGGTCTCCTCGGGGATCGGGCCGTACCCCACGCGGTAGGAGACCTCACCGGCGTCGAAGAGAGGGTGCGGCGGGGCCTCCGGCGATCGGCCGAAGTAGGTGAGCGCCTCCACGGCGCCGGTCTCCATCAGGGCGCCTCCCAGCGCCAGGCCCATGCGGCCCGGACCGATGACCGCGATCCGATCGCTCACGCCGCCCCGTTGACCTCGACTCCCGCCCGCTGCTTGAGGCGGCCCAGCGTGGGCTGGGGCAGCCGGGCCCGGAGATCGATGGTGGTGCCTCGCTCCTCCTGGCTGATGACCTCGCCCTCCCGGTAGACCGTGGCCAGCGTCTCGCCATCGGCCGCGGGGACCAGCACCTGCACCTCGGGACGCTGGTCCCGGACCTGATCTTCCAGGAATCCGACCAACGGCTCCAGCCCTTCCCGCTCCACCGTGGAGGTGAAGACGGCCGGCTCCGGGTGAAGCGCTTCCACCCGGTGGCGGAGCGCATTCTCCTCGTCATGGGTGATGAGGTCCATCTTGTTGAAGACCAGTGCTTCCGGGACATCGCCCAGGTCCAGCTCCACGAGCACGTCTTCCACCACCGCCTTCTGCTCCTGCCACCGGGCGTGGGATCCGTCGATCACGTGCAACAGCACGTCGGCTTCCGACGCCTCCTCCAGCGTGGCCCGGAACGACGCCACCAGGTGGTGCGGCAGCTTCCGGATGAACCCCACGGTGTCACTGACGAGCACCTTCGTGCCCATGGGCAGCTCCACGCGCCGGGTAGCCGGGTCGAGGGTCGCGAAGAGGCGGTCCTCCACGAAGAGGTCCGAGCCCGACATGGCGCGCAGCAGACTGGATTTGCCGGCGTTGGTGTAGCCCACCAGCGCGGCCTGGAACTCGCCGGAGCGCCGCTTCCGCTGCGTCGCGCGCCGCTGGGCCACCGTCTTGAGCTTGTCCCGGAGGTCGGCGATCCGGCGGCCGATGATCCGACGGTCGGTCTCCAGCTGCGTCTCACCGGGGCCACGGAGCCCGATCCCACCGCGGATCCGGGAGAGGTGCGTCCACATACGTTTCAGCCGCGGCAGCATATACTCGAGCTGGGCCAGCTCCACCTGTAGCTGGGCCTCGTTGGTCCGGGCACGGGTCGCGAAGATATCGAGGATCAGCTCCGTACGGTCCATGACCCGGATGTCGAGGAGGTCCTCGAGGTTCTTCCCCTGGGCCGGGGTCAGCTCGTCGTCGAAGATGACCACCGTGGCCTCTCGCTCCCTGGCCACCTTCTTCAGCTGCTTCGCCTTCCCCTCCCCGATAAAATACCGGGGGTGGGGCGCGTCCAGGCGCTGGATCAGGACGGCCGCCACCGTGGCACCGGCCGTGTCGACCAGCCGGCCCAGCTCCTCCAGGTGCTCGTCTGCTTCTTCGGGGGTTACCCGACCGGTCGGGGCGCCCACCAGGACGGCCCGCTCTTCCGGCTCTTCCAGCGAGATGGTCTCTCTTATGCGTTCCTCCTCGTATCCTCCATCACCGGACGCCGCTCGGCGTCACGGTACCGCTGTGTCGATAACGGATGTCACGCACAACCGGTGCCTCCACCGCCACCACTCCATCCACCCGATAATCGAACGAGCCCCGATCCAGGAGGCCGCGTACGGCGCCTCCCAGTCCGCTGTAGCTGAACTCCACCGGGATCACCACGCTCGCCGTATCGCCGGATCGGATCCGCAGATTCTCCGATACCCGGCCCTCCGCGAAGTCGAGCCAGCCGTCGCCGTCCGGGTCCTGGAAGTCCAGGTCGTACGTGAGACCGGCCGCCCGGATCGTGAAGCGGTTCGGGTTGTGGATGCCCAGCTTCACGTCGATCACGCCACCGCGGATCCCCAGCGACACCAGGCGGGCCCCGCTCAGCCATACATCCGGCTGCTCCACCTTCGGGGCGCACCCCGTGGCGAGCACAGCCACCAGCGCCGACAGGACCATCACCCTTCGTTGCCCATTCATGAGTCTTCTCCTACACCACCGCCGTCCTGCGGGTTCTCCGCCGCGTCCGCTGCGCCCTCCGGGTTCTCGCTCCCGCCACCCCCGGACGACGCCTGCGCCCCGGCCTCCCGGCGCCGCTCCGCCCACCACTCGAGCCGCTCCGTGATCCGCTTCTCGTGGCCGAACCGACTCGGCTCGTAGAAGGTGGTCCCCTGGAGCGCGTCAGGCAGGTACTCCTGCGCCGTGAAGTGCGCCTCGGAATCGAAGGCGTACCGGTAGCCCTTCCCGTAGCCCAGCTCCTCCATGAGGTCCGTGGGCGCGTTCCGGATATGGAGCGGGACCGGCGCGGCCGGCGTGTCCCGGGCCGCCGCGCGGGCGGCCCCGAACGCCGCGTAGAGCCGGTTCGACTTGGGCGCCGTAGCCAGGTAGACCGTCGCTTCCGCCAGCGCCAGGTCGCCCTCCGGCGAGCCGAGCATATGGAACGCGTCCCGGGCCGCCACGGCCACCTGGAGCGCGTTCGGGTCCGAGAGCCCGATATCCTCCACCGCCATCCGGATCAGCCGGCGGGCGATGTAGAGCGGTGCCTCCCCACCCTCCAGCATCCGGGCGAGCCAGTAGAGCGCGCCGTCGGGATCGCTGCCGCGGACCGCCTTGTGGAGCGCAGAGACCAGGTTGTAGTGCCCCTCGCCGCCCTTGTCGTAGTGGGCGAACCGGCGCTGGAGCGCCTCCCGGGCCCCGTCCTCGTCCACCGTGCCATCGGCGCCCGCCAGCGTGGCCGCCGTCTCCAGCGCGTTCAGCGCCCGGCGGGCGTCGCCATCGGCCTGTTCCGCCATGAGCTCGAGCGCACCGTCCGTCACCTCCAGGTCGAGGCCGCCCAGCCCGCGCTCCTCGTCGGCCAGCGTCCGCTCCAGCACCATGGCCAGCTCCTCCTCGGCCAGCGGCTCCAGCACGAAAACCCGCGCCCGGCTCAGCAGCGCGCCGATAACCTCGAACGACGGGTTCTCCGTGGTGGCCCCGATGAGCGAGACGGTCCCGGCCTCCACGTGGGGGAGGAAGGCGTCCTGCTGGGCCTTGTTGAACCGGTGGATCTCGTCGCAGAATAGGATCGTCCGGCGGCCCGTGGCCCGGAGCCGGGTCTCGGCCTCCTTGATGATCTCACGGACCCGGGGGATCCCCTCGGTCACCGCGCTGAACGGGACGTAGGCGGCGTCGGTGCGCTCGGCGATGACCCGTGCGATGGTGGTCTTCCCCGTGCCCGGCGGCCCCCAGAGGATCAGGCTTCCGACCTCGTCCTTCTCGATGAGCTCACGGAGCGCGCGGCCCGGGCCCAGGATGTGCTCCTGGCCCACGAACTCATCCAGCGTGCGGGGCCGCATCCGGGCGGCCAGCGGCGCGGTGGCGTCGTCCCCATCGCCACCGCCTGGGCCCGGTCGTCCCTCCCCACCGCTCGCCGGCTCCCGGTCCGGGAAGAGCTCCAGGTCACTCATGGAGCCACTCCTCCCGCACCACGTCCAGGAGCGGCTCCCGGCGGTTCAGCTCGGGGTCATCCATGACCCGGTCCAGGAGCGATTCCAGGATCGTCTTGAACCGGGGCCCGGGCTCCAGCCCGAGCGCCTTGAGGTCGTGACCGCTGATGGCCAGGTCGTCGGTGGAGAGGGGCGGCACCTGCCGGAGCACCCGGCGGGCCGTGGTCCACCGCTCCAGCAGGTCCTCGGGCCGGCCCTCGCCGTCGCCGGCCCGCCAGAGGGCGAACCGGAGTCGGAAGAGGTCGTTGACCAGGTCGGTGCCCACGTGCCGCAGCCACCGCCGGACCACCGCGTCCGGCGAGTCGGGCGGGAAGAGCTCGGGCTGATGGCGGACCAGCCGGCCGACCCGGTCGATCTCGGCGTTCGATGCCTTCAGGCGACGCATGACGTCCGCCGCCTTCTTCCCACCCAGCACCTCGTGGCCGGTGTAGCGCCACCCCCCACGCAGGTCCTTCGTCCGGGCCGTCGGCATCCCCACCGCGTGGAGCAGCGCCGCCACCCGGAGCGTGGGCCGGGACAGCGGGATCGCGTCCACCGCCGCCAGTGTCCGGCGCCAGAGCGCCCCCGGCTCGTCGGGCGGCTCGCCGGCCACCGCCGCCAGCTCCGGGTACCATACGTCGAGGACCCCGGCCTGCCGGTACAGCTCCAGCGATCGTGAGGCGACGGGGACCTGACCCATGATCTTGTACAGCTCCTCCCGGATCCGCTCCGCCGACAGGCCGTCCAGGTGGTCGACGGCCGCCTCCAGCGCGCGCCACGTGCCGGCCTCGATCTCCAGCTCGAACTGGCCGGCGAAGCGGAGCGCACGGAGCACCCGGAGGTAGTCCTCGGCGAACCGCTCGGCCGGCTCGCCCACCGTCCGCAGTCGACCCTCCTCCAGGTCGCGGGCGCCCTCGTAGGGGTCCAGCAGCTCGCCGGTAAGCGGGTGCCACGCCAGCGCGTTGATGGTGAAGTCGCGCCGGGCCAGGTCCTCCTCGATCCGGTCGGCGTACGCCACCACCGCGTGGCGGCCGAAGGTCTCCACGTCGCGCCGGAAGGTGGTCACCTCGAACATCTCCCCGTCCTGGAGCACGCCCACGGTGCCGTGGTCGACGCCGATGGGCACGGTGCGGCGGAAGGTCTCCATGACTTCTTCCGGCGTGGCCCGGGTGGCCAGGTCCCAGTCGCCGGCCGGTCGCTCGGCCACCCGGTCGCGCACAGCGCCGCCCACCGCCCATGTCTCATAGCCGGCGTCCTCCAGCGTCCGGGCGATGGCGCGTACGGCGGCCGGGGGGGCGAGCTCCATGGTCACCCGCAGAGGACGGCCCCTCCGTTCACGTTCACGACCTCACCGGTGATGTGGCGTGCGAGCCCGGAGCAGAGGAACGCGATGGGGCCCGCAACGTCCTCCGCCGAGGCCACCCGCCCCAGGGGGATCCCCGCCTCGATCTCCGCCCGGCCGCCGTCGTCGTACGGGATCTCGGCCATCTCCGTGTCGATCCACCCCGGCGCCACGCAGTTGACCGTGATATCCCGTGTGCCCAGCTCCACGGCCACTCCCTTCACCAGCGACTGGAGGGCGCCCTTGCTGGCGGCGTAGTCGCCGTGGTTCGCCTCCCCGCGCTGCCCCGCCGTGGAGCCCACGATCACGATCCGCCCTCCGTCTGCCAGCATCCGTGCGGCCGCCCGGACACAGTAGAAGACGCCGTCGAGGTTCACCGACACCGTCCGTCGCCACTGGGCCGTGCTCATCTCGGCGATCGGCACGTCCTCCGGCGGCCAGACGCCGGCGTTGGCCACCAGGATGTCCAGCCCGCCGAACTCGGCTTCCGCCTTCTGGAACAGCTCCTCCACCACTTCGGGCTCTGCCAGGTCGCCGGCGTGGGCCCACGCCCGGACCCCCATCTCCCGGAGCTCCGCCACCACCGCCTCGGCTTCCGACTCCCGGGACCGGTAGGAGATCCCCACGTCGGCGCCCGCCTCCGCCAGCAGCCGTGCCGTGGCGGCCCCCACCCCTCGGGACCCACCGGTGACCAGCGCGCGCTTAGCCTTCAGATCGATCCGCATGAAACCGCTCTTCCACGAGTTGACAGATAATGTGCCCGACGGCCAGGTGCAGCTCCTGGGCGTGGGCACCCTCGTCGGTGGGCAGGACCACGGCGTGATCCACCATCCCCGCCAGCGCCCCACCGCCCTTCGCCAGCATCGCCACGGTGGTCACACCCCGCTCCCGGGCCATCTCGGCAGCCCGGAGCAGGTTCGGCGAGCTCCCCGACGTGCTGTGCAGGAAGAGCACGTCGCCGGGCTGGCCCAGGGCGTCCACCTGCCGGGCGAATACCCGATCGAAGCCCAGGTCGTTGGCCCCCGCCGTCAGAAGCGACGTGTCGGTGGTCAGCGCCAGCGCCGGGAGCGCCGGCCGGTCTTCCTGGAACCGGACCACGTACTCGGTGGCCAGGTGCTGGGCGTCGGCGGCCGAGCCGCCGTTCCCGCAGAACATGAGCTTGCGGCCGCCCAGCACCGCCCCGGCCGCCACCTCGGCCACTTCCGCCACCTGTCCGGCCATGTCGGCGGCCACGCGCGTGGCGAGCTCCGCCAGCGCCGCCAGCTCCTTCCGGGTCCGTTCCACCGCGGGACTCTTCATCGGGATAGCATCAGCTCAGAGAATCGTTCGAAGTCCAGCGACCGGGTGAGGACGTCCAGCGCGTCGATCCCCTCCTCCGCCGCGGCCTCACACGCATACGTCAACAGCGCGTCGGCGGCCAGCAGCGTCCACGCCGTGGCACGCTCCGACGGCTCGGCCACGATCGCTTCCAGCGCCCGCAGCGCCGCGGCGGCGAACTGATCCGGGAGCGGAGCGGACGGGTCCGACTCCGCCAGCAGCGCGTCGATCTCCGTGCGGATCGACTGCGGCGCCGGCTCCCGGCGCTCGTCGAGCCAGCGGCCGGGCTCCGTCACGCGCCCTCGAGCATGGTCCGGACGATGTCCGCCGCCTTCGAGAGCGCCCCCTCGACCCGGTCGTCGTCGCCCACACCGCCCTGGGCCATATGGGGACGCCCACCGCCGGAGCCGCCCGTCAGCTGGGCCACTTCCCGCACCACCCGGTCGGCGCGCACGCCCTTCTCGATAAGGTCGTCGGTCACCACCGAGAAGAGCGACGTGGAGCCGCCGGACCGGGCGGCCAGCACCACCACGCCGCTGCCGAGCCGGTCCCGGAGCTGGTCACCCAGCGCCCGGAGCTCATCCTGGTCCGCAACGTCGATGGCCGTGGCCACCACCCGGGCGCCGTTCACGTCCGCGGCGCCCTCCGCCAGCTCGCCCACCACGTCGGCGGCGCCCTGCCGCCGAGCCCGCTCCAGCTGCTTCTCGAGCTCCCGGTTCTCTTCCTGGAGCTGGTCGATCTTCCGGGTCACCATCTCCGCCGGGACACGGAGCAGCTCGGCCGCCTCTCGCAGCCGCTGCTCCTGACGCCGCGCCAGCCGGTACGCCTCCCGGCCCGTCACTGCCTCCACCCGCCGCACACCGGCGCCGGTCCCCGTCTCGCTCACGATCCGGAACTGGCCGATCTCGCCCGTGTGCCGGACGTGCGTGCCGCCGCACAGCTCCATGCTCACGCCCGGGATCCGGATCACACGGACCTCGTCGCCGTACTTCTCGCCGAAGAGCGCCATGGCGCCCTCCTCGATCGCCTCGTCGTAACCGAGATAGTCGACGCACACGTCCTGGTCCTCGAGGATCGCCTCGTTCACCGCGTCCTCCACCCGCCGGATCTCCTCCGCCGTCATGGGCTCCGGGTGCGAGAAATCGAATCGCAGCCTCTCCGGCGCCACCAGCGAGCCCCGCTGGAGCACGTGGTCGCCCAGCACCTCCCGGAGCGCCGCGTGCAGCAGGTGCGTGGCCGTGTGGTTCCGCTCCGTGTCCTGCCGCTTCCGCGGCGCCACGCGAGCCGTCACCGGCACCGGGGCGCCGGCCTCGGGGAACCGGCCTTCCACGTCACCGATCACCGCCGCGCGCCCCCCCACACGCCGCACATCATCCACCGCCATGCGCCAGCCGTCGCCCGCCACCTCGCCGGTGTCACTGACCTGCCCACCGGCCTCCGCGTAGAACGGGTTCTCCCGCAGCTGCAGCGCTGCCCGACCGTCCTCACGTCGGAAGGCCACCACTTCCGTCTCCAGCGCCACCGCGTCATAGCCTACGAACTCCTGGGTCGGCTCCGGCTCCAGCTCCGTCCATCCCCGCGCCAGCGCGTCGCCGTGCTCGATGTCCGACGCCTCCCGGTCCGCGCGGGAGCGACGACGCTGCTCCTCCAGCGCCGCCTCGAAGCCCGCCATGTCCACGTCATAGCCCCGCTCCCCGGCCATGAGCTGCGTCAGGTCGATGGGGAAGCCGTACGTGTCATACAGCTTGAACGCGTCCTCCCCGGCGATGCTCCCCTCATCGCCCTCAGGGGCCACCTCCTCGAACCGCTTCATCCCTTCATCGATGGTGGCCAGGAACCGCTCCTCCTCGGTCCGCGTGGCCCGCAGCAGGTGCCCGCGACGCTCCTCCAGCTCCGGGTACGCGTCGCTCATCTGGCTCACCACCTCGTCCACTACCTCCACCAGCGTCGGCTCCCGACGGCCCAACAGCCACGCGTGACGGATGGCGCGCCGCATGATCCGCCGCAGCACATAGCCCCGCTCCGTGTTGCTCGGGAATACGCCATCGGCCAGGAGGAACGCCGTGGCGCGGGCGTGGTCGGCCAGCACGCGGTACGAGACGCCGGCGTCGCTGTCCCGTTCGTACGGCGTCCCCACCACCTGCGCCGCCCGCTGGATCAACGGCTGGAAGAGGTCGGTCTCGTAGTTGGAGTCCACGCCCTGCATCACGGCGGCGATGCGCTCCAGCCCCGCGCCCGTATCGATGGACGGGCTCGGCAGCGGGTGCAGCTCGCCCTCGGCGTCCCGGTTGTACTGCATGAAGACCAGGTTCCACAGCTCGAGGAACTCCCCGGCCTCCCCCTTCACCTCGAACTCCTCCGCCGTCAACTGCGTGCCCCGCTCCCCCTCCGCCCGCATGTCGAAGTGGATCTCGCTGCACGGGCCGCACGGGCCCGTGTCGCCCATCTGCCAGAAGTTGTCCTTGTCACCCAGACGATGGATCCGGTCCTCGGGCAGACCCGCCACCTCCTGCCACAGCTCGTACGCCTCGTCGTCCGAGTAGTGGACCGTGGCCCAGAGCCGGTCCTTCGGAAGGCCGTACTCCGCCGTGAAGAGCCGCCACGCGAAGTCGATCGCGTCCCGCTTGAAGTAGTCGCCGAACGAGAAATTGCCCAGCATCTCGAAGAAGGTGTGGTGCCGCGCCGTACGGCCGACCTCCTCCAGGTCGTTGTGCTTGCCGCTCACCCGGAGGCACTTCTGCGACGTGGTGGCCCGGTCGATCTCCAGATCCTCTTCTCCCAGGAACACGCCCTTGAACTGGACCATCCCGGCGTTCACGAACATGAGCGTCGGGTCGTTCTTCGGCACCAGCGGCGAGCTGTGCCGGACCTCGTGCCCCTCCCGCTCGAAGAACTCCAGGAACGTGCTGCGGATCTCGCGTGCCTTCATACTCTCTCGTCAGACTGGTTGATGCGGCCTCGAGCCAAACGTTAAATATAGAGCGTGGCTCCCCCGATGCGAAGCACCGGGTCATGGCCATACCCCGGACGCCCTGCCATGATACATGGTGACGCGGTTTGAAGCGCAAACACGCCGGTCTCGTACTGCTGACGGGACCCACGTTTCCAACGAACCGGAGATACGACGATGCACCGCCCCGGCACGCGCCTTCCGCTCGGCCTCGCCACCGCTCTCACCCTCGCCGGCTGCGGCGCGAGCGGCGAGTGGCAGGGCACCGTAACCGACAGCGCCGGTGTGGAGATCGTCATGAACGCCGGCGACGGCGTGTGGGGACCGGGCGACGCCTGGACCGTCGAGCAGGATATGGTCATTGGCGCCGCCGAAGGTGCGGCCGAGTACCAGTTCGGCCAGATCGCCGGGATCGACGTGGGCGAGGATGGCCGCGTCTACGTCATCGACCAGCAGGCCCGGGAGGTTCGGGTGTTCGACCCGGCCGGCGAGTTCGTGGCCACCATCGGCCAGGCGGGCTCCGGCCCCGGTGAGCTCGGGCAGGCGGCGGGCCCCGTCTTCGTCGCCCCCGGCGACACGGTGGTGGTCCCCGACGTGACGCAGCAGCGGATCACGCTCTACACCGCCGCGGGAGAACTCGCCGGGAGCCGGCAGCTCCCCATGACCGGCGGGGTCGCCATCAAGTGGATGAAGATGCCGGCCGACGAGCTGGTCCAGCAGGCCATGGTCATGGCGTTCCCGGGGCAGGAGGACGTGGAGCCGATGAACCTCCTCATCCGACGGGAGCCCACCGGTGAGGTGATCGACACCCTCCTCCGGATGCCCATCGGCGAGTCGGTCAGCTTCGCGGGCAACACGCCCAACATCACCCTGTTCGAGTCGGAGCCCATGTGGACGCTGGGCCCGGACGGGCACCTGATCACGGGAATCAACTCCGAGTACAGCCTGAACATCTACTCGACGGACGGGACGCTGACACGGATCGTGCGCAAACCCTTCGAGCCACGTCGCATCACGGATAGCGATGAGGCCGAGTTCCGGCGGATCGTGGAAGGGCTCTGGAGGGATCAAGGGATGCCGCCGGAGGCGCTGACCATGATGTCACAGGCGCTCAATTTCGCTGCGTCCTACCCGGCCTACGCCAACATCCTCGGCGGCCCCGATGGCAGTCTCTGGGTCCAGCGGATCCAGACGCCCGACGAGATCCGGGAGCTCGGTGGCACCTTCGACATCCAGGACATGGGCAGCGCCACCTGGGAGATCTTCGATGGCGACGGTCGGTTCATGGGCACCCTTCAGATGCCCCCCCGCTTCACGCCCCTCGCCTTCATTGACGGCAACCTCTATGGCGTGCTACGCGACGAGATGGACGTCCAGTACGTGGCCCGGATGACGGTGAACCGCGGGGCCGCGCCGACAGCAGAAGGCGAGTAGCAGCCCGCTGCACAAAGAGGCGCCACCGGGAACGGGTCCGGTGGCGCCTCTTCTCTGCCCGATGACCCGGCTCGCACCTGGCCGGAGCCGGCTTTCGAGCTACTCGTCGTCTTCTTCAGTGTCCTCGGGCTCTTCTTCATCGTCCCCCGACGACGGCTCACCGCCGATGCCGAGCTCGCTGAGCACCTGGGTCTCGATCTCCTCGGCCACGTCCGGATTCTCCTTCAGGAACTGCTTCCCGTTCTCCCGGCCCTGGCCCAGACGCGTCTCGCCGTACGAGTACCATGCGCCCGCCTTGTCGATGATCCCGAGCTCGTCGCCCAAGTCCAAAAGCAGGCCCTCGTGGCTGATCCCCTCATTGTACATGATGTCGAACTCGGCCTGACGGAACGGCGGCGCCAGCTTGTTCTTCACCACCTTCACCCGCGTCCGGTTCCCCACCAGCTCGTTCCCATCCTTGATGGCGCCGATCCGCCGGATGTCCATCCGAAGGCTGCAGTAGAACTTCAGCGCACGCCCGCCCGTGGTGGTCTCCGGGTTCCCGAACATCACGCCGATCTTCTCGCGGATCTGGTTCGTGAACACCACCGACGTCCGGGATCGGTTCACGGAGCCTGTGATCTTCCGCATGGCCTGGCTCATGAGACGAGCCTGCAGCCCCACGTGGCTGTCGCCCATCTCCCCCTCGATCTCCGCCCGGGGCACCAGCGCCGCCACCGAGTCGATCACCACTACGTCGATGGCACCCGACCGGATCAGCACTTCCGTGATCTCCAGCGCCTGCTCGCCCGTGTCCGGCTGGCTCACCAGAAGATTGTCCACGTCCACGCCCAGCTTCCGCGCGTACTCGATGTCCAGCGCGTGCTCCGCGTCCACGAACGCCGCCACACCACCTCCCCGCTGCGCGTTCGCGATGATGTGCAGGCACAGCGTGGTCTTACCGCTCGCCTCCGGACCGTAGATCTCCGTGACCCGACCCCGCGGGATCCCACCGATGCCGATGGCCGCGTCCAGGTTGATGGCACCCGTCGAGATCGACGCCACCTCCATGCGCGCGTCTTCCTCGCCCATTCGCATGATCGAGCCCTTCCCGTACGCTCGCTCGATCTGCTGGATCGCTACGTTCAGCGCCTTTTCCTTTTCCTTCGTCAGCTCGGCCATCATTCACCTGTCGCGTGGTTGATCCATGAGAACCTGCACCGCCGGTACGGCAGGGGTGCTGCCGTCCCTCCAAGATGTCCGGTGCCCCAGCCCCTGGGAAGGGCGCATCGGGACAGCGTCATGTCGGAACCGGCCGTTCCCGGCACCGAACAGAACCCGAAGGGAGTGTAGCCCTTCGCACGGCAGAATGCAAGGTCGGATTACGGGTGCCGGCGCGTCCCCCGGCCCGCGGCACGGCAACCCTCTGATTCACGCGAAGGCGCCAAGAGATCCGACAAGCCGCGAAGACGAACCCCGACCCTACCGGTTCAAAGCCATACTCCGAAGCTGGCTCCACCGGGAAGGCCGGCGCCCTGCCGTCGAGGCTGGACTTCGCGTCCTGACGCAGTTCTTCGTCCCTTGGCGTGGAACCGGGGATCGGGCCCACCGCGAAGGGGCTTTGTCCGTCAGCCGCGCACGCGCCCAACCTGTGTCTGGTACGACTGGAACACGCCGGGTCGCACGGGCACGAAGAGGATTTCGAACGGCGAGGAGGCTGTCACCTCGGCGAAGATGTTCACGTCTTGTGCATCGCCGACGATCTTCATGCTCCGGCAGTCGCGACTCTCGGGCTGCCCGAACTTGCTGAACTCGCGGTCCTCGAAGGTGAGGGGCTCGTCCTCGACGAACCACATCTCCCCACCGGCGTAGCTGCCGACGAACCCGATGGCGGGCCCGAGGTCACTGAGGGGCACGCGGCGCGGTCCCACGAGCGTGTCACCGGCCGGCGAGATCCGGATCTCCACGCTCTGGCCGTTGGCCAGGCAGATGTTGGAGAGGCGGCCCTCGGGGAGCGGCGGCTCCACTTCACGGGTGATGGTGATGGTGTCGAGCTGGACCACCGTGTCTGGTGGCGGCGGCTCCGGCGGCGGCTCACCACCGCCGCACGCGGCCAGTGTCATTGCAGCCAGCGGGACCAGGAAGGCGATTCTGCTCATCCGGCTCCTCCTTTCAACGTCATTAACGGGGCTGTGCAAAAGCATTCGAGAGTGCTTGCATGGCGGCGCGCACGCCGTCGTCATCGACGTCCAGGTGCGTGACCGCGCGCAGGCGGGTCGAAGAGAACATGCTGAGTCGCACACCGCGATCAGCGAGACGGGCTACTATGGTGTCTGCGTCGCGGTCGTCACGCAAGATGTTCAACATGACGATGTTCGTCTCGGGCACAACGGGTTCGACCCCGTCGATCTCACCGGCCAACTCTGCCAGGAGCTGCGCCCGGCGGTGATCCTCGGCCAGGCGGTCGAGGTGATGGTCGAGTGCGTAGAGCCCCGCGGCGGCCAGGATCCCCGACTGGCGCATGGAGCCGCCCATGCGGCGTCGGACGCGCCAGGCCCGGTCCATGAGCTCGGCGGGGCCGGCCAGTAGCGAGCCCACGGGACAGCCCAGTCCCTTGGAGAGGGTGACCATGACGGTGTCCACGGGCTCGGCGTACGCGTCGAGGGGCACCCCGGCGGCCACGGCGGCGTGCCAGAGGCGTGCGCCGTCCATGTGGATGGGCAGGCCGTGCTCGTCCGCCACGGCCCGGACCGCCTGGAGCGTCTCCAGGGGCACCACCTTCCCGCCGGCGGCGTTGTGGGTGTTCTCCACGCAGACGAGCGAGGTCTCCGGCTGGTACGGATTGGAGGCGGGCCGTATGGCGTCGCGGACGGCGTCGGGGGTGAGGACCCCGTCGTCGGTGGGCACCGGCCGCAGCTGCATCCCGGCCCAGGCCGCGGCGGCGGCCTCCTCCCAGTCGATGAGGTGGCAGGAGGCCTCCACCACGGCCTCCGTGCCGGGCCGTCCGTGGACCACGATGGCGGCCTCGTTGGCCATAATACCGCTGGGGAAGAAAAGGGCTCTCTCCTTCCCCAGCAACTCGGCAATGCGTTCCTCGAGGCGACGGACCGTCGGGTCATCCCCGAGCTGGTCATCCCCGACCTCCGCTGCGGCGATAGCCTCCCGCATGCTCGGCGTCGGTCGAGTGACGGTGTCGCTCCGGAGGTCGATCACCCGGTCCGTCACGTCAGGTGGCGTTGCTGTACTTCTCGGCCACTGCGTCCCAGTCGACCACGTTCCACCACGCGTTCACGTAGGCGCCCCGGGCGTTCTGGTAATTCAGGTAGTACGCGTGCTCCCACACGTCCACACCAAGGATCGGCCGGTCCCCGTTCATGAACGGGCTGTCCTGGTTCGGCGTGCTGTACACCTTGAGCTTTCCGCCGCTCAGCACGAGCCAGCCCCAACCGCTGCCGAACTGCCCGGTGGCCGCGTTCGTGAGGCTGTCCTTGAAGGCGCTGAACGAGCCAAAAGCGTCGTCGATGGCGTCGCCCAGGGCGCCGGACGGGGTCCCGCCGCCGTCGGGCGACATGATGTTCCAGAAGAGGGAGTGGTTCGTGAAACCGCCCCCGTTGTTGCGGACGGCGGTCCGGATCTCCTCGGGCACGCTCCCGAGGTTCGCCAGGAGATCTTCAATTTCCCGGCCCTGCCAGTCGGGGTGGCCTTCGAGGGCCGCGTTCAACTTCTTCGTGTAGCCCGCGTGATGCCGGTCGTGATGGATCTCCATCGTCCGGGCATCGATATGGGGCTCCAGTGCGTCGAAGGCGTACGGCAGGTCGGGGAGCTCAAACGGGTAAGCCATGGTTCCTCCTGAAAACGGATCAGTCAAGGGTTTCGCGTCCCATGCTGCTTAGGGTTAGACGTCCCCCATCCGGACGCAAGGGCCGTTCCCGTGCGAAGCGCCGCCATGGGGTCCTCTCGTCAGTCCTCGTCCAGGGCGCGCCCGCACGCGGCGCAGAAACGGGCGTCGGGCACGTTCGGGTGCTTGCACCGGGGGCAGACCGTGTCCGCCGCCAGCGCCTCCCGGTACCGGCGGATCTCGGCCTCGAGCTCGTCGGCGTCGTCATACCGTTCCCGCCCCACGAGGAGCGGGTAGGCCACGGCGCCCAGAGCGATGACACCAAGGATCACGATCACGACGATTTCCGACATATCAGTCTATCCGTTGGACAAAGGTGTATCCCAGTGCGACGCCGGCGGCGTCCCACGCCAGGTCCTTGAGGCTGAACGGCCCGCCTCGGCGGGCATCGAAGAGCTCTTTTCCGACCCCGAGCATCACGGCCACACCTGCAGCCGTGGTGCGGGCCGGGGCCGGCTCCAGGGCGATCCGGGCCACTCCATACGTCATACTGGTGGCGGCGAAGGACATGGCGAAGTGCTGGGCCTTGTCCTCCGCGATCCAGCGATCGGCCGACGCCGCGGACGGGGCCGGGCCTGGGGGCGGCGGTGCGCACGTCACGAGCACGCCCAGGACCACGGGGCAGAGACTCACGACCGCCCTCCAGCCTGGAGCGCCAGCCGGATCGCGTCCTCTGCCGACTCCGCCACGGGCAGCTCGAGGGCCTGGGTCAGGTCCGGCCGGAGAAGGACGACGGGGACGCCCACCTTCCGGGCCATGGCGACCTCCGAGAGCGTGCCCCAGCGCCCGCCGACGGCGATGACCACGTGGGCGGTCCGACCGATGAGCACATTCCGGGCCTCGCCGAGCCCCGTGGGAAGCGGAATCCGAATATGAGGGTTGGCGCTGGCGGCGTCGGTGCCGGGCAGGATCCCGATGGTGAGCCCACCGGCCTCCGCGCACCCGCGGGCCGCGGCCTCCATGACGCCGCCGAGACCGCCGCAGATCAGCACGGCGCCCGCTTCTGCGATCCGGCGACCCACCTCCTCGGCCAGCTGCGCGAGCTCCGGGTCCGCGGCGCCGGCCCCGGCCACGGCCACGCGCAGCGGCCGGTCCACCGCCGGATCAGCCGTCATGGCTCCGCGCCCAGTGGAGCGCCGTCTCCACGGCCCGCGCCCACCCGGCCAGGAGCGCGTTGCGGGCGTCGTCGTCCATGCCGGGCTCGAAGTGATCGGGCTCCGGGCGTACGCCGAGGAAGTCGTCGGCGGTCTCCCATACGCCCGTGGCGAGCCCCGCCAGGCCGGCGGCGCCGAGGGCGGTGGTCTCCAGGTTCTGCGGTCGTCTCACCGGGAGACGCAGGATGTCCGCCTGGAACTGCATCATCCAGTCGTTGTCCGCGGCGCCCCCGTCCACGGCCAGCTCCCGGGCCTCCACGCCCGAGTCCTTCTGCATGGACAGGAGCACGTCTCGGGTGGAGTAGGCCATGGCCTCGAGGGTGGCCCGTGCCAGGTGCCGGGTGTCGGTGCCCCGGGTCAGCCCCACCAGGGTGCCCCGGGCCTCCGCTTCCCAGTGGGGTGCGCCGAGCCCCACGAACGCCGGCACGAAGTAGACGCCATCGTTGGAGGGCAGGTCGCCGGCCAGCCCGGCGGTCTCGTCCGCCGTCGCCAGGAGCCCGAGCCCGTCCCGGAGCCACTGGACGGCGGCGCCGGCCACGAAGATGGCGCCCTCCAGCGCGTACGCCGGCTGACCCCGTTCGTCGCACGCGATGGTGGTCAGGAGCCCGCTCCCGGACTCGATCCGCTCGTGGCCGGTGTGCAGGAGCAGGAACGCGCCGGTGCCGTAGGTATTCTTGGCCAGCCCCGCCCGCCAGCACCCCTGCCCGAAGAGGGCGGCCTGCTGGTCGCCGGCCACGCCGGCCACGGGGATGGCGCGGTCGAAGAGCTCGGTCCGGGTGGCGCCGAAATCGCCACTGGAGGGTCGGACCTCCGGGAGGACGGCCCGGGGCACGCGCAGGAGGTCGAGGAGCTCGTCATCCCATTCCCGGCGGTCGATGTTGTAGAGCATGGTCCGCGACGCGTTGGTCGGGTCCGTGGCGTGGACCCGTCCGCCCGTGAGCTTCCAGATCAGCCAGCTGTCGATGGTGCCCGCCGCCAGCTCCCCGGCCGCCGCCCGTTCCCGGGCGCCGTCCACGTGATCCAGGATCCACTCGATCTTGGTGCCGGAGAAATAGGGGTCGATGACGAGGCCCGTGCGGCCCCGGACGAGAGGGAGAGCGCCCGCCTTTTCCAGCTCCCGGCAGCGACCCGCCGTGCGGCGGTCCTGCCATACGATGGCCCGATGGATCGGCTCGCCGGTCTCCCGGTCCCAGACGACGACGGTCTCCCGCTGGTTCGTGATCCCGACCCCGGCCACGTCCACGCCTTCCGTCCCCGCGGTCCCTTTCGCCACGTGGGCGCCAGCGGCGGCCATGGCTTCCCGGGCCACGGCCAGCGTCACCTCCCAGATCTCGCCGGCGTCGTGCTCCACCCACCCGGGCTCGGGGAAGTGCTGCCGGAACTCGGAGTACGCCCGCCCCAGCACGCGCCCGTCCTCTCCGATGACCATGCTGGTGCTCCCGGTGGTCCCCTGGTCGATGGCGAGGATCGCGCGCATTCAGACTCCTTTGAAGCGGTAGCTGTACCCGAGCGTTTCCAGCAGCTCGACGAGCCGGGCGACGGGCAGTCCCATGATAGTGAAGTAGTCACCCCGGATCGATTCCACCAGCACCGCACCCCGCCCCTGGATCCCGTACGAACCGGCCTTGTCCAGCGGCTCGCCGGTGGCCACGTACGCGTCGGCCAGCGCCCGGTCGAAGGGCCGGAACCGGACGTCCGCGCCCACCACTGCCGACACGAGCCGCCCGTCCGGGGCCACCACCGCCACCCCGCTCTCCACGCGGTGCTCCCTGCCCTGGAGCCGCAGGAGCGTGTCCACGGCGTCGGCGGCGTGGGCGGGCTTGCCGAGCAGCTCGCCGTCGAGGACCACCACCGTGTCGCCGGCGATGACCAGGGCGTCCGGGCGGTCCGCGGCCACGGTCCTCGCCTTCTCACGCGCCAGCCGCTCCACCTGCTCCGCCGCGCCCTCGTCGGGCAGCGCCGCTTCGTTCACGGCGGCGGGGACGACGTCGAAGGTCAGGCCGATCTGCTCCAGGAGCCGTCGCCGCCGGGGCGAGCCCGACGCCAGGACGACGTGCGCAGCCGAGCCGGGAGGCGTCACCGCTCGAGGATCAGGGTGACGGGACCGTCGTTCACCAGCTCCACGTCCATCATGGCCCCGAACTCGCCGCTCTCTACGCGGCCGGGCGCCCGCTCCTCCAGCAGCTCGAGGAACCGTTTGTAGAGCGGGATGGCCACCTCCGGGTCGGCGGCGCCGAGGAAGCTCGGGCGGCGCCCCTTGCTGGCATCGCCGTAGAGGGTGAACTGACTGACCACCAGGAGCCCGCCGTCCACCGCCTCCAGGTCCAGATTCATCCGAGCGTCCTCGTCCGGGAAGAGCCGGAGCCCCACCACCTTGTCGGCCATCCAGGTGAGGGTTTCTTCGTCGTCATCGGGACCGATCCCCACCAGGACCACGTAGCCGCGGCCCACCCGGCCGGAGACCTGCCCGTCGATCCTGACCTCGCCCCGGGTCACCCGCTGAAGCACGATCCGCACCGTCTACTCCACGGTCACGGACTTGGCCAGGTTGCGGGGCTGGTCCACATTGCAGTCCCGCAGCACGGCCACGTAGTACGACAGCATCTGGAGCGGGATCGTGGCCAGCACCGGTGTCAGCATGTCGAGGGTCTCGGGAATGGTAATGAGGTGGTCCACCTTGCTCTCCAGCTCCGTGTTCCCCTCGCTCACCACAGCGATGACGCGCCCGCCCCGGGTCTTCACCTCTTCGATGTTCGAGACCACCTTGCCGTAGACGGCGTCGTGGGGGGCCACCACCACCACCGGCATCGCCTCCGTGATCAGGGCGATGGGGCCGTGCTTCATCTCCGCCGCCGGCAGCCCCTCGGCGTGGATGTAGCTGATCTCCTTCAGCTTCAGCGCACCTTCCAGGGCCGTCGGGAAGTTGTAGCCCCGACCCAGGTAGAGGAAGTTCGAAGCGTCCTTATAGCTGTGGGCCAGCTCCTGGATCCGCTCGTCCAGCTCCAGGACCTGTTCCACCTGTTCCGGCAGCCGCTTGAGCGCGTGGACGATCTCCCGCCCCTGCACCACCGACATCCCCCGCTGTCGGGCCATGAGCAGCGTGAAGAGCGCCTGGGTCACCACCTGGCTGGTGAACGCCTTCGTCGACGCCACGCCGATCTCCGGGCCGGCGTGGATGTAGACGCCCCCGTCGGTCTCCCGTGCGATGGTGGAACCCACCACGTTCACGATCCCCATGGCGGTGGCGCCCTGCCGCTTTCCCTCCCGGACCGCGGCCAGCGTATCGGCCGTCTCACCGGACTGGCTGATGGCGATGAGCACCGTGTTCGGTCGGATCACCGGGTTCCGGTAGCGGAACTCCGACGCGTACTCCACCTCCACCGGGAGCCTGGCGTGCTCCTCCAGCATGTACTCGCCGATGAGCCCTGCGTGCCACGACGTCCCCGACGCGGTGATGGTGACCTGCTCGGCCTGCCGGAGCTCGTCGGCCAGGTGCTGGAGCCCGCCCAGCTTGGCGGTGCCCTCCTCCTCCAGGAGACGGCCCCGCATGGCGTTTTCCAGCGTCTCCGGCTGCTCGAAAATCTCCTTCAGCATGAAATGTTCGAAGCCGCTCTTCTCGATGGCCTCCAGGTCCCAGTCCACCCGGGTCACGTCCTTCGACAGCTCGTGCCCCATGAGCGAGTAGATCTGGTAGCCCTCGTCCGTGAGGACCGCCATCTCGCCGTCCTCCATGTAGACGAAGTCACGCGTATGGGCGAGGACCGCCGCCACGTCGCTGGCCAGGAAGTACTCGTCGTCGGTGCCCACGCCCACCAGGAGCGGGCTCCCCCGGCGGGCCCCGATGATGGTGCCGGGCTCCCGTGAGCTCATGATGGCCAGGCCGTAGGTCCCTTCCACCTGGGAGAGGGCGCTGCGCACGGCCAGCTCCAGCGACCCGTCGTACGTCTCTTCGATCAGGTGCGCCAGCACCTCGGTGTCGGTTTCGGTCCGGAACTCATGCCCGAGGCTCTCCAGCTTCTTCTTCAGCGTGCCGGCGTTCTCGATGATCCCGTTGTGGACCAGCGAGATCTCGCCGGTACAGTCGCTGTGGGGATGGGCGTTCACCTCGTTCGGCGCGCCGTGGGTGGCCCACCGGGTGTGGGCGATTCCACACCGGGCCGCCGGAATCCCGTCCCGACCCAGCCGGGCCTCCAGGTCCACGATCTTCCCCACCGCCTTCCGGGTGACCAACCCCCCGTTGCTCCGCACCGTGAGCCCCGCCGAGTCGTAGCCCCGGTACTCGAGACGACGCAGCCCCTCCACCAGCAGCGGCGTTACGTCCCGTTTCCCGATGTATCCAACGATCCCGCACATAAGCGTCTTCCTCTCAGCGATTCATGGCCGCCCGCGCCGCATCGACCAGCGCCCGCGCGCCGGCCTCGTCCCGGGCCTCGGCGATCATCCGTACGATGGGCTCCGTCCCCGACGGCCGGAAATGGAGCCACCGGCCGGCGTCCGGCCAGCCGAGCCAGAGTCCGTCCTGCCGGTCCTCCACGTCGGCCTCCAGCCTCTCGGCCAGCAGGTCGTAGGCCGGCTCCAGCGGGCCCTCGGGCCGGGGCACGCTGTCCTTTACGATGGCGTACACCGGCGAGGACGCAACGAGCTCGCTCACGGTGGCGCCCGTTTCCAGCAGGAGCTGGAGGACCAGCGCCGCCGCCACGTGGGCGTCCCGGGTCAGGTGGATGTCCGGCAGGATCACCCCACCGTTCCCTTCCCCGCCGATCACCGCGCCCTCCGCTTCCATCCGCCGGGCCACGTTGATCTCGCCCACCGGCGCCCGGAAGAACGGCGCGTTTGCGTCGGTGGCCACGTCTTCTACCACGCGACTGGTCGACAGGTTCGTCACCACCGGTCCCGCCCGGTGCTTCAGCACCAGCCTCGCCGCCAGCGCCAGCGTGTAGTCCTCCCCGATGGCCCGGCCGTTCTCGTCCACCAGCGAGAGGCGGTCGCCATCCGGGTCCGTAGCGATCCCGATATCCGCACCGCTCTCCCGGACCAGCGACTCCAGCTCGCCGAGGTTCCCGGCCACGGGCTCCGGCTTGCGCGGGAAGCGGCCGTCCGGCTCGAGGTTGATCCCCCGGACATCGCACCCCAACGCGTCGAGCAGCTCCGGGAACGTCACGGCGCCGGCGCCGCGCACACAGTCCAGCGCCACTCGGAACCCGCGCTCACGGATGGCCGGTACGTCGATATAGGAGAGTGCCTGAATGGCCTCCACGTGCCGTGCCACGGCGCCGTCATCCGTCGTCCGGCGGCCGATCCCGTCCCAGCCACGCCACACCGGCGCGTCCACGTACGCCTGCATCGCCGCGGCCTGCTCTGCGTCGAGGAACATGCCGGCACTCGACGCCAGCTTCAGCGCGTTCCACTCCACGGGGTTGTGACTCGCCGTGACCACCACGGCACCATCGGCCTGGTGGTGGCGGACGGCCATGAGGGTAGTGGGCGTGGGGGCCAGCCCCACGTCGATCACCGTGCAGCCCACACCCTCCAGCGCCGCCGTCACGCTCCGGGCCAGGAGCTGCCCCGAGGTCCGGGAGTCCCGGCCCAGCAGCACGGTGGGCGGGCCACCCGCCTCGTTATAGAGGTAGGTCCCGAACGCGGCCGCGTAGCGGGTGACCACCAGCGGGTCCAGCGCCTCGCCCACCTTTCCACGGAGACCCGACACGCTGACCATCAGTCCCGGGGGCGGTTCGTACGTCATGGCACCTTCCAATCGGGTAGGGCGCGGCGCGTGAGGTTCGTTAGGTACATGGCCTTGGCTGTATCCGCCGTTTCCGGCTGCGTGCCCGGGTAGGCTTCACCCTGGAATCTTACGGCCGCCGCCCTCCCACACCACCGGACGCACGGTTCCGTATCCGGCGGTTCACGAGTTGCACTTGAGTCTCCTGTGTTGATCGAGGAGGCTCACGAGTCCCATCTGGCTCAGCACTCTGACGGGTACGGCCTGATTCATGTGGCTGGCCCCGGCATTCCACCAGGGGCCGAAGCCGTTGTAGGCCGAGGTCGCGGCTCGCGCCTCGTCCAGGCTCTCGCTTGCGAAGCTCGTTGAACCGGGTTCGTGGCCGCTTCCACTGGCGCCAGAGCAGCACGCGCAGTCTTCGACGGATCCACTGGCCCAGCTCCTCGAATACTCCCTTCACGTCCGCCAGCCGGTAGTAGTGGCCCCACCCGCGTAAGATCGGGTTGAGCTCCCGGATAGTCCGCTCGAGGCTCCACCCGCGTCCTCGGCGGAAGAGGTCCTTCAGCTTCCACTTGAGCCGTTTCACCGACTTCGCGTCGGGCTTCAGCTTCGGCTTCCGGTTCACCGTGGTCGTATACCCCAGGAACTTTCGCTTCCAGGGCCGCCCCACCGCACTCTTCTTCCGGTTCACCTTCAGCCGGAGCCGCTTCGCGAGGAAGCGCTCCAGTGATGCCATCACACGCTCGCCCGCCGCCTTCGACTTCACGTACACCTGGAAATCATCGGCGTATCGCACGAAGCGGTGCCCTCTGCGCTCCAGCTCCTTGTCCAGCTCATCCAGGAGGATGTTGCTCAGGAGCGGCGACAGCGGCCCACCTTGCGGTGTGCCCTCCGTCCGGGGCGACACCAGCCCGCCCTCCATCATCCCGGCCCTGAGATAGCGGCCGATCAGAGGGAGTACTCGCTTGTCCTTTACGCACCGGCTCACCCGACGCATCAAGACGTCGTGGTTCACCGTGTCAAAGAACTTCGCCAGGTCCAGGTCCACCACCCATCGATGCCCCACCGCCACATGCTCGCGGGCACGCCGTACTGCCTGGTGCGTGCTCCGTCCCGGTCGGAAGCCGTAGCTGTCCTCCGAGAACGTCGGGTCGAAGATCGGCGTCAGCGCCTGGAGCAGGGCCTGTTGGATCATCCGGTCCATCACCGTCGGGATGCCGAGCGTCCGCACTCCGCCCCCCGGCTTCGGGATCTCCACCTTCCGCACGGGACTCGGTTCGTAGCTTCCGCTCAGCAACTGCTCCCGGATCTGCGGCCAGTCCGTCTCAATCTGATGCTTTAGGTCGTCGACACTCCTGCCATCGACCCCTCCGGCACCCTGGTTCCGAACCACCCGCCGATACGCTTCCTTCAGGTTCTCGCGCCGCAGCACCTCCTCCATGAATCCAGGAGCCCCTTCCGCAGCATTCTCTCCAGACGCCGGGACCGTTTGACGCCCAGCACCGGTATCCTCGGCGGTTCCGCCGCCTACCTTCCCGGCCCGCTCCGGCTTCTCAGCCTTCTGGTCTGCGTCTCTGCGATCCATTCGAGTCCTTCGTGCCGCTTCGGCTCCTCGTGTTCGGCCCTTCGCCGCTGTGCGGTGCGGCTACTATGGCCTCGGCTGACTTCTCGCTCCGGGCAGTTCGGCCCGTCGCCCCTTCGGGCACAACGCGAGATCTCCCAGGGTAAGGCGCGTGACTTTCGCCCCATTCGCCCGCCACATCTACGTCCGCTCGGCCCGGAGTGCCTTCGGGCTTCAGGTTTCACGGCCCCCTCGCCCACCAAGCGGCCGCCTCCTATGCGGTTCGTGTTCCTCGGGCCGGGGCTTTGCCTCCGGCTTCCTTCCCGCGGCTCCTCACGGAGCAACGGTTGCCGTTCCGCTAGGGGTTCCCGGCACCCAGGGCCCCCAGAGGACTCCCACCTCCAAGTCACTTCCCGGCTCGCTCTCGCTCACCGGTTGCCCAGCGCCTGCCACGGCGCTGGCGCGCCATGCCTGGCGCACCGAGAAAAGAGCCGCCGCCTCCAGGCGTCGGCCCATGAACAGTCCCGCCAAAGGTAGAGAGAGAGCCCGAGGGGCGTCAATTACGGCTCCCGCAATCCGCTACAGGCGGGGCGCGATGAGATCCACCAGCGCGTCCGGGTTGTCGGCGTTCAGCCAGTGCCCCCCCACCACGTCGTGGACGAAGACGCGTCCCGTGCGGGCGCCGGCGTCGCGGATCCGGGCCAGCACCTCGGCATCCAGGACTGACGAACGGGTAGCCCGGATGAAGTGGATCTCCAGCCCTTCCCGCGGCGACTCCACCACGTCCCAGAGGTCCGTCTCGAAGAAGTCGGTGAGGAGTGCCTCCATGTCATCGAGGTCGATTCGCCAAACGAAGCCGCCATCGTCCCGCTGGAGGTTCGCGGTCATCCACAGGGCGGCGGCACGCTCGACGCCCTTCCCGGCCAACGCCTCCACGATGGCGTCCCGGTCGTCGAACCGGTCGGGGAGCGACCGGAGCGCCTGGAGCATCTGCCACGCCCCGCCCTCGGGCTCCCCGGCCTCCGGCGTCGAGTCCACCACCCAGAGCTGCTCGACCGCGGGGTCATCGCGGCCCCGGATCAGGGCGATCTTGCCGCCGAACGAATGGCCGAGTACCACGCGCACCGGCGACACGTCGAGACCGTCGAGGTCAGCCGCCGTACGCTCCAATGTGTGCGGCGGCTCGAAGCCCATGGAGCCGCCGTGCTGACGCAGGTCCACCAGCACCGCACCCCACCCGGGGCGCTCGTCCACCAGCGACCGGGCTACGGAGGCCCAGTTCCTGCCGGCGCCGTAGATGCCGTGAAGGACCGCCAGCCACCGGCTGGGGTCGTTCTCGTCTGCTGTGACGGTGCGGGTCGCAAGGGTCGCCATGGGCGGTCCACCTCTGTCTGGAACGATTCACGATCTGCCCTGGCCCGGCCGGGCCAGGACCTCACCGCGGGCCGGCTGCACGTTGTGCGCCAGACCGGCCCGTCTGCCACGCCGCCCTTCCTTTCGGGGCCCGGTCACGCGCCCTATCTTGCCCTCCTCTTCCCAACCTCAACCGTACCGAACCGTCAATGCCCGATACCCATCGCTTCGCCACGCGCGCCATACATGCCGGCCAGCGGCCGGACCCCACGACCGGCGCCATCATGCCGCCGATCTACCAGACCTCCACCTACGTGCAGCCCGCGCTCGGCGAGCCCAGGGAGGGCTACGAGTACGCGCGGGTGACGAACCCCACCCGGGACGCACTCCAGGCCAATGTGGCCTCCCTCGAGGGCGCCCGCTACGGCGCCGCATTCGCCAGCGGCCTCGCCGCCATCGAGGCGGTGGCCAAGAAGCTCTCGGCCGGCGATCACGTGGTCAGCGAGGAGAACACGTACGGCGGCACCACGCGGATGTACAACACCGTGCTGGCGCGGCTGGGGATCGAGTTCACGTACGTGGACAGCCGGAACATCGACGCGATTCGCGACGCGATCCGCCCCGAGACCAAGCTGATCCACCTCGAGACGCCCACGAACCCGATGATGCGGGTGGCAGACCTGGCCGCGGCCGCGGAGCTGGGCCGCGAGCGTGGCATCACCACCGCGGTCGACAACACGTTCGCGTCGCCGTACAACCAGCGGCCGCTCGAGCTCGGAATTGACGTGGTGGTCCATTCGACCACCAAGTACCTGAACGGGCACAGCGACGTGGTGGGCGGCATGGTCCTGACCAGCGACGACGAGTGGGCCGAGCACCTGTACTACATGCAGAAGGCGGCGGGCGCGGTCCCTGGCCCCATGGACTGCTGGCTCACGCTCCGGGGCACGAAGACGCTGGCGGTCCGCATGGAGGCCCATAACCGGAACGGGTTGATGATGGCCGAGTTCCTGGCCGACCACGACAAGGTCCGGGCGGTGAACTACCCCGGGCTGCCCTCCCATCCACAGCATGAGCTGGCCCGGCGGCAGATGAAGGGGTTCACGGGGATGCTGAGCATCGACGTGGACTCCATGGAGCGGGCCAGGACGATGGTCGAGGCCACAGAGGTCTTCTCCCTGGCCGAGAGCCTGGGCGGCGTGGAGAGCCTCATCGGCCATCCGGCCATGCAGACCCATGCCGCCGTTGCGCCGGACCGGCGCAGCGCCATGGGGATCACCGACGGTCTCGTCCGCCTCTCCGTGGGGATCGAAGACCCGGACGACCTCATCGACGACATCGCCCAGGCCCTGGACCGGGCGCCCTGACCATGCTGGTCCGCACGATCGCCGGCATCGGCAGTCGGGCCCGCCAGCGGGGGCAGAGCTGGCTCGGACGGATCCGGTTCATCGGCGCGCTGGCCCGATCGGCCACCCACTACCCCGCCACCACCCGGACCCAGGGGTTCCGGGTCATCATCAACCAGATCCGGTTCACCGCCGTCCAGGCGCTCCCGTTCCTCAGCATCATGGCGCTGGTCATCGGGCTCGCGGTCATCGCACAGGCCAGCGCGCAGGCCGCCCGGTTCGGCTTCAGCGACGTCCTCGGCACCATCCTCGTGACCGTGGTCATCCGGGAACTGGGGCCGCTCCTGACCGCCATCGTGGTGCTGGGCCGCAGCGGCACGGCCATCGCCGCCGAGCTCGCCACCAACGGCGTGCTGCGGGAGACAGAGGCGCTGGAGTCCATGGGCGTGGACCCCCTCCAGTACATGGTCATCCCCAGGGTGGCGGGCGCCGCCATCTCGGTGGCCGTCCTGGCCGTGTTCTTCGACGTGGTGGCTCTAGGCGGTGGCGCCGTCTTCGCCTGGTGGCTCGCCGACGTGTCCCCGGCGGCACTGGCCGTCTCGGTCCGCGACGCCCTCACGCCCATGGACCTCTGGCTCACCGTGGTGAAGGGCGGCGTATTCGGGCTCGGCATCGCCACGCTGTGCAGCTACGAAGGGCTTGTGGGCGGACGCCGCCCGACGGACATTCCCCAGTGCGTCACCCGCGGGGTGGTAGCCTCGCTCCTGTTCGTGTTCCTGGTGTCCGTGTCGTTCTCGCTCCTCTTCTGGCTGGTGCTGAACTGATGAGCGTGGTCCGCTTCACCGACGTGGTCCCACCCCCGCCACGGGCGGGTTGGCCGGGGCCGATCTCCTTCCAGGTCGAAGAAGGGAGCTTCACCCTCTTCGCCACCACACCCGGCGTAGCGCTCTCGCTGATCCGGCTGATTGTGGGCCTGCGCGAGCCGGCGGAAGGCCGGGTGGAGGTACTCGGTCAGCGCCCCGGCCGGTTGAACCGGTGGGACACCCAGACGTTCCGACGCCGTCTCGGCGTGGGGTTCGACGAGCCGTCAGGGCTGGTCAGCAACCTGACGCTCCGGATGAACCTGGTGGTCCCCATGCTCTACAGCGGCCTCGCCGACGCCGACACGGCCCACGAGCGGGCGGCGGCGATCATCGACCGCTGCGACCTGGGCCGATGGGCCGATTTCCGGCCCGCCGACGTGCCGCCGGAGGTCCGCCAGGAGGCGGTCCTGGCCCGGGCCGTGGTCCGGGACCCGGAGCTCCTGATCCTGGAGGAGCCCACGGCCGGGCTCCGCGACGAGCGGGCGAAATGGCTATTGTCGTTATGCCGGGAGCGGGCCGACACCACCATCGTCACCACGGCCGAGCAGGAAGGCGTGCCGTTCGGGACCGCCGATTCGGTGGTCCACATCGACCACACAGGGATCGAGACTACGAGCCATGAAGTGGGAGTCGTCTGATTTCACGGTAGGCGTCGTCGTCGTGGCGGCCGCCGTCATCCTGCTCGGCAGCTTCCTCTGGCTGTCGCCGGCGGTGGCGGGGAACACCTACCCGCTGTATACGGAGTTCGACCGCATCGACGGAGTCGCCACCCAGTCGAACGTCATGCTTCGTGGCTACACGGTCGGCCGGGTCGCGGCCATCGAGCCGCGCATGACGGCCGATGGCGACCTCCGGTTCCGGGTGCGGATGAACATCGAGTCCAGGCTGGCCTCGGGCGACTCCCTCCTGCTGCCCAGCGGGACCACCGCCCGCCTCGTGCCGCCTCCGGTCATCGGAGCCGGCTACATCCTCCTGGAGACCCCGGATCGTAGGGGACAGTCCCTGGAGCCCGGCAGCACCATCCCCGGGATCCGGAATACGGCCATCATCGAGCAAGTGCAGGGGATGACCGAGGACGTGAGTGCCGAGGTCATCACCACCATGACGGTGGCCCGGAGCCTCATGGACAGCCTGACCGCCGCCGTCGCCACCGCCAACCGTACCCTCACGGAGACATCCGCAGCGATCCCACCGCTGGCCCGGAGCCTGGAGCGGCAGCTCGACGCCACCGCCGCACTCACGGCCGACATCCAGGAGCAGGTCAGCACGCTGAGCCCGGCGGCGCTCGCCACCATCGACTCGGTCTCGATGCTGCTCTCCGATTCCCGGGCGACGGTGGGCGACCTCCGCGGAACCCTCAGCGACACGCGCCCCGAGCTCTATCATATCCTGGCCCAGCTCGATACCACATCCATCCTCCTGACCCACTTCATGCGGGAAGTGTCGGAGAAGCCGCTCAGGATCCTGAGCGGGGTGGACCCGCCGCCGGGGCTCGAGCCGCCCCCGCCGGGACCGGCCGTCCAGGAGGGCAGCGAGGCCGACACCGTGCCACAGCTCGGGGCCGATACCACGGACGAATCCCACCACGGTGGCGAAACCGGGTCGGGCGGACACCCGTAAGGTGGCCACACGGAGCGGGCTCAGCGTAACGGCACAGGAAGGGGACCGGTCATGACCGACGGCGAGATCGTAGAGCGGAAGCGCGTGATCCTTACGGACATCGGCGCGGCCACGTGGGAGCACCCCGCGGACCGGGCCGCCCTCGCCGCACTGCGCCGGATCCCGGCCTTCGATGAGGTCCTTCGCCGCCTCTTCGGCTTCTTCGGCGAGAAACCCGTACGCCTCGCCTTCCAGGCCAACGCCGTGCGTGTCGGGCCCCGCCAGTTCCCGGACCTGTACAGCCGCTACACCCACGTCCTGGAGACGCTGGACGCCGACGACGACTACCCCCTGTTCGTCTCCCAGACGCCCATCGTCAACGCCGGCGCCTACGGGATGGACCGGCCCTTCATCGTCCTCAACAGCGGGTCCCTCGCCCTTCTCGACGGCGAGCAGCAGATCTTCCTCATGGGCCACGAGCTCGGCCACGTCATGAGCGGGCACGTCCTCTACCGCACCATGCTCGTCATCCTCCTCCAGCTGGCCAACCTGGGCTACCCCATCGTCGGGATCGCCGCACGGGCCGTGCTCCTGGGACTGCTGGAGTGGAGCCGCAAGTCGGAGCTCAGCGCCGACCGTGCGGGGCTCCTTACCGTCCAGGACCCGGAGGCCGCCCTCGGCACGTCGCTGAAGCTGGCGGGCGGCGGCTCCAACGAGGAGACCGACCTGAACGTCTTCCTGGAGCAGGCTGACGAATATCGGTCTCAGGGCGACCTGTCGGAGACCGTCTTCAAGGTGTTGAACCTCTTGGGGACCACGCACCCGTTCCACACGCTCCGGGCCGCGGAGCTCCGGGACTGGATCGAGGCCGGCGAGTATGAGCGGATCCTGCGGGGCGAGTACCAGCGCCGGACCGAGCCGGACCCGCCGTACGTGGAGGACCTGAAGGCCGCCACCCGATCGTATCACGAGGAGGCCAAGGAGGTCTTCGACCAGGTGGCCGCGGGCACACGCGAGGCCGCCGAGCGGCTCCGGCAGATGGTGGCCGACGCCTTCAAGGTCAGCTGACGGCGGCGGCACAGACCGTCCCGGCGGAGAGCCACCCCCTGCGGTTTCAGACGCGATCCCTATATTGAGCCCCGGTCGGCAGACACCAACCTCCACCGCGAGCTCGATCCCATGCGCATTCTCATCGTCGGCAACGGAGGCCGCGAGCATACCCTCCTGTGGAAGCTGCACCGCGACGCACCGTCGGCGGACTTCCACATCACCCGGGGCAACGGCGGCACCCACGCCATCGCCCGGTCCGTGTCCCTGGACCCGCTGGACACCCACGGGATCGCCGAATGGGCGGATGTCGAAGACATGCACCTGGTGGTGGTGGGCCCCGAGGCACCGCTGGCCGCCGGTCTCGTGGACGCCCTGCACGACCGCGGGGTGCCCGCCTTCGGGCCCTCGGCCGGGGCCGCGGAGATCGAGGCGTCGAAGGCCTTCTCCAAGGACGTGATGTTGCGGGCTGGGGTGGCCACCGCCGACTACCGGACCTTCACCGACCCGGACCAGGCCGCCGCCTACATCCGTGAGCAGGGTGCCCCCATCGTGGTGAAAGCCTCCGGTCTGGCCGCCGGCAAGGGCGCCATCGTCTGCGAGACGGAGAACGCGGCGCTGGGCGCCGTGGCGCGGATGCTCGAGGACCGCGACTTCGGCGAGGCGGGCGAGGTGGTGGTGATCGAGGAGTGCATGACCGGCGAGGAGCTCAGCGTCTTCGCCCTCACCGACGGGAAGGACGTGGTGCTCCTCCAGCCGTCCCAGGACCACAAGCAGATCGGCGAGGGCGACACGGGCCCGAACACGGGCGGGATGGGCGCCTACTCGCCCGTCTCCATCGTGGATGGCGCCCTCCTCGACGCCGTCCGCGAACAGGTCCTGCTGCCCACACTCCATGAGCTCCGCCGCCGCGACCGCACATTCCGCGGGCTCCTCTACGCCGGCCTCATGCTCACCGACGAAGGGCCGAAGGTGGTGGAGTTCAACTGCCGCTTCGGCGACCCCGAGACCCAGGCCGTCCTGCCGCTCCTCGCCTCGTCGCTCCTGGAGCCGATGCAGGCCATCGCACGGGGCGCTTCCGTAAAGGACCTGGCCCCGGAGTGGCGGCCCGGCGCCGCCGTCACCACCGTCCTCGCCTCCGGCGGCTACCCCGGTAGCTACGAGAAGGGTAAGGTCATCACCATCCCCGACGAGCTGGAAGACGCCGACGACGTCCTCCTCTTCCACGCGGGGACCGCCCGCAAAAACGGCCAGCTCGTCACCGCCGGCGGACGGGTCCTGGGCGTGACCGGACTCGGCGACGACTTCGAGACCGCCGCGGCAGCCAGCCGCGAAGCTGCGGGGCGGATCACCTTCGAGGGCGCCCAGTTCCGATCGGATATCGGCTGGCGCGAGCTCGAGCGGATAGCGACCTCATGAGATTCCGATACGCATTCGTGCTGGCCGTGCTGGCCGCACCCGCCGTGGCAGCGGGCCAGGAGATCCAGGTACCCCTCGACGAGGCCGGTGAGATCGAGGAAGTCGACCGCGCTCTCGCCCACCGCCTCGGGCTGTTCCTCGACGAGTACCCCGAGCTCCAGGTGATCCGTCTCTACGAGGTGGAAGGCGAGGGGTACGTGCTGGAGGTCACCTTCCAGCGCGATGGCCGGACCGCCCGGGAGCGCGTGCCCATGACCGCCGACGGCGTCCGCACGCTCCGGGGCCGCGTCACCCGGGCCCTGGAGGAGAACGCACCCGAGATCATCCTGAATCAGGATGGTCGGTTCCTGCTCCTGGGCGCCACCACCCTGCTGGGGCTCACGTACTACGGCTGGGCCGTGCCCGCCGTCCTGGATATCGACAGCGGACGCGGCGCCCTCGCCACCTACATGTTCACGGCAGGCGCCAGCTTCGTGGCCCCCTACCTCTATACCAGGACCCGGCCCGTTACCTACGGGGTGGCCAACGCCGGCTTCTGGGGCGCCACCCGCGGGCTGAGTCACGGGGTCTACCTGGTGAACATCTTCGACGACACACCCAGCTTCCGGGCCAGTACCGGCGCCGCCCTGGCCGTGAGCCTCGGTGAAGGCCTCCTCGGCTACACCTGGGCCTCCGAGACCGACATGGATGCGGGGACGGTCCACACCATAGGCAATTTCGGCGACTTCGGGACGGCGGTGGCGGGAGAGATCATGCTGATCGCCCAGCCATCCAGCGATCGGCTCCTCTACGGCACCCTCCTCGCCGGCGCCCTGGGCGGTGTGGCCGCCGGCGCGCGCTTCGCGCCCGACCTGCCCTTCACCTGGGGCGATGCCGAGATCCAGCGTACGGCCTTCGCACTGGGCGCAGCACACGGCGGGGTTGTGTTCGACTGGCTCTACGGCGAGACGCCGACGGACGACGACCTCCGGCTCCTGGGCGGCCTCCTCCTTGCCGGCTCCGTCGGGGGCACCTACCTGGCCCATCGGATGCTGCCGGACCACGAGTTCTCCGTGGGCGAGGGGATCCTGGTGGAGCTGGGCACCGTGGCCGGCGGGCTCCTGGGCATGGGTGTGGCCGTGCTCAGCGGCCCGGCCGAGATGGAGGACGCTACCCTTCTGTTCACCATGGGGGCCATCGGCGCCGACCTGGGGTTCCTCGCCACGTTCAACAGCCTGGCCGACAACGCGCGCCAGCGGGCAGAGCGCAGCGACGCCCCAGCCGACGCCCGGACCCGACTGGAGGCGGCGCCCCGGGCCGGCGCCCTCGAGCTGCACCTGGACCCCGCCGCACTGGCGCTGCTGGCACCAGGCACGCGCGCCAATACGAACTTCGCACTGCCGCTCTTCTCGCTCCGATACCGCTTCTGACGCCCCCGTAGTCGCCCCCATGCCCGAGCTGCCCGAAGCCGAGACCATCGCCCGGGACCTGGACCCGCGCCTGACCGGGCGCAGGATCACGGGCGTCACCATCGCCCATGCCGATGTGATCGCCGGTGACGCCGACGCCTTCGCCGACACCCTGGCTGGCCTGCACCTCGTGGGCGTGGGGCGCCGGGGCAAGAACGTGGTCCTGCGGCTGGAAAATGATGACCGACTGGTGGTGAACCTCGGGATGACGGGCCGTCTCGTAACCAGCGAGGCGCCCCGAGCCGGCGAGCTCGGCCACGTGGCCGTGGTCTTCCACCTCGGTGACGGCCGCGATCTCCTCTACGACGACACCCGCCGCTTCGGTCGCCTCGAGCTCTATGGCTCCGCACAATGGCGCCACCGAGACGCCGAGCTCGGCCTCGAGCCCCTCTCCGATGCCTGTACCACCAACGCACTCTGGGCCATGACCAAGGCCACCCGAACCCCCATACGCAACTTCCTCCTCGACCAGTATCGGGTAGCCGGCGTGGGCAACATCTACGCGCTGGAGGCCCTCTTCCGCGCCGGGATCCGGCCCACCCGCCGGGGGCAACGCATCACCCGAAAGGAGGTCGACTGTCTCCGCGTAGCGCTCCGAGACGTCCTCACGCAGGCCGTCGAGCTCCGCGGCACCACATTCTCCGACTACCGTGACGCCAGCGGTGAGGCGGGCGGCTTCGAGCCACTCCTTCGCGTCTACGGCCGCGAGGGGGAGCCGTGCCCTACGTGCGAAACACCCATCAAGCGGACCGTACTCACGAACCGCAGCGCTTTCTACTGCCCGAGCTGCCAGGAGTAGCCATGGTCGAGATCACACGCCTGGATCAGTACCGCGACGAACGCGGCAGCGCCTACGAGCCGCTGGGACCCGATGAGCTCCCCGAGCAGCGCAACGTCCACGTGGTCATCACCCACCCCGGCCACGTCCGCGGAAACCACTTCCATCGGCAGGACAGGGAGATCCTCACGGTGAGGGGACCGGCCCTGGTACGGTACCGGGAGCCGGACGCGGCCGGCACCGATCAGGACGTAACGGTCGAGGCCGGCGACGTGATGGCGTTCCGATTCCCGCCGGGGGTACCCCACGCCGTCCTGAATACCGGGCAGGACCCCAACGTCATCGTCGCTTTCAAGGACCGGCCCCACGACCCCCGGGACCCGGACACGGAGCGGCTGGTCCTCATCGGGACGGAGTAGCGCGCGGGCTCAGCCCACGCTCAGGTGAGCCCTGAGCCGACGCAGCAGACGGAACGGGTGCGACAGCGTCAGCCGAACGGTCCGCCCCACCGACCGGCGAGTGTCCCGGGACCTGTCCCCCAGCGGAACCGGATCCAGGATGGTCACCGGCACCCCGTCCAGAGGGTCGGGGAGGTCCCGATCGTCCCGCCAGACTACCTCCAGCGGGCGACGCAGCTGCACCGCATCCATAGGCACCGCCTCGGCGAACCCGATCAGGGCCCCCGCCACCAGGCTCCGGAACACACTCCGATTCTTCGCCACTCTCGCTCCCTCTCCCCATGCACGCCGCCTCATGGCCGAAAGGTAAGGGCCGGCCGCGTGGGGCAGAAAGGGGCCCGGTCAGCGCTTGTTCCGGCGCGCGCTCCTTGCCGAACAAACCCCGAAACCCGACATTGAGCGGCCCATGTCGAACACGGCCACCAACGGAGAGGCGCAGCACCCGCTGCGGGAGTACGTCCGGATTCACGCGGAGAACCGGCCGGGGGTGTACCGGATGATCGGCCCCGGGAGCCAGGTGCTGTACGTGGGGAAGTCGATCCGGGTCCGGACACGGCTGCTCTCGTACTTCCGGGCGCGCGCCGGGGAGAAGGCGGCGGAGATCCTCGGCTTCACCGAGCGGGTGGAGTGGGACGAGTACCCGAACGAGTTCGCGGCCCTCCTCCGGGAGTTCCGGCAGATCCGGAGCCTGCGGCCCCCGTTCAACGTGCAGCACAAGAAGAAGCGTGCGGTGTGCTTTATCCGGATCCCCCGGGAACCCGTGGCCCGGATCGTGTCCACCACTCGCCCCATCGACGACGGTTCCGAGTATTTCGGCCCGCTGCTGGGGGCCGAGCGGGTACGAGCGGCGGTCCGGGTCCTGGTGGACATCCTGCAGCTCCGCACGTGCGCATCCACCACACCCATGCGCCTGGCCGACCAGCGGGACCTCTTCGCCGCCGAGCTGACGCCGCTGTGCCCCCGGTCCGAGTTCGAGCGGTGCCTGGCGCCGTGCGCCGCCGGATGCACGGAGCGCGGGTACGCGGACCGCCTGGAGACGGCCCGGTCGTTCCTGCGGGGCGAGACCGACGAGCCGCTGGTCCGGCTCCACCGCCACCTGCGCACCGCCGTGGCGCGCTGGCTGTTCGAGTACGCGGCGGTGGTTCAGGAGCGGATCGAGCTGCTGGAGAGCGTGCGGGCGTCTCTGCTGCGCATGGACCGGGCGCTGTCGCGGCTCAGCGCCGTCTACCGCGTCCCGGGCCACGAGGGTGAGGATCGGCTGTACGTGCTGCAACGGGGCGTGGTCCGGGCCGATCTCCCCGTTCCCCGCAGCCGGCGTGAGCGGCAGGCCGCCCATCGGGCCATTGCCAGGGTCCTGGGCTCACCGCCCCCACCGATCCCCCGGGTCGGCACCGACGGCGTGGCCGAGATGCTCCTGGTGGAGCGCTGGTTCCGCCGCAACCCGGAGGAGCGGGGCCGGCTGCGGACTATGTGAGATCGATGAGCTCGATTCGGGGCCCATCGTCGAAGCTCAGGATCGCCACGGACGGCTCGAGCCCGAACCGTACGGCGCCGGCCGCGCCGGGGTTCACCACCAGCGCGCCATCGCCCCGGTCCACCAGCGGGCGGTGGGTGTGGCCGTACACGATGATGTCCGCGTCGGGGAGCGCGGCCCGCAGCCCCTCGGGTTTCGGCATCCCGAGCTGGTGACCGTGGATGACGGCCACCCGATGACCGGCAGCGTCCAGCTCGGCCACCTCTTCCACGTGCTGCCGTACCTCGGGTCGGTCGGTGTTGCCGTAGACCGCGGTGACGGGCGCGATGGCCTCCAGCTCCACCAGGAGGTCGTGCTCGCCGATGTCGCCCGCGTGGAGGATCCGGTCCACGTCTTCGAAGGCAGTGAACACCTGGCGCCGCAGCTTGCCGTGCGTATCGCTGATGAGACCGATCCTCACGATACCGGCTCCCGGCGCTGGCACTGTGCCCGATCGTCCCCCTGCCCTCTCAGCCTTCTCATCGCTACCCTCGGCGTACGGGTGGCCCCGGCAGGAAGATGGGCCGGGCAGTTGCGCTCTGGCAACGTGGCGGTCCGGACGTTGCACCTTCGTAGCACCACACAGCCCGTGAACCATCGTTTCCAGTGGAGGGACACCATGAACTCGCCCAACGGAGATGCACCCGACGCACCCGAGACGAGCCCGCGCGCCCGGAGCGAGGGGGGCCACCCTGCGGCGGACGCGTCCACCCATGACGCCTTCTGGGAGAGTAGCTTCACCAAGCGCCCGTACGTCAACGCCCAGCTCGGCTATCGCCACTACCGGCCGGCCTACCGGTTCGGCTGGGAGGCCCAGGGGCGGCAGCCCGAGGCCGAGTTCGAGGATGTGGAGGAGGAGCTCGAGGAGCGATGGGAGAACGAGCCCAGCGAGCTGAGCTGGGAGGAGGCGCGCCCCGCCGTCCGCGACGCGTGGATCCATGCCGCCGATCCTGCAGGCACCGACCCCGGGAACCCGTTGGCCTGACCGCTGGCCTGAGGGCTATGGCCGCACGCCCACGTGGATCGCCGCAATCCCGGCCAGGAGCCGCTCGTAGGTGACATCGGTGAGCCCCGCCGCCGCCATCCGCTCCGCCAGCTCGGCGGGCGGCGGGAACACCCCCACCGAGGCGGGAAGGTAGCTGTACGCGGTGCCGTGGCCGGAGATCCGCCGGCCGATCCACGGCAGCAGCCGGGTGAAGTACAGGTTGTAGAGTCGGCGGAGCGGCGCCCACGCCGGGGTGCTCAGCTCGAGGATCACCAGCCGGCCGCCGGGCTGAAGCACCCGGGTCAGCTCGCCGAGGCCCGCGTCCAGGTCGGCGAAGTTGCGGACGCCGAACCCCACGATGGCCCCCTGGAAGCTCCCATCCGGGTGCGGCAGCCGGAGCGCATCGGCACACGTCTCGGCCACGGGCATGTCCCGGACCTTGTGGCGGCCGGCCGCAAGCATCGGCCAGGCAAAGTCGGAGGCGACGACGAAGCCATCGAATCCGGGCGAGGCGGCTACCGCCGCCGCCAGGTCCATGGTCCCGGCGCACGCGTCCAGCCAGCGCCCACCGGGGGGCGCGTCCTCGAGGAGGTACCGGACCGCCTTCCGGCGCCACCTCCGGTCTATGTTGAGTGTGAGCAGGTGGTTCAGCAGGTCGTAGCGAGGGGCGATCTCGCCGAACATCCGGCGGACCCGACTCGCCTTCTCCTCCGGAGGGGGAAGAACGTGGTTGCTGTCACCTTCGCGCACGGCCCGGCTCCACCCTAGATTGAAGGTTGCTCAGGGCCGGCGAAGCTATGTCCGCGACGTAGCCGCAACAACCCTCCACGAAACACGAGGGGCCCCGGCCTCGTAGGTACAACCCGGCACCCGGCTCCGTGCACTCCAGGAGATGGTGGAATACGAAGAGCTCTCCGACAAGGACGTCATTGCGCAGGCCCGAGAGGGTCGCGAATCGGCGTTCCGGGAGCTCATCCACCGGTATGAGCGGCCTGTTTTCAGCGTCATCTATCGGATGGTACGCGACCGGGAGCTGTCGGAGGACCTGGCCCAGGACACCTTCATCAAGGTCCTGAACGCACTCGACAAGTACGACCCATCGTACAAGTTCAGCTCCTGGATCTTCAAGATTGCCCACAACACCACGGTCGACCATCTCCGGAAGAAACGGCCGGACACGCTGTCTCTGGACGGCTCGCCCCACGCCCGGACCCAGGAGCAGGCAGAGGCCACGTCGTTCACCCCGGTGGATACCCGGGAGGATCCCGAGTACTTCACGCAGAGCCAGGAGATCGGGTCGGAAATCGAGGCCGCCATCGCCGGGCTGCGGCCCGAATATCGCGAGGCCATTCTCCTGTGGCACGTGGAAGGCCGACCCTACGACGAGATCGCCGAAATCATGGATCTGCCCCTCGGGACGGTGAAGACGTACATACACCGGGGGCGGAACGAGCTGCGCGGCAAGCTGGAGCACCTGAGATGAGGGTCCCGGGGTTTGAAACTCGTGCGCCGCGGGCTGCGTACGGTAAAGCGGAAACGGAAAACAGGGAGAGATGAGACGTGAGTGAGAGACTGAATCACCCGAGCCCGGAACGGCTGCAGGCGTTCGTCGAGGAGAGCCTCGCGGATGCCGAGCGTGCCGTTGTGGACTCGCATCTCACGTACTGCCCGGAGTGTCAGACGGAGGTGGCCGAGTTCCGGTCGCTGTTCGCGGCGCTGGGCAGTCTCCCGGCCTTCGAGCCAACGGCCGGGTTCGCCGACCGGGTCATGCAGAACGTCCGGGTGCGCCAGCCCGTGCTGGCCGGCGTCTCGACGTGGCTCGATCGGGTCACGCCCCAGAGCACCCGGGGCTGGGCCGCGGCCGCAGCCGTTTTCGCGCTGCCGGTCATCGGCGCCACGCTCGTCATGGGGTGGCTCCTGTCCCAGCCCGGAGTGAGCGTCCAGGGGCTGTGGACCGTCACCACCGTCCTTCTCGAGGATGCCGCGGTCGGCGCCTCGCAGTGGGTGTGGGCGCAGCTGTCCACCTCGGCGCTGTCCGTCTGGGCGATCCGGGCGGCGGAGTTCCTGGGCAACGTGGGCCACGGCGAGATCGGCCTCGCCATGGTGATGTTCGCCACGCTCACAGCCGGCTCGATCTACGTCCTTTATCAGAACCTGTTCCGCACGCAGCAACAGCGGAGAATTGAACATGCGTCATACGTCATATAGGTGCTCGCTGATCCCCGTCCTTCTCGGGGTCGCTTTCCTGGCCGCACCGGTGGGTGCACAGGAGGCCACCCCACGGTCCGGGGAGGCCGCCTCGGTTCTCTCGAGCGAGATCTCCGTGTCACAGGACGCGGCCCGGCTCGAGATCGAGTTGAGTGACGGCCAGACCCTGTCGCTCAGCCTGACCGAGACTGGAGCCGTCCGGCTAAACGATGAGCGGATCGGCGGCTACGATCGGCGGGACGCCCTGGATCAGGCCTGGCGCGACCTCCTCCAGCGGGCCATGGATACGCCCACGGCGGCGCTGGCCGATCTCCTGGTGGACTGGGAGCCACCGGCAGAGGCCGGTGGGGTGGGCGGTCGTCTAGACCGCGAGCTCGAGGCCGCACTCTCCGCGGCCGCCGCGTCCCGGCAGCCCGCGGCGGAAACGGCCCGGGACCCGGCCCAGACCCCGGCGTCGGCCGATGCGGCCGACAGCATCCGGCGGCTCAACGAGCGGATCCGGGAGCTGGAGCGTACGCGCCTGGAGGACCTGGAGAACCTGGAGGGCGCAGACCTCCAGGCCCTGCGCGAGCTGCGCACGGAGCTGGAGCGGGACCTGCGGGATGAGATCCGCAACGAGATCCGGTCCGAGATCCGTGTGGGCGACTGGACTGACATGTGGAGCTCGCCGTGGCGCCACATCACCCGGGGCCTGGGTGGCGTCTTCTCCACGCTGATGAGCTACGCGATCCTGGTGGGGCTGGGCTTCCTGGCCGTCTTCTTCGGCCGCAAGCACCTGGAAGGCATCGCCGACACGGCGCGCCACGCCACACTCCGCTCAGGGCTCGTAGGCCTCGCCGGGTCGTTCCTGGTGCTCCCGGCCTATATCCTGGGCCTGCTGGCGCTGGCGGTCTCCATCGTGGGGATCCCGTTGATCCTGGTGTTCGCGCCCCTCTTCCCCGTGGCCGTGGTGCTGGCCGCCGTGGGTGGGTACCTGGCCGTGGCCCACGGCGCCGGTGAGGCGCTGGCCGAGCGTCGGTTTACCGGGAACGACTGGTTCAACCGGGCTAACTCGTACTACTACGTGATCACCGGTGTCGGCCTGCTGCTGGTCCTCTTCCTGGCCGCCCACATCGTGAGTATGGCCGGGCCGTGGCTCGGCTTCCTCGAAGGGCTGCTGAAGTTCATGGCCATCATGCTGACGTGGGCCGCGTTCACCATCGGCTTCGGCGCGTTCCTGGTCTCCCGGGGCGGCACGCGTCCGGTCCGGCCCGAGGGCCTGACCGGTGAAGGAGAGGCCGCCGATGTATAACCGCACCGCTGCCGTGGCCGCGCCCCTCCTGACCGGCCTGATCCTGGCGCTGGCACCCCCGGGGGTCGACGCACAGGACTGGCGCGACATGACCTCGTTCCGCCAGCTCTCCGACGAGACCCGTGTGGACGTTCGGGTCCGGTACGGTGCCGGCGAGTTCATGATCCGGGCGGGGGAGCCGGGCGAGCTCTACCGGGCGAACCTTCAGTACGACGCCGAGGTCTTCGATCCCAGGATCGAGTACCGGCGGGGCCACCTGGAGGTCGGGGTCGAGGGCCGGGACGGGAAGCTCCGCCTCCGCAACACGAAGGCGGGCGAGCTCCGGCTCCATCTCTCGCCCGAGGTGCCGCTGGAGATGGACCTGGATTTCGGCGCTGTGGAAGCCGATCTCGACCTGACCGGTCTCCAGGTGGCCAGCCTGGACGTGGAGACCGGCGCCAGCGAGACGCGGCTCCGATTCGGCGAGGCGAACCCGGCGGTCTGTGACCGACTGAAGATCGCCATGGGCGCGGCCGCGTTCACCGCCCGGGGGCTGGGCCACGCCGGCTGTCGGGACATGAAGGTGGAGGGCGGCGTCGGAGATCTGACGCTGGAGTTCGACGGCACGTGGCCTCGAGATATCGAAGCCGACATCGCCATGGCGCTGGGCTCCGTCACACTGGTGGTCCCGGAGGATATCGGGGTCCGGGTCGACAAGGACACGTTCCTGATCAGCTTCGACCGTAGCAGGTTCTACAAGCGGGGCAGCAGCTACTATTCCGACAACTGGGACAGCGCGAGCCGCCGGCTCACCCTGCACATGGAGGGCGCCTTCGGCTCGATCAACGTCCGGTGGGCCCCGCCCACCGCGGCGGCCGTCACGCCATAGCACTCGGGACCGAGGAGGGAGATACCATGATCTCGTCCATCCTGACCTACCTGATCGTCGGACTGATCGCGGTGGTGGGCATCTCCATCGCCCTGGCCGTGCTGGGCACGGTCTTCGGCCTGGCCCTGGGGCTGGCCAAGTTCCTGCTCTTCACCGTGGGGCCGATCCTGCTGATCGGCTACGTGGTGACCCGGCTCCTGACGCCCCGGAGCCGGCGCCTGTCCAAGGCTGAGCGCGACTGGCTGGAGAACTGACTGAACCGGCAAGGGGCGCAGAAGACCGGGGCCCTACGGCGCCCCGCGAACCACGACCTCCGCGCCGCGACCCACCCCGAGTCGGTCGGCGGCGCTGCCGTCCCGGACCGAGATCTCCAGCAGCTCCGCCGACCCTACCAGCGCCAACAGCGCTCCCGGCTCCACATCGCCGTACGTACGACGGACCGGACCCACGGACTCGCCGTCCACCGAGATCCCTGCACCATCGGTCAGCCAGCCGGCCGGGACATTCGTGATCAGGTTGCCGAACCGATCCGTGGACAGCACCTCGCCCCGAACGCCTCCTTCGGTGCGCGTCGGCTGGGGGATCGGCAGCAGCCGCGGATCGTGGACCGCCGGGCCCAGCTCGTCCAGCCCACCGCCGCGCGCCAGGTGGGCCGCCGCGGGGGCGAAGATGTCCCGACCGTGGAAGGTGGCCGAAGGGTCGTCTACAACCTCCGGGTCAGTGATCTCCACCATCCGGACCCGGTCGGCGCCTGCGAGCACCAGGCTCAACACACCGTTGTCCGGGGCCACGTAGAAGCGGCCATCGATGCGAGCGGCCAGGGGTCGGCGGCGGGTGCCCACGCCCGGGTCCACTACCACCATATGGACCGTGCCCTCCGGGTATACCACCGCATAGCGGGACAGGGCCATTGCGGCAGCGAAGACGTCGCCGGGGGCGATGCCGTGGGACGCATGGTCGACCACCGCTTCGGGCGCCGCCGTCGCCACCACGCCCACCATGGCCGCTGCGTATCCGTCTGCTGTGCCGAAGTCCGTGAGAAAGGTGACGCGCGTCACGGTCCCGTCAGACTCCCGCGGCGGCCTCGACCTCCGCCAGGATCGTCCCGGCAATCTCGTTGAAGGCCTTCCCCGCCGGCGAGTCGGGCGCCGAGAGCGCCGTGGGCTGCCCCTCGTCACCTGCCGCCCGCACGGCCGTGTCCAGCGGCACCTCGCCGAGGAACGGCAGCTCCATCGCCTCGGCCAGCTGCCGGCCGCCGCCCGTGCCGAAGATGTCGTGGCGGTCACCGCAGCTCGGACAGATGAACCCGCTCATGTTCTCGATGATCCCCAGGACATCGGCGTTCACGCGCTCGAACATGCGCACCCCCCGACGGACATCGCCGACGGACACGGACTGTGGCGTGGTCACCATGACGGCCCCATCGATGTCGATGGTCTGGACCAGAGAGAGCTGGGCGTCACCGGTCCCCGGTGGCAGGTCGATGATGAGCACGTCGAGCTCCCCCCATTCCACCTGCTCCAGGAACTGCTTCAGCACGCCGGTCACCAGGGGACCCCGCATGATGGCCGGCTGCTCCTCCTCGAGGAGGAAGCCGAGGCTCATGAGCTTGACCCCGTGGGCCTCCAGCGGCACGATCCGCTCCTGCCCCTTCGGACCGGACACCTGCGGACGCCGGGTCTCACCGAACATCTGCGGGATGTTGGGGCCGTAGATATCGGCATCCAGGAGCCCGACCCTGCGACCTCGCTCCGCCAGCGAGACCGCCAGGTTCGCGGCAACGGTGGACTTGCCGACCCCGCCCTTCCCGGAGCTGACAGCGATGAAGTGCCCCACGTTCGGGAGCAGCTCCGACTGTGGCTCCGGGGCCGGGACGGAGCCCGGCGCCGGCTGCCGCTCGGGGGCGCCCTGCTGCCCCGCCTGGGCCTGCATGGTCTGGGGCAGACGGACGTCGATCTTCACCCTGTCCACGCCCTCCACGGCCTCGACGGCCGCGCGCGTGTCACGGACGAGGGTGCCGGGGTCGTCGGGGCCGAGGGCGAACCCGAAGGAGACCACGTCGCCATCGACGCTCAACTCCTGTACCTGCGAGGTCAGCACGCTCTGGCTGGTGGCCGGGTTCACCACGCTGTCGAGGGCGGCCCGGACCCGGGTTTCGAGGTCGTGTTCAGTCATATTGGATCTATCCGTTCCATGTAGTATTCGAGTACAAACAAAGACGGGCCGGCATCCCTGGCGGGACGCCAGCCGCGTCTCCATCGATCGGTACGCTGCTGCGGGTCAAAAGGCCCGCACCTCTCGCACCTGTGGTACCGCCGTGAGGATCCTTCTCTCGATCCCCTGGCGCAGCGTAATGTCCGAGATCGGGCAGTCGCCGCACGCGCCGAGGAACCGGAGCTGGAGCACGCCCGCCTCGGCGTCGAAATCGATGTATTCGATATCGCCACCGTCGCTTCGGAGCGCCGGCCGGATCGACTCCAGCACTTCCAGGATCTGTTCCCGCGTCTCCATGGGACGGCTCCCGCTCGCTCGTTCCTCGGTGCTCCCGGAGGAGCTACGGCTCTCTGCTACCCGTCGGCCCCCGAAAGTTCCGGGGGCCGGGCCGGGAGACGCCTACTTCACGTCGTCCCGCTGGCGCTCGGCGATGGACTTGGCCTGCGTGAACAGGAGCAGGTAGTCCGGGCCGCCGGCCTTCGAGTCGGTGCCGCTCATGTTGAACCCGCCGAAGGGCTGCACGCCCACCAGCGCACCGGTGATCTTCCGGTTGAAGTAGAGGTTCCCGACGTGGAACTCATCCTTCGCCCGCTCGAGCCGCTCGCGGGAGCTCGAGAAGACACCCCCAGTGAGCCCGTACTCGGTCCCGTTGGCGATCTCCAGCGCGTGGTCGAAGTCCTTCGCCTTGATGAACGCCAGGACCGGCCCGAAGATCTCCTCCTGGGCGATGGTGGCGTCCGGGTCCACGTCGGCAATGATGGTCGGCGGGATGAAGTAACCGTCCGCCGACTCGTCCACCTCACCACCGAGCATCAGTCGGCCTTCCTTCTTCCCAATCTGGATGTACTCGGTGATGCTCTTGTGGGCGTTCGGGTCGATCACCGCGCCCATGAACGTGTCCTTGTCCGTTGGATCGCCCATGGTGATGTGCTTGGCCTTCTCGACCACCTTCTCGAGGACCTCGTCGTAGACATCCTCGACCACGATGGCCCGGGAGCACGCCGAGCACTTCTGCCCCTGGAAGCCGAAGGCGCCGGCCACGATGGCGGCGGCGGCGGCATCCACGTCGGCCGTCTCGTCCACGACCTGGGCGTCCTTGCCGCCCATCTCCAGGATGGTCCGCTTCAGCCAGATCTGCTCGTTGTGGACCTTGGAAGCGCGCTCGAAGATCCGGAGCCCGACCTCCTTCGAGCCGGTGAACGCGATCATCCGCGTCAGCGGGTGGTCCACCAGCGCGTCGCCGATCTCGCTGCCGGGGCCCGGCAGGAACTGGAGCGCCTTCTTCGGCAGTCCCGCCTCGTGCAGGATCTTCACGTACTGGTACGCGATGGCCGGGGCCGTGGAAGCCGGCTTCAGCACCACGGTGTTGCCCGCCACCAGCGCGGCGGCGGTCATCCCACCCATGATGGCGGCCGGGAAGTTCCACGGCGGGATCACCACGGAGACGCCCAGGGGGATGTAGCGCAGCTCGTTGTCCTCACCGGGGTACTCCACCACCTCCTGTGGCCCGGCCAGCTCGAGCATCTTCCGGGCGTAGTAGTCGCAGAAATCGATGAGCTCGGCCACGTCGGCCACGGCCTCCGTCCAGCTCTTCGATACCTCGAAGACCATCCAGGCAGCGAGCTCGGCCTTCCGATCCCGCATGATGTCGGCGGCCCGGAAGAAGATCTCCGCCCGCTCTTCCACGGGCGTGCTCTTCCATTCGTCGTCGAAGAACTCGTGGGCTGCCTCGACGGCCTGGTCGCCGAGCTGGCGGTCGGCCTGGACGAAGGTCCCGATCACCTGGTTCGGATCGGCCGGGTTCACGGAGTCCTTGGTGTCACCCTCGTCGATCTCCTGGCCGTCCACTATGAGCGGATACGTCTTGCCGAGCTCGGAGCGCACCTTCTCGATGGCTCGCTCCATGAGCTCGACGTTCTCCTTCTTGCTCCAGTCGTAGTACGGCTCGTTGCTGTACCCCTCGATCCCGACGGGGAGGTCAGTCCGTGTCGCCATGGTTGCGCCCTTCTCTATGGTTGAACGTTTGGTTGTTTTCGCTCGTTGTCCGGAGCCAAGCTACGGGCCCCGGCGTGGGGGCGTCAACGCGCCCTTTCTCACGCTACTTTCCGCGCCCCACCCCTTCCGGCGCGGGCGAGGTTCCACCGATCCCATCAGCCTCCGGGTCCGTCGACCGAACACTGGGCGGCACGCCCAACGTAATGGTATCACCGGCGTCCACCCCCCGCTCCGCGAGGATCCGACGGACGGCCAGCGGGCCGTGGTGACGGCCGTCCTCGATGAAGACCCGATCTGGCCGGTCCCCCCCCGCTATCACGCCTGCAATGAAGACGCCAGGCACGCCGGTCTCCATGGTCTCGGGGTCATGAGCGGGCACGCCGGTCTCCGTGTCGATGGTCACGCCGAGGTCACCCAGCAGCCACGGGTCCGGCCGGTAGCCGGTCATGGCCAGAACGAAGTCGTTGGCTAGCTCCTCGGTGGCTCCGGTCTCCCCGTCCCGGAGCCGGACCCCATCGGGGAGGACCTCGGTTACGCGGGTATTCCAGCGGACGGCGATCTCGCCGTTGGCGATCCGGTTCTCGATGTCCGGCCGGATCCACGGCTTGACGCCCGGGTCCAGCGCATCGAGGAAGTGCACGAGAGTGACGCGGGCGCCCGCGCGCCACGTGGCCAGCGCCGCCTCCACCGCCGAGTTCCCCGCACCGATCACCACCACGTCCTGCTGGAAGTACGGGTGCCCCTCCGTGAAATAGTGCCGGACCTTCGGCAGATCCTCACCGGGGATGTCCATGTAGTTCGGCGAGTCGGCGTATCCGGTGGCCACCACCACGTTCCCGGCCACGAGAGTCCGCTCCTCGCCCCCCATGGTCCGCGTCCGGACGGTGAAGGCATCCTTCTCCCCCGTCACGGCTGTCACTTCCTCGTACTGCCGGACGTCCAGATCGAACGCTGTGGCCACCCGGCGGTAGTACTTCAGCGCGTCACCGCGGGTGGGCTTGTCGCCCGGTGCGATGAACGGCACCCCGCCGATCTCGAGCCGGTCGGCGGTACTGAAGAAGGTGGCGTACGTGGGGTAGAGCATGATGGACTGGGTGATACAGCCCTTGTCGAACACGGCACTGCTCAGCCCTGCCTGCTCGGCCGCCACGGCGGCGCTCAGGCCGCACGGGCCCGCGCCGATAACGGCCAGGTCGAGTCTATCGTCGGTCATCCCTCGCTTCGGGATCGAGTCTCATCCGCTGCTGCGCCGAAGCCTCCACGGCGCTCCGGTCCAGGGACAGGGTCAGCAGATCGCCGTTCCGCCACATGGGAAGTTGATCATCGTAGTGACGGCTGTACGGCACCCCGCTCTGCCCCGTGGGAATGACGAACCCTCCTGATGCCTCGGTGTTCCCCAACTCCACCACCTGGCGCATGCTCACGCCGGTGGTGGTGAGGAACGGGAAGTCGTCGGTGGGAGAACGGAACGCCCAGTGGGCCACGTTCACGGTAAAGGGCGAGCCCCGGTGTGGCAGCGGTCCCAGGTCGAGGCCCAGGGTGCGGTCGAGGACCGCCACATCGCCCAGCGCATGGCCGTGGACGGCCCGGTTGGACTCGGCCCACGGCCGGTCTCCGGCCACCTCGGCGGCTTCCCGCATGGCGTCCGCGGCGAGCTCGCGGTATCGGGCCTCGGGCTCCGACGCCCACGGTACGGCACGTCCCTCGATCACCACCGTGGCCGACTCCCGGGTGAAGTACGGGGCCGGACCGCCGTACAGGTCGCGGGCCAGCCCCCGACGCAGCGTCTCGTTCCAGACGTAGAAGAGGGCGGCCTCACGGGAGTCGGCGGCGGCCCGGCGGTCCCAGCTCCCCAGCCGCTCGGCGACGTCGTCGAGTCCTGCCGCGTTGGCGGCCGCGATGGCGCGATCCGTGTAGCGCTCGGCGTACAGGTCGTACACGTCCATCTGCATACCGAGGACCGCCTCGGGGTCCAGTGGCGCCGTGTGCTCGACGATCATCTCGGTGATCCGCATGGCCCGGAACGGCTGGAGCCAGGAAGCGCTGATCAGCTCGGCCACGGGCTCGGCAGTCTGCCGGTTGTTGGCGGTGGCCACGAACCCGGCCGGCGGGTCGAAGGCCCGGGGGTGCTCGTCGAACGGCAGCTCGCCGGTCCAGTCCCACTCCCCGGTCCATCCCGGCCGCGGGATGACGGTAGCGGGCCTCCGGTCGCCGCGAATGGGCACGGTGCCGCCCATGATGTAGCCGATGTGGCCGACGGTGTCGGCGTAGATCAGGTTCTGATGCGGGTCGTCCATGAGGTCGGCGGCGGCCAGGAACTCGCTCCAGCTCCCGGCGAGATTGTAGCGCAGCACCGCCTCCATGACCGTGGTGGGCTCGTGGGCCGTCCACCGCAGCGCCAGCACGTCGTCATCGGACGGGGCCTCATCGTCCACCGGGAGGACGGGGCCGTGCCGGGTGCTCCGCACCTTCATGACCACCGGCTCGTCGCGCCCTTTCACGGCGATGGACTCGGCCGCGACCTGGAAGGGTCGGCTCCCGTCGGGGGTCAGGTAGCGACCGGAGTCGTCGGGGTCCACGCGCTCGATAAAGAGGTCCACGTCGTCGACGTAGGCGTTCGTGAAGCCCCATGCGATGGCCCGGTTCCGACCCACGATGACCAGCGGCGCGCCGGGGATGCTCACGCCCATGACGTCCAGCCCGGGCAGCGAGTCGCTGGCCGGCGCGTGGAGCCCCACCAGGTACCAGAGGCTCGGCGCCTGGAGCTGCAGATGCATGTCGTTGGCCAGGATCGGACTGCCCGACGCGGTCCGGGAGCCGTGCACCACCCACGAGTTCGACGCCGCCGCCACGCTGAACCGGTCCATGAGCTGCGCCGCCAGCGGCGGGGTGGCCGGCGGCTCCGGTGGCAGGATAGTGGCGTCCCAGTCGGGGAACTCGGGGAACAGCCACCGCACCCGGTCTTCCGGCAGCTGCCGCAGTGCCCGGGCCACGGCCACCGACTCGCTGTAGGCCGCCAGCGTGTACGACATCATCTTGGCCACGGCCAGGGTGTGAACGGGCTCCCACGGCGCCGGCTCGAACCCGAGCACCAGGAACTCGGGGGGGAGCGGCCCGTCCCACCGGTCCATGGCGGCGTTGACGCCATCGGCGTAGGCCTGGAGGACGGCACGGTCCCCGCCGCTCAGGCTGTCGACGCTCTCCCGCGCGGCCTCCCAGAGCCCGATCCGGCGCATGAACCGGTCGGTGCTGAGCGCCGGCTCGCCCATGACCTCGGCCAGCCGGCCCTGGATCGCACGCCGTACCAGCTCCATCTGCCAGAGCCGGTCCCGGGCGTGGAGGAAGCCCTGAGTGAAGACGGCGTCCTCGATGCTCCCGGCGAAGACGTGGGGCACGGCCCGCTCCGTCCAGAGGACGTCCACGGGCCGAGTGATCCCCGCCACCGTCTCGACGCCGGTCCGGGGCTGTTCGCCGGACCGGACGTACGCCAGCCCGGCGATGACCACGATCACCACCAGGAGCACTCCCGCCACCATCACCAAAGCGATCTTACGCATCTCAGCTCCCTCCCCTGCCCGGCCGCGCCTCGGCGGGCGTCGACCGTCTCTCAGATGCCGCCCAGCGCCTGCTCCAGGTCCGCCTCCAGATCCGGTGCATCTTCCACGCCCACCGAAAGGCGGATAAACCCATCGTCGATCCCGGCCTGGTGCCGCGCCTCGGCGGTCATGGCCGCATGAGACGTGTACCGGGGCATGGACGCCAGCGATTCCACGCCGCCGAGGCTCGGCGCCACCGCTACGATCCGGAGACGCTCCATGACCCGGACCGCCGCCGGGTCCCCACCCCGGACCACGAACCCGAGCATGCCGCCGAACCCGTCGAAAAGCTCGGCGGCCGTGGCGTGGTCCGGGTGCGTACCGAGCCCGGGATAGTGGACGGTCTCGACGGCGGGCTGCGCCGCCAGCCACGCAGCGAGACGGCCGGCCGTGGCGTTCTGGCGCTCGACCCGAACCGCCAGCGTCTTGAGTCCTCGCTCGAGGAGCCAGATGGCGTGGGGGTCCAGGTTCGGGCCGAAGGACTTGAGCCGCTCACGGGTGGCCTCCATGTGGGGCCGCGAGCCGACGAGCACCCCGGCCACCAGGTCCGAATGTCCGCCCAGGTACTTCGTGGCGCTGTGGATCACCACGTCCACGCCGTGCTCCACGGGCCGGAAGTTGATGGGCGTCGCGAATGTGGCGTCCATGAGCAGCGGGATCCCCCGCTCCCGGGCCACCGCCGCCACAGGCCTCGGGTCCGGGACCCGGAGCGTGGGGTTCACCGGCGCCTCCATGTACAGGAGCCGCGTCTCCGGGCGGAGCGCCTCGGCCCAGTCTGCGTTCGGGTCCACGAACGTGGTCTCGATCCCCAGCCGCGGCAGCTCCCGGGTAAGCAGCACCCGGGTCCCGCCGTAGAGCGAGTCGGCGGCCACCAGGTGGTCCCCGGCGCCGGCGAACGTGAGGATCGCCAGCGAGACCGCCGCCATCCCGCTCCCGCAGACCAACGCCTCTTCGGCGTGCTCCAGCGCGGCGATCCGCCGGCTCAGCCGTCGGTGCGCCTCGGTGTTGGCGTACCGCCCGTAGAGCACCTCGCCCTCCGGTTCCACGGCGTTGTAGAAGGTGGCACTGGACACCAGCGGGGCCACCACCGGGTCCCCGGGCCGGGGCGCCGGGCTGCCCGCGTGCACCGCCTTCGTTGACGGCCCACTCCGGTCTACGCTGCCCCCTCTGTCGCTCATTGCCTTCCCCCTCGATAGTGTTCCCGCACCAAGGGCCATCTGCCGTCACACGGACTGCGCGAAAAGCTAGGCCGCAATCGGGCCCCCGGCAAAGCGAGCGACTTGACGGCGGGGGTGCCCGGGCCGCATTCTGCGCCCATCCTCCTGCCACCCGGCCACCGGATGAATCGGATCAGCAACAAAGCGGCAGCAGAAGCGGTCCTCCGAGAGCTCCCCTCGGTAATGGGGGCGTACGTCAGCGAGGACCTGGAAGGCCATCCCCGGGAGGTCCACCTGCTGGTCCGGCACGGTCCCGACACCGCCGGGCTGGCCCGCGACATCCGTGGCCTGCTGGAGGAGCGCCTCGGGATCCCCATCGACCAGCGCGTCATCAGCATCGCACAGCTGGCCCCCGAACAGGACGTGGAGGAGGTGCCCGAGGGTGCGGCGGAGGAGGTCGCCGTCGCCGAGGCCACGTCCAGGGGATCGGAGCCGCCGAGACCCGTGGCGGGCCGTCCGGTCTTCGCGGGGCTGGAGTCCACCACGTCGTCCGGCCACGTGCGGGTCGGCGTCCGGCTGGAGTGGAAGGGTGAGGAGTCGGAAGGCGAGGCGGAGGCTGTGGACACGGTGGCGGGCCGGGCGCGGGCAGCAGCGAACGCCACACTGCGGTCGGCGGAGGGCGCCGCGTGGAACAACGACCTGAGCCTGGAGCTCGACTTCGCGTCCATTGTCCAGGCGCTGGACGGCGAGTACGTACTGATCAGTGTGCTGGGTATGTCGAGCCGCCTCGGGCGACGGCCGCTCCCGCTGGTGGGGGCCCACCCCATCGACAGCGACGTGGAGACGGCCACGGCGCTGGGCACCCTCAAGGCCATTAACCGGATCCTGTCGGTGGCGCTCCAGACCGACGAATAGCGGACCCCGAGCCGCCTCCCGCCGGGACCGCCGGCGTGCGCCGCGATCCCGCGGCGATCAGTCGTCGATGAGGGCCCGGAGCGCGAAGTAGGTCCGGGGAATGTCGAGCCGGATCACCACTCTCCGCCGGGCAAGCCGCTCCAGTGCGTCGGCGACGGCGCCCTCGGCGTGACCCAACCGCTCCGCCACGGCCGCGGCGCCCCCACGCTCCAGCTGGTTGAGCGCTGCCCACGCCCGGGTCTCGGCGTCACTCACATCGCCCAGCAGGGTGACCTCCCCGTCGACCAGCTCCGCGGCGATGGCCAGGTCCTGGCGGCTCAGCACCGATTCGATGGTCTCCCGGTGACGGTCATCGATGCCGCGGGCCACGAAGTAGGCCTCGGCGGGCCGATCCGAGCGCAGGAACCGCTGGATCAGCTTCGCCACCGTCTCGTCGGCGCACGAGTAGTCGAGGACCACCACCTCACTGAAATCGAGGACCGTGACACAGAGTGCGCCGAGCTCGGTAATCTGGGCCTCGATGCCGAGCCGGAGCGCCTGGCCCGTGGGCCGGGTCACCAGGTGACTGTAGAGGGTAGCCACGGTCTGCCGGACCATATCCGACATGTCGAACCGGAGGGGGACGATGTCGCCGAGGTCGGTCATCCCGACTCCCCCTCGCCTTCGGGCTCCCGGGAAGGGAGCGTGATGGTAATCTGGGCACCGGGGAACCCGGGCAGGTCGTCCTCCAGCGGCGGCGCGTCATCCCAGGCCGGGACATCGGCGATGCGAGCCGTCCCGCTCCGGATGGCGATCTTCCCGTTCCAGCGGCCCACCTGTTTGCGGATCTGCTGGAGCCCCTGGCCGCGGCCGGGGTCGTGGAACCGGGTCAGCCCGTGGATGAACGCCGCCTCCAGCGCCGACGCGTCGCTCCACCGCGCGCCGTAGCGGGCGGCGTGCTCGCTGGCCAGCGAGCCGTAGAACCCCACACCCAGATCCATGACGGCGATGGATACGACTTTCCGCCCCAGACGCTTGGCCCAGTTGTAGGTCTGGGTGGCCACCCATCCGCCGGCCTCGGCGTGATCAATGATGTTCTGACACACCTCCGAGAGCATGACGCTGAACTGGAAGGCCTCCTTCAGCGGGATGTTGAGCTGGCGGGTGAGGATGGCCAGGGCCCGCTCGTTCACGCGATCCACGATCTGATGCACATCCATGTGGGAGGTCACGGGCGTGATCTCCAGGAGCACGTCGGAGGCACCATCGCCCCGCTTCCGCGCTCCGCCATGAAGCTCGTAGATGTCCTGGGCGTGCTTGAAGAACCCCATCCGGGCCAGGTAGCTGACCACGTCCGCCGACTCGGGCATCTGGAGCCGCGGTGGATGACCCCGGTCGCGGGCCACCTTCCCCACGGCGAGGAGGGCGAGCATCCCGAAGGGGTCGACCCAGCGGAGCCGGCGCGCGTCCACCAGAATGCCACCGTCTCCGGCGTCCAGCGCAGCGTTCAGCTCCGCCACCATGGGATCGAACGAGCGATCGTCCAGGTTCGCGGGGACAGCGATCACGTTCACGAGCCGGCCCTCAGGTGCTGGTAGAGCCCGTCGGCTCCACGGTGGTCCAGGTTCCGGGCCGCGGCCCGGTTGCTTCTTTCCATGGCGTCGCTCAGCGGCCGCCCCTGCAGCAGAGCGGTGAAGCAGGTGGCGCCCCACACATCACCACAGCCGGTGGGATCGCCCGCCGACCACGGGGTGTCGAGGGTTACCTCTCCCGACTGGACGGCCACGTCGTCGTCGCCCTCCGGCCACAGGGGGGCGTCCTCCCTGGCGTACCAGCGGGCGCCCTCGGGGCCCGACGTGACGAGCACCGCCCGGGCGCCGCTACGGACCGCCGCACGCGCCACCGCCGCCGGCTCGTGGTGCACCGCCTATCGCGTCAGTCGCTTCGAAAAGTGGATTCAGCCGTCAATCGACTGGGAGCAATACCGCGCAGTCACCGTGGCGTTGATGAACGGCCGTATGGCGGCGGAGACGCCAGTGGGACCGGGCACGTCACTTGGCGTGCTGATGTTGCAGTGGTTGATGCCTGGTCCTGACCCCCTTCTTCACGCCGGCAGTGTGCTCAGTCTCCTCACGGCAACCGGTTCAGTACTCTTGATGTGGCTCATTTGCCGAAGCTTCCTCTCTGCGGGGCCGGCATTGGTCGCCGCATGGGCCTTCGGCTATCACCCGGAGATGACGACCATAGCTCTGCAGCCATCATCGGACGCTCCGTTCCTCTTCTTCGTCCTCCTGGCATTCTGGCTCGACAGAAACGGCTCACGCTGGGCCTACGCCGCCGGCGGGGCCGCCGCGCTCGTTCGATACCAGGGTGGGCTAATCGTAATGGTGCTGCTTGCCAGAGACCTGATCGTGCACCGCGATCGGATTCGCCACGCTCTTATTGCCGCAGCCTCCTCAGCCCCGGTGGTAATCTGGTTCTTCCTGCTGCAGCACGCCAGTGGGGCCTCGCCCTACGGTGGCGCGTCCTCGCTCATTGAACGAGCTTTCTACCCAAAATTCCTGCTGTCGACCGGGATTACCATCCTGGAGGTCTTCCCCAGACCATACCGAGAGTCTGCGATTGACGGAGATATCGCAGCTCTCGCGATCGCAGGCGTGATCCTGTTGACAGTAGCCGCTCTTGCCGTTTTCGGAGTATTCCGCATGTTGCGGATCGATCGTGGGACGACGATCGTGATGGTCGTATTCTCCCTCTTGCTGACTTTCCTGCATATCCGACTCCCATTCGCACCGGGACGTTACGTGCTTCCCATCATGTGGGTGATCATCCTTACGGCTTTCGTCGGTGGCGAAAAGATTCTGGATGTAGTGGCTAAGCAAGGAAAGACAGCAGGACTTCGTGTCGCTGCACCGGCTGTTGGTGTGACTCTCGTCGGTGTGACCCTGCTCAAGTGGCAGCCGAGTTCGGCAAGCACGCTGTGGTCTGTGGTATTCGCCACGCCGCTGTTGCTGACCCTCGGGGTGATGGGCTTTGGCGCAACTTTGAAGCACCGCAGATGGATCGTGCCAGCGAGCCTCCTGGTAACGGTGCTGGCCGTGCTCATCAGCATTTCGGTGCAG
>JAWODW010000039.1:0-7973 GCA_046483065.1 Longimicrobiales bacterium | reverse complement strand
GGCCTCCACGGCCCAGCTGACTCCGGATGAGTTGGACTTCTTCCACGGGGTCGCGACCCCATGTTTTGGGACCCACCTTGAGAAGGCACTTAGGGACTTCCTGAGTATAGGGGAGTAGTCTGATGCCCCTGCCTGCACATAAAACCACTGCTTTCATGAGTTCAGATAAAGTTAGAATGGAACCGCTTGGGCGTGACCGTCATTCTCATGGGCGCTGCCACGAAGCCGGCGCTGAAGGCGCTGCGGGCGGGGCGCGCCGTGGCGCTGCTGGCGGACCAGGACGCCCGGGACCGAGGCGTGTTCGTCCCCTTCTTCGGCCGACCCGCGTCCACCCACCGTGGGCCGGCGCTGCTGGCGCTCCGGTCCGGCGCACCGGTCTTCATGGCCACGGCCGTGCGCCGGCCGGATGGTCGCTACCGGATCCGGGTGAGACGGGTGCCGGTCCCCGACGGCGAGGATGACGCGGAGCGGGAGGAGCGGCTCACCGCGGCGCTGGCGGCGGCGCTGGAGTCGGTGGTACGGGAGGACCCGGCCCAGTACCTCTGGCACCATCGGCGGTGGAAGACCCGGCCGCCGGGGAACGGGACGGGGGCAGAATCGGTATAATTGAAGGCCTGCTTACGAGGAAGAGACGGGAACCGACGTGATATACATCTGCATACCGGCCTACAACGAGGAGCGGACCATCGGCGTGGTCCTGTGGAAGATCCGCGAGGTCATGGCCGAGTTCGAGCGCGACTACGAGGTGCTGGTGGTAGACGACGGGTCCACCGACGGCACGCCCGACGTCATGGAGCCCTACGCCCGGATCATGCCGATCCGGGTGCGGCGCCACGACAAGCGCCGGGGCTACGCCCGGTCGCTGGAGGCGCTGATCCGGGCGGCGTCCGACCGCACCGAGTACCCGAAGCGCGACGTGGTGGTCACCCTCCAGGCCGACTTCACCGACGAGCCCGGTGACATCGTCACGCTGGTGAAGCGGATCGAGGGCGGCGCCGACGTGGTCACCGGACGGGTCCACCTCGAGACCGGGGGCACGCCCCGCCTCATGCGCTGGACGCGCCGGGCGTGGCACGGCGTGCTCCGCCGGGTCCGGGGCGGCGAGGTGGAGGGCGACGTGCTCTCCGGGTTCCGGGCCTACCGGGTCATTGCGCTGCGCAAGGCCATGGAGGAGGCCGGTGACGAGCCGCTCCTCACCACCGAGGGCTGGGCCGCCAACGCCGAGCTCCTGGAGAAGGTGGCGCCCCACTCCCGGCGGACCGAGGCCGTGGACGTCCACATCCGCTACGGCCGCCAGCAGCGGGCCAGCCGGTTCCACCCGTTCCGCGTCTCCCGGGACCTGGCCGGGCTCATCCGGCGCCGGCGCCCGGCGGGGAGCTCGGTTTGACCGACCTGCGCACGCCGACCCTCTGGACGGCGGCCCTCGCCTTACTCGCCGGGCTCGCCGGCGTCGACGCATCCGCCCAGGCGATCCCGCAGGTCCCGTTCGGGCCCGGGGAGCGCGCCGAGTACTCCGTGTCGCTGGGCGTCTTCGGCAGCGTGGGCGAGGGCTCCATGGAGGTGGTGGGCATCGAGGACGTCCACGGCCACCCCACCTACCACCTCCGGTTCGAGCTCGAAGGCCGGGTCACCTTCGCCCGCGTGGATGACACCCTCGAGTCGTGGCTCGACGTCCGGCAGCTCTTCTCCCGTCGGATCCACAAGGACCAGCACGAGGTCAACTACAAGACCGACCGATGGTACGACTTCTACCCCGACAGCATGATCTATCAGCGACGCTCGTCGGGGGCCACCGGCGAGCTGGCGTCAGCGGAGCCGCTGGACGAAATCTCGTTCCTCTACTTCGTCCGGACGCTGCCCCTGGAGCCGGGGCAGACGTACAGCTTCGACCGCTACTACAAGGAGTCGGGGAACCCGGTCACGATCCGCGTGCTGCGCCGCGAGATGATGATCGGCGCCGACGGGAGCGAGATCCCCGTGCTGGTGGTGCAGCCGATCATCGAGACCAGCGGGCTCTTCGGCCAGGGCGGTGAGGCCGAGGTCTACTTCACCGACGACCGGCGGCGGATCCTGGTCAAGATGACGTCCCGGGTCCCCATCATCGGCCGGCTGGGGCTCACCCTCACCGGCTACACCCCCGGCGAGCGGCTGACCTCGCTGCCCGCCGGATACGACGAAGCCAACAGCGAGCGACCATGACCCCCCCCGGCGACCGATGACCGACCCCCGCGAGGCCGACCTCTCCAGCGTCCGGACCGTCCCCGTGGGCGACCGACCCAACAAGGTACGGGCGGAGGACTTCGCCCGCCCGCCGGGACAGGGCGCCGGGCCCGGCGGTGGCGCCGGTGACGCCGGGTCCGCCGGTGAGGCCGCCGGCCCGTCGTTCGCCGATTTCCTCGACTCCCTCCCCGACATCCTCGAGGCACGGAGCTTCACCGCCGTGGTGGACGCCATCGTGGACGCCGCCCGGAACCATCGGGCGGTGGTCTGCATGATGGGCGGCCACATCGTGAAGACCGGCGTGGGCCCGCTTCTCATCGACCTGGTGGAGCGGGGCGTCATCACGCACCTGGCGTCCAACGGCTCCGCCGTGATCCACGACTACGAGATGGCCCGCTGGGGCGGCACCAGCGAGGACGTGGAGGCGGGGCTCACCGACGGGACGTTCGGGATGGCCGAGGAGACGGGCGCCGAGATGAACGAGGCCATCCGCCGCGGCGCCGAGGAAGGGTGGGGCCTCGGCGAGGCGCTGGGTCGGGCGCTGGAGGCACGGCTCGAAGGCGACGACCTGGCCTTCCCCGACCGCTCGCTCCTCCTGGCCGCCCGGCAGCACCGCGTGCCGTTCACCGTCCACGCCGCCATCGGCGCAGAGATCATCCACCAGCACCCGACCACCGATGGCGGCGCCATCGGCCAGACCAGCTACACCGATTTCCGGAGGCTGGCCGGCGCGCTTGAGGGGCTGGAGGACGGCGTGGTCCTCAACCTGGGCTCCGCCGTCATCATGCCGGAGGTCTTCCTCAAGGCGCTGACCGTCTGCCGCAACCTGAACGACGGGAAGCCCGGCCCGTTCACCGCCGTCGACCTCGACATGATCAAGCACTACCGGCCCCGGATGAACGTGGTGGAGCGGCCCACGCGGACGGGCGGTGGGACCGGCTACCAGATCACCGGGCACCACGAGATCATGATCCCGCTCCTGGCCTGGGCCGTGGCCGAGCGGTTGGGTTGACCGGTCCCATGAGTTTGTTATACTTCGGGCGCCTTGCCCCCATCGTCTAGTGGCCAAGGATACCTGGTTCTCAGCCAGGAGACCGGGGTTCGATTCCCCGTGGGGGTACTGCACAAGGTCGCATAGCTCAGCTGGTTAGAGCGCACGGTTCACATCCGTGAGGTCCTTGGTTCGAGTCCAAGTGCGACCATGAAGGAAAACGGGAAGTCGTTGCGCCCCAGTGGCTTAGGCTGCTGGGGCGTTCGTAGGTCTGGAAGGTAGGTCTGGAAGGTGGGGGGCGCGTCTATGGCCGATTCCACCCCCTCTCCCCTCGGGGCGCACCGAAATCCGCCGCTCGATGTTCCAGACCCTATGGTCGCATGGGGACTTCACGGTCTGATCGGGTCGGTAGGCAATTCTCGCAGGAAGCGTGTGCGTATACCCCGCAAGTTCTCAGTCTCCTCCTCAGAGTCTTCGTATGCGGCTCGCGGGCCCGGTGAGTCGCCGGTGGGTGTGAACTGCCGCCTCGCCGATCGTGAATAGCCGCGGTCGCGTGGGAGCTTCCACTCCCCTGGTGGATTGTGACATCTTCTTGCACCAGGACCTCGTCGAACGGCGTGTCCTCCGCAGCGAGGACCAGGACCACTGTGGGGAAGTGCTCGATCCAGCGCTGGAGTTTGGCGTAGTAACGGGTGAACGCCTCCGGGTCGGACGGCTCGGCCATCCCTATGAATACCAGGTCCGCATCGGCGGAGGATTCGTTGAGGATCTTCGGGAAGGAGCGTCCCTCCGCGATCAGCACCTCGGGAACGGCGTTGGTCCGGATCCGCTGGACGAGGTTGCTGAGGTTGCGGTGCGCCTGGGCGGCGGCCTCATGCCGGACGACCATTTTGAACCGCACCTCCGCGGCGAGCTCGATGAGGTGCCAACGACGCATGGGCGCGCCCGAGAGGACGAGCACGTGGGGGCGCCAGCTCTTGGGGTCGTGGATCGCTCGTCAGGCGGAGGAGGCCGGTCTTCGCCACCACGCCGAGCTCCTAGACGGGCTGCATGGGCCCGTACTCCTCGGGTTTCCGCCAGAGCGCTTCGACGCGGCCGTTCATGGGTTCTCTGCGGTGGGGATGTCCACCCGGTGCACCACCACGGCGGGCGTTCCAGCACTGTCCGTCGTGACTCCGGCGACGCGATCTCCTGCAAACGCCATGGGTCGGTCGGGAGATACCGCCAGATCGACTATGCCAAGATGGTGTCCGTCTGACGAGAAGATGTCGAAGCGTGCATCCGAAGGGCCAGCACCAGAGGCGGGCTCCGGCGGCCCTGCTACCCAGATGCGCCCGCGCCCGTCGATCAGGATGCGACCGTGAGCTGGTTTCCTGTCCGGTATTCTCGAGAAATCCACCTGCTGGGGGTCCGCACCGATCGCAGTCAGTTGTGAGTCTATCTGCCGCCTAACCCCTTCTCGTTCTCTCGCGCTCACTTCTTGAAGTCCCCGGTCTAACAGAACCACAAGAACAGTGTCTCCCCGCGATGTGCGCTTGGCGATCTTAAACTCCCGGCCACTACCGACCCACAGCATGCTTTGGCGGTCCATTACCCAGTACGATCGAGGGGCGTACGGGACCGGAAGACTGAGTGTTCCTCCCGGGAAGGAAACGTAGAAGTTCGCCGTGGCGTCCTGCGGCAAAGGGAACGTGTCAACTGGAGTTGGCCCTTCCGGAAGTGGACCATGGGCGATGAGCACCGAACGGCCGCCTGAACTGCGGGGATCCGGGAGCACCGTTGGCTCATAGAGAGCACCTTGACCGTCGAACGCCCCCCTCCAATATGTCCCGAAGGCGGGGACCCTGCGGCGAAACGTAGTAACGAAGCGCCCAGAGGATGTAAGGATTGTGTAGCGTTGAGCTGCCCGGTCCATTATCCAAACCGTGCTGTCCGGTCCCCAGATCAGGCCTCTGGGATCCTGGAATTCACCCGGTCCTGCCCCCCCTCCTCCGAACGTGGCTATGTGCGTACCCGTGGAGTCGAACATCCGTACCTCCCGCCCATAGCCATCGAGCACGTATAGACTCCCGGTTGGACCGAGCAACAGACCATGAATCCTGCCGAATACGGTTGGCCCGGTGGCGTCTCGGTCACCGATGCGGAAGAGCTCTGTGGCAACTCCGGCCGAGTGTTCCGGTTCCATTGGGGCGCGGTTGGACACTCGCACCACGCCATTCGAGAGGGTGTCTACAACTGTATGCGGCGGGCGATCGCCGGACTCACAGCCGAAGGCGGCGAGTGATGCCAAGACAATTGCCACGAACGCGGCCAGGCGTCTGCTCTTCCTGCAGCAACTCGAGTTAGTGAGGGCGGCCTGTGTCCGATCGCCCGTGTGAGGGCTAGCACGCCGGGTCTGGAGGCCATGTTCTCGGGGCGGCTGGGTTGCTGGCATTCAATACCATCCCTGTTTCTGATAGCTGAAGCAATGTTGGCACTATCCGCACTCCCAGGGCGCTTGCAGCACCGGTGCCGCCAACACCAGCGATGGCCAACCAGTACCGAGCCAAAGAGCTGTTGCGCTGAGTTGGAGCGTTTCATTGGTTCTGGCTACTCAGGTTGGCGGGCGAAATCAGGCTGTCCGGCAAGACCACGAAATGAGGTATGGGCTCGGACATGGTCAGGAGCAGACCGCGGTCACCACGATAGTCCATGAGAAGCCACTGCCCCGGGATCAGGATGGACCCAACGAAGGCCCCTGCGGAAAACCGAATGATCTCCGTCTCGTAGAAGAAACGGTCCACGTCATGGAATCCAGGCGTAAACCAACGGTGAAGAGCCAGAACGAAGCCGTCGGCAACCGCGGCGACCCCGGCGCTCCACTGCAATGCCCGCCCTCGGGTGATCTGGACGGGGTAGCCAGAGCCAGTAACCAGGGCGTTCTCGGTTACAGTGCGTCCGGCATCACCGGTGCAGTCGAACTCGGTGTATACACCACCCCGCCGAAGACTTGGCCGATGCAGCATCACGATGCTGCTGTCAAACCGGGAGAGTAGATTCCCCGCATGGCCCCTGACCCCCGCATCCCATTCAGCAAGAGGATAGATCCAAGCGGCCCGTAGCTCCGGGTCGCCCATAGGGCGAACCTCGGGAGCTCCGGGCTTTGGCTCCTCTCCCAGCGCGGCGACATCCATTGGCATATTGGGGTCCCGTAGGTACAGGATCCACCCGTCGTCGCCGCACGCGCGGATCGCGCCGAGCGGTAGGTCGCCCTTGGGCAACGCGATTTGGCGCCGTAGCGCGAGAGTGTCACCGGCCAGGGACCAAAAACTGGCAAACCCGGGCTGTAGCACGACGACATCGTCCCCGAAGGCCGCGATGGCTTCAGGCACTGTTTCCAACCCATCTACATTGGGAGGACTCCCCTGCCAGAGCGGGTCCCCATCGCCCGTAAACAACCGCAGATACGGATCGGACGTGTCGAGAACCAATACGCGGCCATGTTCTCCCACGAATGCCGCTTCGCGCGGGATATCCGCAAAGTCGAGAACGCGGCTCTGATATTCCCGTGAAATGCTGTCAACCAGCGCCGCTACGCTTTGGGTAGGTTTGACGATCTCAGCGTTCTCGTTGCCGCACCCCGTGATCGAGTACGCCAAGGCACAAATCCCCATTAGGGCTGGCCGTAGAACGCAGATGACTCGGCGCGGGGGAAGCCCCCCGCGCTGAGTCGATGACGTGCTATTCAACCGCACACCACAGGCAGGTCGGATTCCCGTTCGCGTCAGTACAGCACCCGCACGGGAAGAACCCAGGCACCTCCCAACCACAATTGGTGCAACCTGTTGTGGGTTCCGATCCCGGCCCGCAATTTGCCGCGAGCGCAGGGGAAGGTGAGGCTAAGAACCCCGCGCCTGCAACAATGAACGCCGCTACGGCGATTCTCCAGTCAAGCAACGACCGCGCGAACCACCGCCCAAGGGGGAGGGTCCTCATGAGATTCCCACCTAACAAGGGGATTGTTGGCGGGGCTTCGGATAGGCAAGTTGGATCGCCCCGGCTGGGTTTGTCAAGCACTTCGGGCCCTGAGGATATCCCAAACAGCCTGCAGTCATTCCATTTCATTCACCCACCGGGTCCCAGATTCAGTCCGCGGTCAGATCATGCGTTCGGCATTAGGGCCTCCGGCCGCCGGATCGGCCGGGGAGGTCGGGTGTGTGTGGCAGGTAGGAGTACTACGCCAGGCACCCGTCGAACGCAGTTCGCCGGTCAGGCGCCGCGGGTCTGATCGAGGTCGAGTTCGGGGACGGGCTCGGGGTCGGCGGGATCGAATGCGGGTGAAGCCGTGGGGCAGGATGCCGCAGCGGAGGTAGGCTCGGAAGTCGTCCTCGACCCAGCCCGCCACACCCTTGCCCCATGGATCGGCCTCGGCGGCCCGGGCCAGGAACGCTTCGAGGTGGTGCTGGACGATGAGGTGGAGGGGGTGGCCGTGGGTCGGCGGCGGTAGACCGCGGAGGAGCCGGTGGCGGGGATGGCGCCGCGTGCCGGCCGGCTGCGCTCCCTGGCCCAGGCGGATCGAGTGCGGACGGTGCGGGAGCCGGTCGGCAGCGGAATCCGGAAACGGGTGGGCAGGGACAATGCCCAGGATGCGTGAATGCACCCGTTGACAAAGGTCAGAGGTAGGCGCCGCCAGGGTATGGAACATCCCTCGGTCTTCCGCTTCTCTTAGGCCCCTGACGGTACGATCAAACGTCGAACGCCGGGCAACCACAGGGATTGCCCG
>JAWODW010000042.1:0-37449 GCA_046483065.1 Longimicrobiales bacterium | reverse complement strand
GCGGAGCGCAGCACGTCCGCCAGCGTGGCCGCCTCCGCCGCCCCGACCCGGGCCCAGAACCGCCCCAGCAGCTCCGTGGTGGCCAGGTCCTCGCCCCAACTCCCCTCCAGCGCCGCCGCGTACGCCCGCACCGCCTCCGAGACCCGGGTGTAGAACGCCTTCCACTCGCTCCGCTCCACGAACCCGGCCTCCCGGGCCTCCCGGAGCGCCGCCAGCGCCCGCTCACGGGGCGGGACCGCGGGCGCCCATGGCGCCGCGTCCTCCGTCACCGCGCTCCGGCGACGCCGCCACCACCAGACCAGTCCGGACACGAGGAGGGCCGCCAGGACCACGAGCAGGACGATCGTGCCCCACGCCCAGCTCGCGCCGAGTACGCCCCGCGCTGGCTGCGGCTCCACCCCCGTCGTGTCCGGCGGCAGTACCGAGACCACGGTCAGTACCGGCAGCTCGGACCGGACCGTTCGGGGCGACTCGTCGCCACCCACCACCGACACGGCCACCTCCGGCAGCTCCAGCGCCCCCGTCCGCCACGGCGTCACGGCGTAGACACCCGTCCGCACCACCCGGCCGTCGGCCACCGTGTCCACCTGCTCCCTCACCCCGGCCGCGTTCTCCGCCGGCGACCCCGCAAGCGGCAGCGTGTCCGGCCACGCCACCCGCTCCCCCGGCCCCGTGACCACCCGGACCGCCACCGGCACCACGTCTCCCACCCGCGCCGTGTCCTGGCCCAGCACCGCCTGCGCCTCCTGCACCAGCTGCGTCATCGCCGGAGAGGCGAACCCGAGCACGAGCCCGACCACCACCACGAAGGCGCTCATCGCGCCCGCCGCTCCCGGGCCCGGAAGAACTGCATCAACGGCGTCACGTACGACTCGTCGGTCCGGACCTCCACCTCGTCCACCGCCAGCCGCCGGAAGAGCGCCCGGACCGCCGCGTCCTCCTCGCCGGCCCGACTGTCGTAGCGGTCGCGCACCCGTGCCCGGCCCGTGTCCACGGCCACCTCCCGCCCCGTCTCCGGGTCGGTGAGGACCAGGAGCCCGGCGTCCGGGAGCGACTCCTCCACCGTGTCGACCATCCGAACCGCCACCACGTCGTGGCGATTGGAGACCAGCTTGAGGGTCTGGCTGAACGCGTCGAACGCCCGGCCGCCCTCGTCGTCGGGGATAATGAAATCGCTGAGCAGGAACAGGATCGACCGGTGCGGGAGCATACGGCCGGCGTAGTCCAGCGCGTCGGCCACGTCGGTGCCCCGGCCCGACGGTCGAAACGCCAGCAGGTCACGGATCAGCCGCAGCACGTGGCGCCGCCCTTTCTTCGGTGGGACCACGTGCTCCACGTGGTCGCTGAAGATGAGGAGCCCCACCCGGTCGTTGTTCCGGATGGCCGAGAGCGCCAGCACAGCGGCCAACTCGGCGGCCAGCTCCGCCTTCAGCCGGCCCCGGGTCCCGAACTGCTCGGAGCCCGACAGGTCCACCATGAGCATCACCGTGAGCTCCCGCTCCTCCACGTGCTTCTTGATGTAGGGGTGGCCCATGCGGGCCGTGACGTTCCAGTCGATGGTCCGAACATCGTCGCCGTGCTGGTACTCCCGGACCTCGGCGAACTCCATCCCCTGCCCCTTGAACACCGAGTGGTACTCGCCGCTGAACAGCGTGTTGACCCAGCCCCGGGTCCGGAGCTCGATGAGCCGGACCTGGCGCAGCACCTCCCGGGGCACGCCGCCCGGCGCCACGGGGTCGCTCCGATCCGGCAGCGCCACCGGCTCCCGGTCGGTGCCGAAGAGCTCCCGGCCCAGCCCCTTCAGCCAGCGACCTGCCCGCTCCAGCACGCTCATCACCGCCCCCCAGCGCCTCGATGGATCGCCGGCCACCGTCCCAGCCCCACCCCTACCCCCACTCCTAATGTCACGGCACCTCCACCGCCTCGAAGACCCGGCGGACGATGTCGTCGGGCGTGACCTCCTCGGCCTCCGCCTCGTACGTGGTGATGATCCGGTGCCGGAGCACGTCCGGCCCGATGGTCTTCACGTCCTCCGGCAGCACGTAGCCCCGGCCGTCGATGAACGCGTTCGCCCGGGCGCACATGGCCAGGAAGATGGAGGCCCGCGGCGACGCGCCGTACTCGATGAGCGGCTCAAGCGCAGCGATCCCGTGCTCCGCCGGCTCCCGGGTGGCGTGGACGAGATCCACGATGTAATCGATGATCTTCTCGTCCACGTACAGGTCCGCGATCTCCTGCCTCGCCGCCAGGATCTCCGCCGGCGTGGCCACCTTCTCCAGCGGGACGGGCTCCTTCCCCGCCATCCGCCGCATGATCTCCTTCTCCGTGGCCCGGTCCGGGTACGTGACCTTCAGCTTCAGCATGAACCGGTCGACCTGGGCCTCGGGCAGCGGGTACGTCCCCTCCTGCTCGATGGGGTTCTGCGTGGCCAGCACCAGGAACGGCTCTTCCAGCCGGAACGTGGACCCGGCGATGGTGACCTGCCGCTCCTGCATGGCCTCCAGCAGCGCGCTCTGGACCTTCGGCGGCGCCCGGTTCACCTCGTCCGCCAGCACGATCTGGGCGAAGATCGGGCCCCGCTTCGGTGTGAAATCGCCCGTCTGTTGGTTGTAGATGTTCGTCCCCACCACGTCGGCGGGGAGCAGGTCCGGCGTGAACTGGATCCGCTGGAAGCTCACGTCCAGCGTTTCGGCGAGCGACGAGACCGTCAGCGTCTTCCCGAGCCCCGGCACGCCCTCCAGCAGCACGTGCCCGCCCGTGAGCAGCCCGATCAGCAGCCGGTCGATCATGGCGTCCTGACCGACCACCCGCCGGTGAAGCTCTCGCTTGATCTTCGGCGCCAGTTCCCGGTGGGCCGGGGGACTCGGCGCGGCGCTACTCTCCAAAGGGACCTCCTCTACGTTGGAAAAGGGGACGTCGGCCCCTGATTCTACCGGAACCGACGCCAAGATGTTCGATGATGGTAAACCCGCCGGCGTTGCCTCCGGGTCCGACCGCCGACCGTCGTCCGCCGTCCGCCGTCCGCCGTTGGGCAGGGCCAGGCTCATCACTCCCCGCCATGTCCTCGGGCGGAGCTCTGAACCCGGGCACACCGTCGGGCCAGCCACCGAGCTGTGAATCCTGCTTCGCCGCGAACCCACTGCGGTCCGCGGTTGGCCAGCGGCGGTCGCGCCGCCCCGCGGCGCCTACCGCTTGATCCGCTCCCCGGCGTCCTCGTGGCGGAAGACCCAGGCCGCCAGCCGGCCGGGACGCAGGGCGCGGCCCCGGTCGTGGGGCTCGCGGTCCGCCCGGGAGCCGTCATCGGCCGAGGGACCCGTGTCCAGCTCGTCGCGCACCGCCCGCAGCCGGTCCCGCCAGCGCTCCCAGTTCGATGGCCGCAGGTCGACCCAGCCGTTCTCCACCAGCTTCGGGTGGTCCGGTGCCTGTCCGGGCTCCGGCGCCACCTTCACCGTCTCGCCCCGGAGCACGTTCTCGCCATCGGGCAGCAGGATCGGCAGCCCGATGGTCAGGATCCGGACCCGGAGGTCGTCGTCGCTCTCGATGAGCTCGCCGGCTCGTCGGGCGGTCTCCTGCGGGTCCAGCGCCGCCGCCTCGTCCATCCCGCTCTGCAGACGCCGGAGGATGGCCACCTCGAAGAGCAGCTTCGAGAGGCGGGGCGGGCCGAGCATCTCATAGGCGACGGACTCCACCCCGTGCTCCCGCTCCAGCGCCTCCATCCGGGCGAGGGCCACCTCCCGGAGCACGCCGGCCCGGTACGTGGGGCCCGACGTCGACGCGTCCAGCGCGCCCACCACGTCGTGGCCGGTGGGGTAGCCCCGGATCTCCCGGACCGCGTCATCGGCGATCTCCTCCGGCGTGATGTACTCCATGAGCCCGAGCGCCGTGAGCGTCTCGAACTCGCCCAGGCTGAACAGACCGTTCTCGCCGGCGTCCACGTACACGCCCTTCAGCGTGTCGCCCGTGGCCGTGTAGCTCGACGACGCACTGTCGCCGAAGGCCGCGTCCAGCGCTACGGGGCCCGCGGCGTCATACCGCTCGATCCCCTGCCCCCGTCGCATCACCTCGCCGTACGCGATCCGCTTCCAGCTGATGGCGGCCGTCGGCTTGATCTCCTTCACCGCCGGCGCGTCCGGCGTGCGGGCCATGAGGTAGAGGAGGAGCGTGTGGGCGCCCGCCACCCCCGACTTGGCCAGGAGCATCCGGCTCGGTCGCTCCTCCGAGTGGGTGAACGGGATGTTGAGCCCCTGCCCGCCCGTGCCCGCCGTGCCGATCTTCAGGTAGATTTCTGTCCCCGTCCGTTTCATGGACTCCAGCGCGATCTGCACGTGCCGGATGAGCTGGGGCAGGTAGAGCGTCGCCAGGTGGCGCTCCACCTCTTCCCGGCTGCACCCCTCCTCCGCCTCCGCCTTCGACCGCAGCGAAGTGGCGCTGGCGAAGATGTTCTGGTAGGCGAACGCCGTGGCCGTGTTCACGCAGTCCACCACGATGGCCGGACGGTGCCGATCCAGCAGCGACGCGAAGTTCGATCGCTGCACCACGTCGTCGGTGAGATCGCCGTAGAGGTCGTCCAGGAGCTCGGCCCGGGCGTCCGCGTCGTCCAGCAGCTCCGCCCGGGGCCGGTCCTTCAGCGACTCCGGCCGGAACATGTCACCCCACTCGATGGCGACCTCGATCCCGCCCGCCTCCTTCCGCAGCTCCTCCGCCGCCGGCTCCACCTCGTCCCGGGTCAGCGCCGTCAGCACGATCTTCCCCGGCTCGAACGGGATCAGCGCCCGAGCCACCGCCATTCCCACCAGCCCCGACCCGCCCAGCAGCAGCACCGTCTTGTCACGTATGTCCATGGCGTTCCCCTATCTATTCATCACTCGATTCTCGAACTCGATCCTCGACCTCGTCTACTCCACCCCCCTCAGCGCCGCTACCTCCCCAACCTCCAGCTCCCGCCACTCCCCCTCCGGCAGCGCACCCAGCGATACCGGCCCGAGCCGCTCCCGCACCAACCGCTGCACCGGGTGCCCTACGGCGTCCAGCAGCCGTCGGACCTCCCGCTTCCGTCCTTCCCGCATGACCAGCCGCAACCGGGTTCCGGGCCTCCCGTCCGGGGCCACCGCCGTCTCCGACACGATCTCCACCGCGTGGGCCCGGGCCACGCCATCGTCCAGCTCGATCCCCGACAGCAGCGCCCGCCGCTCCCGGCGGCTCAATGTGCCCTCCACGTCCACCCGGTAGACCCGGTCCACCTCGTGGCTCGGATGCATGAGCCGGTTCGCGACACCACCCTCGTTCGTCAGCAGCAGCAGCCCCTCGCTGTCCAGGTCGAGACGACCCACGTGGAACAGGCTCTGGTACGGCCCCGGCAGCAGGTCGTACACCGTCGGCCGACCCTGCGGATCGTCCCGCGTGGTCACGTAGCCCGCCGGCTTGTGGAGCATCACCCACACCGGCGCGTCCGGCGTCACCTCCCGACCGTCCACCACCACCCGGTCGCCCTCCCCGACCTTCACACCCATCTCCCGCACGACCTCCCCGTTCACCCGGACCCGACCGTCCCGGATCATCTGCTCCGCCGCCCGCCGGGACGCTACTCCCGCCCGGGAGAGGTACTTCTGGAGCCTCACGGCTCCTTCGGGGTCGGGGTCGGACTCGGGGTGGGGGATGGGTCACCTTCGTCGCTCGGTTCCGCCTCTGCATCCTTCTCGGCCTCCTCCGCGACCTCCGCCTGGCCCGCCTCGACCTCTTCGGCGTCCACCACCTCCACCCGCTGCTCGGCGAGCACCACGGGCAACTCGTCGGGCTTCGGGAGGTCGTCCAGCGACGTGAATCCGAAGTGCTCGAGGAAGTGGGGCGTGGTGCCGTACAGGAGCGGGCGGCCGAGCCCCTCGCCCCGGCCCACCACCTCGATGAGGCCGAGCTCCTGGAGCGTACGGAGCGTGTGGGTCGAGTCCACGCCACGGATCTCCTCGATGGACGCGCGCGCGATGGGCTGACGGTAGGCGATAATGGCCAGGACCTCGAGGGCGGGACCCGAGACCCGCGTGCTCTGAGGCACCGTCTCGAACCGCTCCAGGTGCGGCGAGTACTCCGGCCGCGTCAGGAGCTGGTAGCCGCCGGCGATCCTATAGATCTGGAACGCCCGGCCCGTGTCCTCGTACTCGGCCCGGAGCGCGTTGACGGCGCCCTCCACGTCCTCGGGCTCCAGCTCTTCCTCCCCCCGGACCAGGTCATCGGCCGAGAGCGGTGCGTCGCTGGCGAAGAGGAGGGCCTCAATGATCTGCGTGGTCTTCATCGGCCTCGGGTTCGGGTGCGTCCTCGCCGTCCCGCGGGTAGATCCACAGCGGGGCGAACGGCTTGCTCTGGCGCATGGCCACCTGCCGGCGGCGGGCGAGCTCCAGCGCCGCCGTCAGCGTGGCCACGGCGTGGAGCTTGTCCGGGTGCTCCCTCAGCAGCTGCTGGAACTCGACCCGCGTCAGCTGCTGGAGGGTATCGAGGATCAGCTCCACCTTCTCTTCCAGCGTCACGATCCGGCCGTGGATATGGTGCTCCTCCGGCGGCCGCGCCCGCTCGATCACCTCGTAGAGCGCGTCCCAGAGGTCCGCCCAGTCCAGCTCCAGCTCGAGATCCGCCGGGTCCACTGTAGGCTTCGGCGGCAGGTAGCCCCGGGCGTAGTGCCGGGACCGGTCGGCCTCGGCGTCCTCGAGGCGCCCGGCCGCGTCCCGGAAATGCTCGTACTCCAGCAGCCGGCGCACCAGCTCCGCCCGGGGGTCCTCCAGCTCGCCCGTGGGGTCGAACGGCCGGGGCAGCAGCATCTGCGACTTGATCCGGAGCAGCGTGGCCGCCAGCTCCAGGAACTCCCCGGCTCGATCCAGCCCCAGCACCTCGATCCCCTCGATCAGCTTCAGGAACTGGTTCGTGATCCGGGCAATGGGGATATCGAAGATGTCGATGTCCTGCTCGCGGATGAGGTGCAGCAGCAGGTCGAGAGGCCCCTCGAACTGCTCCAGCTCGACCAGCAGGAGGTCGTCCCCCGGGTCGTCGTGCACCCTCCCAGTTCTGTACATTTCGCCGGCCATGGCACGGGGCGATCGGGATGTACGAGACGGCGGTCCGCCTGCGGCACGCCACGAGTCGCGTAACGTACGTGCGAACGCGGAAGAGCGCGAGGGAGAGACCTGCGGCCGAATCCCCCGCCCCCCGGGCCTCCCGCGCCGAGGTTGACACTACCGCCCATCGCCCCTACACTTCGGGGCTTTGGAACACTACGGTCAACCAGCGGGAGAATCGGGACGTTGGCGAACAGCAAGAGCGCAAAGAAGCGGGTCCGGCAGAGCCGCCGCCGCCAGGAACAGCACCGGCAGCAGCGGTCGCGCCTCAAGACCGCCATCAAGAACGTAGAGAACGCAGAGGACGGCGACACCGCCGCGGAGGCCTTCAAGCAGGCCTCAGGGCTCCTCGACCGGTTCGGGAGGAAGAACATCCTCCATCCGAACAAGGCCGCCCGCAAGAAGCGGCAGCTGGCCAGGATCGTGAAGGAGAAGGGCGGCGAGGTCTAGAGCGCCGCACTGATACCATTGTGGGACGACCGCCGCCTCCGTCACTGGACGGGGGCGGCGGTTTTTTGTGATGAGGGGTGCCGGCTTCACGGCGGGGCCATGTTCTCGGGGTGGCCTTGCCGAGTGCCCGGCGAGGCGAAGCTCCCCGGCTCGATCAGGAGATGAGGGGTGGGATCGTCGCGAGGCTGCGTTCGAGGCCTCGGGACGCCTCCGTGCGAGACAACCTGCCAAGCCAAGCATGACGTCTGCATCCCCGCTGGGCGAAATCGTCCCCTCCATGGCGGAACCATCCCTCCGGCGAGGCGCCGGTCTTCTCCGTCCGAACGTCGGGTCGACGGAGACCGCCGCCCGGCCGCGATGTGGATGTGTACCTAGAGGTTTGCAGAATCCATCATCTACGATGTGCCTCGACCCGGAAATCCTGGTTCGGGTCCTGTCTCACGATGGAGGCTTCCCGGCGACGAAGTCAGCGGTCGCGCCCTACGGCCCTCTCCGCGTCTCCGCGCCTCCGCGCCTCCGCGCCTCCGCGCCTCCGCGCCTCCGCGCCTCCGCGCTTCTCCGCGCCTCCGCGCTTCTCCGCGCCTCCGCGCTTCTCCCTAATCGAAGAGGGAGAGCGTATCCGGGTCGGGGCGGCCGGTGGGGTCGGCGGGCGGGTCGTCGCCGGGGTCGCGGCCGCCGGGGTGCTTCAGGAACTCGCGACGGAAGGATCGGGAATAGTCGCTCCACCCTTCGCCGCCGGCCCGGACCAGGTCGAGGGCCTGCTGCACCTTGGCGTCGGTATCATCGGCGTAGTGGAGCAGAAGCGCTTCCAGCGTCTGGGGCTCGCGCGGGCTCTGCCACTCGTAGCGGCCCTGGTGGGCGGCGACGAGGTGCTCGACGAGCCGGAGCCGGTCCTCGGGCACATCCAGCTCCCGGCCGGCATCGTGGATCATCTCGAGGCCGAGGAGGATGTGGCCGAGGAGCTTGCCCTGGGAGGTGTACGGGAACCCGGCCCGGGTAGCGATCTCCTTGGTCTTGCCGAGGTCGTGGAGGAGCGCGCCGGTGATGAGGAGGTCCCGGTCGATGATGGGGCCGTAGTGGGCGGCGAAGGCGTCGCACAGCTTGGTGATGGACAGGGTGTGCTCGAGCAGCCCGCCCACGTAGGCGTGGTGGTGCCTCGAGGCCGCGGGCGCCTGGCGGAACCACTGCCCCGTCTCGGTCCTGGGGCCCAGGAGCGCCCGGAGCAGGTTCCGTAGCGGCTTGTCCTTCACCGACGCCATGAGGTCGGCGAGCTCGGCGTCCATCTCCACGGGGTCCCGGGGTGACCGGGGCATGAAGAGCCCCAGCTCCTCGGGCGCGACCCGGATCGGCTCCAGGTGGTCCACGTTGATCTGGGGCTGCCCCTTGAAGTACTCGACCCGGCCGCGGACGCCCACGTACCCGCCGGGCTCGACCGCGGCGGCGTAGCGCTCGGCGCTGTCCCAGACGCGGGCCTCGATCCCGCCATGGAGGTCGCTCAGCTCGAGCCGGAGGTACGGCTTGTCCTGCTTCGTGGTGGCCAGGCTCGACCGGACGACGGCGTAGCACGCCACGATCCGGGTGCCGTTTTCCAGCTCGCCGGCCGCGGGCCACGGCACCTCGGCCCCGCCGAGGAACTCCTGCAGCGACGTGGACGCGCCGCCGCCCGCGCCTTCCGGGGCCGCCTCCGAGGTCGTCTCCGGGGTCAGGTCCCGCCCGTCAGCCATGCTTCCGGGCCTGCTCCCGGGCGTGGTCCACGCCCTGCTCGGCGGTCCATACCACTCGGCCGCCCACGATGGTGGTATGGTTCCGGCCCCGCAGGGTGCGACCCGCAAAGGGGGTGTTCCGACTCTTGGAGGCGAAAGCCGCCGGGTCCACGGTCCACTCGGCCTCCGGGTCGAACACGGTGACGTCCGCGGGCGCGCCTTCCCGGAGGGTGCCGGCGGGCAGGTTGAACGCCCGGGCCGGGCCGGTGCTCATCCGTTCGACAAGCTCCGGCAGCGTGAGGACGCCGCCGTCCACGAGCTCGGTGACGGCGAGCCCCAGCGCCGTCTCCAGCCCCACGAGCCCCATGGGGGCGTCCTCGAAGGCCTGCTCCTTCTCGTCGTAGTGGTGTGGTGCGTGGTCCGTGGCGATGCAGTCCAGGGTGCCGTCGCGGACGCCCTCGCGGACGGCCTCCCGGTCTTCGGCGGTCCGGAGCGGCGGGTTCACCTTGGCTTCGGTCCGGTAGCCCACCACGGCCTCATCGGTGAGGGTGAAGTGGTGGGGCGTGGCCTCGGCGGTGACGTTCACGCCGCGCTCCTTGGCGGCCCGGATCATCTGGACGCCCGCCCGGGTGGATACGTGCTGGATGTGGAGGCGCCCATCGGTGAGCTCGGCCAGGAACAGGTCCCGGGCGATCATGACCTCCTCGGCGGCCCCGGGGATCCCCGTGATCCCGAGGCGCGTGGAGACCACGCCCTCGTTCATGGATCCGCCCCGGGAGAGTGTGGGGTCCTCGCAGTGGTCGGCCACGGGGATCCCGAAGGTGCCCGAGTACTCCAGGGCGAGCCGCATGAGCCCGCTGTCCTGGACGGGGAGCCCGTCGTCGGTGATGCCCACGGCGCCGGCGTCGACCATCTCGCCCACCAGCGTGAGCCGCTCGCCCTTCTGCCCCACAGAGACCGCGCCCACGGGATAGACCCGTGCCGCGCCGGCCCGGAGCCCCTGGGCGAGAACGAACCCCACGGCTGCCGGGTCGTCGATGGGCGGGTCGGTGTTGGGCATGGCGCAGATGGACGTGAACCCACCCACGGCCGCCGCCCAGGCGCCGGTGGCGATGGTCTCCTTGTGCTCGCCGCCGGGCTCCCGGAGGTGGACGTGGACGTCCACGAGCCCCGGCGTCACGACCAGCCCGGAGACGTCGTGCACGTCCGCGCCCTCCGGGGTGTCGATGGCCTCGTCCACCGCCGCCACCTTCCCGTCGACCAACAGCACATCGCGGACGTCATCGATCCCCTGCGACGGGTCGATGACCCGACCGCCCTTCAGCAGCACCGTCTGTTCAGCCATTGTCCCCGTTCCCCTTGGCGGCTTCCGCCTTCTCCGGTGCGCCGCCGGCCAGCAGGTAGAGCACGGCCATCCGGATGGCCACGCCGTTGGTCACCTGGTTCAGGATCACCGCGTGGTCGCCATCCGCCACGTCGCTGTCGATCTCCACGCCCCGATTCATGGGGCCGGGGTGCAGGATCAGGAGGTCCCGGGGCGAGGCCTCCACCCGCTCCCGGCTGACCCCGAACACCCGGTTGTACTCCCGCAGGCTGGGGACGTAGCCCGCCTCCATGCGCTCGAGCTGGAGCCGGAGCACGTTGAGGACGTCGGCCCACTCGATGGCCTCCTCGATCCGGTCGAAGACGGTGACGCCCAGCTCCTCGATCCCCATGGGGACCAGAGTGCGGGGCCCGCACACGGCCACCTCCGCGCCCAGCGCACGGAGCCCGAAGATGTTCGAGCGGGCCACACGCGAGTGCCGGATGTCGCCGACGATGCAGACCTTCTTCCCCGCGATGGCGCCCAGATGGTCGCGGATGGTCAGCATGTCGAGGAGCGCCTGCGTGGGGTGCTCGTGCCGACCGTCGCCTGCGTTGACCACGTTCGACGGGATCCGCTCCGCCAGGAACTGGGCGGCGCCCGACGACGGGTGGCGCATGACCACCATGTCGATGCGCATGGCCTCCAGGTTCCGGGCCGTGTCCACCAGCGTCTCCCCCTTCACCACGCTGGAGCCGCTGCTGGAGATGTTCACCGTGTCGGCGCTGAGCCGCTTCTCGGCGAACTCGAAGCTGACCCGGGTACGGGTGCTCGGCTCGAAGAAGAGATTGACGATGGTCATCCCCCGGAGCACCGGCACCTTCTTGATCTTCCGCTCGCTGATCTCCTTGAACGGCTCGGCGGTGTCCAGGATCGCGGTGATCTGGTCCGCGTCGAGTCCTTCCAGCCCGACCAGGTCCTTCCCCAGGTACGTCGCTTCCGGCATCACTCGCCTCCCATGGGCCCGAACTCCACGGCCAGCCGGTCATCCAGCTCCGGGACCAGCACCTCGACCCGGGTCCCCTCGGGCACGTCCAGGTGCCGGCCGACGATATCGGGCTGGATCGGCAGCTCTCGACCACCCCGATCCACGAGCACACACAGGAGGATCCGGCGAGGTCGGCCGAAGTCGGCCAGCTCGTCCATGGCCGCCCGGGCCGTCCGACCCGTGTGCGCCACGTCGTCGATGATCACGACGATCCGGTCCTCGACGCCCTCCTCGGGCATCCGGGTCTCGCCCACCACGGGGCGCGGCCCGATGGCCATGAGGTCGTCTCGGTAGAGGGTGATGTCCAGGGATCCGACGGGCGGCCGCGTGGCCTCCGCCTGCTCGATCTCGTCGGCGATCCGTTCGGCCAGCTGGACGCCACGACGGTGGATCCCTATGAGAGAGAGCGCGTCTGTGCCCGCGCTCTTCTCGATGATCTCCCGGGCCATCCGGGCGAGCGCGCGCTCTACGCCGCGCTCATCCATGATTTGCTGCCGTTTCTCGGCCATTCAGCGCTCTTGAGAGGAGTCCTTCCGAAGGTCGGGCGCAAGCTACGGAACCCCCTCCGCACCGTCAACGGCGGCCCGGCCCCGCCCACCGGTCCGCCCTGACCCGGCCCGGCCCGGACTCCATTTGCGGGGCGCCCCCGACGGCGCCTATCATTCCCGCCGTCTCGACACCGTCGACCCTAGGAACCAGGACTCCATGGACGTCATCGATCCCGGCTGGCTCAGCCTGCTTCCGCCCCTGGCCGCCATCCTCCTGGCGCTCATTACCCGTGAGGTGGTCATCTCACTCTTCACGGGGATCTGGCTCGGTGCCCTCTTCATCGCCGACTGGAACCCGCTGACCGCCACCCTCATGAGCGTCGACGAGTTCGCGCTCCAGGCGCTGGCCGGCAACCCCGACCACGTGGCCATCGTCATGTTCAGCCTGCTCCTGGGCGGGATGGTCGGCGTCATGTCCCGTAGCGGCGGGACGCTCGGCATGGTCGAGGCCATGCGGCCGTTCGCCACCAGCCGACGACGCGGCCAGTTCTTCACCTGGGTCGCCGGCCTCATGATCTTCTTCGACGACTACGCCAACACGCTCATCGTCGGCAACACCATGCGGCCCATCACCGACCGGCTGAAGCTATCCCGGGAGAAGCTGGCGTACGTGGTGGACTCCACGGCGGCCCCCATGGCCGCCATCGCTCTGATCAGCACCTGGGTCGGCTTCGAGATCACCCTCATCGGTGACGCGCTGGCCTCTTCCGCCGCGAACGTGGCCGACCCCGCGGAGGCCGCCGAGCTCCTGGCCGCCTCGGAGAACCCGTTCAACGTCTTCCTCCATTCGATCCCGTACCTCTTCTACCCGATCCTGGCACTCTTCTTCGTGGTCATGACGGTGGTCACACGCCGGGAGTTCGGTCCGATGCTCAGGGCCGAGCAACGCGCCGTGTCCGGAGGGGGGCTGCACCGGCCCGGCGCCCAGCTCGCCGCCGACACCGGGGGCGGGCTCATGGACGCGCCCGAAGACAAACCGCATCGGTGGATCAACGCCGTCGCGCCCGTACTCCTCACCATCTTCGTGGCTCTCGCCGGCATCTACGTCACCGGCCGGACGGCCGTGGGCCCGGACGCAGGGCTCCGCGCCGTGGTCGGTGCCGCCGACCCGTTCCAGGCGTTGATCTGGGCCTCCTTCCTCGGCTCGGCGACGGCCATCGTCATGACATGGGGCCAGCGGATCCTGAGCCTCCAGGAGACCGTGGAAGCGTGGGTCGGCGGGATGCGCGCCATGATGCTCGCCGTCATCATCCTGGTCCTGGCCTGGGGACTCGGTGGCGTGACCGAAGCGCTGGGCACGGGGCCGTACCTGTCGTCGCTGCTCAGCGACACCCTCCCGATCCACCTGCTGCCCGTCCTCACGTTCATCACCGCCGCCGTCATCTCCTTCGCCACCGGCACCTCGTGGGGGACCATGTCCATCCTCTTCCCCGTGGTCATCCCGCTGGCGGTAGCCATGGGCGCGGGCGTAGGCTTCGATTCCGGCAGCCACTACTCGGTGCTGCTGGGCGTGGTCAGCTCCATCATGGCCGGCGCCATCTTCGGCGACCACTGCTCGCCCATCTCCGATACCACCGTCATGAGCTCCATGGCCTCCGCGTGCGACCACGTGGACCACGTCCGCACCCAGATGCCCTACGCCCTTACCGTGGCCGTGGTGGCCATGCTCGTCGGCGACATCCCGTCGGCCTACGGGTTCAACCCGTTCATAGGACTCGCCATCGGCCTCGTCATCCTCTATACCGGGCTCCGCGTCTTCGGCCGCCGGCTGGACCAGAAGGTTGTCGAGGAGATCGAGATCGCGGCAGCAGAGGAACCGGTGGCGTGACGACCCCGGACCGACCTCAGCGCGCTCCCCGGGGGCGGGGATCATCCCCGTAGCCGGTAAGCTCCACGTACCCCCGGCCCGCCACCTCCGCACCCGCGCGCCGCCCGGTCACCGCCACCGCACCCTCCCAGTACCGGAACGCCAGATCGAGCTCCTGGTCGTCGAGGCGGGGACGCACCGCCAGATCCAGGTCGAGGGACGGGACCCGGACCCGCCACCCGGAAGGGTAGCTCCCGCCCCGGGGGCTGCTCCACGAGCCGGTCTCGTCCAGCGTGAAGTCGTCAGCCCCGAGCCGGACCACGCTGCCATCCCCGCGCACGAAGGTGCCCGCCGAGAACCGCGCCGTGCCGCCGTCGTCTTCCCGGAGCCGGTAGACCATGAGCTCGGTGCCCTCGTCGAGCTGGAGCGCGAACCAGTCCCATCCCACCAGCCCGGGGCTCAGCGCGCTGGTGCTCCACTCCCGGTCGAGCCAGGCGAGGCCACGAACCGGTGTCGGGCTGCCTTCCACGGTCACCGTGCCGGTCGCCTCCAACCTGGTCAGCGAATAGTAGTACGACGCGTTCCCCGGCTCCGGGCCCTTCCGGCTCAACCCGTCATCGCCCTGCAGCACCACCGGCTTCACGGCCGTCAGGGAGAGATCGATGGCCACACCTCCCTCGGCCGCCTGGACGTAGAACTCCGGACCGCCCCATCGCGAACGCCGCCTGGAATCGGATCCGGAACTCGAAGCCGAGCCCGAACCCGGACCCGAGCTCGAGCTCGATTCCGCTCGCCAGTCGCCCACCCAGACGCGCATCGGCTCGCCCTCCGCGCCCGCCAGCCCCAGGGCGCCGCGGTCGAACCGCTCAAAGGCGTGGAACCGAGCCCCGGCCATATCGGTGAGCGCGAAGTGGCCCATGTACGCCTGCCGCGTGGCCCACGGTGATCCGACGGTGCTCGTGTCCGGCCGCAGGGCCGTACGGAAGAAAGTGAGCTGGAAGCCGAAGTCCCGTCCGTCGCCGGCCGTCAGGTTGCCCGTGAAGTACCACCACTCGGTCCGGAAGGCGGGGTGCGGGCCATGGTCCGCAGGGAAAACGATGGCGCGCGGCTCGGTGGCCCGCTCGTAGCCGCCCGTGTCCCCCGCCATCGCCTCGCCCACGGAGAGCGTCGCGCGGGGTGGGCCGGGGTCGGAGCAGGCGGCAGCCAGGGCGAAGAGTGCCACGATGGCGGCTGAACCAACGGCGGGGCGGCGGCAAACTGGCGGACGACGAACTGGCGGACGACGTACCAGTCGCCAGTTTTGACGAATATTGGTAGTGGCCACGGCGCCGGACCGTCGGCCGCACCGATCGCAATCGCAGCTACGCCGATCTATTCTCGTCATACCACCGATTTCGCCCTTGAACGTCATGGTGCGATGGGCCAGAACTGTTGACTGGTACGTCGTCCGATACGCCGTCGTCCGATACGCCGTCCGCTCGTCATTCATTCCCCCCTCAACGCTTCCGCGGGCGATGTCCGTGCCATCCGCCAGCTCGGGTAGATCCCCGCCAGCAACGAGGCCGCCAGCGCGAGCGCCATGGCCTGGACCAGCACGCCGGGCGGGACGGCGAGGTCGATGGTCCATCCGAACGACCGCCGGTTCACGAATTCGATCATGAGGACGGCCAGGATCAGCCCCATGGGCAGCGCCATGAGGCCGGAGGCGATGCCCATGAGCCCGGTCTGCGAGGAGACCATGGCCCAGACCTGTCGGGGCGTGAGGCCGTTGACGCGGAGCACGCCGAGCTCCCGGCCGCGCTCGAGCTGGAGCGCCATCAGGGCACTCAGGACGCCCACGAAGGCCACGATGAGGGCCAGGAGCCGCAGCACCTGGGTGATGGCGAACGTGCGGTCGAAGACCACGAGACTGGCCTCGCCCACAGCGCGGTTGGACCGGATATTCAGGGCCTGCTGCGACGCCGTGGCCGCCCGCAGCCGGCGGATCACGGCCTCCCGGTCGGCCCCGGGCTCGAGGATCAGGGCCATGGTCGTGACCGTCGAATCGTCGTAGAGCTCGGTGTAGCGGGGGTAGCTCATCATGAGCATGCCCCGGTCGGAGCCGTAGTCCCGGAAGACGGCGGCCACCGGCATGGTGACGTCACCGCGGGCGGTCCGCAGCGCGATGCTGTCGCCCGGCTCGAGTCCGCGGCGGTACGCGAAGGGCTCGGAGGCCATGAGGACGCGGCCCCGGACGAAGTCGTCCCAGAAGTCCGCGGGGTCGCCGGCCAGGTAGTCGAAGTGGCCCCGGAGCCGGGAGTCGATCCCGATGGCCATGAGGTCCACGGGCCCATCCGGCGTCGGGACGTCGCTGCGATGGTAGCGGCGGACCTCGGCGACGGCGGGATCCGAGACCAGCGTGGCGATCGCGGCGGAGTCGATGATCACCGAGCCTGTGGCGCCGCCGGTCCCGCCGGGTCGCGCCGGCGCGATGTAGATGTCGGCCGAGAGGGTCCGATCGAGCCACGTGATGAGGCTGCCCCGGAAGCTGCCCACCATGGCGGCCACGCCGATGGTGGTGGCCACGGCGATGGTCAGCGCGGCCATGGCCGGCGCCGTACGGCTCAGCCCCGCCGTCACCCCTCCCGCGGCCATCCGGCCCAGTATGCCGAACACCCGCCCGGCCAGCGGCTTGAGCCCGCGCATCAGGAGTACGGTGGCCAGGGGCGTGAGAAGGGCCATGCCCAGGATCACGCCGAACAGTCCCACGAAGCTGGCATCCACCGACGACGACAGCGCCAGCACCACGCCACCCACGGCGGCCAGTCCGACGCCCGCCCAGGATACCGCCGGCAGCCGGCGTCGCAGTCCCGACTCGAGCTCGGAGCGCAGGAGGGCGGCCCGCGGATGGGCGAGCGCGCCCTCGAGAGCCGGCGGCGCGGCCGCGGCGAGGGTGCCCAGGACGCCCAGGGCGACGGCCTTGCCCAGCGTCCACGGCGTAAGGATCAGTTCCCTCACGGTGACCACGAAGTAGAGGTCCTGGATCGTCCGGGTCACCAGCCGGACCAGTCCCTGGCCGAGGCCGATGCCGAGGGCCACGCCGAGGAGCGCGCCGGCCACGCCCAGCACCAGCGCCTCGGCCTGGACGAGGCCGAAGACCTCCCGGCGGGTGGCGCCCAGCGCGCGGAGCGTGCCCAGGAGCCGTCGTCGCTGGACCACCGAGAAGGTCACGCTGTTGTAGATCAGGAAGATCCCGAAGATCAGCGCCAGGAGGCTCAGCGCCCTGAGGTTGAGGTCGAAGGCCCGGGTCATGTCCCGGAGCGCGCCTGCGCTGGCGCCCGCCGACTGGAGCGTGACACCGGCCGGGAGCAGAACCCGGACCGCCGCCTCGGCGGTCTCCTGCGTACTCGTGCGCTCCCCCGATCCGACCCCGGACGGCGGCGCCCGCTCGGCCGGTGCCGATCCCGCCAGGATCAGGTCGATGCGGTCCAACCCGTGGCGGCGCAGGAGTGCCTGGGCCGTCCCGATGTCGACGATGAGGAGGTTCTCCAGCCCCAGTCGGCTGGTTTCATCCACCGGCTCCATGACCCCGGCAATGCGGACGCTGTCGCTGCGTCCGCCCACGTCGATCCTCAGCCATTCCCCCTCGCCGACCCCCAGTCCACGGGCGGTGGACGCACTCAGAAGACCCGCTCGGGCGCCGATGAGCGCCGAGGCGGCCGGACCGATCTCCCCGCCGCCGCTGTACCGCCGGAACGGCCCCTCGGCGAACGGGTCCACGCCCAGGACCCGGAGCACCACGCCGACATCGCTAGCCCCGGCGTCGCTGACCCCGGCGTCGCCGGCGGCGGCCTCGCCGGCTCCGACGCCCGTAGCCACCACGTCGCCATCCACCATCGGCGCCGCGGCGTCCACACCCGGCAGCGCCCGGACGGTGCGGTAGAGGGAGTCGGCCAGCCCCGACGGGCCGGCCACCACCTGGTGAGTGGCCCGCCCGGCCACCGTCTCGGCGGAGATCGTGAACCCGCGCTGCGCGCTGGACACGGCCAGGTCCACGGCCAGGACCACCGCCACGCCGAGTCCCACGCCCAGAATCGACAGGGCCGCCTGCCAGCGGTGTCGCCAGAGGTGGCGCAGGCTGGAGCGTTGGAGGAGCGTCATCGGTCGGCTCGCCGGCCGGGAGCCCGGCCTGGGCCCGACGCGGCGGCGTTGGCCCGGGACGCTGCGTCGGCGCTCAACGGGAGCCGGGCCTCGGTACCCCGGTCAATGGGGCCGGATGGCGCCGTCACGGAGCTCCACCACCCGGTCGGCCAGCGGCACGGCCTGCTCGCTGTGGGTCACCACCAGCACCGTGGTCCCGGCGGATCGGGCGAGCGACTCCATCATATCGAGCACCGTCTGCCCCGTGGCCCGATCCAGGTTGCCCGTGGGCTCGTCGGCCAGGACCACCGCCGGGTTGTGGGAGAGGGCCCGGGCCACCGCCACCCGCTGCTGCTCGCCGCCCGAGAGCCGGTCCGGGTAGACGCCGGCCCGGTCGGCGAGCCCGACCTCCGCCAGCAGCGACCTGGCCCGGGCGTGGTCCTCGGGCGTGTCCCGTCCGCTCAGCTCCAGCGGGAGAAGCAGGTTCTCCTCCACCGTGAGCGTCGGGATCAGGTTGAAGAACTGGAAGACGAATCCGATGCTGTCCCGGCGAAAGAGGGTCCGCTCCCGCTCGGACATCCGGGTCAGGACCTGGCCGTCGATGGTCACGTCGCCGGCGGTGGGCAGGTCGATCCCGCTCACCAGGTTCAGCAGCGTGGTCTTCCCCGACCCGCTGGGCCCGAGGAGCACCACGATCTCCCCGTCCTCCGCCCGCAGGCGCAGGTCACGGAAGACGAGGCGCTCGCCCCCCGCCTCCGGATAGCTCTTCGTCAGCCCCTCGATCTCGATCATCGCCCTCGCCCTTGCCCGCGAAGCCCACCCCAGCTTGCCGTAGCGACACCCTTCGTTCCCCAAAGTAGATCGAGCTTGATCGATCTACTTCGCGGTCAATAATCCTAACCCGTTCTGCTAAAACAACTTACGTATATCCACGCCAGAATAGTTCGTTCAAACTCGATCGAAATCACCTGGCGACAGGGGGCCACCCACCGCCGGCGGACGCCTCGGACTCGACCCTCGAACTCGACCCTCGGACTCGACCCTCGAGCTCGGCCCTCGAGCTCAGAACCCCCAGCTGCCCCGCGTGATCAGCTCGATGCTGTTCCCGCTCGGGTCCCGGAAGTACAGCGACCGTCCACCCGACGGCCACTCGTGCTCGTGCTCGATCGTGATGTCGGCGACGCCCAGGTGTTCCCGCCACGCGTCGAGCGCCCCCGCATCCGGCACATCCAGTGCCACGTGGCCCGGCCCCTCGGCGCCGTGGGCGGGGACGCCGTCGGAGCCCTCGGACGTGCCGGTGTCGCCATCGTTTCCTGACCCCGGCTCTCCCCGGGTGGCCTCGGCGTCGAAGAGCAGGAGCATGTCGCGGCCGGCCCGGAAGAAGACGTGGCGCCCTTCCTTCTTTCCGATCAGCTGGAGTCCCAGCCTGCGCCAGAACCGCTCGGCGGCCCGGAGGTCGTCCACGTAGAGGGCGGCCTCGTGGATCCCCCCGACCGGCGGATGCATCTCGGCCATGGCGCTACACCACGGGCGTCGAGGGCTCGTCGCCCCGGACGCACCGGACCAGGTTCTCCCACGCCAGGTCGAACATGGCCTGCCGGGTCTGCTGCGTCCCGCTGCCCATGTGCGGCAGCAGGACCACGTTGTCCAGCGCCCGCAGCCGGTCGGGCACCACGGGCTCCTCCTCGTAGACGTCGAGCCCCGCCCGGATCCGGCCGGACTCCAGCTCGGTGATGAGGGCCGCCTCGTCCACGATCTCGCCCCGGGCCGTGTTCACCAGCATGGCGCCGTCCCGGAGCCGGGCGAGGACGCCGGCGTCGATCAGATGGTGGGTCTCGGGCGTCGAGGCCACGCTCACCGACAGGACGTCCGCGTCGGCCGCCAGAGCGCCCACGGTCTCCACGCGCCAGGCGCCGATCTCGTCGGCCCACCGGTCGTGGGGTGTCCGGTTCCAGTAGGCGACGTCCATGCCGAACGCGCCGGCCCGGCGGCCGACTTCACGGCCGATCCGACCCGCGCCCACGATCCCCAGCAGCTTCCCGGTGAGCTGGGTTCCCAGGAGCCCGGTCGGCGACCACCCCTCCCACTCCCCGGCCCGGACCAACCGCTCCCCCTCCCCGATCCGCCGGGCGACGGCCAGGATGAGCGCCCACGTGAGCTCGGCGGTGGCGTCTGTGAGGACGTCGGGCGTGTTCGTGACCCGCACGCCGCGCTCCCGGGCGGCCTCCAGGTCCACGTTGTCATAGCCCACGGCCATGTTCGCCACCACCCGGAGCCCGTCGAGGCGGTCCAGCTCCGCCGGCCCGATGCTGCGGGTGAGGAGCGGGAGGATGCCCGCGTAGGTGCCGGAGGGGACGTCGTCGTCCGGGTCGAGGAGCTCGACCTCGACGTCGTCGGGGACCTCCACGTTCCGGAGGAAGGCTTCCACTTCGGCGGAGACGAGTACGCGATTCATCGGCGGGTGCGGAAGAAGTCCTTGAGGAGCGTGCCGGCCCGGTCGGCCAGCACGCCGGCGGTCACATCGATCCGGTGGTTCAGCCGCTCGTCCCGGGGGATGTCGGCCAGCGATCCGGCCATCCCGGCCTTCGGGTCCGACGCCCCGTAGACCAGGCGCTCGATCCGTGCCAGCACCATGGCGCCGGCGCACATGGCGCACGGCTCCAGCGTGACGTAGAGGGTGGCCCCGGTGAGCCACTGCTGCCCCAGTGCGTGGGCGGCGGCCCGGAGCGCCAGGATCTCGGCGTGGGCCGTGGGGTCGTTCAGCGAGCGGGGGCGGTTGTACTCCTCGGCGATGACGGTGTCATCGAGGACCACCACGGCGCCCACCGGCACCTCGTCATCGGCCGCGGCGGCCTCCGCCTGGGCCAGCGCCCGCCGCATCCAGCGGGCGTCGTCCGGACGGACGTCGGCGCCCTTCTCACCCGGCTGCGACACCCTCGTCCGTGTGCTCCCGGCCCAGTGGCCGATCGGTACGCAGCTGCCGCAGTACGGCGTTCACGCGCCCCAGGACCTGGCCCTCCCGCAGCCCGGCCAGCTCCCGCACGGGTCGATCGGGGCCGGAGACCAGCACCGGGCCGTCCTCCCGCCGTCGGACCCGCCACACCGTGGTCTCCGCGTCCGTGCGGCAGACCACCAGCTCGCCGTCGGGCAGCTGCGCCTTCGACGTGGACTCCACCAGCAGCAGGTCACCGTCCCGGATCCCCTCCCCCACCATGCTGTCGCCCACCATGGTCACCAGGAAGGAGCCCGACGTCCCCGCCAGGCGACGATCCAGGATGAGTCGGTCCAGCGGGTCCTCGAGCGATGGGTCATCCACGTGGATATCGACGTGGGGGACCGACACCGCCTCGGCGTGGAGGTCGAGCCCCAGGAGACGTACGCCCCGGGAGCGGGACGACTCCCGCTCGACCCACCCCTTGTCCGCCAGCGACTGGAGGAGCTCCGATACGGTCTTGGTGCTCTTGATCCCGAACTCGGCGCCGATTTCCCGGACCGATGGCTGGTAGGTGTGGGTCCGGACGTAGTCCACGAGGTAGTCGAGGACGTCCCGCTCCAGGGCCTCAAGCGGCTGTGGCATAGTTGCCCCTCCTGGGCTCGAACCAGGACTCTTCTGATCCAGAATCAGACGTGTTGCCAGTTACACCAAGGGGCATCACTCGCGCTCGGGTCGGCGCCCGCTCGCGGGAGTCGCATGGTAGAAAGGGCCCCGGGGTGTGTCAACTCGCGGACCCGCCTCTAGACGCTCGACTCCTGGCTCTCCATGGTCTCCACGCGGCGGATCGCTTCATCGATCCGGGCCAGCGACCGCTCCCGACCGATGGCCATCAGTACCTCGAAGATCCCCGGCGAGGCCGCCATCCCCGTGAGGGCCACGCGGAGCGGGTGGATCACCTTCCCTGCACCGACCCCCATCGCGTCGGCCAGCTCCCGGAGCACTTCCTCCAGCGGCTCTTCCTCCCACGCCACATCCCCGTAGACCTCCCGCAGGCGACGCAGCCGCTCCAGCACCTCCGCGGGCTTCTTCCGCCAGTGCTTCTTCACCGCCTCCTCGTGGTACTCCAGCTCGTCCACCAGGTAGATCCGGGCCTGGTCAGCGATCTCGTTCACGGTCCGGGCCCGGGTCTTCAGCAGGTCGATGAGCCCCAGGAGCCACTCCTCGCGGCGGGCCAGCTCGCCGGCGTCCACGCCCATGGCCACCAGCTGGTCCGTGACGGGCGGTGCCAGCGCCTCCGCCGGCGCGTCGGCCAGGTAGCGTCCGTTGAGCCACTCGAGCTTCTCCGTGTCGAACACGGCGCTCTTCTTGTTGATCCGGTCGAGGCTGAACCGCTCGATGAGCTCGTCCCGAGCCATGACCTCCGTGTCGTCGCCGGGCGACCACCCGAGTAGCGCCAGGAAGTTCATCATGGCCTCGGGCAGGATCCCCTGGTGCCGGTACTCCCCGACCGCCGTGGCGCCGTGGCGCTTGCTCAACCGCTTCCCGTCCGGACCCAGGATCAGCGGCACGTGGGCGAACGTCGGCAGCTCCCAGCCCAGCGCCCGGTACAGGAGGATCTGCTTCGGCGTGTTCGAGAGGTGGTCGTCGCCCCGGACCACGTGGCTGATGGCCATATCGTGGTCGTCGCTGACCACCGCCAGGTTGTAGATGGGCGTACCATCGGTTCGGAGGATGATGAAGTCGTCGAGCTCGTGGTTGTCGAACGCGGTGTGGCCGTGGACGGCGTCGTCCCAGCGCGTCTCACCCTCCGGCACGCGGAACCGTACCACGAAGGGCTCGCCGGCCTCCGCCCGCGCGTCGGCCTCCTCGGGTTCCACCTCCAGCAAGCACTGCCGGTCGTAGCGGTAGCCGCCGTCCCCCGCCTCCGCCGCCTCCCGCTTCGCCGCCAGCTCCTCCGGCGAGCAGAAGCACCGGTAGGCCTTCCCGTCCTCCAGCAGCCGGAGTGCGTCGGCCCGGTGGCGCTCCAGTCCATCGGCCTGGTGGACGGGCCCTTCGTCCCAGTCCAGCCCGAGCCAGGTCATGCCGTCGACGATGGCCTGGACCATCTCGTCGCTGGACCGCGCCCGGTCGGTGTCCTCGACCCGGAGCACGAACGTCCCTCCGTGATGCCGGGCCAGGAGCCAGTTGAAGAGGGCCGTGCGGGCACCGCCCACGTGCAGGTACCCGGTGGGGGATGGTGCGAATCGGACGCGTACGTCGCTCACCGCGCCTCCTCGACCCACGCCATGCCATCCGGCTCGGCACCCGCCACCACCTGTCCCGTCACGGTCCACTCCTTCAGATCCACGATGCTCACCTTGTTCGCCTGTGTGTTCGCCACATATGCCGTAGAGCCGTCGGGCGTGATCTGGATCCCCACGGGTATCTCGCCCACCGGGATCCTCCGTTCCACCTCCCACACCCTCAGGTTCACCACGGCCAGCTCGTTGGCCTGGGCATTGGAGACCAGGGCCCGGTTCCCTTCGGGCAGAATCTCCACCCGGATCGGGAAATCGCCCACTTCCAGGGTCGTGGTAACCTGGTTGGTCACCACGTCGATCCGACTCAGCGTGCCCGCCGACCGGTTGGTCACGTACACATGGTCGCCATCCGGGGCCAGCGCGATCCCCTCGGCGCCGGCGCCCGTCTCGATCTGGGTGAGGACCTGGCCCGTCCCGGCGTCCACCACCGTCACCGTGCCGCTCCCGATGTTCGCCGTGTAGACCCGATCGTAGCCCGCGGCCACCACCATGTGCGTGGTACGCTGCCCCGTCTCGGCCTCCATGACCACCGACCGGGTGGCCGGGTCCAGCTTCAGCACGTGGGCCGAGCCCTCCGTGGTAACCCAGAGGAAGCCGTCCCCCGTCACCGAGATGCCGTGAGGGCGGGTGTGCTCGCCCAGGTCGATGGTCCCCACCGCCGCGCGGGCCGCCACGTCCACGATGGTCACGGTGCTGCCGGGACGCGGTCCTGTGCCGTAGTCGGTGACGTACGCCCAGCGACCGTTGGGGCTCACCGCCACCTCGTGGGGGGCGAATCCCGTCTCTACGCGCGCCATCTCGCGGCTCGAGGCCCCGTCGATGAACGACAGCGAGCTCCCGCTCTTGTTCACCACCAGCAGCGTGCCCTCCTGCGCCGTCGTGGACCCAACGCCCACGCCCAACAGCAGAACGGGAAATACAACCAGAACCAGCCTCTTCATACCGACCCCCCTCGCGATATTCCCCTCGACCCGAACCCGATCCTCGAACTCGAACTCCTACGACCCCGGCTCGGCGACCTTGATCTCCACGGCGCCCATGAGCGCGAATCCGTTGACCCGGATCTTCGGTGCATCCGGGCCCGGTCGGGTGTCCAGCTCCGCGTCCTGGTCGAAGCCGCCCATCACGGCGAAGCCATGCGACTCCACCTCCACCCCGGGCGGCACCGTGATCTCCACACCACCCCAGAAGGCGAAACAGTTGATCTCGGTGGTCCCCTCCTGGAGCACGGCATCGCGGAAATCCAGCTCCACGCCGCCCATGAGCGCCACGGCCGCCATCTCCCCCGGTGGGGCCCATCGGCCTGCACGCCGCGTACCACCCATGATGGCCACGGCCAGATGGCTCGACGACCGGACCTCGCCCCGCTCCGCCGGCTCCGGTCCGGATTTCGGCCTCCGGGCCGTCGCTTGCTCCCGGCCCGCCGTCGGCGTGGCGGGTGCCTCCATGGGGACGTTCCGGTCGATGTCCCGGAGGAGCTGGTTGAGCTCTTCCCGGGTCCGGGCGGATCGGGCCGTTTCGAGGCGTCGCTCCAACTCGCTCAGCGACAGCGACTCCTCGGCGAACCCCTTGCAGAGGGCGTCGATGGTCGCGTCCCGGGCCTGGCGCAGGCTCGTGGGTTTATCCGTACTCATGGTTCATGACGATGCACCCGTACACGCTGGACGTCCAGGCTGTCCCGGACCACCGTGTAGAGCCAGTCGTCGTAGAGGTACGGCGGGACCGACGGATCTCGATCGGGCGCCGGGAAGGTGGCGATCCAACGACCCTCCCGGTCGAACAGGTCGAAGGCCACGCCCTCCGGTCGGTTGTACTCCACCAGCATGCGGCCGTGGTGGTCGAAGTAGAGGTCCCGGAGGACCGGGAGCACGTCTGTCGAAGTGATCTCGCCCTCGCAGTCGGCGCCGCGCCATGTGGTCCGGAACTCGGCGCGCTCGGCCTCCAGGCTCGACCGGGCCGAGTCAGGGAGCGGCACGCGAGGGACATGGCGGGAAATCACGCGGACCGTATCCCCGGAGCGGTCGATGAAAGCGATCCGGTATTCAGGGCTCAACGCCACTGCGCGCTCGAGGCCCGGGGCCGGTACGCGGATCAGCGATGGAGCGTACGGGTTGCTAAGGAAGCCGAGACCGACGTCATTCCTGCACAGCTCGAGGTTCTCCGGCAGCTCCACGCCCAGTGTCTCGACCGTGGGGATCTCCATTGTGTCGGGAGGCGAATGGAGTGTATAGCGGACCCACGCCGATCCCAGCCGTTCGCCGTCTCGCCGCCCCGGTACCGGCACGTAGCCGTACGCCTCCCCGGGCCCGCCGTTGAACAGGAAAGCCCTGGCGCGACCGCTCATCCGGGCCCACCCCCACTGCCGGACCTGCTCACCCTCCGTGGTCAGGGCCGCCAGTCGGGCGTTGCCCGGGTCCACCACCAGCAGGGTGTCGGGAGCCAGCCACGCCGCGCCGTACAGCCCGCCCAGCTCGCCCGGCCCCGCCCCCTCTCGACCCACGGTCCGCAGGTGCGAGCCGTCGGGGCCGAAAATGCGGATCTCCGGGGGGATCTGATCCGAGACGTAGACCCGGCCGTCGACGTCACCGACCACCCGGGCGATCCGGCCGAATTCCTCGGGCGACGGCGCGTCCGTCAGGCCCCCGACCCCGCCGATCTCCATGACGGGCTCGAGCTTGTCATCGGCGCGACCCCCACGATGGATCACGTGGACGGTCGCCGCCACCGTGTCGATGGTGGTCTCCAGCCTGTGGGCCGGATCCTCCCCGTCGCATCCGACCGCCGACACCCCGGCCACGGCCAGCACGGCGATGCCCAGGCTCCGCATCAGACCGGCTGCCCCGCCAACCCTACCTCCCGCTCCCGTCGGGCGATCCGGCGCTCCTCGGGCTTCCGCTCGAACAGGAGGTACAGCGCCGGCGTTACGGTCAGCACCAGCACCGTGGAGCTGGCCAGCCCGCCGATAAGCGCGTAGGCCAGGGCGTTCCAGATGTTCTCGTTGGCGCTCTCGCTGAAGAGCACCAGTGGCAGGAGCCCCATGATGGTGGTGGTGGTGGTCATGAGGATCGGCCGGACCCGCTCGAGGGTGCCCCGGAGCGTGGCGGCCATGAGCTCCATCCCGTCGACCCGGCGGAGGTGGTTGACGTGATCCACCAGGAGGATGGCGTTGTTCACCACCACACCGCCCATCATGATCACGCCCACGTACGCCTCCCGGGTGAAGCTCGCGCCCGTGTAGAAGAAGATCAGGAAGACGCCGATGAGGGCCATGGGTACCGCCAGGAGTACGGTCATGGGCTGGCGCACCGACTCGAACAGCGCGGCCGTGGTCATGAAGACCAGCAGGATGGCGATGGCGAGGACGCCGTAGATCTGGCGCTTCTCCTCCTCATCCCAGCGCCAGCGGGTGCCGGTTTCGATGGTGTAGCCCGGGGGCAGGAACGTATTGCCGATGACCGCCTCCTGGACGGCGTCGCCGAGCTTCGTGGGCCCCCGGAACTCGTACGACACGTACCGGATGTAGCGCTGGTCCTCCCGCTGGATCCGGGCCAGCACCGCCCGCTCGTCGAGACGCGCTACCTCCCCCAGCCGCACCGCGGAGCCCGTACGGCTCGGCAGCAGCAGATCCTGAAGCTCCAGCAGGTCCAGCTCCCGGTTCCCCGCAAGCTTCACCGAGAACTGGAGCTCCTCGCCCCCGATCCGGACGGGCGCGTTCTGGGCGCTGCTCTGGGTGGCCGCCGCCACCTGCCAGACCACGTCACGGGCCGTGAGGTCGTGCAGCGCCAGCCGCTCCCGGTCGAGGTCCAGCACCAGCTCCGTCTCCTTTTCCTGGTACCATCGACCGCTGGAGTTGGTGTCCACCTCCCGGATCCGGCTGAACCGCTCCAGCCGGCCGCCCAGGTCCTCGGCAATCTCCCGTACCTTCTCGTAGTTGTAGCCGTAGATCTGGATGGCGTAGTTCGGTGGGCTGCTCCCACCGCCGTAGAACGACGGCCCGTACCCGTACACCCGTACGTCCAGCCCACCGAACTGGTGGCTGTACGCCAGCATCTGCTCTTTGATGGCCACCGGGATGTCGGTGTTCTCGATGGATTCGGGAAACGTGACGCGGGTCTGGCTGGAAGTCGGGTAGACGTTGGTGACGAACCGGTCCACCTCCGGGATCCGCTTCAGCCGCTCCTCGAAGTACCGGGTCAGCTCGTCCACCCGGTCGATGTCCTCGCCCCGGGGCATCCGGACCTGGATCGAGATGTAGTTGTCTTCGCCCCACCAGTTCCCCCAGAGGATCCCCCGGGTCACATACTTGTCGAAGAGCTGGTACGAGCCACCGAGCATGGCCACGGCGAGGACCACCGTGACCACCGGGTGGCGGAGGGTGAAACCCACGAGGCCGGCGTAGAGACGGACGTACCACGCGGGGCGGACGGCCGGATCCGTCGTCGCATCCCCAGCCTCATCCGACTCGCCACCCGACAGTCCCGCCCGTCCCCGGCCGAAGAGCTCGCGGGCCTGCCCGACCCCTGCCCGGGCGACGGCGCGCACCGTGCCGCCGACGGCACGGAAGCTCCGCCGCCACGGCCACGTCCACGGCGCGAACCAGCGCGCCTTCCACCGCCACGGGAGGAACGCGCTCCACCGCCAGCGCCAGGGCAGCGCCCGGGCGAGACGAGGCTTCCACCGCTCCCAGCGGGCCCGGCGGCGGGCGGCTGTCACCTCGAACGCGGCCACCACGTCCTGGGCGTAGCGGCGGGCCAGCTCCGGCACCGCCCGCCCCCGAGCGTCGGGCTCGACCCGCCCGAGGGTGCGGCTGGCGAGACCCGGGATGAAGCTGAACGCCACGAACAGGCTGGCGATGAGGCTGAACCCCACGACAATAGCCAGCGGCACGTAGTAGACCTGGAGCTCGCCCTGCAGGTAGACGAAGGGGATCAGGACTACCACTGTGGTCATGGTAGCCGCCAGGATCGGCAGGACCACGTCGCGGGCGCCCCGCTCGGCCGCCACCTCCGGCCGATCGCCCAGCATACGGCGCCGGTAGATGTTCTCCAGCACCACGATGGCGTTGTCCACGATGAGCCCGAAGCCCATGGCGATCCCCATGAGCGTCAGGACGTTCAGCGTGAACCCGGCGAAGTAGATCAGGTTGACGGTGATGAGCACGCTGAACGCGATGGTGGCAAAGACGATCGCCGCGGACCGGAGCGAGCCCAGGAAGAGGAGGAGCACCAGGAAGATCACCACGGCTGCCACCGCCGCCCGGGTCCGGAGATCCGAGAGCTGGGTCTTCACGGCCTCGCTCTCGTCCTCGTCGAGGATCACGCGGGTGCCCGGCGGGTGCAGCGTCCCGACCTCGGCGAGGCGCGCCTTCACGGCGTCGGCCACCTCCACCACGTTGACCCCGATCTCCTTGTGCACGGTGAAGCTGACGGCCGGGAACCCATCGATCCGGTAGTACTGCCGGGCGTCCTCGTAGGTGTCGTGGACCCGGGCCACGTCCCGGATCCGCACCACCCGTCCCTGGTCGATGAGGACCGGCAGCCGGAGGATGTCCTGGACCGACTCGGCCCGGTGGCGGATCGCCACGGTGCGCAGGCTGCCGCCCACCGCCACGTGGCCGGCCTCCTTCACGTACTCCAGGTCCTGGATCTTCTGCCGTACCGTCTGAGTGACGAGCCCCAGCGCCTCCACCCTGCGGGGGTCGAGCTCGATCTCCAGCAGCCGGTCCCGACCGCCGTGGACCTCCACGTCGTTCACACCGTCCACCTGCGTGATCTCCGGTCGGATCACGTCCTGGACGTGGGCCCGGAGCGCCTCCGGCGTGTACGGCCCCGTCACCGTGTACTCCAGGAACGGCCGCTGCTGCTCCCGGAACTCGCGGGGCACGTACGGGATCACCTGGGGCGTGACGCCCGACGGGAGCTCGTCGCGCAGGTTCGCCAGCCGCTCCGCCAGGTCGAGCCGGGCGAAGTCCATGTCGGTCTCGCGGTCGAACTCCACCTGGATGTTGGCGGACCCGGCCTGGGACGTGGACGTGATCCTGTCCACACCGGCCACCTGCTGGATCTCGCCCTCCAGCGGCGAGGTGACGAAGGCCTCTACCGCCTCCGGCGACGAGCCCGACCACTGGGCCTGCACGGAGAGCTGCGGGAGCTGGGTCTCCGGGAGCAGCTCCAGCGGCACGTTCCGCCACGCGGCCCATCCCAGCAGCGCGATGGCCACGTAGGCCATGGTCACGGCCACCGGGCGCCGGATGGCGAGCCGGATCATGCGTCGTCGTCCCGGGGCCGGAGGTACGCCGGCCGGGCGGCGGACTCATCGTCGCCGCCGCCGGTCACGGCGCCGGTGCCGGGCACGCCCACCTCGTCAGGAGGCCGCCCGGCCAGGGTCAGGAGGCGGACCCGGACGCCTTCCACCAGGTCGTACGCCACGGGCACCACGATGAGCGTCAGCACCGTAGCGGTGAGGAGCCCGCCGATGACGGCGATGGCCAGCGGCGCCCGGAGGTCGGCACCCCGGCCGATGCCCAGCGCCATGGGCGTGAGGCCCAGGACCGTGGTGACGGTGGTCATGATGATCGGGCGGAGCCGGGCGGACCCGGCCTCCATGATGGCGTCACGGAGTACCGCGCCCCGGGCCCGGGCCTGGTTGATGAAGTCCACCTTGATGATGGCGTCGTTCACCACGATCCCCACCAGGATCACCACGCCGATGAGGCTCATGGTGTTGAGCCCTGCACCGGCGATCCAGAGGGCGGCCAGCGCGCCCACCAGCGCCAGCGGCACGCTCAGGAGAATGGTGAACGGGTGGATGAACGACTCGAACTGGGCGGCCAGGATCATGTAGACCAGGAGCAGCGCCAGCCCGAAGGCGAAGGCCAGGTCCCGGAAGCTACGGCGCATCTCCTCGTTCTCGCCGCCGATCTCCAGCCGCAGCCCCCGCGGGACCGGTTGATCGGCGATGGCCACCCGGATGTCCTCTACCGCCCCCGCCAGCCCGCCGGACGCCACGTCCGCCAGCACCGGCACCACCCGGCTCTGCTCCCGACGCTGGATCTCGCTCGGACCCAGCGCCTCCCGGGTCCGGACCAGCTCCCGGAGCGGCACGCCCTCCACCCGGAGCTGGTCCAGCGTTGCCAGCGAGCGCCGGTCCTCCTGCGGCAGCCGCACCACGATGGGGATCTTCCGGTCGAACTCCACGAACTCGGTGGCCTCCGCCCCGAGCATGTACCGCTCCACGGTCTGGGCGATGGCACGCGTCTCGATCCCGTACGCCGCCGCCCGCTCCCGGTCGATCTCCACCTGGATCTCCGGCTGACCCAGTTCCACGCCGAGCCGCACGTTGGTCAGGCTCTCCACGCCGTCGAGCACCCGCTCGAGCGCCTGGGCGTATGCCAGCGCCCCATCCAGGTCATCGCCCCGGATCCGGACCGCGATGTCGGCGTCGCTGCCGCCCATGAGCCGACCCAGTGCCGTGGCCTGGCCGGTGGAGATGGAGACGGCGCCCGGCGGGAACCGGCGCAGCTCCGGCCGCAGCGCGGCCAGCACCTCGTCCGTGCTCGTGTGCTCCTCGAGGCGGACCTCCAGCGTGGCGGTGTGGAGCCCCGTCTCCTGCTCGTCCATCCCCGCCACCGCCACCTGCTGCCCCACCTGGCTGAAGACGGCCTCCACACCCTCGTGGCCGAGGAAGATGGACTCCAGGCGGGTCACCAGCTCGTCGGTCTGCTCCAGCGGCGTGCCCTTCGCCAGCTCGACCCGTACGCGGAACGAGCCCTGGTCCACGTCCGGAAGCACGCTCCGGTCGAGGCCGAGCCCCACCACCACCGCGCCCACCAGCAGGACCACGGTGATGGCCACCACGCGGCCCCGACGGTCCAGCGCGGCACCGAGCACACGGTGGTACCCGTCGGCGAAGCGATCGAACGCCCGATCGAAGGCCCGCAGCGGCGGATCGAACACGGCCTTGAGGCCCCGCCCCAGCGTCCGCCCCGTGGCCCGCACGCCCCTGCGCGCCCAGCCCACGTGCTCGTCCGCATGCAGCTCCCAGCGCGCCGCCATGGTGGGCAGCAGCGTGAGCGCCACCAGCAGGCTGGCCAGGAGCGAGAAGGCCACGGCAAAGGAGAGGGCGCCGAAGAGCTCGCCGGCCACCCCCTCCACGTAGATGATCGGCCCGAACACGCTGATGGTGGTGAGCGTGGACGCCGTGATGGCCCCCTGCACCTCTTCGGCGCCGATGGCGGCCGAGTCCAGCGTCGCCCGCTCCATCCCCGCCGCCTGGAGCTCTCTGTGCCGGAAGATGTTCTCCAGCACCACGATGCTGTTGTCCACCAGCATCCCGACCCCCAGGGCCAGGCCGCCCAGGCTCATGATGTTCAGTGACACGCCCGCCAGGTCCAGGAGGCTGAAGGTGCCGATCACCGAGATGGGGATCGCCAGGGCGATGGCCACCGGGTAGCGGGCGTCGCGCAGGAAGAGGAAGAGCACCAGGAACGCCAGGATCCCCCCGAGCACCAGCGCCTGCACCACATTGGAGATGGAGTCGGCGATGAAGCCGGCCTGGCTCATGGCCACGTCCACACTCAGCTCGTCGTACTCCTCCTGCAGCTGATCCAGCACCTCGCCTACCGACTGGGCCACCCGCACGGTGTTCGACTCCGACTCCTTGAAGACCAGCAGCCCCACGGCCTCCTGGCCGTTGTACTTGGCGATGGACTCCCGGTCCTCGAACGTATCCCGGATGGTGGCCACGTCCCGCAGCGTTATCACGCCGCTGGTCTCCGCCTCCTCATCGCTCTCGCCGCTGTCCCCACCCCCACCACCCCCCGAACCCGCGCCCGAACCCGCGCCCGGCCGTGCCACCACCACGCTGCCGATCTGCTGTACCGTCTCGAACTCTCCCAGTGTACGCAGGTGGTAGCTGAATCGACCCTGCCGGACCGTGCCGCCCGGGAGGCTGTAATTGGCCGCCTCCAGCGCGCCGGCGATGGCGTCCACCGTGAGCCCGTACGCCTCCAGCTTCGCCGGGTTCACCTCCACCTGGATCTCCCGCTCGAGCCCACCGGTGACGGCCACCTGGGCCACGCCCTCGATCTGCTCCAGGCGACGACGGAAGACGCTCTCCCCCAGCTCCTTCAGTGCCCGGAGGTCCGCCTGCCCCGCCAGCGAAACGGCCATGATCGGCTCGCTCCGGGGGTCGGTCCGGAGCACCACCGGGCGGTCCGCCTGCTCCGGCAGCTCGTTGTCCAGCGTCTGGAGCCGTTCCCGTACGTTCAGGACCGCGAAGTCCATGTCCGTGCCCCAGGTGAACCGGACGGTAACCAGGGAGACGCCCTCCCGGCTCACGCTCTCCACCTCCTGTACACCGGGCACACGGGCCACCTGCTGCTCCACCCGCTCCGTGACGAACCGCTCCACCTCGGCAGGGCCCACGCCCGTGTACTCGGTGTAGATGATCAGCTTCGGGTACGAGACATCCGGCAGGAGGTCGATGGGCAGCCGGGCGAAGGAGATCAGGCCCAGGAACGCCACCGCGATGAAGAGCATCGCCACGGCCACCGGGCGCCGGATGGAGCGCCGCGGGAGACTCATCGCGCCGGCCTCACCGTGCCGCCCACCTTCTCCTCGAGCTGAAGAAGTGCGCTGGCGAACTGGTTGTACGCGCTCACCACCCGGCGCTCCGCATTGGCTACGTCATCGAACATGCGCTGCAGCTCCGTATAGCCGATGGAGCCCAGCCGGTAGAGCTCTTCGCCCTGCCGGAGCCGTTCCCCGGCGATCTCCGCCGATCGCTCCGCGAGCTGCACGGTGCTGTACGCGCTCTCCAGGTCGATGAGCGCCGCCCGGACCTCCCGCCCCAGCTGGAGCCGGGCCTCCCGCATCGTCTGCCGAGCGTTCTGCAGGTCCACGCCCCGCTGGCCGACCTGCGACGACGTGTTGAACCGGGTGAAGACCGGCAGGCTGACGTTGAACCCGAAACCCCAGCTCTGGTTCGGGAGATTCAGATCACCGAAGGCGTCGTAGTCCTCTGCGCTCGTGCTCCGACCCCAGCTCGCGCTGGCGCTGATCGTGGGGTACCGGGCCGCCCGGGCCACGCCCAGCTGTCGCTCCGCCGCCCGGACGTTCGCTTCCTCCTGGGCCAGCCGTGGGCCCTGATCGATGGCCCGCCGGACCAGCACGTCGGCGTTCAGCTCCGCCGGGTCGAAGACCGACGGCCAGCTGGTGGCCAGCTCGAACTCCCGCTCCAGGGCCACACCCATGGTCTGCTTGAGCAGGAGCCGCTCCTTCCGCGCCGTACCCCGGGCCTGCTCCACCGCCTGCTCCGCCTGCGCCACCTGGAGCTCTGCGCCGAGCACGTCCGTGGGCTGGCGCGCCGCCACCCGCAGCAGCTCCCGCACCGCCGCAAGCTGCTGCCGCGCGCTCTCCAGCTGCCGTTCCTCCACCGCGATGAGCTGCTCGGCCTGCACCGCCCGCCAGTACGCCTGCCCCACCGCCGTCCGCAACTGGGCCGCTTGCAGCTCCACCGCCGCCACCCGGGCGTCCGTCTGGGCCCGGGCCGCGCCGTAGCCCCGCCAGCTCTGGATGTTCAGGAGGTTCACGCCCCCCAGGCTCACGCTCTGCGACGCGCTGCTCGTGGTGTTCTCGATGAAGTCCGTGCCCCCGATGGGGTTCCCGAAGTTGTCCTCCGCCGTCTTCCGCCGGAACGTGCTCCCGTTGAAGCCGAGCCCCGCATTCACTGTGGGCAGGAACGCCGATCCAAAGCTCGATCGCTCCGAGTACTCTGCCGACTCCACCGCGTTGAGCTGCCGCAGGAACGCCGGGCTGTTCTCCAGCGCCAGCTGCACCGCCGCGTCGAACGTGAGCTCCTCCCCCACCTCCTGGGCCGCGAGGGGAGCCACGCCACTGGACCAGATGAAACCACACCCGAGTACGAGTCCGACCCCGAATACGAACCCGCGAGTCACTGCGGCCTCCCCGACTCCGCCTGCCGGTAGTTGTCCACCAGCCGGACGTCGGCGTCGTGGGTGAGGGTGAAGTGCCCGCCGGTGAGGACCACCTCCCCGGGGTGCACCATCTCCGTCTCCGGGTTCTCGACGATCTCCACGTACTCGTCGTTCTCGAGGCCGGTGGTCACGTAGCGCCACTTGGCCTTCCCGTCCTCATAAACAAACAGCATGGTCCGGCGGTCGCGCTCCAGGATCGCCGAGCGCGGGACCAGGATCCGGTCGGGGACCCGCCGGGCCTCGAGCCGCACACGGGCGTACATCCCCGGCAGGATCCGCCCATCCGGGTTCGAGACCACCACCGTGACCTTGGCCGTCCGGGTGTTCTGCTCCACCATGGGGTTGATGGTCTCGATGGTCCCGGTGAACACCCGGTCGGGGAACGCCGAGAAGCGGAGCTCCGCCTTCCCGCCCGGCGCCAGGTGCGTCAACTCACCCTCCAGAACCTGGACCTGCACCTTGATGGGACTCAGGTCGATCACGGTCATGAGCTCCGCGCCCTGACTCACCAGCTGTCCGGGTACCACGTTCACCGAGGCGACCCGGCCCGGGAACGGAGCCCGTACCCGCGTTCGCTGCAGGTCGAGGCGCGCCTCCCGGACCGCGATCTCGGCCTCCGTCAGACCACTCTTCAGCCGCTGTGCCCGCTCCCGCTCCTCCCGGACCTCCGGAGCCAGGTCCTCGTCGAAGAGGAGCTTCTCCCGGTAATCCGCCTCCGCCCGTGCCAGCTGGGCCTCGGCGCGGTCCAGGGAGAGCTGCGCGTCCGTAGAATCCAGCGCCACCAGCAGCTCCCCCTCGGCCACCCGGTCCGCGTCCCGCACGGCCACCTCCCGCACGCGTCCGCCGACCTCCGCCGTCATCCTCGACCGCCGCCACGCCTCGGCCTGGCCCGACGCGCTCACCGACAGCACCAGCGTGTCCCGGACCACCTCGGCGCCCTCCACGGCGATGGCCACGTCCGTGGAGAACATGGACGTGCTGGAAGTGACGGCGCCCGCCGCAGACTCGCCGGCCGGGTCGGCCTCCGAAGTCTCCGAGGAGATCCGGAGATAGATGCCTGCCGCCAACGCCGCGAACACGAGAAGGGTCGCGCCGAAGCCGACCGCCCGCTTGGAGATTGCCATGGATCGGTCCGATTGTGAGATAACTGGTGTGCGTGCGTCACCGTACCGCGCGTCCAGCGGCCGTGGAGTCGGGCTGGCCAACCAGTTCAGGGGATCGATAAAGTAGACGGACTCCGCCCGATCCTCAATAGCTGGATCGGCCACCGGCTCACCGCGTTAGACGCCAACGGTCTCACCAACGTTGCATCCTGCTCCTCCGTACGCGCGGCGAGCCCGGCGTGTTCACCGCCGCCTCGGCTTCACGCCGGGAAGGGCCGTCGTTGCGCCCGGGTCCTCTCAGAGATAGCGTAGCGCCATGGCTACACATGAGATTCAGCGTGCATTCGGCCGTCGCTCCCGGGCGCCACACACCGTCCTGATAGGCCTCCTCCTCACCGCCCTCTGGGTCGCGGCGTGCAGCATCGCCGAGCCCGGGCCGGTACCCGTCCCGGAGCCCGCTGACAGCGAGACGTCGTACGTGGTCATGGTCTCGTTCGACGGGATGCGCTACGACTTCATCGACCGGGCCGATGCCCTCACCTTCCAGCGCGTGGCCGACGTCGGCGTCCGCGCCACGGGGCTGATCCCCGGGTACCCCACGAAGACGTTCCCGAACCACTACGGGATCGCCACCGGCCTCTACCCGTCGAACCACGGCCTCGTGGACAACACGTTCTACGACCCCCACTTCGAGACCCTGTACAGCATCGGCAACCGCGACGCCGTTCAGGACCCGCGCTGGTACTGGGGGGAGCCCATCTGGGTGACGGCCGAGACCCAGGGCGTCCGGACCGCCAGCTACTTCTGGGTCGGGACCGAGGCGCCGATCCAGGGCGTCCAGCCCAGCACCTTCAAGGATTACGACGGCACCGTCCCCTACGCCGCCCGCGTCGATAGCGTCCTCCACTGGCTCGCCCTCCCGGATTCGGCGCGACCCCGGCTGGTATTGCTCTACTTCGACGAGCCCGACGCCACGGTCCACGCCCAGGGCCCGGACCACCCGGCAGTGGACGCTGTGGTGGAGGAGCTGGACGGGCACGTGGATCGGCTCCTCGACGGGATCGAGGACTCGCCCGTCGCAGGCCGGGTGACGGTGATCCTCCTCTCCGACCACGGGATGGAGGCCGTCCCGGAGGACCATGTGGTCTTCCTGGACGACCACGCGAATCTCGACGGCGTTCGCGTCATCTACAACAGCACCCAGGCGCTCCTCTACTTCGACGGCGACACCGCCCGGGTAGAGGAGGTATACGCCGAGCTCGGGGACCTGCCCCACACCACCGTGTACAGGAAGGCGGACACCCCCTGGCGGTGGCACTACGATCACGGACGCCGGATCGGTGAGCTGGTGGTGGCCGCCGATCCCGGCTGGGTCCTGAGGTCCCGGGAGTGGACCCCGTGGCGCGGCGGCGGGACCCACGGCTGGGATCCCTACCACCGGGCCATGCACGGGATCTTCCTGGCGACGGGCCCGCGAATCCGCCCGGGGCTGGTGATCCCGGCGTTCGAGAACGTCCACATCTATCCCTTCGTGGCCCACCTGCTCGGGCTCGAGCCGGCGGGAGAGATCGACGGCCGACTCGAGGTCCTGGAGTCCGTCCTCGAGCCCCCGGCGGCGCCATGACACGCCTCGCCACGTACCTCCCCGCGGCGCTGCAGGACTCGGTGGTCCAGCAGGCCGAGCAGGTGGCCGATTCGGCCGCAAGCACCGGCTCCACGTGGATCGAGCAGGCTACCAGCCTCTCGCCCGAGATCCAGCAGTCCATCTTCCTCTCGCTGATCATCGTGGCCGTGATCATGGCCGCCAGGGCGCTGACGCTCCGGTGACATCCTTTTCATTGCCGTATGGATCATAAGCTGTAGCGTTGTAAGCCTGTGACTGTCCAAGCGAGATAGTAGATTCTAACGGTGAGATCAATATGTAAGTCGGAGCTCCCAGCTCGACCGTGAGCGTTGCATTATCTGTCAATCCGTTGTACTCACCTGTCACATTCCAACTACTGGCGTTCTCTGAGGTGTACACGTTATCTGTCCAGC
>JAWODW010000080.1:0-8459 GCA_046483065.1 Longimicrobiales bacterium | reverse complement strand
CCGGCGAACATCATGGAAGCGAAGGGCGAGTGGCGGCCCGGCAAGCAGGCGCACTACCTCATGATCGCGAAGGCGAAGAGGTTGGAGAAGCTGATGGACGAGGAGGAGCTGGAGGCGGCGCGCGGTTGAAACTTGAAGGAATTTGGATCTGGAGGAATTGAAGGGTGGGGATTCCCGGCAAGGTCGGAGCTGCCGGTAGGTTCCAGCCCTCAGTTTCGAATCCAAATACGAATCCCTCCAGATGAACAGCTCGCCTCATCCAGGCATTTCGGTTCACCCCCAAGGTGGTCGTTGTGGGATATACTCCCTATCTTTCCATCATGAGCATCTCCGAACGATGGAAGGGGCATCCGCCGGTGCCGTCGGACGTGAAGGCGGTGCTCCCCGGGGCGGTCCATCGCCTTCGTGAGGGGGGAGCACAACTCGTGTACGCCTTCGGGTCCACGGCCGCGGACTCTGAAGTCGAGCCGGGGGACGTGGACCTCGCCGTGTGGGGGCTCGAGGAGGACCGCTGGGCGGTGGCAACCGACCTGGCCGGGATCCTGGGGACCGACCGGATCGATCTGATCCAGCTGGAAGAGGCCGACCCGGAGCTGCGCTACGAAATCATCGCGAGCGGGGTCATCCTCTACAGTGCCGACCCCGTGCTCGAGAACCGGATCGAGCTCTCCTTCCTCCGGCAGTACCAGGACCTGGCCCCGTTCCGGCGGACGCAGATGCGCTACGTCCGGGCCCGCCACGCCGACTATGGTTCTTAACCGGCGGACCCTCGATCGCCGGTTGGCGGAGCTCGACGCCGTACTGGCCGAGCTCCGGTCCATGGACGACAACCACGATGCGGACCAGCTCTCCGATGACCTCGCCCGACGGTGGAGCCTGGAACGGGGTCTCCTGGCCGCAGCGAACCTCATCTTCGACGTCGCCAACCACATCGGTGCGGGCCACTTCTCGGTCCACCCGGCCACGTACGAGGACGGGCTCCGGCTTCTGGCCGCGCGGCAAGTCATCGCCGAGGAGACCTACTACGGGCTCCGGGGCCTCGGTGGGTTCCGCAACGTCCTGGCCCACGAATACCTGGACATCGATCTCGAACAGGTCATCCTCTGGAAGGTCCGAATCCTCGATGCCGTGCCACCGCTGATCGGCCAGGTGCAGGCATGGTTGGATGACGTGCAGCCGGGCGAGGCCTGAACGCAGGCCTGCCGGCGGTTCAATCTGGATTTGTAGTTGGATTTGGATTTGGATTCCGGCCGGTCGAGGTGCCAGGAGCGCTGGAGGGCTCGCGGCAGGACCGGCCCTGCGAGCGGTTTTCCAACCTTCAATCTCGAATCCAATTACGAATCCAAATCCAGATCACAGCTCGTTTGCCGGTGAATGTTCGTGATCCGGCAGTCCTTTTCTGTTTCCGCGTGCTGTTGTTCCGCGCACTTCGCGGATGCCGCGGTGAGGCGAAACCGGCCTCGCCTCGGTGGCCGACGACAGCTGGCTGGAGCCCATCTTCGCGAACCGCGGGATTCGCGGCAGACGCGGATTGGGCGCGGTATGCGCTCTCCAACCCACTCGGAATGACGAAAGGCCAGATTTGAATTTGGATTTGAATCTGTATTTGAATTAAAGGTGGCGGGATTCGCGGCGAATTCCACCCTGCCGGAAGCAATCCATTCCTCAATTCAACTTCAATTTCAGATTCAAATTCAGATGGACCCGATCCCGGCCCACATCACTCGCCTGCGCCCACCCCGACCTCCTCCACCTCCACGTCCCCCTGCACCCAGACGCGCACTCTGTGCACGGGGAGCCCTGTACCGGTGATCCGCAGCGTGGACCGCCATCGGACCGAGTCGGCGACGCTGAACGCCACGCGGCCGTCGTCGCCGACGGTGATGGTGTAGGCGACGGGGTCCGGGCCCGGGTCCGTGAGCGGCGCTTCGTGCTCCTCGCGCTCGACCTGGAACGCCACGCGGCCATCGGCGAGGCGGCGGAGCGCGGCCACGCGGACGGGGCCGGCCTCGGCGAGGCCGCCGCCGTCCTCGCGGGGTGAGACCAGGGCGACCTCGATGGGGGCGGCCCGGCCGGCGGACCCGGCGAGCCCGGCGGACGCGGGGCCCTGGGCGCCCCCGGCGGCTGCCGCGGCGGCCGTGGTGCCGGGTGCGGGCAGGGTGCCCGTGACCTGGAGGCCGTAGTCCACGGGGAAGCTGGCGGTGAGGAGGTCGTCGCGGAAGGTGACGGGGTCGGTGCCGGCCTTGATGAAGACGGTGTCCTCTCGCCAGCCGCCGGCGCTGACGGCGATGCGGCCGAGGCCCGGGGCGCGGGCCACGACGAAGGTGTCGGCGGCTGCGGCGCCGGGTACGGGGTCGGCCGGGCCGCGCCGGGCGAGGTCGACGATGTCGGGGTCGAGGGCTTGCCAGCGGATGGATCCGCGGTGCCGGCTGACGTAGTCGTCGTGCACGGGCTCGACCACCAGCTGTGCGCGCCCGCCGGGCTCGAGGGGCTCGGGCAGCCGGAACCGGAGGTGGCTGAGGTGCGGCGGCGGGTAGCCGCGCCAGCCGTCGTGGCGGACGCGCTGGCCGGGGCCGGTGACCCGCGCGGGCTGGCCGCCCCAGCTCGAGACCACGTACACGGCCGCCTCGCCGCCGCGGGTGGACTCGAAGGCCAGGTACTCGCCGTCGGGTGAGAAGGCGGGCCGGTCGTCGTGGGCCGCGTCCCAGGTGAGGCGCCAGAGCCGGCCGGAGGCCACCTCCACGGCCCAGATGTCGGCGTTGCCCGTGCGCTCGCTGGTGAACGCCACCCGCTCGCCGCTGGGCGACCAGTCGATGTGGTAGTCGTCGGCCGGGTCCTCGGTCAGGCGACGGGGCTCGGTCCCGTCCGCGAACGCCGTCCAGACGTCGCGGTCGCCGCGGTCCGTCCGGACGGTCCAGGCGACCCGGGTCCCGTCGGGCGACCACCGGGCGTCGACCACCCGGGCGCCCGTGGTGTCCACGGCCCGGGCCTCCTGGCCGGCCCCGGCCACCGGCGCGGCCCACAGCGACGAGGCTCGGGATCGGTCCAGGCGGTACAGCAGCCGCGACCCGTCGGGGGCCCAGGCCAGGGGGGTGAGCGTGGCGCCGGCGCCGACCCCGGCGACGAGGGTGGTGTCCGCCCGGTCCCGGGAGAGCACCGCAAGGCGCGAGGAATCGCCCGGGGCGCTCCCCTGCCCCGCGCTCCCCTGCCCTCCGCTCGCGCCCGGCCGGGGGCTCGACCCGGAGCTCGACCCCGCGCCCGATAGAACCGTCGCGAACGAGCCGCCGCCGGGCGCGGCGAGGGCCGGCAGCCCCGCAGCGGTCAGCGAGTCCACCCACCGCGGCGCGTCGACGCCCCGGAGGTTGAGGGGCCGCCGCTCGAGGGCCGTGGCCGGGTCGCCGCTGAACCCGAGGCGCGTACGCCCGCCGTCGGGGTCCGTGCGCACCAGCACCAGCGTGTCCCGAACGATCCGCTCCAGCGGCCCCGGCCCCTGTACCCCCCTCGCCGGCCACCCCAAGACCCCCAGCAGCACCACCCCCACCACCGACACCGCCCCCACCACGCCCCCCACCACCCGAGTGCGAGTGCGAGCGCCTGTGCCTGTGCCTGTGCCTGTGCTCGCACTTGTGCCCGTGCCTGTGCCTGTGCCCGTGCTCGCACTTGTGCCCGTGCCCGTGCCCGTGCCCGTGCCTGTGCCTGTGCCCGTGCCCGTACTTGTGCCCGCCCCCGCCCCCGCCCCCAGCCGCCGCGCCCGCCCCCCGACCGCCTCCAGCAGCCGTTCCAGCCTGGCCCGGGCCTCCGCATCGCCGGTCCATTCCAGCGCCTGGCGGTAGTGCTCCCTGGCCAGCTCCACGGCGCCGACCCGTGCGGCGGTGCGGCCGGCCATCTCGGCGTAGCGGGCGGCCTCGTCGAGGCGGCCGGCCTCGGCGGCGAGCGCGGCGAGCTCGGCGTCGGTGCCGGCGCGCTCGGCGGCCAGCGCCTCGGCGGTCCAGCCGGCCAGGAGCCCGCGCCCGGCGGGGCCCACGGCGTCGAGGACCAGGTCGCGGGTGGGGCCGGCGGGCAGCTGGAGGCCGTGGTCGCGCTCCCGGACCAGCCCCCGTGCCCGGAGCGGGTCGATGCTCTCGAGGACGCCGCCCTCGGGGAGGTGGGTGGCGGCGGCCACCTGGCGGACGGGGAGCGGCCGGCCCACGAGCGCCAGGACCAGGAGGATCCGTCGCTCCCGGGGCGTGCACCCGGCGATGCGGCCGCGGATGACGCCTTCCATGGGCGCGGGCACGCCGGCGATGGGCTCGCCCCGCGCCCGGCGGCGGGCCAGCTCCAGCGCCTTCCCCGGGCTCCCGTCCGAGGCGGCGGCCACCTCCGCCCGGGCCATGGGGCCCAGCTCCGGCTGCCCCAGCTCCGGCGACCGGCTCTCGAGGAACCGCTCCAGCGACTCCTGGGGCACGGCCCCCAGCGCCACGTACTCGGCGGCGTCCCCGAGCCGCTCGGCCAGCTCGCGGCCCCGGCCGGTGCCGTCGCATACCAGCACGAAGAGGATGGGGCTGTCGCCGAGCCGGGAGGCCAGGAAGTGGATCAGCTCGATGGTGGTCGCATCGGCGGCGTGGAGCCCCTCCAGCGCCATCAGCACCGGCTGCTCGTACGCCACGGCGTCGAGCACGCTGGCCACGCCCTCGAAGAAGCGGAGCCGGCCGGTCTCGTCGGTGATGGGGCCGGGCTCCGGGAGGTCGAACCGGTCCCGCAGCTCCGGCAGCAGCCGGGCCGCCTCGCCCAGCAGGTGCGTGGACGCGCCGGCGAGCCCGCGGGCCCGGAGCACGCCGCGGAGCGCCTCGGCCACGGGCGCGTACGGGAGCCCGTGCCGGCCCATGCGCACAGCGCCCCGGAGGACGATGGGCCGGTCCATGGGCCGGACCCGGCGGATCAGCTCGTCCACCAGCCACGTCTTCCCGGACCCGGGCGCGCCCTCGAGGCGCACGGCCACGGCGGCCTCCCGGTCCACGGTGGCGCGCCACGCGGCCACGAGGCGGCCCAGGGCGTCGGGGTGGAGGACCAGGGCGTCGCGGGCGGGCTCGGGCGCGGCGTCGGCGTCGGCGCCGTCCTCCAGCCCGGCCAGCGCCTCGGCCACCTCCTCGGGCGGCTCGTCGCCGACCTCCGAGCGGTAGCGGTCGGCGTGCTCCTCCAGCAGGCGACGGGCCTCCTCGCCGCGCCCGTCGGCGGTCAGCGTGCGGGCCTCGAGGACGGCGGCGGCGGAGTCGAGGGGGTCCTCCTCGGCCAGCCGCCGGGCGAAGTGGACGGCCTCGGCCACGCGGCCCTCGGCCAGCGCCCGGCGGGCGGCGTCGCGGAGCGCGGCCAGGTACCGTCCCCGGAGCCGCGCGCGCTCGCCGTCGGCCCAGTGGTCGTAGCCCGGCTCGCCGACGGTGAAGCCTTCGAGGAAGTCGCCGGTCACGAGCTCCACGGCGTCGTCGGGCCGCCCCTCGGCCAGCGCCCGCTCGAACTCCACGGCGTCGACCCAGAGCTCGGCCCCCGCCGCGATCCGTACCGTGTCGGGGTCGTGGGGCACCACATCGTCGCCGAGCGCCGACCGGAGCCGGTGCAGCGCCTGCCGGAACGCGTTCCTGGCCCGCGACTCCGCGGTCTCGCCCCAGAGCAGCGCGGTCATCCGCTCCCGGCGGACCTCGCCCTCCCGGGCCAGGTAGCAGAGGACGGCCAGCGGCTTCCCCGGCCCGAGCCCCGGCGGCGTCTCGCCGTGCTCGTCCACCAGCGACGGTGTGCCGAAGGTCGTGAGGCGGTAGGGCATCGGTTAGAGGGCTCCCGCTTCTGCTTGACCGGCACCCGGGAAACCGCGGAGACGCGGAGGCGCGGAGCACGCGCGGAGGACTTCATTTTGTTTTGAGCCGGTGGAGGCCGGGTTCGTCGGGTAATCCGGGCGCCGGGGCCGGGTCAGGCTTCGGAGCGGCCGGGCAGCCGTGCCGGCGGGATCCAGTCTCGAACGCTGCTCCCGCCCATGAACTCTCGTCTTCCGCCGCGAGCCCCGATACGGCCCCGAACCAAACTCAAAAAGAACTCCGCGAACACTCCGCGTCTCCGCGCCTCCGCGGTTGACGATGCGCCTCCCGCCGCCCGCCCCTCTCGACTCGCGAGATGCAGCCGTTACATTGCTCCAGGACGGTGTAACGCCGCAGTAACGCCCGCCCCCTATACTCGGCACAGCGATTTCAGGCAGATGAACCCGAACGGACGGACGACCATGAACCGCGCGACGATACGACACGGCTTCACGCTGGTCGAGGTGCTGGTGATCCTGGCGATCCTGGCGGCGCTGGCGGCCATCCTGGTGCCCACGGTGAGCAACCAGGTCCGGAAGGCGGACATGGGGCAGGTCACGGGCGACGTGACGAACCTCCGGACCGGCGTAGAGGCGTTCCTGGTGAACGTCCACCGCTACCCGGCGAGCATCGAGCAGCTGGCGTTCCCCATCACCGGCACCGACACCGACATCAACGGCTCCACGTACCCGTCGGGCCTCGTCTCCCGCTGGGAGGGTCCCTACATCGACCGGAGCATAGTCGAGGGCGGCACGCTGGAGACCGGCTTCGGCGCGCTGATCCAGGACACGCTGACCGTGACCACCGAGTCCGGCGTGGACTACCTGACCATGCGGGTCACCGGCCTCGGCGAGCCCGAAGCCGAGGACCTCGACGCCGAGATCGATGGCGGCGACGGCAACGCCGCCGGCCGCTGGCGCTGGTTCGGCACACCGCCCGCCGTGGACTCCGCCCACTTCCTGGCCCTGCCCATCAACTAGCGTCATCGCGGGATCCGCGCCCGGACGATGAACCGGGCCATCTCCTCCGACACGCCGAAGTGGGCCTGGATCTCGGCGACGGTCATCTCGTCGATATTCCTCGGGCTGACGTAGAAGACCACCGGCCCCCACGGCGCCGTGAGGGGCTCGACCACCATGTGCCCCGACTCCCGGATCACCGTCTCCAGCGCCTCCCGGGCCGGCACGTCCTGGAGGTGGACGGTCACGCGACCCTCCACGTCCGGGCTCACCACCAGGTCCACCCCCGCCGCCTCCGCCAGCGCCACCAGCAGCGCCCGCAGGTCGGTGTCCTGGGCCGTGACCGTCACCCGCTCCCCATCGCCCGGCGCCGCCGGCTCCTCCCGGGCCACGGCCACGTCCGCCCGCACCCTGTCCGGCGCGATGGCGTCCCCGCCCGCGACCTGCTCCACGCGCACCTCCGGCATTCCCTGCGACGCCGTGTCGGGCACCGGCTCCGACATCGTCTCTTTCGCGCCACAGCCCGGCAGCGCACTCATGAGGACGAGCGCCAGACCGGCGGTCAGGAAACCGCGGAGACGCGGAGACGCGGAGCACGCGCGGAGGACTTCATTTTGTCTTGAGCCGGCGGAGGCTGGTTTCGTCGGGTGAATCGGGCTCCGGGGCCCGGTCAGGCTTCGGAGCGGCGAGGCAGCCCTGCCGGTAGGATCCAGCCTCGAACGCTGCTCCCCCCACCGAACCCGCGTCTTCCGCCGCGAGCCCCGAACCCACCGCGAACCCAACTCAAAAAAAACTCCGCGAACACTCCGCGCCTCCGCGCCTCCGCGGTTAACGAGACCTCTCACGACCCACCCCCTTCGAGCTCCGCCAGGTGCCCGGCCACGCGCGACTCCAGCGCGGGGAACCGGCCGTCGGCCAGCTCCAGGAACGCCCGGTAGTGGCGGACCGCCTCGTCGTACTCACCGGCGGCCTCCACCGCCCGGGCCATGGCGTAGTGGGCCTCCGGGAGCGCCGGCGCGTCCCGGAGCACGGCGCCGAGGAGCGACCGGGCGCGGTCGATGAGCCCCATCCCGATGTACTTGTTCGCCAGGTTCACCCGGGCGCCGGTGTTGGACGGGTCGTGGCGGAGCGCCTCCTGGAACGCGTCGATGGCCTCCCGGTCTCGCCGCATGCCGTCGAGCATGATGCCCAGGTTGCTCCACGCCGGGGCATACGACGGGTCCACCTCCACCGCCCGCCGGAACGCACCCAGCGCCTCGCCCGGCATGTCCAGCGCCCGGTAGACCGTGCCCAGGTTGTTGTGCAGCTGGGCGTCCGACGGGTTCCGCTCGATGGCCCGCCGGTACAGCGCCGCCGCGTCCCGCATCTCCCCCGCCTGCTGCGCCCCCAGCGCCCGCCCGAACAGCTCCGACGCGTCCATCTCCGTCGCCCGCTCCCCCTGGAGCCGCAGCGTAAACGACGCCGCTTCCCCTGCTGTTCCCCCTGCTGTTCCCCCTGCTGTTCCCCCTGCTGTTCCCCCTGCTGTTCCCCTTGTGCTTGTGCTCGTGCGTGTGCTCGTGCTCCCGCCTATGCGCTGGGATACCTAATATCGGGAGTTCTTGATCCACCTCCTCATAGATATCCCTAGCCGTCCCGTCGCCACCACAGAAAACGATCAGCTCTACACCATTTTCGATGA
>JAWODW010000099.1:0-12682 GCA_046483065.1 Longimicrobiales bacterium | reverse complement strand
GGCAGAGCTCGCTGCCACGGCCCCGTGGTCCGAACCGCCGAGCGAGGCCAGGAAGTCCACGGCTGCCGTGGCGCCGGCGATGGCCTCGAAGGGCAGCGTCCCGGTCTCGATCCGGTCCGGCGCGTGGTCGGGGGCCGAGGCCACCCGGGGCAGGTCCAGCGCCTCGATGCGCTGCTTCCGGCCCCAGATCGCGCCCAGGTGCGGCCCGTAGAATTTGTAGGGGGAGACGGCCACGAAGTCGGCGCCGATCGCCTCGACGTCCGGGAGCGCGTGGGGCGCGTAGTGGACGGCGTCGACGTAGACGGTGGCGCCGGCCTCCCGCGCCATGGCGATGGCGGGCTCCAGATCGGGCATGGTGCCCAGTGCGTTGGAGGCCGCAGTGACGGCCAGGATCCGGGCGCTGGAGAGCGCGTCGGCCAGGTCGTCGGTATCGAGGGTGCCGGTGTCCGGATCCAGCCGGACCGTCCGCACCTCGGCGCCGCGCTCGTCGGCCAGCGCCTTCCAGGGGTCCACGTTGGCGTGGTGGTCGAGCTCGGTCACCACGATCCGGTCGCCGGGCGCGAGGGTACGTCCCAGGGCCCGGGAGATGCGCAGGGTGAGGGTGGTCATGCTCGGGCCGAAGGCCACCTCGTCGGGCCGGCCGCCGAAGAGGTCTGCCATGGCCTGCCGGCCCGCGGCCAGGATCTCGACGGTCCGTCGGCTGGTGGGGTAGTTCCAGCCGGCGTTGCCGTTGTGGTGGAGCAGGTAGTCGCGGACGGCACCGGCCACGTCGGTCGGGACCTGGGTCCCGCCGGGGCCGTCGAAGTAGGCGACGGGGGTCCCGTCCACCTCCTGGAGCAGTGCCGGGAACCGGGCTCGGATCGAAGCCGTCTCACCGCTCTCGGCCGCTACCTCGGCCGGGGGTCGTATCTCCGTCATGGTATTCGCTCTCGTTGGACTCGTGTACGGATCGGGGTGCCACGGGGAGAATACCGGCGGCGGCAGCGGGGTGAAAGTCTGCCGTTGCGCCGCGGGCCGGCTACGCCACTGTGAGAGCCCCGGATCCACCACCGCGCTACGGCGCCGGCTCAGTCTCCTCCACCGCCTCCACGGCGCTGGCAGTAGCCCCGGAGTTCGCCGAGGAATCCGATGCGGTCCGCCTCGGTCACGAAGTCCATGAAGGCAGCTCGCTGGGTCTCGGTGAAGACGGCGTCGGCGAGTGCCGCCGGGTCCTCGGCCGCTTCGATCTCCTCGCAGAGGGCGGCCGGTTCCTCCTCGAGGCGGTCTTCCAGCATCCCGGAGTAGAGCTCGGGGCTCCTGCAGCCATCGGTGATGAAGGCGAGGAGGGCGGGTCGGGCGTCGTCCGTGACATCGTCAAAGTCCGCGGGGAGGCGGCCCTCGGCCGCGGCGGTGCATGTGGCCGCCGGATCCTGGAGCAGCCGCTGCTCGAGGTGGTCCATAACCGACTGGTCCACGGCGTGTCCCGGCGCGGGCGGTGGATCCACGCGTTCGATGTCGGAGACCAGGAACGCGGTGGTCTGCCGGGAGCCGTCGGCCTCCTCTCCGTCCTGGAACATGGCGAAGTCCATGTGGATCACGGCATGACCCACGAGCCCGAGCTCCCCGAGGCGGGTGTTCAGGGTGTCCCGGAGCCGTGGCGCCAGCACCGGCAGCGACTGTGTTCCGAACCCGAAGGGTGCCCAGCTGTGGGGCACATCGGGCAGGACCCAGAAATCGGCGTCGTATTCGAACCGCTGGTCGCTCCCGTCCACGGAGCTGGTCCGCCGGATATGGGCTTCGAGCCGGTAGTGGTGGGCCGTGCGCCCCGCCACCTCCCGGTCCCGGTCGCCCCGATCGAAGTGGACGGAGAAGCTGTCGTACCGGGCCACCCGGGCGGGTCGCCACCCTCGCACCACCACGTCACCCATCCCCGGCCGCACCGGCACGTTCCGGCTCAGGATCATGACCGCGTTCTCCCGGGTCAGGGTGTCGACCCTGCCCTCGGGCACCACCCAGGTGAACTCCGGGCCCTGGATGACGCGCACGGGGCTCCGGTCCCGGGAAAAGTCGAACTCCCGGGGCGCCTCACCGCCCATCCGGTATCCCCCGCCCGCATCGCGGACCTGATAGGTGTATGCCTCCTGCGCGGCGGCGGCCGACGCGGAGAGGAGGGCGACGACGAGGGCGACAGCGTTCGTGGTGTGAGCGGTGTCCGGCATGGCTTCTCGATAGGCGGTGAATCCTCACCCCGCACCCTGCAAGGCGGGTGCCGGGAGGAGGCACGCGCCCTGGTGCCACTCCGGTCCGTCGGTGCGGCGCTAGTCCTCCCGGGCCGCGATGGCGGCGCTCTCGACCCAGGCGCTGTACCAGAGGGTCCGGAGCATGGTGGTAGCGGCGGCCAGCCGGTCGATGACGAACGCCTCGGTCTCCGGCGCGGCCTCATCCGGGTCGAAACCGAAGGCCTTCTCCAGCTCGTACATGGGCACCACCTGGCCGTGGGTCGCCCGGAGGTAGCCCCAGACAGCCGCCCGGACGTCCGTCACGGCCGCGGCGCCCGCCGGGACCGCGGCCTGCACGTCGGCGCGGTCGATGTGGGCGTCCACGAACTGGCTCTCGAAGCGCCAGTGGAAGTCCCGGGAGGTGGTGTACCCCTCGGGGTTCGGCGCGTCCCGTGACCAGCCGTTGAAGTGGATGGTGGTGTGGTGCGGGTTCGCGGCATCGGCGACGTAGTGGCCGAGGACCCCGGCGTCGTTGATGATCCGGGCCTCGATCCAGCCCCGTTCCTGTGCGTTCTCGGTGAGCCGCCAGCGGGCGAAGCCCGTGGCCAGCCGCTGGTAGACCTCGAGGATCCGGTAGGGGAGGAACCCGACGCTCTGCTCCGGCTCGTCGACCCCGGCGGCGTAGAGCGCCGCGATGAACGCGAACCGGTCCGGGGCGTCGAGGGCGCCGTCGGGGACGTTCTCGAGGTCGATGTAGTGGTCGTACTTCCACGCCTCGTCCATGACCGTAAGCTCGTCGTCGCGCCAGCGGTCCGGCTCCGGACCGAGGTAGGTGAGCTGATCCACCGCGTCGGTGAAGAACGCCGGCATGTCGGAGGGCAGACCCTCGGCCGCCGTCCGGCTGATGATCCCGTGCCCGACGAAGCCCCATGCCAGGGCGCTCCCCGCCACGGCCAGCGTCAGGGCGCCTGCCAGCGCCAAGGTGCGTCCGTGCTTCATGCTATCGCTCCACGCCTGCTGATTCGCGTTCCAACTGCTGCCGCTGGGAATGTGCAGGTCGAGATGGGGCGAGGGAAGGGGCGGACGCGACGGGTGGAGTGTCCCGAACCTTCCGTCGATCCCGCAGGACGATGATCGGAAGGTTCGGCTCGCTCCGCGACCCGAACGCTCGTCTGGTCCCGGGACCCGCGACGAACGGAGGGTTCGGGACACCCGGAACGGCGGTGTACCGGCTCCCCGAGGGTGGGGCCGGTCCATACGCCGATGAGCGCCGCGACGAGCCCGGCCATGGCGGCGGAGTCCTCGAGGAGCACCGCGAGGCCCATAGGCCGCCGGCCCGGCAACGATTTGGCGTCACGCCCTGTCTGCCGTAACGTAGACCCTCTCGACACCCCCAATGACCACAACGAAGGATCGAGCGATGCGACGAGTCCATGCGGCCCCCTGGAGCACGGCGTGTGCCGCGGCGGCCCTGGCGATGACGGCGTGCGCCGGTGCGGGCGGCCCCACCGAGCCCGCGCCCGGGAGCGCCGAGGGGAACGGGGGCGGCCCGCCGTCCTACGCCGAAGCCATCGACGGGACGAGGCCCGACAGCGGCCTCTTCGTGGTGCATCGCAGCGAGGAGAAGCTGCTCTACGAGGTCCCCGACTCGCTGCTGGGGCGGGAGATGCTGGTGATCAGCCGGATCGCCCGGGTGCCCGGTGACATCAGCGGGTTCATTGTGGCCGGCCACAAGGCGGGTGAGCAGGTCTGGACGTGGGAACGGCGAGGCGACCGGGTGCTGTTGAAGAAGCCGTCGTACGCCCAGGTGGCTCCGGACACGGCGCCGATCCATCGGAGCGTGGTCAACAACAACTACCCGCCGATCATCGCGTCCTTCGAGATCGAGGCGGAGAACCGCGACTCCACGGCCGTGGTCATCGATGTCACCGACCTCTACGAGGGCGACACGCAGGCCATCAGCGCGCTGAGCCAGGGCCAGCGCCGGGACCTGGGCGTCCGTCGGCTCGACGGCGAGCGCAGCTTCATCGTCTTCGCCCGATCGTTCCCGGAGAACGTGGACGTGCGCCACGCGCTGACGTACGAGGCCACGAGCCTGCCGGCCTCGAACAACACCGGCAGCCTGAGCATGGAGATGCACCAGAGCATGGTGCTCCTGCCGGCCGACCCCATGCGGCCCCGGCTGGCCGATGACCGGCTGGGCTACTTCACGGTGAGCCGGGTCAACTTCGGGCTGCCGACGCAGAAGGCGGCGGACGAGACGTTCATCACCCGGTGGCGGCTGGAGCCGAGCGACCCGGCGGCGTACGCGGCTGGCGGGGTGGTGGACCCTGTGGAGCCCGTCGTCTACTACGTGGACCCGGCCACGCCGCCCGAGTGGCGGTCGTGCGTGCGGCAGGGGGTCGAGGACTGGCAGCCTGCGTTCGAGACGGCGGGGTTCAGCAACGCCATCGTCGCCCGGTACGCGCCGGATCCGGAGGAGGACCCGGAGTGGGACATGAGCGACGTGCGGTACTCCACCGTCCGGTGGGCCGCCAGCATGGTCCGGAACGCCATGGGCCCGAGCGTGACCGATCCCCGGAGCGGGGAGATCATCGAGAGCGACATTGTCTGGTACCACAACCACATGCGGAGCTACCGGAACCGGCTCATGCTGGAGACGGGCGCGGCGAACCCGCTGGCCCGGGACCTGCCCATCGACCGGGGGCTCATGTGTGAGGCCATGCGGCAGGTCATCGCCCACGAGATCGGCCACGCGCTGGGGCTGCCCCACAACATGATCTCCAGCTCGGCCTACAGCGTGCGGGATCTCCGCGACCCGGCGTTCGCCGACTCCATGGGCGTGGCGCCCACCATCATGGATTACGCCCGGCAGAACTACGTGGCCCAGCCCGGTGACGGGCTCGAGGGTGAAGACTTCATCCGCCAGGTCGGGCCGTACGACCACTACGCCATCAACTGGGGCTACCGGGTGCTCCCCGAAGCGGAATCGCCGGAAGCGGAGAAGGAGACGCTGAACCGGTGGATCGTGGATCGAGCCGACGACCCGGTGTACCGGTACCTGCCGCAGAGCGCCACTACGCTGTGGGACCCCCGGGCCCAGACCGAGGACCTGGGCACCGACCCCGTGGAGGCCAGCACGCTGGGCATCGCCAACCTCCAGCGGGTGATCCAGCGGCTCCCGGAATGGACCACGGACCCGGGTGAGGACTACAGCGACCTGGCGGAGCTGTACGGCGAGCTGGTGACCCAGTGGTACCGGTACGTCGGCCACGTGGCGGCGGTCCCGGGCGGGATCCACGCGGACCTGAAGACGGCGGACCAGCCCGGCGCCGTGTACCGCGGCGTGGCGCGGGCCGAGCAGGAGCGGGCGCTGACGTTCCTCGAGGCCGAGGTCTTCGTGGCCCCCACCTGGCTGGCACGCAGGGAGATCCTGGACCGCATCGGCAAGGACGCCTTCGAGGTCATCACCACGTGGCAGGGCCGGGTCCTGGGCACGCTGCTGGACGCCCGCCGGCTGGCCCGGATCGCGGCCCTCGAGGTCATGGAGCCCGACGACGCCTACCCGCTGGCCGCGTACCTGGCCGACCTCCGCGACGGTGTCTGGGGCGCGCTCCGCACCACCGCCGGCGACCCGTACCGCAGGGCGCTGCAGCGGACGTACCTGGAAGAAGCGGAGACGCTGCTGACGGAGGAGCCGCCGTCCATCTCGTTCCTCGGCGGCGCACCGGACGTCAGCCGGTCGGACATCCGGCCGCTGCTGCGGAGCCAGCTGCGGCGTCTGCGGACGGAGGCCGAGTCGGCGGCCCAGCGGATGAGCGATGGCGTGACGCGGGCGCACCTGGAGGACATCGCCGAGCGGATCGACGCCATCCTGGAGATGGAGAGGAGTGGGTAGGGCCGGCGTGCAGTCGACCGCCGAGGCGCGGAGGCGTGGGGCACGCGCGCTCCCCGTCGCCCCGACGCTCCTGGCCGCTCTCTTCCTGGCGAGCGCCACGGCGTGCGGCGAGGCCGACCGACACGGCTCGGACCCGGCCGCCGACACCGCCATCCCGCCGGCCCCGGCGCCTGATACGGCCACCGCACCGGAGCCCGCCGCGCCAACCTCCGATCTCCGGGGCTACGACACGGTGTTCGTCTACTTCGACGAGCCTGCGTCGGAGGGCGGGGAGATGGGCCCGCGGGTGCCGCGGCCCCGGGCGGTGCCGGCGGAGACCGACGCCCTGTCGATGGCGCTGGAGGAGCTGCTGAAGGGCCCCACGCGGGCGGATGAGGCGACCGGGCCGCTATACTCCTGGTTCTCCGGCGAGACGGCGGGGATGCTCCGCCGGGTGACACTGACGGACGGCTTCGCCGTGGTGGAATTCGAGGACCTGCGGCCGGTCATCCCCAACGCCTCCACCTCGGCGGGCTCCACCATGCTGCTGGGCCAGCTCGAGGCCACTGTCTTCCAGTTCCCGGAGGTCCGGCGGGTCGAGTTCCGGATCGACGGCTCCTGCGAGGCGTTCATGGCGTGGCTCCAGCGCGGGTGCGTCCCGCTCCCGCGATCGGATTTCACGCCGCCGCCGGGGTACCGGAGGGCGGTCCCGGAGTAGGCCGGCGTACGGCCCACGAAGACGCGGCCCGCCCTTGCCGCGCTACCGGCCCTTTCCCTCGCCGAAGGGGTCGGCCTTCATGGACAGCCCGATCCGTCCGCGGTCCAGATCGACGGAGATCACGGCCACGTTGATCCTGTCCCCCACCTTCACGACGTCGGCCGGGTCCTTCACGTACCGGTCGGCGAGCTGGGAGATGTGGACCAGCCCGTCCTGGTGGACACCGATGTCCACGAACGCACCGAAGGCGACGACGTTGGTGACCACCCCGTCGAGGCGCATCCCCTTCTTCAGGTCTTTCACCTCCGTCACGTCCTCCCGGAACGTGGGCGCCTCGAAGGCGTTCCGGGGGTCGCGGCCGGGCTTGAGCAGCTCGTCGACGATGTCCTCGAGAGTGGGGCGTCCCACGTAGTCGGACGTGTAGCGGTCGAGCTCGAGCCGCGCCACGGCCGCCTGGTTCTCCACGAGATCGTCCAGCGCGATGCCGAGGTCATCAGCCATCCGCTCGACCAGGTCGTACCGCTCCGGGTGGACCGCGGTCCCATCCAGCGGGTGAGCGGCGTTGCGGACCCGGAGGAAGCCGGCGGCCTGCTCGAATGATTTCGGTCCGAGGCGTGGGACATCCAGGAGCTGGGCGCGGGCGTCGAAGCCGCCCCGGGCGTCCCGGAGCTCCACGATGTTGTGGGCCAGCGTGGGTCCGAGGCCGGCGATATGGGCCAGGAGCGAGGGTGACGCCGTGTTCAGCTCCACGCCCACCCGGTTCACGCAGATCTGGACCACCTCGTCCAGGCGTCGCTTCAGCGCCGGCTGGTCGACGTCGTGCTGGTACTGGCCCACGCCGATGGACTTCGGGTCGATCTTCACCAGCTCGGCCAGTGGGTCCTGGAGGCGCCGGGCGATGGAGACGGCGCCCCGGAGCGAGACGTCCATCTCCGGGAGCTCCTCCCGGGCCACCTCCGACGCCGAGTACACGCTGGCGCCGGACTCGTTGACCATGACCACGCCCGGCGCACCGTCCTTCGGCAGCCCCCCGACCGCCGCCCGGACCGCCTGGTCCGTCTCCCGGGAGGCCGTCCCGTTCCCGATGGCGATGAGCTCCGGGTCGTGCGTCCCGATGAGCGACCGGAGCCCGGCCGCGAACCGATCGGACTGGTGCAGGTACAGGGTGTCCGTGGCCAGCACCGCCCCCGTCTTCGAGACCGCGGCCACTTTCACGCCGGTCCGGAACCCCGGGTCCAGCCCGAGGACCGTCCGCTCCCCCGCCGGCGCCGCCAGCAGGAGCTGCTCCAGGTTGCGGCCGAAGATGTCGATGGCCTCGGCGTCGGCCCGGTCCTTCAGCGCCAGCCGCAGCTCGGTCTGGATCGACGGCGCCAGCAGCCGCTTGTACGCGTCTTCCGCCACCTGCGTGAGATGGCCCCGCGCTGGCCGGTCCCTCACCACCCGGGCCACCACACCCGCCACGAGCTCCTCGTCCGGTGCGTCCACCGACCACGTCAGCACGCCCTCCGCTTCGCCACGCCGGATCGCCAGCATCCGGTGGCCCGGGATGTCACCGGCGGGCTGAGTGAACTCGAAGTAGTCCCGGAACCGGGCGGCCGCGTCGTCGTCTGCCTTCCCCTTCAGGACCCGGGAGGCGACGACGCCTTCGGCCCGGGTCTGGTCGCGGATCCACCCCCGGAGCCCGGCATCCTCCGCCACGCGCTCGGCTAGGATGTCCCGCGCGCCCTGGAGGGCGTCATCGACGGACTCCACGCGCTTCGAGTCGTCCACATCGTGGTCGGTACGGACGTAGTCGGCGGCGACCTTCCGGGCGCCGGCGTCATCCACTTTGCCGCTCCAGAGCGCGTCGGCCAGCGGCTCCAGCCCCTTCTCCTTCGCGATAATGGCCCGCGTGCGCCGCTTCGGCTTGTACGGGAGGTAGAGGTCCTCGAGCGCCTGCTTGGTGGAGGCGGCTTCGATCTTCGACCGGAGCGCGTCGTCGAGCTTCCCCTGCTCCTCGATGGACTCCAGGATGGTCGCCCGTCGGTCCTCGAGCTCGGTCAGGTACGCCGCCCGGTCCCTGACATCCCGGAGCTGGACCTCGTCGAGCCCGCCGGTGGCTTCCTTCCGGTAGCGGGCGATGAAGGGCAGGGTATTGCCCTTCTCGAAGAGGTCGAGGGCCGGAGCGATCTGATTCGTGGCGAGGTCGAGCTCGCGGGAGACAGCGGCGACAATGGATCGATCGGGCATCGACGACGGGGGTGCGAGTGCGTGCCGGACCCCACACCGGGATCCCAGCTGCCGCAAAGGTCGCGGCGGCGACCCACGGGTTCAAGCGGCGGCCCCGGTTTCGCTCATCGCCCGATCGGTTAACTTGCCGGGGCGTCGACCCTCACACGGACGTAGCACGTGACCGAACCCGAGCGGCGCAGCGCGCGCTCGATCCTGCTCTTCTGGCTGCCGCTGGCGGCCACCTGGATGATGATGGCGGTGGAGGGTCCGTTCCTGGCGGCCATCATCGCCCGGCTGGCGGACCCGAAGTTCAACCTGGCGGCCCACGGGGTGGCGTTCGCGTTCGCGATCCTGGTGGAATCGCCGGTGATCATGCTGATGAGCGCGTCCACGGCGCTGGTGGAGGACTCCCACACCTACCGCCGGCTCCGGAACTTCGCCAACGCGCTGAACGTGGGCGCCACGGTGCTCCTGGTGGTGGTCATCATCCCGCCCGTCTACGACCTCCTGATGCTCGGGCTCATCGGGCTCCCGCCGGAGGTGGCGCGGCTGACCCACGGCGCGCTCCTGATCCTCCTGCCGTGGCCCGCCGCCATCGGGTACCGCCGGTTCCTGCACGGGCTCCTGATCCGGTCCGGCCGGACCCGGCTGGTGGCCATCGGTACGGTGATGCGGCTCGCGGGGATGAGCGCCATGGCGCTGTTCCTCTACGTGTACACCGACACGCCGGGGGCGTGGGTCGGCGCGGCGGCGCTCTCGGCGGGCGTGGTCACCGAGGCGCTGGCGGCCCGGTTCATGGCCATCGGCACGGTCCGGGAGCTCAAGGCGAAGAAGCGGGAGGCCGACGACGATTCCCCGGCCCACGACGGGTACCGGGCCATCGCGGCGTTCTACTACCCGCTGGCGCTGACCTCCCTCATCGGACTCACCGTCCAGCCGATGCTGACCTTCTTCATGGGCCGGGCGCCCGCGCCCATCGAGTCGCTGGCCGTGTTCCCCGTGGTCCACTCCCTGTCGTTCCTCTTCCGGGCGCTGGGGCTCAGCTTCCAGGAGGCCGCCATCGCCCTCATGGGCAAGCGCTTCGAGCACTTCCCGGAGCTGGCACGCTTCGCCACCGGGCTCGCCATCGTGGCCTCCGGCGGCATCGCCCTCGTGGCGTTCACGCCCCTGGCCGACTTCTGGTTCATCACCGTGTCCGGCCTCACGCCGGAGCTGGCCGCGTTCGCCCTCACCCCCACCCAGATCATGGCGCCGATCCCGGCGCTGAGCGTGCTGCTCAGCTTCCAGCGCGCCATCCAGGTCCAGGGCCGGCGCACCCGACCCATCACCGTGGCCACCATCATCGAGGTCGTGACCATCGCCGCCCTCTTCCCCCTCTTCGGCTGGGGGATCGGGATGGTCGGCGTCACCGCGGCCGCCATCGCGTTCCTCGCCGGACGCGTGGGCGGCGTGGTGTTCCTGCTCGGCCGCGTGCGCCGGACGCTGGGGCGGTACGAGATTAGTTAGGCGCGGAGACGCGGAGGAGCGCGGAGGAGCGCGGAGGCGCGGAGACGCGGAGGCGCGGAGGCGCGGAGACGCGGAGGCGCGGAGACGCGGAGCGTGCCCGCTCTATCGGCTCTCCACGGGCCACACGACCCGGAACCCCAGGTTGTCGGAGGCGAACCACTCCTGGAAGCCGAAGCCCTTGTTGCGATTCGAGGCGCGGAGGAAGAAGGGCTCGTCACGGAAGGAGCCGCCCCGGGACATCCGGACCGCGTTGCTCGCCGGGAAATTGCCCAGGAGGTACCAGTCGGGGACCACCCACTCCCATACATTGCCGGCCAGGTCGTGGACGCCCTCGGGCGTGGCGCTCGCCGGGAGCGACATCACGGGCACGGTGGAGCGGGGCTCGCAGCTGAGGAAGTGGGCCCGGTCGCACGCGGGCGGGTCGTCGCCCCAGGGGTAGATCCGGCCGGCCTCACCGCGGGCGGCGAACTCCCATTCCTCCTCGGTCGGCAGCCGACCGTCCAGCGACTCGGCGTACGCCATGGCCTGGCCCCACGTCACGTTCACCACCGGGTGCCGGGCCTGCTCCGCGGGGTAGTGGTGCTCCGGGTCGAAGCGGGCGAACTCCCGGTGGGTCACCTCGTGCTCCTGGATCCAGAAGCCCGGGACGGTCACGGGGGCGTACGTCTCGTCGTAGGTGATGTACGGGCCCATGGACACGGTGTCGGGGTCCGGGTTGCCCTTCCAGAAGAAGCCGCCCTCGATGAGGATCGGGCGGTTCAGGGGGTCGTCGGCGCCCGGTGGCAGGATCGAGCGGTCGTCGCCCGACCGGCTGATCACGGCGTACCCGGCTACGACAAGCCCCATCAGCACGGCGCCCGCCAGCCAACGGGCGGGGCCGGGCCTGAGAAGCACGGGGAACGCCACGGTGGCCTACGGCTTTCGCACGCGGCCCGCCCAGAGGGGCCGGAGGATCAGGGCGAGGGCCACACCGGCCAGGAGGCCCAGGAGCGCCCAGGTGCCGGTGCCCCAGGTGGCACCGACCGGAGCGTTGTCGGCCACCACGCGGGGCGGCGGCACGTGGTCGTCGAGCTTCCACGCCCGCCAGCTCCGACCCCGGCGCTCGGGGTCGTCCCGGTCGTCGGTCCGGATCGCCATCTCCACCGCGTCGCCGATCCGCGCGAAGGTGACGGTGAGCGGCGCCCGGAGCATGTAGAACGAGCTGTCGGAGCGGGCGTAGAGCCGGGTCCGGATCGCCCCGGCCGGCTGATAGGTCAGGTAGCCCTCGTCCTCGAGGCGGATGAACCGAACTCCGCGGCGCGGACTCGCCCTGTACCGGCCGCCCCGGGAGCCGTAGGCGCCCACGTACTGCTCGAGGATCGCGGGATCGACGTCCATCTCCTCGATGGGGGTCGGTGCGCGGGCATAGAGGAGGTCCCGGGCGGTCCAGTCGTTGAAGTCGCGGGCGTTGGCGAGCACCACCGTCCCGATCCCGGCCTCCGGCTCGAAGCTGATCAGCGCGCTGAACCCGGCGGTGCGGCCGCCGTGGGTGACCAGGAGCGGCTGCCGGGCTACGGTGTACGTCCGCCACGACCAGCCGTAGCCTTCGCCCTCGGGGTCGTACGGCGTGCGGACCTCGTGGGCCACCCGCATGGCCTCCTCCAGCGGCGTCTCCGCCCGTCCGGCGTTGGCCGCCAGGTACGCGGCCATGTCCTCCGCGCTGGACCGGAGCCCGGTGCCGCCCCGGAGCGCTTCGGTGGGGAGGGTGTAGGCGACGACGTCGCCGCGCTCGTGCCCGGGGACCATCCATTCCTCGAGGTCGTCCTCCAGCTCGTACCCGGTGCGCTCCATCCCGAGCGGCTGGAGGATCCGCTCCCGGAGCAGGTCGGCCAGGGGCATCCCGGCGGCCCGGGCCAGGGCGTGGCCGAGGAGCCCGTACCCGACCACGGAGAGCTCGCGACGCCGGCCGGGGACCCAGTCGAGCTTGTACCGGCCGAGGAAAGCGTAGAGGTCCTCCACGGTGAAGGCATCGTACGGGGGCGGCGGCTCCGGCGGGAGCCCGGACCGGTGGTCGGCCAGGTGCTCCAGCGTCATCGCGTAGCCGCTCAGCGACGGCACCGTTACGCCCTCCGGGAGATACCTTGTTTTCTTACTCTCGTACTGCTTATGGGTTTACCGTCATCAGCTAGAACC
>JAWODW010000076.1:0-3019 GCA_046483065.1 Longimicrobiales bacterium | reverse complement strand
ATGACCTGCTCGTCACGGAGAATGGCACCCACGATCGACCCCTCCGGGAAGGTCACGTCCATCAGCCTGCGCCCCGCGATGCGGGCGCCCTCCCGTACGTCGAACTCGATGGTCTCCGCATCGATCCCCTTCAGCGTGGTCACGCTGGCCACATTCCCCCGCCGCACGTAGCGGAGGATGGCGTTGACCGTGGAGAGCCGGGGCGAGACTGCCGCGTCGATCCCCACCCGGCCCACCAGCTGCACGTAGTCGAAGCGATGGATCAGGCTGATGACCTTCCGGGCCCCCTGCGTCTTCGCCAGCAGGCTCGCCAGCATGTTGGTATCGTCCCGGGGCGTGAAGGCCACGAACCCGTCGATGCCCTCGATCCCCTCCATCTCCAGGAGCTCCATGTCGGTGGCATCGGCGTGGAGCACCAGCGCCTTGGGCAGCGTCTCGGCCAGCTCTGCGCACCGTTTCCGGTCGATATCGAGGATCGTACAGTCCACATTATGTTCGGCCAGGTGTTGAGCCAGATAGACCGCCTCGGCGCTTCCACCGGCGATCATCACGCGGCGCAGCTTGAAGTCCTTGTAGCCGGCCATGGCAGGGATGAATGGCATTTCCGCAGCGGGTGCCAGAATGAAGATCTGGTCGCCCGCCTCGATCCGCGTGGTGCCCCGGGGGATGGACGTGACGCCATCCCGGACCACGGCCACGGTGATGAACGGGCGGTCGCCCATGTCCTCGTCGAGCTCCACCATGGACTTCCCGGTCACCGGAGCCCCGTCGCGGACGCGCAGTCCCACGAGCTGCAGCCGCCCATCCGCGAACTGGGCCAGGTCCGTGGCCGCCTCACTGTTCAGGAGCTGGAACGTCTCCCAGGCACACTCCCGTTCCGGATTGATCATCAGGTCGATGCCCAGCTGCTCCCGGGAAAGGGCGCTCCCGGTCTGGTAGTACTCCGGGTCGCTGACCCGGGCCACCTTGAACTGGACGTTCATCCGCGACGCCGCCAGGCAGCTCACCAGGTTCACCTCGTCCTTGCTCGTCACCGCAAGCAGGAGATCTGTGTCGGCGATCCTGGCGCGCTGGAGCACGGGCAACGAAGCGCCGTTGCCCTGGATGGTCATGACATCGAGCTGCTCCTCGATCATCCGGGCCCGCTCCGGGTCCGACTCGATGACCACCACGTCCTGGTGCTCCTCCGACAGCCGTCGCGCCAGGTGGTAGCCCACGGCACCCGCTCCGATGATCAAGATCCGCATTCGTTCAGTGCTCCCCGATGAATCCGATTTCCGGCACCAGCTCCCGGCCGTTCTCCCGTGCCACCCGCTCCTGGATGAGGTCGATCAGCTCGCGAACCTCCCGTGCCGTACCACCCCCGAGGTTCACGATGATGTTCGCATGCCGATGGAAGACCTGGACCCGTCCGTGAACGTGTCCCTTCAGGCCGCACTCGTCGATGAGACGCCCGGCCCCCATTCCCTCGATCTTCTGGAAGATGGACCCCGCAGAGGGGTAGAGCCACAGGTCCGGGTGGCGGTCGTTCCGCCACGCCAGGTTCTCCCGCACCACCTGCCGCAGCTCGTCGGCCGGCGCGGGCTCGAGCCGGAAGGTGACGTCCAGCACCACGTCCGGCCGCTCGTGCAGAACGCTGTAGTCGTAGCCGAAGTCCAGGTAGTCCACACCCACAGTCCTGCGATCGCCCTCGGCTGTCAGCAGCTCGCACGACTCCACTACCTCCTCGAGGAAGACCGTGCGCGTCCGGTCGGGGGTCAGGAAATGCAGGTTCTGCCAGATCGCGCCGCCTACCGTACTCGGGATCCCCACGAAGTGGTGTAGGCCGCCCAGGCCCCGGTCGATGCTGGCGTGGATCAGCTCGGGGTAAACCATGACGCCGCTCTCCGCCCGCACCTGCCCGTTCTCCAGAAACGCGATGCCCCGGGCCTCGTTCCGGATCACCAGTCCCCGAAAGCCGCCATCACCCACCAGGATATTGGCCCCGGCGCCCAGCACGAAGTGGGGTACATCCAGCTCCCGGGCCGCCAGCACCGCCGTGGCCAGCTCCTCCGGGGTCCGTGCCCGGTAGAGAAGATCGGCCGGTCCCCCGATCCGGAAGGTGGTGAACGGCGCCAACGGCACCTCGCGCTCGAGCCGGTCTGCCCCGAGGCGTGCCTCGAGGTCGGCAATGGGCAGGGAGACGGGGGACACTCGCTACCGCTCCCCGGAGGCCTCGGTCAAGACCTGACGGATTGCGGCTATGAGACCGTCGTGGCCCACAATGCCCCGGAAGATCAGCGCGGAGCCGCCCAGAGCGAACAGGGAGCCAACGGCTGCGTCCCGACGCCGCAGGCTCGAAAGGAGGAGCATCCCTCCGGTGAGCACCGACAGCCACCGTTCCGATTCGGGGATCGTCGTCTCGTTCGTCATCGTCTCCATCACGCATCACTCCTGCTCAAACTGGGTGTCGGCTCCAGCACCGGGCACCCGACAATAGTCCCCACCAGTGCCCGCGGTACGCAAGAGGGGCGCGTTCCCGTACCGGGCGGTCAGAAGGGCTCGCTCATGTAGTGACGCCGAAGAACCTCGGCTTCACAACACTGCCTGTCCAAGCCGCCCGGACCGGGTTCACCAGCCGCACGGTAATATGTGAGTGGCGGGATGACCTATGCCCCGCAACGAATCATGAGTGCCGGGGGAGGGACTCGGAACCGAGCGGCCCGGCCACGTGGAGCGAAGCGGCGCCCGCCAGTCTTTCCGCGAGGTCGAGTCCCTCCATGCCGCACGGTAATATGTGAGTGGCGGGATGACCTATGCCCCGCAACGAATCATGAGTGCGGGGGGAGGGACTCGAACCCTCAAGGGATCACTCCCGCGCGATTTTGAGTCGCGTGCGTTTGCCGATTTCGCCACCCCGGCGCAGCCCGGGTCTCCCCGGTGGGGGCCGAAGATAACGCAGCGCCCGGTGCCCATCCAGCCCGCGGCGCGCCCCCGCTCGAGTCCGGGGAGCCCCCGCACCTCCGATCCGGGAGTTACT
>JAWODW010000023.1:0-5234 GCA_046483065.1 Longimicrobiales bacterium | reverse complement strand
TAAAGAGAATAACGCCGATGTACGGACTTACAAAAGGTATAACCCAGAAGTGGCTGAGAAATCTTATTTACCGGAACCTTAAGGGAACCCCTGACGAATTCAAAGGGGTATTTAAAGAGGTTCCCGAACTCGCCGGAGCCCTGTGGCACGGTGTCGGGGTGCGGGAGCGACCAGTCGTCCGGCGGCTCGGCGTCGTACGACTCCATCGCCGCCAGCGCGACGATCGGTTCGATGTCGCGCAGCACCGTTCCCTGCCCGGCCACCTCGCCGGTCGGGCGGACGATGGCGTACCCCTCATCGGAGTAGACGAGAAGCCGCTCCTCGCCGTCGGCCCGCACGCGTCGACAGGCTGCTCCGCGTCGAGGGGGTGACGCCCGAGAACTTCCACTCCCGGATCGACCTCGACGAGGTCGCCGAGGCGCTCACACCGCACCCCGCGATCACCGGCGCGGGGCCGGCGACGCTCGACGAACTGGTCGATCTCCCCGTCGTCGGTGCGGGCAGAGAGCGCGCGGTCGACGGCCTCTGCGTCGACCCGCGGGTCGCCGTCGCCGGCGAGGTCGGCCAGTTCGTCGAGCGTCGGTGGGGCTCCACGGCCTCACGCAGCCGCGAAGGCAGCCGCGCCAGCCCCGCCTCGACCTCTTCGGCGCGAGCGGTCTCCGCGTCTCCGCGCTCCTCCGTGCCCTCCGTGCCGGGCATACTCCGCCTGTCCGTGGCAGCTTTCGGGTTCATATCCTTCAGGTTCGGTGTCCAGCGTCCGTTACCCCTTGAAGGTAAACCCAAGCCCCACAGGCCGCTACCGGCGCGCGCCCTTTTCCGGGCCGGCGGGAGCGGCTATCTTGTCGACCCGAACCCGTTACCCGAAGGACAGATCTCCTTGCTGCGAACACTTATGCTCTTCCCGGTCCGCTCTTCCATCATCATCGTCGCCGCGGCGCTGCTGCTCGCTGTCCCTCCTGCGGAGGCCCAGGTGGCCCCGCCCCCCGGCACGTCCGCGCAGGCGATCCAGGAGCAGATCAGCTCCCGGGGGCTCCAGAGCGCTGTCCTGCAGCGGCTGCAGCAGTCGGGGATGAGCGAGTCGCAGGTCCGGCAGCGGCTGGCCAGCATGGGCTACGACCCGTCCACGCTGGACCCGTACCTGTCGGGCGACGCCGAGCCGCCGGAGCAGCCGTCGGGGAGCGCCATCTCCGCCGCCCAGGCGCTGGGGCTCCTCCAGCCGGCGGAGGTCGACTCCGTGGAAACGGAGGTCCGGGAGCCGGCGGACTCCACGGCGTTGGAGCGGGAGCGTGAGGTCCGGGTGTTCGGCCTCGAGGTCTTCCGCCGCACCACCTCCGAGTTCCAGCCCGTCACCACCGGCCCGGTGCCCCCGAGCTACCGGGTGGGGCCCGGCGACGAGCTGGTCCTCTTCCTCACGGGCGACGTGGAGAAGTCGTACGACCTGCCGGTCACCCGCGAGGGGTTCGTCGTGATCCCCCAGGTGGGCCAGGTCTGGGTCAACGGCCTGACCATGGCCGAGATCCGCGACCAGATGTACACGTATCTGGGGCGCTCGTACTCCGGCGTGAGCCGGGGCCCGGACGCCACCACGCACTTCCAGCTCACCCTCGGCCAGCTCCGGCCGAACCAGGTCTTCGTCACCGGTCAGGTGGCCGAGCCCGGCACGTACCTGGTCAACGCCGTGGCGTCGGCGCTGAACGCCCTCTACCTGGGCGGCGGCCCGCTGCCCACGGGCAGCTTCCGGGACGTGCGGGTCATGCGCGCCGGCGAGCTGGCCCACCGGCTCGACCTCTACGAGTACCTGCTGGAGGGCGACAACCTCTCCGACATCCGCCTCGAGCCCGGAGACGTCATCTTCGTCCCCGTGCCCCACGACCAGGTATCCATCGAGGGCGAGGTGGCGCGGCCGGCCATCTACGAGCTGATGCCCGGCGAGACGCTGGTAGATCTCATCGGCTTCGCCGGCGGGCTCAACGCGCCGGCGTACACGCGGCGAGCCCAGATCACGCGGATCCTGCCGCCGGAGGAGCGGACGGAGCCCGGTGTGGACCGGGTCACCATGGATGTGGACCTGGCCGCCGCACTGGCCGACCCGGAGGCCGCACCGGCGCTGGAGCCCGGCGACGATGTCCGGGTCTACCGGGTCCAGCGGGAGGTACGGAACACCGTCGCCATCACCGGCGGCGTGTGGCACCCCGGCGCCTACCGGCTCGAGCCCGGGCTCCGGGCGTGGGACCTGATCCGCCGCGCCGAAGGGCTCAAGGAGGACGCCTACCGCGGTCGTGCGCAGATCGTCCGGATCGACCCCGGCGACTCGACCCGCACCGTCATCCCGTTCACCCTCGACGTCGCCGCCGATGGCACCCCCGTGGCGAACCCCGAGCTCCGGGAGTACGACACCGTGCGGGTCTTCAGCCGCAGCGACTTCACCACCGACTTCCCCGTCAGCATCTCCGGCGAGGTCCGGGAACCGGTGTCCCCGGTGTTCGAGGAGGGAATGACGCTCCGGGACCTGATCCTCCGGGCCCGGGGGATCCTGCCCACCGCCGACCTGACCATCGAGATCGCCCGGCTCCCGGACGCCGCGCGCCGGGGCACCGACACCATCGCCGAGATCCTCCAGGTGACCGTGGACTCGAGCTTCCTGGTCTCCGAGCAGGCCCGCCAGTACCACATGGCGGAGAGCGTGGCCGACGACGGGCCCGCCGCCGAGTTCACCATCGAGCCCTACGACCGCGTCACCGTCCGGCAGCTCCCGGACTTCCAGCTGCAGCGCTCCGTGGAGCTCCGCGGCCACGTCCGCCAGCCCGGGCACTACACGCTCCAGGAGCGCGACGAGTGCCTGTCCACCGTCATCCGCCGCGCCGGCGGCCTCCGCCCCGAGGCCTACGCCGGCGGCGCCCGCTTCTTCCGGAACGGCGTGCGCGTGAACGTGGACCTCGGCGAGGCCGTGGAGGGCCCGGGCTGCCCCGCCGACATCGCCCTCCTCGACGGCGACTCCCTCTTCGTCCCCGAGTACAACCCCGTCGTGGTCATCCAGGGCGCCGTGAACGGCGAGCAGCCCGTGGCCATCCAGTTCCGGCCGGGCGCCGGGCTCGGCTACTACATCAACAACGCCGGCGGGTACGCCCGCAACGCCGACGAGGACCGCGTCCACGTCCGGTACGCCAACGGCGAGGGCGCCGCCGTGGGCCGGTTCCTGATGTTCAGCTCCGCGCCGGAGCTCGAGGCCGGCGCCGTGGTCACCGTCCCGTTCGTCCGCGACGAGGACAGGGTCAACGTCCCGTCGCTCATCTCGGACATCGCCCAGATCGCCGCCACCCTCACGACCATCGCGCTGGTCATCGCACGGCTGTGACCCGGCGCCCGATCCTGTTGCGTTCGCACGGGGATTCCGACACTTTGATGCGGTTCCCGCAGTAGTCCAACCGGAGGAAAGCCAATGTCCATGTTCGGCCAGAAGGAAAACGAGACCCCCCAGCAGACGGCCACGCCGCCCACGAAGCGGAACGAGTCCACCCAGGACATCTCCGCCACGCGGCTCCTCACGGTCTCCGGCGACTACGCCAAGATCGAGGGCACGTTCGAGATCGCCGACAGCCTCGAGGTGGAGTGCGAGATCGGCGGTGAGCTGAACGTCCGCGGCAAGCTGACCATCGGCCAGAACGGCGCCGTGAACGCCAACGTCCGCACCGTGGACGCCGTCATCAAGGGCACCTACGAGGGCAACATGATCGCCACGGGCAACGTGGAGATCGCCGCCACCGGCCAGGTCACCGGCAACATCACCACCGACTCCCTCGTCATCTCCAAGGGCGGCTTCTTCAACGGCAACGTCAGCCGCATCAAGGAAGAAGACAAGAAGGACAACCGCCTGCTCTTCGAGGAGGAGCAGAAGTCGACGCCGACGACGCCGACGCCGACCCCCACCCCCTCCGCCGGCTCCACGCCCAAGCCCACGGGCACCGACACGGGCAAGAAGGACGAGGGCAAGGAAGACAAGGGCGATGATGACGGCCCGGGCGAGCTGGAGCGCGTAGTGCAGAGTACGAGAAACGTCTAAACCGCGAGCTCGAAGCCTGTAGGAGACAACCGCCTCACCTGGCGCGGACAGCCGGGTGGGGCGGCTTCTTTTCTCACGGCGGCACGGCGGACCACGGCGGCACAGCGGGTGTTGGTATGAGCTGCTCAACCCGCTGCGCGGAGCTGATCCATGTGCGCCACAGCGGAACTCGGGTGTTGGCGTATTCGGAGCTCATCGAGGACGGAGACTTTCCGGACAAAGCCGGCCTCCACAGGATCAAGTATAGGAATACGTTCGTGCCGCCGTGTTCGCCGTGCCGCCGTAAGAGAATGTCGCTGCAAGGAAGTCCTACTCGCGGTCGTAGCCGTTGATCACGCGCTTGACTCCATCCTTCATGTAGGGTGCGCCGAAGTTCAGGATGAGACCCAGGCGATATCTTCCGAGGCGCAGGTAGGTCAACGTCTGCTTGACGTGGCCGGTGGAGATGGCAGAGGCGACTTTCAGTTCAATGACCAAGGAATTTTCCACAACGAGGTCGGCGTAGAACGCTTTCGGAAACGAGAGGCCTTTGTAGTCGAAGGGAATCGGCTTCTGCCGCTCCACGTACAACCCATCGTCGTTTATCTCGTATTCCATGACCTCTTCGTAGACCGACTCCGATATTCCTGGCCCGACCTCCCGATGAACCTCGAACGCAATATCCAGCACCCTGTCAGCCAGCTCGTTCAGCTCCCTCAGATTCCATATCCCCGTGCCGCCGTGTTCGCCGTGCCGCCGTGAGAAAACTTCGCTGCCGCTCACCCGTCACCTCCCAACAGTCCGGACTCCACAAAGGAGGCGTACCTCCCGTCCCCGATCACCACATGGTCCAGCACGGGAATCCCCACCAGCTCGCCCGCCCCCGCGATCTGTTGGGTCACCGCACGGTCCTCGGCCGATGGCGTCGGGTCGCCGGACGGATGGTTGTGGACCAGGAGCACCGCCGCCGCGTTCTGCGCGATGGCCTCCTTGAAGACTTCCCGGGGATGAATCACGGAGCCGTCGAGGACGCCGGTCGTGACCGTCAGCTCCCGCACCACCTCGTGCTGACTGTTCAGGAGCAGGACACGGAACTCTTCACGCTGTAGATCCCGCATGGCGGGTCCACAACGCTCGTAGACGTCACGAGGACCCCCGATCCGGCCGCGCTCCACCGGCCCTTCCCGGGCGAAGC
>JAWODW010000062.1:0-19043 GCA_046483065.1 Longimicrobiales bacterium | reverse complement strand
CCAGGGGTTTGGATCCTTTTGCGCCACGGGGTGCGTCGTCATGTCGGAGTTGGCGGCGTACCACGCATACCGCTCGAGTGTTCCCTTTTGCTCCTCGTCGAAGTTGTCCAACTCCTCTTCATCCAAACTGGCTTCAGCCTCCTCTTGCTCGTCGGCGTTGGGCGTTTCCTCCGAATCGCCGTTAGCGTCTTCTTCCCCCCCGGTTCCCTCCTCGTCCGCCAACCTCGTATCCCCTTGGTCGCCCAGGCGGGCGTCGCCCCCCCCAAACTCTCCGTCATTGTTCTCGATTTGTTCCAGGTCGGGAAAACCGTCGTCATTCAGGGTGCGATCGTTCCGTTCATCGCCGGGCGTGAGGCGGTCCCCGAAATGCCACTGAGTCTCGGTCCCGGCGCGACATGCGTACTCCCATTCCGCCTCGGTGGGCAAGCGATAGGTGCGTCCTTCCTGTTCCGACAGACGCTCGCAAAACTCCACCGCATTGTTCCACGTGACCGTATCGGCCGGGCGCGTTTCGCCATGGAAGTGTGACAGATCGATGTCCATGATCTGGGCGTACTGTTGTTGGGTCACTTCGGTGATCCCCAGATAGAATGGCTCCGTGATTCGCACGCGATGCCGAGGCCGTTCATCCTCGAAAGACTTCTCATCCACGTGGGGAAAGATCTCGGCCAATTCTTCCGCCGACTTGGAACTCCCCATCATGAATTCTCCCGCTGGAATCAGCCTGAATGTCATGCCGATGCTATTGGTGAATTCCCGGGGTGGGGTTGCCGAGACGAAGTCGACCACCGTGAGTATTGATCCCATCATCAGAAACAGGGACGTGCCCGGAATGCTCATCCGGCACGAGTCGGGAGAACGCGGCGTCTGGAGCGTGGTGCGGGTGCCTTCGGTGGAGGCCGAAGACGCCCGACAGGTGCACCGGGAGCTGACGGCGTTGAAGCGGGATCGGGTGCGCGTAGGGAACCGGATGAAGGGGCTGTTAGCTGCGCAGGGAGTGCGTCTGAAGGTGCGCAAGGACTTCCCTCAGCGCCTCGGCGAGGTAGAGCTGTGGGACGGTTCGAGATTGCCGCCCGGTCTACGTGCTCGACTCGACCGTGCCTGGGAGCAGTACGAGTGGCTGACCGGGCGAATCCAGCAGCTGGAGCGGGAGCGGCGCGAGCTGCTGAGGAGCTCGACCGCCGAGGACGTCGAGCAGGTCCGTCAGCTGATACTCCTGGACGGGATCGGAGAGAACAGCGCGTGGGTGTTCGTGACGGAGTTCTTCGGGTGGCGCCAGTTCCGCAACCGCAGGGAGGTCGGCGGGCTGGCCGGGCTGACACCGACGAGCTACCAGAGCGGCGCTACGAACCACGAGCAAGGCATCAGCAAGGCGGGCAACCGCCACGTGCGGCACATGGCGATCCAGGTGGCCTGGGGTTGGCTTCGGTATCAGCCCGACAGCGAGCTGACGCAGTGGTGGGAGCGGAAGTACGGCTGGGGCAGCTCCGGGTTGAAGAAGACCGGGATCGTCGCTCTTGCGCGGCGCTTGCTCATCGAGCTGTGGCGCTATCTGGAGACGGGAGCCATTCCAGAAGGAGCGACGCTCAAAGCCTGAGGGGATCGAGAAAACAGACGACCGGAGGAGCGACCGACGGACGTGTCCGGGGACCTCTGGACGGAGGCCCGCTACTGAGATGGGGCCCGCTCCTTCACCTGGCTTCGGCAGACGCCTCGCGGCGGACGCAGCATTGGGTGACCGGACAGCAAGACAGCGGAGAGCCGGCACGAATAGAAGGTCGTCCGAGGCTCCAAGAGGGAGCCCGACACCTCACACAGGAAGCCACCGGTCGGAAGGAACCGAACGGATGAGAACAGCAATCTCAATCCGCACCAAGTCCGTGCGTTCTACGCTCGCGGCCTTGACAGATGCGGCCTCATAGAAGGACTACGCCATGACACGAACGTTCCAGGACGACGCCCTTCTGCTATGGGAAGCCTACGCCGCCGCGCCGCGATCCGGCGAAGACCGGGGGGCGAGGATCATGTTCCACTGCCTGACCGACCGGGCGCGCCGGGCGAGGGTCCTGGAGCGCGACGAGGATCGGACCGCCATCGAGGAGCGGATCACGTTCGCCGATGAGACGGAGCTGAACGAGATGCTGGAGTCCGCCGAACCGCTCGACTAGCAGGCGAAGACAGACGCCGGGCGGGGGCGGTGAGGCGCCCCCCCCGAAGATCACCGGATCCGACCGCCGCCCAGCAGCACATCGCCGAGGTATACGGCCCCGGACTGGCCGGGCGTGACCGCCCGCTGCGGCTCGTCCAGCGTCACGTGCACCACCTCATCCGATCGATGGGTGACCGTGGACTGCACCAAGGGCGCACCGTGACGGAGCCGCACGGCCACCCGGTGGTCGGGGTCCGGCGGGTCGCCGAGCCAGTTCAGGTCGCCGAGCACCACCTCGCGGCGGTCCAGCTCCCCGTCGTCGCCCACCACCACCTCGTTGCGCGATGGTCGGGTCTCGATGACGTACAGCCGCTGCGGGAACCCGCCGCCGAGCCCCTTCCGCTGGCCCACCGTGTAGCGGGCGTAGCCGTCGTGCTCACCCACCTCCTCTCCGGAGCTGCGGACCAGCTTCCCGGGCTGCAGCGCCCGGTGCTCGGCCCCCAGGCGGTCCGTGAGGAAGTCCGTGTAGTCGTCGGTGGGGACGAAGCAGATCTCCTGGGACTCGGGCTTCTCCGCCGTGGCAAGCCCCAGCGCCCGGGCCCGGTCCCGGACCTCGTCCTTGGTCAGCTCCCCCACGGGGAAGAGCATGCGGTCGAGGACCTCCGACGGCACTCCCCAGAGGAAGTACGACTGGTCCTTCCGATCGTCGGTGCCGCGCAACAGCTCCGTTCGGCCGTTCTTACGGCGAATCCGCGCGTAGTGGCCGGTGGCGATGTGGGCGGCGCCCATGGCCCGGCCCCTGCGCAGGAGGTCCGGGATCTTCGTGTTCGAGTTGCACCGTACGCACGGGTTCGGCGTCCGGCCGGCCACGTATTCGTCCACGAAGTCGTCGATCACGGCGTCGGCGAAGGAGTGCTCCATGTCGAAGACGTAGTGGGGGATGCCCAGGTGGTCGGCCACCCGGCGGGCGTCCATGATCCCCTCGAGCCCGCAGCAGGTGTTGCGCGGTCCCTCGGTCTCCGAGTAACAGAACGCCTTCATGGTGGCGCCGATGACCCGGTAGCCCTGCTCCAGGAGGAGCGCGGCAGCCACGGAGCTGTCCACGCCACCGGACATGGCCACGAGGACGGTCCGCTCGTCGCCGGGCTGGATCTCCTCGCTCGACCCGCTTCGGAGCGTCCTGTTGCCGCCGGCCGCATCCCGCCTCTGGGTCACGCCGTCACGCTCCGGGCCCGCTCCACGACCTCCAGGACCACGCCGATGGTACGGTCCACCTCCGCCTCCGTTGTGGGCCATCCCAGCGAGAACCGGAGCACGGTATCCGCCCCGGCGCCCATGGCCAGGAGGACGTGGCTCGGCGCCGACGCCCCGCTGTGGCAGGCGGAGCCCGATGAGACCGCGAGCCCCGCCATGTCGAGCGAGGCGAGCAGCACGTCGGAATCGACGTCCGGGATCGACACGCTCAGGACGTGGGGAAGCCGCTCGGCGGCGGCGCCGTTCACCTCGAGCCCGTCCACCGCCTCCAGGAGCGTCCCCTCCAACCGATCCCGCAGCGCGCTCAGGCGGCTCGTTTCGGCCGGTACGTCGGCCACGGCACGCTCCAGCGCCTCCGCCAGCCCTACGGCCCCCGCCACGTTCGATGTGCCGGCGCGCACGCCCCGCTCCTGGCCGCCCCCGTGGAGGAGTGGCGCGAGGTCGGTCCCGGATCGCACGTAGAGGGCGCCCACGCCCTTGGGGCCGCCGAACTTGTGGGCGCTCATGGACAGCAGGTCCACCGGCACGTCCCCTACGGAGACGGGGATGTGCCCCACCGCCTGGACGGCGTCGGTGTGGAAGGTCACGCCGTGGGCGCTGCAGCGGGCGGCCACCTCCTCCACCGGCTGGATGGTACCCACCTCGTTGTTCGCCCACATGACGGAGACCACGGACACCGGCTCGTGAAGCGCCTCGTCCAGCGCGTCGAGGTCCACGCGGCCCGCCTCGTCCACCGCCAGCGTGGCGACGGCGGCCCCCTCCTGGGCGGCGGCCCCGGCGGCGTGCCTCACGGCGCTGTGCTCCACGGCGGAGACCACCACGCCGGCGCGGGCGGCCCGCCATCGGCCGAGAACGGCCAGATTGTCCGCCTCCGTGCCGCCGCCGGTGAAGACGATCTCGACGGGGTCGGCGCCGAGGGCGGCCGCCACCCGCTCCCTGGCATCCTCGAGCGCCGCCCGGGCTGCGCGCCCGGGGCCGTGGGTGCTGGACGGGTTCCCGAACCGCTCCGCGAGGAACGGTTCCATGGCCGCCCGAACGTCCGGCCGGACCGGCGTGGTGGCTGCGTGATCCAGGTAGATCGTATTCTCGGTCATCAGGTGGCGTAATAACCCTTCACCGGTGCCAGGGTCCGTGGCAATGTGGCGGGCGACGGCTATATTTCAAGGTGTGAGCAATGGAATGAGCAACGGCAGCGCACCGTCGCTGGGGCCGGAGCACCCGGAGCACTTCTACGTCACCGTCCATGGTACGGTGTTCGGGGATCGATCCCGTCGGGTGGACGAGCTGGATTCCGGGGAGGAGTTGGTGCTGCTCCCGGACCCGCCGGGTACCGAGGAGCCGGGCGTCTGGGTCCACCGCCACGGCGGCGATCTCATCGGGCACCTGCCGCCGGAGATCGAGGGGTGGCTGGCGCCGTGGCTGCTCCGGGGCGGCCGGGCCACTGCCCGAACTGTGCGGGTGTTGGGCCGGGAAGTCCCGAGCTGGCGACGGGTCCTGCTGGAAGTTCGCTGTGCCTCGTAGCCGTCCGGTCAGAAGCTGGCCACGTCCAGCGTCGTTACGTCATTGACCGCCAGGGTCTCCCGGGTCCAGAACGGCTCCCCATATGCCGTACGGATAAGTCCGCCGTAGTACGCGTGGTGGGCCAGGAGCTGGTCCCGGAGGCCCCGGTCTCCACCCGGGTACACCTCGCCCATCCCCTTCTTCCCTTCGAACTGTGAGGCGTAGGCGTAGATGGCGTCGAGTTTCCGCTCCATCTGGTCGGAGATGTCCACCACGAACGTGGGTTTCGGCGTGTGCTCCCGGTACGCCATGGCGTAGAGCGCTTTGCGGGGGCGGAACTTCTGCCCGGAGATCGGCGCCTTGGTGAGGCCCGCCACGAAGCACGCGTCGTAGGCCAGGCGGCTGGCCGCCCGGTGGTCCGGGTGTCGGGCCTCGTGCCACATCAGGATCACCGTGTCGGGGCGCAGATCCCGGAGCACGGCGGCCACCCGATTCCGGGTGTCGGGCGTGTTCTCGATGGCCCCGTCCGGGAGCCCCACCACGCGGCGGGTGGCGAGTCCGAGGACCTCCGCCGCCTTCTCCGACTCCTCCTGGCGCAACGCCGCATTCCCGGCAGTGCCGGCCTCGCCACCGGTGAGATCGAGCACACCCGTTCGGTGTCCTGCGTCGGCCGCCCGGATGAGCGTCCCGCCGCAGATGAGCTCGGCGTCATCGGGATGGGCCACAATGGCGAGGAGATCGAGAGGTTCGGACATGGTGAGACGTGAGTTCGCGTGAAAGGTGCCGTTAAGGGTGCAATGTGCCGGCCGGCAAAGCGGCGCGCCCCATCCCCTATTCGTAGCGGAGCGCGTCCACCGGGTCCAGCCGCGAGGCCCGCCACGCGGGGAAGAGCCCGAAGAATACGCCGGCAATGGCCGCCATGACCAGCGCCGCCACCACGGCACCCGCCTGGATCTCCGCGGGGATCGGGGTCAACGCCCGGATCAGCCACGCCGCGCCGCCGCCCAGCAGCATGCCCACGATGGCCCCCACCGTGGTCAGAGTGGACGCCTCGAACAGGAACTGCCAGAGGATCTCCCGCCGCCGGGCGCCCAGCGCCTTCCGTACGCCGATCTCCCGGGTTCGCTCCGTCACCGAGATCATCATGATGGCGATGACGCCCACACCGCCCACCAGGAGCGCAACGGACGAGAGGCCGATCATGACGATGAAGAAGACCCCGGTGATCTGGTTGAACGTGTCCAGGATCTGCTCCTGCTTGATGATGGCGAAGTCATTGGACTCCGCCGGCCGCAGCCCCCGCATCCCGCGCATGGCGCCGATGGCCTGGTCCATGGCCTCCTGCTGCGTGGCATCGTCCGCCGTGACCACCAGCACGCGAAGGAACCCGTCCCACGTCTTCAGGTGCTTCAGCGACGCGGTGTAGGGGATGACGGCCATGTTCTGATTCTCGTCGCCGAAGATGTTACCCTTCGGCTGGAAGATCCCGATCACCGTGAACGGCACACCACCGATCCGGACCATCCGGCCGATTGGATCGAGGGAGCCGAACAGCGCTTCCGAAAGCCCTCGGGTCAGGATCACCACGGCCCGGGATGCGACCACGTCGGAACGAATGAAGTTGTGGCCGGCCACGAACTCGCCGAGGGTGAACTCGTCCCACCCCTCGCTCTCCCCGGCGGTCGTCACGCTGATCGGATCGCCACGGCCGGGCACCTCGATGTCGCGGCCGGTGATCAGCTCCACCACGGCCGTTCGCACGGCGGACAGATCGCGGAGCGCCTCCGCCTCCCGGGCCGTCACCTTCGGGTAGTCCTGCCACGACGGGCCGTGGTCGCTGAACTGGATCTCCACGAAGTTGTAGCGGGCGATGATGAAGTTCTTCGGGCCCGCGGCTTCGATCCCCGCCAGCGCCTCGCCCCGGATCCCGGCGATGGCAGCGCTCATGGTCATGACCGTGGCCACGCCGATCACGATCCCGAGGATGGTCATGGCGCTGCGGAACTTGTTCGCCCGCAGCTGCTCCAGCGCGATGTAGACCGCCTCGCGCACGCGCTCCACGCCCCCGGAAAGACGGTCGACCGTCGTGCGGGCCAGGTCGGTGAAGGCCATCATTCAGCCCTCAGCGCCACCACCGGGTCGAGCTTCGCCGCCCGCGATGCCGGGTAGAGCCCGGCCACGACGCCCACGATGATCCCCATGGCGGCGGCGATCCCGAGCCAGTGCCAGCCGATGGCGGCGGGCATCGGCGAGACGGCCTCGACCACCTTGGCCAGGATCAGTCCGAGCCCGATCCCGATGGCGGCGCCGGCGAACGAGAGGGCGCTCGACTCCACCAGGATCTGCATCAGGATGTCGCGACGACGGGCGCCCACGGCCTTCCGCATCCCGATCTCCCGGGTCCGCTCCACCACCGACATGAGCATGATGTTCATGATGACCATCCCGCCCACCACCAGCGCGATCCCCACCAGGGCGGGGAACGCGATGAAGAGGATCCGGCTGAAGGTCTTCCAGAAGCTCATGGAGTCTTCCTTCGTCTCGATCTCGAAGGTGTTGTTCTGGTCGGGGCGCAGTCGGTGCCGGACCCGCATGATGGCCTCCATCTCCATCTCGAGCGCCGGCAGGGCCTGCGGGTCATTGGCCTTGACTAGGATCCCATCCACCACGCCGCGGGGGTTCGTCAGCCGCCCCATGGCGGACCGGGCCGGGGCGATGGCCCGGTTGTCGAGCGACATCCCGAAGAGGCTGCCCTGCTCTTCCAGGATCCCGATGACCTCGAACGCCGCGTTCTCGATGCGCACCATGCGGCCGAGGGGGTCGAGGGGACCGAACAGCTTCTCGGCGGTCTCGGAGCCGAGGACCACCACGTCCATTCCGGCTTCGTCTTCCAGCGGGCCGAAGAGCCGGCCCCGGTCCACCTCCATCTCACGGATCCGGAAAAAGTCGGCGGAGGCGGCCGTGACGAGTACGCCGGTCACGGCCACGCCGCGGTCCGAGCGGGCGTCACGCTGGTTATAGCTCTCGACGGCCACGAGCGCCGGGATCGAGAGCTGTTCGCGGATCGCCCGGGCGTCTTCGAGCCGGAGCCGGGGCCGGCGACGCCATTCACGGCGCAGCTCCCGGCTGGTGTTCATCTGCACCGACGGCGTCCGGCTCACCGTGACGGTGTTCAGCCCGAAGATGGTCTTGGCGAAGTCTTCCTCCATGTACCGGTTCATGCCCTCCACGATGCTGATCACCGCGATGAGGAACATGACGCCGATGATCACGCCTACTACGCTGAAGAAGCTCTTCAGCTTCTGCGCGCGGATCTGCGCGAAAGCCAGGCGGATGGCTTCGCGGAAGTTCACGCCCCGACCGTCTCCTGCTTGCGTACGTCGGTCTCGATCAGGCCGTCCCGGAGGGTGATGGTCCGGTGCGCGTGCTCCGCGATCTCGTGCTCGTGGGTCACGAGGAGGATGGTCTGGCCATCGGCGTGGAGCTCCTCGAAGAGGACCATGATCTCCTGGCCCGTGGCCGAGTCCAGGTTCCCCGTGGGCTCGTCGGCCAGGAGGATCGCCGGCTCGTTGACCAGGGCCCGGGCCACGGCCACGCGCTGGCGCTGACCGCCCGACAGCTCGGTGGGGCGGTGGCCCATGCGGTCGCCCAGCCCCACGCGGGTCAGGACGTTCTCGGCCCGCTCTCGCCGCTCGCGGGCCGGCGTCCCCCCGTAAATCAGCGGCAGCTCGACGTTGTGGAGTGCCGTCGCCCGGGGCAGGAGGTTGAACGTCTGGAAGACGAACCCGATCTCACGGTTCCGGATCGCCGCCAGCTCGTCGTCATCGAGACCGGACACGGCGGTGCCGTTCAGCCAGTACTCGCCGGCGGACGGAGTGTCGAGGCACCCGATGAGGTTCATGAGCGTGGACTTGCCGGAGCCCGATGGCCCCATGATGGCCACGTACTCGTTCCTGAGGATCCGGAGGTCCACGTCGGCCAGGGCGTGGATCGTCTCCGCGCCCATGACATAGTCCTTGGCCAGCTGCTCCGTGTGAATGACCGTCTCTTCCATGATCGTCCCTATTCGGTGGTGGTCGGGTCGTCTTCCGTGCCGCCGCTCACTGGAAGGACGCGTACCGGATCGCCATCGTTCAATCCGCGTATGGCCTCGTACGGCCCGGCGACCACCGTGTCACCCTCGGCCAGGCCGGTCAGGATCTCGAAATGCTCCCGGCCGGTAATGCCCACGTCCACGGCGACGAAGCGGGCGGTGCCGTCGCGGATCACGAATACGCCCTCGATGTCCTCCGACTCCTCGCCCACCATGGTCGTGGCGGCGGCCTGGGCTTCGGCCTGCTCGCTTTCGAGCGCTTCGATGTCGTCGCGCTCACGCACGGTCAGCGCGATGATCGGGATCGCCAGGGCCCGGGGCCGCTGCTCGGTGATGACTTCCGCCGTGGCCGACAGGTCCGGGCGGATATGGGGCGGCGGGTCATCCAGCGTGATGATCACCTCGAAGTCCACGGCCTGGCTCTGCTGGCTCAGCCCCCGGGTGTTGGGGTCCACGGTGGAGCTGTGGCTGATCTCGGTGACGCGGCCGGTGTATATCTGCCGCCGGAACGCGTCGATGGTGAGGGTGGTGCTGTCTCCGACCTGGATCCCGGGCACGTCGGTCTCGTCCACCCGGACCACGGCCTCCATGACACTGAGGTCCGCCACCGTGAGGAGCAGGCTGCCGGGGTTGTTCATGGTGCCGACGATGGCCGTCTCCCCCTCCTCGATGTTGAGGCGGGTGACCACACCGTCCATGGGCGCCCGGATCACCGACTTGGAGAGCCGGTCCTCGGCCTCGCGGAGCGCGGCCCGGGCCACCGCTACACCGTGCTGGGCGGCCTCGTAGAGCGCCGTCTCCACCTCGGCCTGCGTCCGGATCTGCTCGAGCTCCCGGGGGCTGACCAGCAGGGAGTCACGCTGAAAGATCTCTTCCGTGCGGCGGAGCTCCTGCTGCGCCTGGATCCTGGACGCGCGGGCCCGGGCCTCCTGGGCCAGCGCCTGACTCACCGACGCCCGGGCCCGGGCGACCGCCGCTTCATACTGTGTCGGGTCGATCCGGAGCAGGACCTGCCCGGCTTCCACCTCGTCGCCCTCCTTCACGTACAGCGCGGTGACACGGCCCATGATGTCGGACTGGACGTCCACCGCCATGCGCGGCTGGATCCAGCCGCTGGCCCGCACCACCGACTCCAGCTTCCTCGACTCCACGGTGGCGACCCGCACGCCGGTCTCGCTGTCACTGCCGCCAGCGACTGCCGCGACCCCGACGCCCGCGATGACCACGAGCGCGCCGATACCCCAATAGATCTTCGTCTTCCGTTTCATTGTCTCTGTTCAGTGCTCGGGGATCGCCAGGTCGTGGCCGACCGCGGCTTCCAATGCCGTGAGTGATTCCTGGAACGTGTATACACCGAGGAGGTATTCTCGATCGGCGCGCGCCTTCACCGTCTCGGCTTCCATGAGCTCGAGGAACGACGCCGAACCCACCCGGTACCGCTCCTGCGCCAGCCGGAGCTGGTCGGTGGCGAGCTCCGCGTTCCGCTCCTCGAGCTGTACCGCCCGATACGCCGACTCCAGGTTGCGGTACGCCGTCTCCACGTCCGCCCGAACCCGCAGCTCCTCGGCGCGCAGACGCAGCGAGGCGTCCTGGGCGGCGGCGTGGGCCGTCTCCAGCTGCGTCTGCCGATTGAGCCCCTGGAAGATCGGCAGCGAGATGCTCAGCGATACCGAGGCCGGCTCCGTGGTGAAGTCGAAAGGGAACTGATCGTTCTGTGCCAGAATGCTGGAGCGCTGGGCGTCGGTGAGCTCCGTGGGGTACTGCGCGTCGCAGTCCACACCGGACGACGCCAGCTGAGCCAGAAGCTCGCAGAACTCGTGCTCCTGCCGAAGCGACGCCGTGGCCTGGTCGATCAGATACTGGTCGCTGCCCACCTTCCGCGTGTAGCCCGAGAGCCCGGTGGAGATGGACAGCGTCGGCCAGTACGCGCTCCGGGCCAGCCCCACCCCCGACTCCGCGCTCTCCCGGGACGCCCGCGCCGCTTCCAGCTGCGGCTGCGTAGCCATGGCCGTCCGGGTGAGAGACTCCAGCGACCACGTCGGCTCGAACACTGGCACGTCCGACGTCAGCCGGACCTCCCGGCCCGGCTCCACGCCGATGAGCTGCAGGAGGCGCGTTCGCTCGTTGTCCAGTGCCGACTGCGACCGCAGCAGCCCCACCTGCGCCCGACCTCGCTCCACTTCCGCCTGCTTCACCTCCATGGCCGTGGCCGACTCCACCGCCGCTCTGGCTTCGGCCAGCCGCAGGTTCGCTTCCGCCCGCTCCAGCTCTGCCCGGGCCAGCTCCACGGCGTCACGGTTCCGCAGCACCGACAGGTACTGCCGCGTCACGTTCGCCTCCAGCGTCCGGGCCGCCGCCTCCGTGCCGGCCACCACCGCCCGCCTCGACGCCTGCTGTCGATCAATCTGATAAAACTGCGACCCACTCAGGCTCAGGCTCAGCCGCGCGTTGTAGTTCGAGTACAGGTACGACGGCGGATCTCCCAGCCCGATATCACCGGACGTGAATCCGCCGATCCGGGCCTGCCCGCCGCCCTGGTAGCTCAGGCCGCCGCCGATGGATGCGCTCGGGAGAAATTCCGCGTAGGCCGATCGCACCTGCCAGTCCGCGACGGCCTCGTCGTTCCGCTGCGCCTGGTAGTCCGGGTTGTTCTCCATGGCCCGTGCCACGGCCTCGTCCAGGGTCAGCGCGACCGGCTCCTGCGCCGTCAACGCCACCGTGGCCCCCAGCAGAAATGCTGCGACCAGTATGCTCGTCCTCTTCATCACCCGTGCCTCGTGTTAGTGTGTTGGCCAACTAATACACCGGCTCGGTGTCGCTGTCAAGGCATGGAGGCGGCTGCGGGGAGCCACGAGGCGCGCCCGTGAGGTGCGGTCAGGGGGAGCGGTGCCCTCAGGGGAGCGAAGTGCGCTGGGCGGTGAGCTCCTGTGCGGGGATCCGCACGCGGAGGACGCGATTGCGGTCATCGACCCAGATGGAACGGTTGTCGAGCTCTGTGATCTCGATGGATAAGCGGCGGGCCTCGATCTGCTGGTCGGCGACCTGGATGGTCTCGGTGCCGTGGTCCTGCACGGTGGCTCGGATCTGCCGCGCCTGCTGTGGGGCGATGAGGGGTATGGTGCCGGCGCCGGCGGCGGCGAGGAAGTAGTGGTGGTGTGCAATGCCGTCGTGGAGCACCACCGCGCCGTCGTCGACCAGGTATTCGCGCATCTGCTCACCGGTACTGGAGACGGTGGTGGCGCGGAAGCGGCTGCCTGCGGCGCGGCCGGTGATGCTCTCTCTTTCGTTGCCGGCGCTCTCGATCTGATAGGCGGTGGGTCGGAGCTCGTCGCCGCGGAGCTGGATGACGGTGCGGGTCTGCTCCCCGGTCCCGAGCATGACGCGGCCCTGTGCGACAGTGGTGGCGTTGGCGCCGGAGCCGCTTCGTCGTATGGTGAATGTCTCGGTTCCGATGGTTGAGCCCCGAACGGAGATACGGAAGGAGCCCTCGTCGATGACGGAGGTCTGTGCGGAGCCGGGTGCCGCCGCGAGGAGTGCGGTGAGGGCGAAAGCCAACGATGCGCGCAAGGTCATGACGATCTCCGGTCGGGTGCAAGTTGGGGTACCCCGTGTAGGGCGGGGGTGTTTCGTGGCGGAACCGGTGGGGGAGTCACAGCGTATCGGACTCTTCGTCGCGGCGCAGGAAGACGGCGCGACGGATGGCGTCGAGGGTACGGTGGTAGATGCGCCGGCCCTTTTCGGCAGTGGCGAGGGAGGGCCGGCCGACGGAGCCGGTGCCCCCGGGCGGTGGCTTGGGCATGCCGCCGCGGATGTAGCGTCGGAACTCGTCGGGATCGAGCTGGAAGTCGCGGGCGCGATCTATCCGTACCAGGTCGGGGTAGAGGTGGAGCATGACGGAGGTCTCGGCCTCGCCGGCGTGTTCGGCCTGCTCCTGGCCGTCGAGGAGGTCGTGGATGGGGACATCCCAGACATCGATAACATGGACGCGTGCGGAGGCCGTGACGAGAGTAGCCAGGGCCTCGAGGTGCGGGCTGTGGCGGTGCGCGGTGATGAGGATGAACTCCTCGACGCCGTGGCCCTCCCAGGCGTCGAGGAGCTCGTTGAGCCCGCGATGGAGGGTCTTGCGGCTGAGTGACGCGGTCCCTGCGTAGGCGCGAGCCGTCATGACGTTGACGCCGAAGCTGAAGGTCGGGGCGCGCAGGACGCCGAACTCGCGGGAAAGGTCGACACAGATCGAACGCGCGATCAGGACATTGCTTCCGAGGGGCAGGTGGGGCCCATGCTGCTCGAGTGCCCCGACGGGCATGAGGAGTCGGGTGTCGCGGGCCAGGTGTGCGGCCACATCGATCCAGCTGAGCTCGTCGAGAGCCAGCGCCGTTTTTCTGTCATCCATGGCAACAACATGACCACAACGACGCGGCTGCGCACGGTCCTGGGGTTGACGTTCCTGGCCCAGCTGGGCCTGCTCCTGTGGAGCCGAACGCTTTCTCCGCTGGTTCTGGCGGCCGCCGCAGCGGTGCTGGTGACGGCGGCGTTCGCGAGTCGGCGGGTGGGCCGCCGGGCGGTGGGGCTGGCCGTCCTGCTGGCCCAGGCGGCGGTGGTACTGGCCATGGTGGCGGCGGTGGCGACGACGGCCCGGCTGGAGTGGGGCGCCCGGCAATGGGAGGCCGTGGCGGCCTCACGGGAGGTGCAGCTCTCCGCCCGGCTGGAAGCCCGGGTGGAGGGCGTGGTGCGGCGGACGCGGGCCGCGGCGGATCTGGCGGCCGGGCTGGCCCCGGACGACGAGGCCGCTGCGTTCCGGGCGCTGGAGCGGATCCGGACGCGGACAGGCGTGGATGCGGTAGCGCTGCTGGATGACCGGGGTGTGGCGGAGGCCTGGGCCGGCGATCATCGGGGCCGTATCCCGCCGGCCGTCTACGGCGGCGAGGCTGCGGTGGTGTTCCCGGGCGGGACGTTGTTCGACTACCTGTATGTCGTGGTCCCTGCCGGCGATGGTCTCCGTGCGGTCGCGGCGGTGCTCATGCAGGCCGGGCCGCCGCTCCGTGGCAATACCCGCTCCATGGCGGAGCAGTTCGAGGCGGTGACGGGCGAGTCGCCGACGTTCCAGGGCCCGGGTGTGGCACGTTCGGACTGGCAGCTGGAGGTCGACGGGGAGGCGGTGTTGACCGCCCGGTTCCCGCTCTTGAGCCAGGGGGACTGGCGGGGTCGGGTGGCGGGTACGGGTCGGCGGGCGGTGTTCGGGTTGGTCCTGCTGGTGCTGGGCCTGCTGTCGGCCGTCTGGCTCCGGACGCTCCCGGATCCCCGGGGTCTGGGCGGGGTGGTGCCCATGGCGGCGTTGAGCGTTACGCTCATGGCCACACCGCTGCGACGGACGCTCGGGCTGGACCGTCTCTTCTCCCCGGGGTGGTTCGTCCTCCCGGTTCCCGGCGATTTCGTAATCGAGGGCGTCATGGTGGTCCTGTTGCCCCTGGCTGCGCTCCTCTCCACCGTGCGCCCGCCCGCCGGCCGGCGAGGTGATCTGTGGCTGCGCCTGGCGGTGGCGGCGGCGCTGGTGGGGGGTGGGTTCGCGGTGGGGGTGGGGTTGATGACGGGGAGCGCGGGCGCACCGATGCTGACATCGGGCGGACCGCTGTGGTACGTGCTCCAGCCCACGACCGTGGTCCTGTTGACAATCCTGGCGGCGCTTTTGATGCCCCGCGGCGAGACGCAGGCCGACCGGCGCGGCCTGCTGGTGTGGGCGGGGGCGGGCGTGGCCCTTTCGGTGGGGCTGGCTCTGGGCATGACCGAGACGTGGCGGCCGGACGCCCCGCTCCCCACACCGGTGCTGTTCGCGTGGGCGGTCCCATTCGTGTTCCTGGGTCGCGCCGTGGCGGGATACGCGGGGCGTGGCGATCGACTGGTGCGCTGGCTGGCGGCGGGCTGGCTGGCGGCCACGGCGGTGATTCCCCACATGTGGCTGGCCAGTCAGTCGGCGCGGCTGGACGAGGTGGAGGCGAACGTGGTGTCGTTCGGCGCCCGTGGCGATCCGTTCCTGACGTACTTGCTGAACCAGTTCGATGACGCACTGCGGGCGTCGGCGGAAGCGGGCGAGGACGGCGTGGCGCTGCTCTACGAGACGTGGGTATCGAGTGGCCTCGCGGGTGAGCCGTATCCGGTGGCCATGAGCCTGTGGGACGAGGAGCTCAGGCGGGAAGCGTACCTGACGCTCGGGGTTCGTCTGGAATCCACCGGCCTGGCGCAGCAGGAGCTTCTGCGGGTGGTGGAACGGGTCCAGGAGACGGGGGCGGCGGAGAACGTCCCCGCCACCGGCGGCGGGATCAGCCGGATCCTGGCGGTTCCGCTACCGGACGGCCGGGCGGTGTCGGTGGCCGTAGCCCCCCGTGCCAGTCTGCGACCTACGTCGGCGCTCACCATGTTCATGGAAGGGGAGCCGCAGCGGAACGTGACGCTCGACCTGCTCCCCGTGCCGGCGTTCCAGTCGGGGATCGGCTCCGAGATCCACTGGCAGAAGACGGACGAGGGATGGCGGGCGGAACGCCTGGTGCGGGAGGGCAACGACACCTACCATGCGCACCTCGAGCTGCGCCTATCGTCGGCGGGCGTGCGTCTGGCTCGCGGGGTCCTGCTCATCACGCTGGACCTGCTTCTTCTCTCGCTGCTCTGGGGACTGGGTCGGGCCGCGCGTGGTGAGGTGCCGGTGCCACCCGGCGGCTGGGTCGGGTGGCTGAGTGGCTTCCGGGTGCGGCTGATCGTGGCGCTCTTCGCCTTCTTCCTGCTGCCCACGGCCGTATTCGGCTGGGCGGCCTACAGGGCGCTTGCAGACGAGGTGACTCGAGCCGCCGGACAGGTGGCAGAGCGCTCTGTGGTGCAGGCGGCGGCGGTCCTGCCGGGTGCCGGCCTCCTGGAGACGTCACGGCGCACAGGCGAGGACCTCCTCTACTACCGGAAGGGGATGCTGGACGCCGCATCCATCCCGGAGGCGGCGGAACTGGGGCTGTACAGCGCGTGGATGCCGCCGGACCTGTACCGGCAGATTCGTGACGGGCAGCAGCTCGGCGGTACGGAGACGGGAGAGCTTGCGGATCGGGGCTACCTGGTGGCGTACCGCCGGCTGCGGAGCGCGGTGGAGATGCTGGCCGTGCCGATCTGGCTGGCGGCCCGGGACGTGGCGGTACGGCAGCGTGAGTTCGCCCATATGGTCCTGTTCGGCGTGCTCATCGGCGCCGTGCTCTCACTGGTGCTCTCGGTGCTGGTGGGCCGGGCGCTGGCCGAGCCGATCGGTGCGTTGCGGCGGGCGGCAGCGGCGGTGGGGCGGGGACAGTTCCGGGCGAGGCTCCCGGAGCAGCGGGCCGACGAGTTCGGCGAGCTGTTCGCCTCGTTCAACCGAATGACGCGCCAATTGCGGCAGGCGCGTGCCCGGGAGATCCGCACGGCCCGCATCCTGGCGTGGGGCGAGATGGCCCGGCAGGTGGCCCACGAGATCAAGAACCCGCTGACGCCGATCAAGCTGTCGATCCAGCATATCCGGCGGGCGCACCGGGACCGACGGGAAGACTTCGCACCGATCCTGGAGTCGAACGTGGAGCAGATCCTGGAGGAGATCGACCGGCTTACGGAGATTGCCAAGGCCTTCTCGCGCTACGGCGCGCCGGAGGAGGCGAAGGGTGCCATGGAGCCGGTGGACGTGGCGGCCATCGCGCGGGACGTGATGACGCTCTACCGGGCGCCCGATCGGTCGGTGACGTACCGGCTGGTGGTGGAGGGTACGGATACGGTGGCGGGGGCTCGTGCCTCGGAGTTGCGCGAGGTGTTGATCAACCTGCTGGAGAACGCCCGAGCGGCCGTGGGCGAGTCCGGGGAGGTCGAGGTACGGGTCGAGGACGTGGGTCCCGGCGTCCGCCTCGAGGTCCGGGACGACGGTGAAGGGATCCCGGCCGAACAGCTCCCGCGAATCTTCGAGCCCCACTTCTCGACCCGATCCTCGGGGACGGGGCTCGGGCTGGCCATCGTGCGCCGGCTGGTGGAGAGCTGGGGCGGAGGCGTGGATGCCGAGAGCGATCCGGGGGAGGGCACTGTCGTCTGGCTGACCATCCCCAAACACGCGGCGACGCCGACCCCCGACGAGGAGGCCGACGCCGCCGAGTAGCGCTGACGCCTCGCCCCGTGCCGCGCCCCGAGTGGCACGGACGCCGCGCTCTATGGGCCGGCGTACGTCAGCGGATCCGGAAGCTCACCACTCCGATATTGCCGGTGGCCGCTCGCCGGATACGCAGGAGGACCACATCGCCGCGCTCCACTTCGCGGGCGAGGCGGCGGAGGTCGCGCACGTTCTCCACGGGCTGGCGGTTGAACTCGAGGATGATGTCCCCCTGGCCGAGGACCCCGGCGGCGGGCCCGTAGCGGGAGACCTCGGTTACCACCACGCCGTCCAGGTCGCTGTCGCGGAGATCCAGGGACTCGAGGGCGCGGGGCGACAGCTCGGAGACGTTGGTCACCGCGATGCCGAGCATCTCCTCGGCGGAGCGATCGGTCTCCGCGACCTCCGTCTCGGGGCGTTCCACCTCGAACTGACCGAGCTCGAGGTCGATATCGATTCGCCGGCCGTCACGGATCACGCCCAGCGTCACCTCGTCGCCAGGCTGCATCCGGGCCAGCCGCGCCGTGAGGGCGGTGGAGGTCTCCACCGGCTCGCCGTTCAGCGACACGATGATGTCCTCGGGCTGGATTCCTGCGTCCGCGGCGGGTCCCTCGGGCTGCACCTCGACGACGTACGCGCCGCGGATCTCATCGAGGTCGTACAGGTCGGCCTGGGCCTCGGTGACGTTCTGGACCCGCACGCCGATCCGGGGGCGGCGGACGTAGCCGTACTCGATGATGTCGTTGGCGGCCTTGGCGGCCAGCGCGCTGGGCACGGCGAAGCCGTTCCCGGCGTACGCGCCGGTGGGCGACGCGATGGCGGTGTTGACGCCCACCACTCGCCCGTAGAGGTCCACGAGCGGCCCACCGGAGTTGCCCCGGTTGATGGCGGCGTCGGTCTGGATGAACGACTCGAGGGCGAACTCCCCGGGGATGATGTTGAGGTTGCGCCCCTTGGCGCTGACGATCCCGGCGGTCACGGTGAACCCGAGGGAGAGGGGGTTGCCCAGGGCGAGGACCCAGTCGCCGACCTGGAGCGCGTCGGAGTCCCCGATCTCGAGGGGGGTCAGATCATCGCCGTTCCGGGGCTCGATCTTGATGACGGCCATGTCGGTGTTCGGATCGCGGCCGACGACCTCCACGTCGTCGTAGATGCGGCCATCGGCGAACATGATCTGGACCTCCGTTGCGTTCTCCACCACGTGATTGTTGGTCACGATGTAGCCGTCTGCAGAGAAGACGAAGCCGGAGCCGGTGCCGACCTGCGGCGGCGGCTCTGCGCCCTGGTCCTGGCCGCCGAAGGGGAAGGGGAACGGGCCCCTTCGCTGCTGTGGCTGTGCCGTGACCTGGACGGTGACCACGCCCGGGAGGGCCTTCGCGGCCGCCGCCCGGAACGCTTGCGAGAGTGCGGCTGCCGTAGACGTGTCGACCACCGCGGGCGCCTCGGTCAACTGCTGTGCGGCGGCTCGGTCCTGCTCCTGCTGATCCTGAGCGGTGGCATCGCCCCGGCCGCAGCCCACCATGAAAACGAGGGCGGCGAAGGCCACCCTGCGCATTGCCCGTCGATTGAATCCCATCGTTGACAGCTCCTCCATAAGGTCGGATTCCGTCTGCTGAAGCGAAGTCGTCGCAAGGCGTGGGCCAGTAAGCCCAGGGGCCCGACGGCGACGTGCCGTCCGCACAGTTATTCGCGTTGCCCGGGCCGTTTGTTCCAGTCACCGAACCGTTGGCTGCGGGGTAAACGCGGGAGCGTTGCCCGGGGACTGATTCAACGAAACCGGGTTTCGGTGCGTCTGTATGAACGGCGGAAGGTATGGATTCGGAACACACCATGAGGATAGGCATGACGCTGCATCGAGGCGGCTGGATCGCGGCCGGGCTGACATGGCTGGCGGCTGTGGGGGCGGGCGG
>JAWODW010000053.1:0-153443 GCA_046483065.1 Longimicrobiales bacterium | reverse complement strand
ACACTCCGGTCTTCCCAGGCTGCAAACACCCCTTTGCCGACCAGCGATGAGAGATCGACCTCGCCTTCCAGGCCGTCGGCGAAACGCACCCACAGCCGGTAATCGGGCCGAGCCTCGGCTTCTTCGATTCTGTATAGCACGGCTCTCCTCAGCTCAGTGGATCGATCTTGCCCGGCGCCTCGTGATTCCGGACCCGATTCCACGCGTCACGCAATTCAGCCTGATGTAAACTCGCCCATTCCATTACGAGACCCAAGGCTCTTGGCGGCAAGCTCCCTTCGAGGACTGCCAGCTCTTCGATCGAAACCAAGGCCTCTGAACCACCGTAGCGCGCATGGAAAATGGGGCGGCGGATGATCCTGGAAGTACAGATAGATCGAGATTCCAAAGAACTCAGAGATCTTAGGCATTCGGCTTGGTTGTTTCCCCCTTGAACCTCTTCGTTGCCGGGATTCTGATGCGCATGCCGGTTAACGGGAAAAGCTGGCGACCTGGCCTCCGAAGCCTTCAGAGCTCGAGATCGTCCGCACATCCCTCTCCTCTCAATTCACCTGGTCGGCCTTCGGCCAGGTACTCCGTAGCGAGCGGCAGCGAGCGGAGGCAGGAGCCGGATGTTAACCGGCGTGTTCTGCACACCCATGGCGGCCTCAACTCCGGCTCTTCCACCTCTTCGGGTCCCGGCGCGAATGGAAAACCGACAAGACAACAATCTCTTCTTCCGTCACTCGGAACATGATCGCGTAGGGGAATCGGCGCAGGACTGCTCGCCGAACGGGAGGATGGACTTCCAGAAACCGAAAAGGCGATCGTGCAATCGCGGAGAACGCTGCATCCACTACACGAACGAATTCAGCGCCCAACCCGTAGGAGCGTTCCGAATACCAGGCGGCAGCCTCATCGAGTTCCGCCTCTGCTTCCGGACGGACGACGAAGCGGCGACTCACCCGTACTTCTTGAAAAGGCGTTCGCGAACCTCCGACCAAGGTACCGCGGAATCAGGATCGGCTTCGTGCTCCTCCAGACGGCGCTCGAGCTCTTCCTTCTGCGCGTCCGTCACAGGGACGTTCTCCTGCTCGGCCGCGATACTGTCCCACAGGTCCTCGACCAACTGGATCCGCTCTGAAACCGACAGCTTGAGCAGGTCCTCAATCGGTACCTTTCCCATTCGGCTCCCTTCGTCGATGAACGCCTCTGTCCGTAATGTGCAACAGAAGCCCTCTGTGGAACATGCCGGTTAACGGACAAAGGCTGCTGATCCGGCTTCCATCACCTCACCACCTCAACAGCTTTCGAAACAACGAATCTCTGACCAGCGTCTACCCAACAACGCCGGATACACCGGAGCGAGCGTCAGCGAGCGGAGGCAGCAGCCGGTTGTTACACGGCGTTAGCTGCTCCCGCCCGCTCGGAGAGGTGCCACTACTTCATCAACCGGTACCCCACGACCCGTTCCACTCCCAGGTCGTTGGTGGCATAACCCCAGACCTCACCATCGGTGATCGTCAACAAACGGAAGCCCCGTGGGACCTCAACCACGCTAATGAACCCACCATGCCGGCCGAAAACCAAGAAGCGCTGCGCCGGCCCGGGAACAAGCGGATACTCAGCTACCCAGATATTGGCGCAGGCATCAACGTAGACAGCCGAATACGCTGGAAGCTTCGACGGAAAATCAATGGAGGCTGCGCTCCGTTGCGCTACGATCCTCTGCTCTGGGGGAAGTCCCGCGAAGGTCTCGCGCAACCGGTCCCGATATGTTGATTCCATCTCAGGGGTGAGATCGTTGCTCACGTCTGGCGCTCTAATCCTCCGGGCGAGCCTGCCCTGTGGTGTGTAGATGTCAACCTCGAGGCGATCGGCGGTGCCGACCAACACGTCATTTCCTAACACGCCGTAGCTCAGGTTGCGGCCGAACCTGGCGGGTCCGAATGACATTCCCTCGCCCCGGGTTCGTACCTCTACCTCTGTAGAAGGAAACACCCCGACAGTGTCCACTCGCGACCCGCCAGCAGAGATCCCGAGGACCGGCGAGTTCGTGCGGTAATAACCCGGTTGTGGGTTGGGACCGATCTGCGCAGCGCTGAACCCGGAGATGCCCACCACCCAACTCCCGTCAGGTAGCCGGTGAACCTGACCGGGCGGACCGCTTAGGCCATCCAACGTCCTCGACGGGCCCAGGCCCCCGCCTGGACCGAAGAACGTCAACCTCCGACTCGACCAGTCGACGGCCACGACGCTGTCACCCTCAATCCGAGTGATCGCGGTGAGGCGCGAGAATTCTCCGGGACCCCCGCCTGACCCACCACGTTCGAACAGGAAGTGGCCTCTCCTGTCAAACCACCTGAGCGAATTGTCTCCACCGTTCGCTACCACGATCCGACCATCTTGGAGTGCCGCTACACCACGGATCCCGTCAAACAGGAAGGGGTCCTCACCTTCAAGAGCTCCTACGCGGACGATCGGTTCAGGAACGACATGCCAGCCGGGTTCGGTTGACCAGAGGTCACCATGGCTTTCGACAATCTCGACACCCGCACTATCGGTCGTACTAGCACCAGCCGACCTTGCGACCTCACCCGTGCAAGAAGCGAGGGCAGGAAGCGCTGCCATCATAAGGCAGGCAGCACGTCTAGGAGCCAACGCTCCGTTCGGCGTTCGACGTGTCAACACCGTGACTGGTCCTCCTCAGTCCTCCAAGACGCGTTTGGACCCCGACCAAAATCGAGCAGCTAATGCCGTGTAACTACTGCGTTCCCGACATCCGTGTCGGTAAGGATGAATGATGCACTTGGCCTCCCGTCTTGTGTCGGGAAGACGCATATCTCTTATGGACGCGACAGCCGGGGGCTTCAGGGCGTGGCGTCCAGAGGGTTCACAATGCGACGCAGGTCGCCCTGGCTGACGTGTGTGTAGATCTCTGTGGTCTTCGGGCTGTTGTGCCCGAGCAACTCCTGAATATGCCGTACGCTGACGCCACTTTCAAGCAGATGGGTCGCGAAGCTGTGGCGGAGGGTGTGGACGGAGGCGTCGCGTTCGACACCGGCCGTCTGCATGGCGCGCTTGAAAACGCGCTGTACCGTGCGCGTGGTCAGGTGGCGTCCGGGTCGGGCGCCGGGGAAGATCCAGTCGTGGGCCTTTCTGCGTTCGAGGACGGGGGCGAGGGCCTCGGCGGCCGTATCGGAGAGGAGGGTGTAGCGGTCCTTGCGGCCCTTGCCCCCGCGGACTCGGATGGTCTCGCGGTCGGTGTCGATGTCGCCGGCCCTGAGGCGCACGACCTCGCCGACACGGAGCCCGCCGGAGTAGGTCAGGATCAGTGCGAGCCGGTGCATGGGGTTGGCGGGGGCGAGGACCACCTTCCGGGCATCGGCGCGCGACAGGACCTTGGGCAGTTGGCGCTCCCGTTTCGGACGTGGGACGCGCTCGGTAACGATGGGCTGGTCGAGGACACGTGCGGTGAAGCGGAGCGCGCTGATCGCCTGGTGCAGGTAGGAGACGGAGACGTCGTCGGCTTTCAGCTGGAGGAGGTGTGTCCGGACCTGTTCGGTGGTCAGGCCGTCCAGCGCCTCGGGATGGGCCCTCAGGAACCGACGAACGTGCCCGACGTAGTTCTTCCGCGTGCGCGGGCTGTACCCCTGGAGCCGGAGCTCTTCGGACACCTGGAGGAGGATGTCGGCGGCGCGGTGAGTATCGGCGAGGTTTCCGTCGACCGCGGCGGTGTCCGCGGCCTCGCCGGTGCGGACCGGGCCGGTCGGGACGTGCGGGTCCGTCCTCGCCGGCTGGAACGGGGTCCGGACCAGGTGCATGAGGTCGGGGTCGACGTGGAACGAGGCGCCGGGGGCCCGGAGGACGGCGTCGATGGCGTCCTCGGTCCGGGGGACGGTCCAGACGCGTCGCGTGGGGTCCCAGCGGCGGCCGGGGATGGCGCGGATGTGGTCGACGACGGTCCGGTCGTAGGGGGACCGGACTTCGACCTTCGTCGCGGCGTCGCGGAGTACGATGGAGATGTCCATGCCCGACCATCGCTGCCGGAGCGGGGCAGGGCCATGGCGGGATGGGACGGATCCCGGACGGGGCGCGGCCCCGGGGCGGGTCGCCCGCGGCCCCGGGCGGTGCCCTTCGGTCCCGGGGGGCCGGTTCGCCGGGCGGTTACTCGGGGACGAAGTCCGGCTCCGGCGCCTGCGGCTCGTCCGGCGCGCCGGGGAGCGCCCGGACGGTGACCACGGCCTGGACGAGCGAGACGGCGCCCACGCCGGCGAGGACGAGGAGCGCTACGGGGTGGGTGAACCCGCCGTCGCCCCGGGCCAGGAAATAGACGTGGCACGCGGTGGAGAGGAGCCCGCCGCCGGCCAGGACACCGGAGTACCAGAGTCCGGCCCGGTTCTCCCGGACCAGCTGGACCAGCCCGTGGAGGAAGAAGAGGAAGATGAGGAACGTCAGGACCACGAACCCCTGGACCCCGACGGGGATCCCCAGGAGCCCCCACTCGCCCCAGTGGGTCGCCTCCACCTGGTGGGCGGCCGCGAGGGCCAAGTTCACGACGTACAGCCAGCGCAGCGACTTCGGGATCATGCGTGCCTCCCCGCGTGGAATGTCTCCGTGCCCGGAGGCAGGGCGCGCGCCCCGATCCGCCCGTTGGGCGGGAGAACAACCCCCCGGGGCCGCGCGCCGTCAATTCCGTTTCGGGCCATCAATGGTTGACGGACTGCAAACGGTGTACCGCGCTGGAGTGCGGGACCGAGGTCACCCCGCGGAATCCGCCGCCTCGCCGCCCTCCGGCACGCGGTTCTCCACGTCCAGCAGCTCCACGTCGAAGACCAGGGTGGCGTTGCCGGGGATCGGGCCGGTGCCGCTGGCGCCATAGGCCATGCCGGGCGGGATCACCAGGCGACGCTGGCCCCCGACCTTCATCCCCACCACGCCCTGGTCCCAGCCGGGGATGACGCGGCCGTAGCCCAGGGCGAACTCGAAGGGCTCGTCGTGCTCCCGGCTGCTGTCGAAGGTGTTCCCGTTGGGCAGCCGGCCCACGTAATGGACGGTGACCACGTCGCCCGAGTCCGCCCGCGCCCCGTCGCCTTCCACCACGTCCTGGATGTACAACCCGCTCGGCCGTCGCTCCATCTCGGTGAGGTCCACCCGCAGGCTCACGTGGTAGTCCTCCGCCACCCGCCGCTCCGGCGGGAGCGTCGACTGGTCCACCTCGCCCTCCTCCTGGCACGCGGCCGTGAAGAGGAGCAGGAGGAACGCCGGCAGCAGGGTCAGCATGCGGCGCAGGGTCAGGGTGCAGCGCGAGGTCAGGGTGCGGCGCAGGGTGCTCATCGGTCTCCGGTCGGCTGGTCGGGACATGTGTTCGTGAAAGTACAGCGATCGGTGGGGGTCGAGCCACCCCGGGCCGCACCCTGACCCGGGGCGGTCCGGGCCAGGCGGACCAACGGACCGGGTTTCCCTTTTTACATTTCGTGTAATTTGATGCATGTCGACCATGATCCGCATGTCGCTACCGGGCACCCGCATGCTTCAGCGGCGCAAATCGTAAAATGTAAAACCTGGTCCGTTAAAAAGCGCCCACCACCCGCACCGCGCGATATCGCTCACATCCACCGCGCGATACCGCGCGATTTCGGCGTTTCCGGGCGTGGCGGTGGCGGTGATGAATCCCCTAAATACCGTCGGCGCAAAGAGTTATGGGATTTTGCCGAGTCTGGCACCGTCCGTGCCCCTATAAAGGGGTGAAGGACAGAGACAGAAGGCCCATAAATGGAAAGGTAGAGAACCATGCAGGCATACACCGAGAGCACCCAGAAGACGGTCACCCGCGAGATCGGACTCACGGGGAAGCTGGTGATCGGCGGTACGGTCAGCACCGGGCTGCTCCTCGGTGGGTACGCCGTGGGAGCCATGGCGCTGGCGGGCCGCATGAACGGGAACGCGCTGCTGCTGACGAGCCTCGGCCTCTTCATCGCCGGCGCGGTGGTCGGGCTGGTGGCGAGCCTCGTGTTCGGGATCCTCGGTCGTGAGGACGGCCGGAGCTTCGATGCCGCGGTCCGGAGTGCGCTGAAGGGGCTCCTCTTCGCGGTGCCGGCGGCGCTGATCGGCGCCATGCTGGCCGGCTGGATCGCCATGGCGGTGATCGGTCTCTACGCCGGGAAGACGATGGCCGTGGGCGGCTCCGCCGTGGCCGCGGTGGCCGGGCTCGGGATCTTCGGCACCACGCTGCAGATCACGCGCGACTGCGGCAGGAACCTGATCCGGCGGGCACGGGCAGCCTTCTAGCAGGGGGCCTGTTCGGTCCGGCAGGGCGGCGGTCCCGTGGCGAGAGCTGCGGGGCCGTCGTTTTGTGTGGTGGCGGCGCGGGTCAGCGCAGCCGCGTGATAGCGGTGGCCTGCGCCAGCGCGGGGTCGTGGGCGGGGGCGCCGGGGATGGGGGTGTGGCGGACGGCGAAGACGGCGGGGGCCAGGAGCGGCTCGATGAACGGGAGGGCGGGGGCGTAGTGGAACCGTCCGTCCACCGCCAGCGCCCCGAGCAGCTCCACGTAGCGGGCGGCGTAGCGGAGCGCCACGTCGTCGCCCCGGCGGTGATGGTGCAGAAAGTGGTTCGAGAAGCTCATGTGGGAGAGGATCGCGCCCCAGCGGCCCCGGCCCACAGGGTAGCTGAACCAGTCGGCCTCGATGAGGTGCGGCGAGACGTCGGGGTTGGAGTCGGGGTTGGAGTCGGGGTTGGAGTCGGGGTTGGGGTCGGGCTCGGCGTCGGGGGCCGCGTCGAGGTCCGGGGCCGCGTCGAGGTCCGGGGCCACGTCGAGGTCCGGGGCCATGGCGGCGTCGGGGCCCGTGTCGGGGTCCGCGCCGGCGTCCGCGTCGGGATCCCCGTCGTCGCCGGCGAGCCGGTCGATCCCGGTGGCCTCCACGCCGCGATGCCGGAGGTAGGCGACGAGGGCGCCCCCGGCCCCGGCGCCCACGTCGAGGACCGGCTCGGGCAGCGCGCCGGGCGTCACGCCCAGGACGGCCAGCTGGAGCTCGGGCCGGTAGGTGGCGCAGATGGAGGTCCGCTCGCCCCGGGCCGCGGCCGTGAGCTCCTCGGCGTCGCCGGTGGACTCGATGAGCGCCATGAGGCGCGCCAGGTGGGCGGTGGTGGTGGCCGCGAGGGCCGGTCCCACGTCGTCGCCGCCCTCGCCGCCCTCGCCGCCCTCGCCGACCACGGCCCGGAGCTCGTCCACGAGCCGGGCGTAGAGGGACACCAGGTCCCGGCGCTCGCCCGGCAGCAGAACGGCGTACTGGGCCCGGAGGTTGAGGAAGCGTTCCGTGCGCCGCGCCATGTGGCCGGCGGCGGCCGCGCGCCAGGCCCCGCTCTCGAGGCGCGCCCGGATCCGGCCCCGGTTCTCCAGGATCGACGCCAGGAGCGGCGCCGAGACGGAGCCCAGCTCGTGCGGGGCCGCCGGGCCGCTGTCGAGGCGCCGGACCGTGTCTTCGTAGCGCCGGTCGAGGATCCGTCGCCGGAGTTCATCACCGTTCATGTCATGAATATAGCCGCATCTTGTATCCCGGGGCCCGACCCCCGATTCTTCCCCCGGCCCCATCACACGGAACGCATACGGAGATCGCCATGCGCAGCGTCGTCCCCGCCGCCCTCACTTTCCTCGCCCTCACCACCGCACCGGTCCTCGCCCAGGACCCGGCGCAGGACCCGGCCCAGGGCGCCGACCGGGACGCCGACCGGTTCACCGTGGACCACGCCATCGACATGACCCGGGTGGGGAGCGTGGAGCTGAGCCCCGACGGCGGCCACGTGCTGTACACCGTCACGGAGCTGGACTGGGAAGACAACGAGCGCGACACCCGCCTCTGGCTGGCCCGCGCCGATGGTAGCGACGCCCGGCCGTTCACGGCCGACGAGGGCGACGGCTCGGCCCGGTGGTCGCCGGACGGCCGCTGGATCGCCTTCGCCCGGGGCGCGGGTGACGAGAGCGACGCCGAGGGGCGGCAGCTCTGGCTGATCCGCACGGACGGCGGCGAGGCGCGCCAGCTGACGGAGCACCCGACGAGCGTCCGGAGCTACGAGTGGACGCCCGACTCAGACCGGCTGGTCTTCGTCGCCGCCGACGAAGTGCCCGACAGCGTGGAGAAGGCCCGGAAGGCCGGCGACGACGCCATCTTCGTGAACGAGGGGCCCAACGGCCAGACCCGGGGCTCCTACTCGAACCTGTGGTGGGTGCCCGTGGACTTCGACGACGCCGACGCCCGGCCCATCACCCGGGGCGAGCGGATGGTCGGCAGCTTCGCCGTGGACCCCGACGGCCGGCGCGTGGCGTTCACCTTCCGGACGGAGAACCATCGGAACGCGGGGTACCGCTCCGAGATCGCCGTGCTCGAGATCCTCGACGACACGACCGTGGCCGAGGTCACGGTCCTTACCGACAACGAAGCGCCCGAGTCGTCGCTGCAGTGGCACCCCGACGGGCGGCTCCTCTTCCGGGCGCCGAGCCTCGAGACGTGGGAGCTCGACCAGGGGAACCTCTACCTCATGGACGTCGAGAGCGGCGCCGTGGAGCAGCTCATGGCCGACTCGAAGCTCGACGTCCGGGGCGGGGAGTTCACCCCCGACGGCCGGTACCTCGACTTCACGGCGCTCGAGCGGACCGTCAGCAACTTCTACCGCCTCGACCTCCGGAGCGGGCGGGTCCGGGCCATCACGGAGTGGCCGGGCACGGTGGGCGGCGCCAGCTGGTCGGAGGACCACAGCGTCGTCGCCTTCACCTTCGACTCCCCGGCCTCGCCGTCCGAGGTCTACACCGCCCGCTACCGCCCGGGGATGGAGCGGACGGTGGTGACCGACGTGGGCGCCGACATCCGGGCGCTGGCGCTGGCCGAGCCCGAGGTGGTCCGCTGGCAGAGCGCCGACGGCCTCGAGATCGAGGGGCTCCTCTGGCTGCCGCCGGAAGGACGGGAGCGGCCCGGGTCGTTCGTCCTCGAGATCCACGGCGGCCCGGCCGGCGTCTTCACCCGGGGGTTCGACAGTGACGCCCAGATCCTGACCGCTCAGGGGTACGCCGTCCTCCAGCCCAACGTCCGGGGCTCCACCGGCTACGGCGATGCCCTGCTCCGCGGCAACATGAACGACATCGGCGGCGGCGACTTCGACGACGTCATGACCGGCGTGGACTTCGCCATCCGGCGGGACGTGGCACACCCCGACTCCCTGGCCGTGAAGGGCTGGAGCTATGGCGGGATCCTCGGCGGGTGGACCATCACCCAGACCGACCGCTTCGCTGCCGCCTCCCTCGGCGCCATGGTCAGCGACTGGCCCAGCGAGTTCGGCGTCGGCTTCAACTACGACGTCTCCCTCTGGTACCTCGGCGGCGACCCGTGGAGCAACCGCGCCATGTGGATGGGACGGAGCGCCTACACCCACGCCGACCAGGTCGCCACCCCCACCATCCTCTTCCACGGCGAGCGCGACAATACCGACACACCCGGCCAGTCCATGAACTTCCACGCCGCGCTCCGGCACTTCGACGTACCCAACCGCTTCATCCTCTTCCCCCGCGAGGGCCACGGGATCCGGGAGCCGCGCCACCACCGCACCCGCCTGGTCGAGGAACTCCGCTGGTTCGAGCAGTACGTCCGCGGGAACGCCGAGTGGGAAGCGCCCGAGCGGCCCGACGGCGAGTCCACCGCGCCTGACGACGCGGACGAGGCAGGCTGAAGCTGGCCCGTGATGTCCTCGATGGGGCCACCATCTTTGCGGGTGCGGTGACTGGGGGCGGGCCGGTGGAGTCCGGGTTCATCGCGAAAGCCGCAGGTGGCGTCGCTGATTCGAGACTGGGGGACTGGCGGTGGACACACGGTGTGGGCCAGGTAGCGGCCCAGGGCCAGGGCGGATGGCGCGCTCCAGCTCGGGCACCGAGTACTCCCGTACGATCCGCGTGAGGTTGGGCGCCACGATGCGGTCGCCGAACGGCATCTCGAAGAACACCTGGCCGCCGGCGTCCCGGGCGTGGCAGCCGGTGCAGCCCCAGTACCGGGCGAGCCGCTCGCCCTCGGCGATGGTCGCGGAGTCCGTGGCCACCTCGATGGCGTGGGTAGGGACTTCGTGGGCTTCCGCCAGCCGGCTGCCGCCGACCCATGCCACTGTGCCGACGGCCAGGACGGCCAGGCCCACGATGGCCAGGAGGCCGATACCGAGATAGCGCAGGATCCCGCGCACGGAGACGTCCATGGTGCTCCTTTCACGGTAGGGGGAGTGACGCGAGCACATGCTGAACATTTATGCCGGCTCCCGTCCGGCCGCGCCCCGGTCCGCACTGCGGCTTGGCTTTGGGGCGCAAAGTACTTGACAAGACCACAAGCCTTCCCCAGGATCCCGCATGGGAAAGAGCCAGCCGAAGACACCCGGGACACCGGACGCGCCATCGAGCGCTCGGAAGCCCGAACGCGGGCGGGCCGGCGCCGACAACCACGTGGCGCTGCACGAGCGGGCGGCGGACGACCTCCGCTACATCCGGGAGACCATGGAGCGGGCGACGTCGTTCACGGCCATCAGCGGCGTGGGCTACGTCCTCATCGGGCTCACGGCGGTGGCGGCGGCGTGGCTGGCGTCGCTGCAGGGCTCGCCGGCGGGGTGGCTCGTGGTGTGGATGGTGGAGCTCATCGTCGCCGGAGTGATCGCGGTGGGGATGAGCGCCCGGAAGGCCCACGCCCAGGGCGAGCGGATGCGGAGCTACGCCGGGCGGAAGCTGCTGCTGGCGTTCGCGCCGCCGATGGTGGTGGGCGGGCTGCTGACGGCGGCGGCGTATCTGGCGGGCGACTACGGGCTGATCCCGGGCATCTGGCTGGGGCTCTACGGCACGGGCGTCATGACGGGCGGCGCGTACAGCGTGCGGGTAATCCCGCTCATGGGCGCGTCGTTCATCGCGCTGTCGGCGGTGGCGCTGCTGACGCCGGCGGACGGAGACCTGCTGCTGGCGCTGGGCCTCGGCGGGCTGCACGTGGTCTTCGGTGGGATCATCTGGAGGCGGTACGGTGGCTGAGGCGAAGAAGCAGGAAGAGGAGACGACGACGGTGCCCGGGCTCCCGGCGGGGCTCCTCGGCGTCGAGGGGCTGGCCGAGTCCCGGGACCTGGACCGGCTCATCCACGAGCGGGTCCGCCTCGGGATCGTCAGCGCGCTGGCGGTCAACGAGACGCTCAGCTTCAACGACCTGAAAGCGCTCCTCCACGTCACCGACGGCAACCTCAGCGCCCACGCCCGCAAGCTCGAGGACGCGGGCTACCTGCTGTGCGAGAAGGGCTACCAGGACCGGATCCCCCGCACCGAGTACCGGCTCACCCCCGACGGACGAGCCGCCCTGGAAGACTACCTGGAACACATGGAAGCGCTGATCCGGGCCGTCCGGGAGTAGCCCTCCCGGCCGCCGGCCGGGGTGTGACGCCCCGACCGCCCGACGCGTCCTTCCTACGGACTTTGCGAAACAAAGAGCTTATGACTGACAACGGACTCCACGTGGGCATCATCATGGACGGGAACGGCCGCTGGGCCCAGCGCCGCGGCATGCCTCGCCCCGCCGGCCACGCCGCCGGCGCCCAGGCCGCCCGGGCGGTGGTGGAGGCGGCGGCCGACTCGGAGCACAGGATCGGCTGGCTGACGCTCTACGCCTTCTCGTCGGACAACTGGCTGCGCCCCACCGACGAGGTCGACGCCCTCATGGCCCTCTTCCACGAGTACCTGGAGGAGGAGACGCCCCGCTGCATCGAGAACGGGATCCGCATGCGGGTGGTGGGCCGCCGCGACCGCCTGTCGAAGTCGCTCGTGGAGCGCATCGAGGCGACGGAGTCCGCCACCGCACACGGCCGCGAGATGACGCTCCGGCTGGCCGTGGACTACTCGGCCCGCGACGCCATCGTCCGGGCCGCCGAGCGCGCGCTCCGGGCCGAATGCGACGGGGCCGCGGACCCCGCCCCGTCGCTCTGCCGCGACCGCTTCCGCGCGCTCCTCGGCGAGGCCGTGGGGTGCAACGGCCCGGCGAGGGACGTGGACCTGCTGATCCGTACGGGCGGCGAGCAGCGGCTGAGCGACTTCATGCTGTGGGAGTGCGCGTACGCGGAGCTGTACTTCACGCCGGTGCTCTGGCCCGACTTCGGGCCGGGGGAGCTGGCGGAGGCGCTGGCGGAGTTCAACCGCCGGGAGCGGCGGTTCGGGCGAGTCCTGAAAGAGGCGGTCTGACCGCCGCGGGATGGATACAATGAGCGAACGTTCCATAGAGTCCGGAACCGCCGAGGCGCCGGCCCCCGGCTCCGGCCACGTCCCCGGCTCCGGCCAGCTCCCCGGCTCCGGCCAGCTCCCCGGCTCCGGCCAGCTCCCCGGCTCTGGCGTCCTCCTCGGGATCGGCCTCCTTCTCGGGCTGGCCGCCGACCGGCTGCTGTGGCTGGGGCCGCTCGGATTCGGCTTCACCCTCTGGATGGCGCTGCTGGGCGGCGCGGCGGTGGTCCTGGCCCGGCGGCAGCGGTGGCCGTGGTCCGGGGCGGTGACCGGCTGGTCGGTGGTGGCCGTCGTGGCCGTGGCCGGAACGGTCTGGCGCGCCTCGCCGGTGCTGAACCTGCTCTACCTGGGCACGGCAGTGGTGGCGGCCTCGGGTGCGCTGCTGGCGGCCCGGGGGATCCGACTCGGCGAGGGCCGGGTAGTGGACCACGTCCGGGGGCTGGCGCTGGTGCCGTGGCACGCGGTGACCGGCGCCTTCCGGCTGCTGGTCCGGCCCCGGGCGCCCGCCGGGTTCGGCAGCGACCGGGCGGTGGCGGTGGGACGGGGCGTGCTCCTGGCCATCCCGCCGGTCCTGGTCTTCGGCGCGCTGTTCGCCTCCGCCGATCCGGCCTTCGAGCGGGCCATCGACTTCGTGGCCCCGGACATCGAGGCGCTCCCGGCCCACCTCTTCCTGATCGGCTTCTTCGGGTGGGTGGGCGTCGGGCTCCTCACCGGACTCTTCCCCGGCCCACGGGAGAACCCGCTGACCGGATTCCGGCCGCCGAAGCTGGGCACCGAGACCACCACCGCGCTGGCCCTGGTGACGGCGCTGTTCGCCGCGTTCGTCGCCATCCAGTTCTCCTACCTCTTCGGCGGCGCATCGGCCATCGAGGGCGTGAGCGGACTGACTGTGGCCGACTATGCGCGACGCGGCTTCTTCGAGCTCGTGGCCGTGGCCGGACTCGTCACCGTGCTCCTCCTGGCGGCCAACGCCACCACCGACCACGCCGACGACGCCGGGCGCCGACTGTTCCGGATCCTGGCCGGCGTCCTGGTGGCCCTCGTCATGATCATCATCGCCTCCGCCGGGCTCCGGCTCCGGCTCTACGTGGACGCCTTCGGGTTGACCGATGCGCGCTTCTTCGCCGCCGCGGTCATGGCCTGGATCGCCGTCACCCTCCTCCTGTTCGCCGCGACGGTCCTCCGCGACCGCCCGCGTCCCTTCGCCGCCGGCACCCTCCTGGCCGGGCTCCTGACCGTGGCCCTGCTCACCCTCGCCAACCCCGACGCAGCCGTGGCCCGGACCAACATCGACCGCGCCGTCGACGCCGGGACCGCGGTCGACGCCACCTACCTCGCGAGCCTCAGCGCCGACGCCGCCCCGGAGATCGTGCCCGCCGTCCTCGACGAGTCCGTCGCCATGGCGCCCGACGACCGCTGCGCCCTGGCCGGATCGCTGATCCGCCGCTGGGGACCCGAGGCCGTGACCGAGGTGAGCCGTGACTGGCGCCGATGGAACGCCGCCGCCGCCGACGCCCACGACCGCGTCGAGGCAGCCCTCCCCGAGCTCCGGGCCATCGCCGACCGCTGCCGCTGAAGTCCGGGCCCGGGATTCGGGTTCGAGCTCGGGGTTCGAGCTCGGGGTTCGAGCTCGGGGTTCGAGCCCAAGGGTTCGAGCTCGGGGTTCGAGCTCGGGGTTCGAGCCCGAGGGTTCGAGCCCGAGGGTTCGAGCCCGAGGGTTTGAGGCTCGAATCGGGCGTCGGTACGCGGGGATGCCGTCCGAGCTTGGGGCCTCACCGCGTGGTCCGGGCTCGACGCTCGGGACCAGGATCCAGGCTCGACGCTCGAGGCCCGCAGGCGACCGGGCCCGGTCATCGTGCGGCGAGATTAATCGAACGTGAACGAACGTTCTGCGGCCGTTCTATACTAAGTCCTTTAATACCAAAGACTTAGCGATAATAGCTCGGAAGTAGTTCATTCACGTTCGAATGATTTTCGATGAAGACAGGGGGCTGCGGCGCGGCGCGGGGTTCGGATTCAGGAGCCGGACGTTGCGCCCACCCGTCGTCGCCGACATTTTTGGCGGTCTATGGCGAAATCACAGCGGTTCCGGAAGTTCAGGAAATCGAGCAAGACGTGGGACGCGCCGGTGCTGCCCCTGATCCTGGGGCTGATCGGCGGTCTGTTCGCGGCGCTGGCGGTGGGAGCGCTGCAGGAGACGACCCGGGGTCTGACGGCCTTCGCGCGCGGGGGCTCGCTGGCGCCGGTGTGGGCGTTCCTGTTCGGGTTCGTGGCGGTGGGACTTCCGATCCTGGCGATCCAGAAGGCGGCGCTCCGGGTGATCCACGAGCTGCGGGCGTACATCAATATCCGTCCGTTCACGGGGGAGCGTCTGGTGGGGACGGACCTCTGGGCGATGGACGCGGTATTCGCGGAGAACCTGGTGCAGCAGGTGAACGAGCGGCCGGGCCGGATCGTGGAGCTGGGCTCGGGGCACTCGTCGGTGCTCATCGCGCAGCGGCTGGGCCACCTGGGCGCGGGTCACCTGACGGCGGTGGACCACCTGGAGGAGTTCGCGGACCGGACCCGTGGCTGGATCGAGGACCGGGGCCTGGGCGAGGTGGCCACGGTGGTGCACGCGCCGATCGCCGAGCACGAGATCGACGGCGAGGTCTACCCGTGGTACTCGATGGAGGTGCTGGAGGCGCGGCTCCCGGAGATCATCGATCTGCTGGTGGTGGACGGCCCGCCGGGTAAGATCGGGAAGGACGCCCGCTGGCCCGCCGTCCCGCTGCTGAAGGACCGCCTCGCGCCGGGCGCGGTGGTCCTCCTCGACGACGGCGACCGGGCGGACGAGACGCGGATCGCCTACTCGTGGCGCGACATCCTGGGCGGCGAGATCCGATACCTGCCCGGCGGAAAGGGAGGCTGGCTGATCCGGGCGGGCGGTTGACGAACGGACGGCCCGACATGAGCCAGATGACACACTATCGCACCGTGGTCTTCGACTGCGACTCGACGCTCTCGGCCCTCGAGGGGATCGCGGAGCTGGCGGCGGACGTCCGCGATGAGATCGACGCGCTGACCCGCGCGGCCATGGCGGGGGAGGTCCCGCTGGAGGAGGTCTACGGCCGGCGCCTCGAGCTGATCCGCCCCCATCGCAGCGAGGTCGAGGCTCTCGTCCCCCGCTACGTGGAGGGCCTCGTGGACGACGCCGAGGCCACCATCGCCGCGCTCCGCTCCTCCGGCGTGGACGTGCGGGTCATCTCCGGCGGCCTGCTCCCGGCCGTGGCGGGGCTGGCCGGGCACCTGGGGCTGGACGCCGGGGCGGTGTCCGCCGTCCCGATCCGATTCGACGATGCGGGCGCGTACGTGGGGTTCGAGGACGTGGGCCCCGCCCGCGCCGGCGGCAAGGCGGAGGTCATACGCGCGTGGAAGGCGAACGGCCTCTCGGAGCCGGTCATGTTCGTCGGCGACGGCGCCACGGACCTGGAGGCCCACGACGACGTGGACCTCTTCGTGGCCTACGCCGGCGTGGTGGAGCGGTCGGAGGTGGTGGACGCCGCGCCGGTGGTGGTGCGTTCGCGGTCGCTCGCCCCGGTGGTCCCGCTTGCACTCGGCGGTGAGGACCCCGAGGATGACCGGGCGGGTGTGGTCTACAGACGCGGCAAGGCGCTCATCGACCAGGGGATGGTGGAGTGGAGATAGACACGGGGAACGCGTTCGGCCGGTTCTTCCTGCCGGGTCCCACCGAGGTCCGGCGGGAGGTGCGGGAGGCCATGACGGGGCCCATGATGGGGCACCGCACGCCGGAGGCCGAGGCGCTCATGGAGCGGATCCAGCCGGGGCTGAAGCACGCGTTCCGGACGCAGCGGCCGGTCTACCTGGCGCCGTCGAGCGGGACGGGGATGATGGAGATGGCCATCCGCAACGCCGCCCTGCACCGGGTCCTGAGCCTGGTGAACGGCGCGTTCAGCGAGCGGTTCGCCCGGATCGCCGAGGCGTGCGGCCTTGAGGTCGACCGGGTGACCGTGGAGTGGGGCGAGCACCACACGCCCGAGATGCTGGCCGACGCGTTGGAGGCCGGCGACTACGACACCGTCACCATCTGTCACTCCGAGACCTCCACCGGCGTGCTCAACCCCATCGGCGAGCTGGCGGAGGTGGCCCACGCCCATGACGCCGTGGTCCTGGTGGACGCGGTGAGTAGCATGGCGGGCGCGCCCGTGGAGACCGATGCCTGGGAGATCGACTACGTGGTAACCGGCGGGCAGAAGGCCCTCGCCCTCCCGCCGGGGCTCGGCTTTGCCGCGGTCCAGGAAAACATCCTCGACCGGGCCCGGTCCAACGCCGGGCGGGGCCTCTACTTCGACGTGCTGGCCTTCGAGCGCAACCTGCAGAAGAACCAGACGCCGAACACGCCGGCCCTCTCCCTCATGTACGCCGCCGCCACCCAGATGGAGGCGATCCTCGAGGAGGGCATCGAGAACCGCTGGGCCCGGCACCGTGCCATGGCCGACCGGACCTACCGGTGGATCGACGAGGTGAACGACGCCGGCCTCGGGCTGGGGATCCTGGCCCCCGCCGGCTTCCGGTCGCCCACGGTCACCGGCGTCACGCTCCCCGACGGGACGGACGCCCCCGACGTATGCGCCGGCCTCCGTGCCCACGGCTGGGTGGTGGCGCCGGGCTACGGCCCCATGAAGCGTGACATGATCCGCATCGGTCACATGGGCGACCACACCGTGGCCGAGCTGGACGCGCTCCTCGACGTTCTGGCCGACGTGCTGAAGGAAACCGTGGCCCACAGTGTCTGAGCAACGGGTCCTGCTGTCCGACCGACGGATCCTCCTGGCCGACCGGATCCCCACGTCGGGTCTCGCGCCGCTGGAGGAGGAGTTCGAGCTGGTGGAGGCCACCGACCTGGACGCCCGCGGGCTCCGGGAAGCGCTGGAGGGCGTGGATGGCGTCCTGATCCGCTCCACCACCACCCTCGACCGCCCGATCCTCGAGGGACTGACCCGCCTCAAGGTCATCGGCCGGGCCGGCGTGGGCGTGGACAACATTGACGTCCAGGCGGCCACCGAGGCGGGGATCGCCGTCTTCAACGCGCCATCGGGGAACACCGCCTCCGCCGCCGAGCTGACGCTGGCCCTTATGCTGGCGGCCGTGCGGAAGGTGGCCGCCGCCGACCGGTCCATGCGTCGGGGCGAGTGGGACCGGAAGCGGTTCCGCGGCTCCGAGCTCCAGGGCAAGACGCTGGCGCTCATCGGCGCCGGCCGCATCGGCGGCGAGGTCGCCCGCCGGGCCCGGGCCTTCGGGATGGAGATCATCGCCCACGACCCGTACCTCCAGCCGGAGCGGGCGAGGGAGCTCCAGATCGAGCCCGTCTCCCTGGAGGAGGCCATGCGACGCGGCGATGTCGTCTCCCTCCACGTCCCGCTGACCGACGCCACCCGCGGCCTCATCGGCGCCGACGAGCTGGCGCTCATGCGGCCCACGGCGGTGATCATCAACGCGGCCCGGGGCGGCGTCCTCGACGAGGCCGCTCTGGCCGATGCGCTCCGTGAGGAGTGGATCGCCGGCGCGGCGCTGGACGTCTACGCCGCCGAGCCGCTCCCCGAAGACCACCCCCTGCTGGGGCTCGACACCGTGGTGATGACACCCCACATCGGCGCCGCCACCCGGGAGGCCCAGCACAACGTGGCCCACGAGGTGGCCCGGTCCGTTCGCCACGCGCTCCTCACCGGCGACGTCTCCAGGGCCATCAACGGCCCCGCCGTGGGCGGCGAGCTGGTCCGTCGTCTCGGGCCACTCATGGAGCTGTCCACCCGTCTCGGCCAGGTGGCCCGCGCCCTCTGCGGCACCGTCGAGACCGTGGAGCTCCGCTACGCCGGCGGCGCCGACAGTGACGCCCTCCGGCCGCTGGCCGCCGCAGCGCTGGTGGGCGTGCTCCGGGACGTGGTGGGCGCGGGCAGCGTGAACCTGGTCAACGCCGTGCACCTGGCCGAGGGCCGGGGGATCCACCTCAGCCGGTCGCTCATGGAGCCCGCCGGCGACTTCGCCGAGTCCCTCGAGGTCCGCGTCTCCCGCGGCGCCTGCGAGACGCGCGTGGCCGGCGCCGTCCGGGGCGAGCACCCCCGGATCGTGCGGATCAACGAGTACGAGATCGACGTCCGCCCCGAGGGCGTCCTGGTCATCCTCCGCAACCGCGACGTCCCCGGCGTCATCGGCCACGTGGGCACGCTCCTGGGCGAGGCCGGTGTGAACATCGGCGAGTACCACCAGGGCCGGGTCGAGGCCGGCGGTGAGGCGTTGGCCGCCATCGCCGTGGACACCAAGCTCAGCGGCGAGCTGCTCCGCTCCCTCGAGGACCTCATGGAGGTCCTGGCCGTGCACCAGGTGGCACTCTGACGCGGTTGTGGCAGAGGAACATCGCTGTACCTTCCGGGTTCCAATCGGCGCGCGACGGACGTAGTGGACGGATCAAGCGAGCTCACGTGAACAGACTCATCCTGCGGCGGTACGCCGGCGAAGCACTGGCGGAGGATCTGGGGTCCGGCGACGTCACCACCGACCTCCTGGTCCCCGAGGGTACCCGTGCGTCGGCCACCCTCGTGACCCGCGCCGCGGGCGTGGTCGCGGGCCTCGAGCTGGCCCGGGCCGTGTTCCTCGAGCTGGACCCGTCGCTGGACGTCACACTCCACGTGGCCGATGGCGACGAGGTGAGCGCCGGCGCCCGGTTGGCCTCGATCACCGGCCCGGCCCGACCGATCCTGTCGGGCGAGCGGGTGGCGCTGAACTTCCTGGGCCACCTGAGCGGGATCGCATCGCTGACCCGGGAGTACGTACGGGCGTTGGAGGGCACCGGCGCCCGGATCGTGGACACGCGCAAGACCGCGCCCGGGCTGCGGGAGCTGGAGAAGTACGCCGTCCGCTGCGGCGGCGGCCACAACCACCGGATGGGGCTGTCCGACGGCTTCATGCTGAAGGACAACCACCGGTCGGCATTGAGAGAAGCGGGCGTCGGGGTGCCGGAAGCGGTGGCCGAGGCCCGTCGTCGCATGGGGCACGGCGTGTTCGTGACCCTCGAGGCGGACAGCATGGAGGACGTAGCGGAAGCGCTGGAGGCGGGAGCCGACGGCATCCTGCTCGACAACATGACGCCGGAACAGCTGGCGTTGGCCGTGGACCAGATCGCCGGTGCGGCGCTGGCCGAGGCCTCGGGCGGGATCACACTCGAGAGCGTGCGCGCGGCGGCGGAGAGCGGGGTCGACCTCATCTCCGTGGGTGCCCTCACCCATTCGGCGCCCGCACTGGATGTAGCCCTGGAGTTCGACTGGGAGAGCTGAGACGGACGATGACGAAGACCACGATCGACACCGCGAAGACCACGGACGCAGGCGCCATGTACGAGGCGCTCAAGGCCCGGCTCGGCGACGTGCTCCCCGACTTCGAGATCCGGCACAAGGCCGAGCTGGCCGCCGAGATCAACGCGCTCAAAGCGGAGCGCGGCGCCGTGATCCTCGGCCACAACTACATGGAGCCCGCCCTCTACCACTCCGTCTGCGACTTCAAGGGCGACTCCCTCGAGCTCAGCCGACTGGCCGCCGAGGCACCCGGCGACCCCATCGTCTTCTGCGGCGTGCGGTTCATGGCCGAGACCGCCAAGATCCTGAGCCCCGAGAAGAAGGTGCTGCTGCCCACCGCAAAAGGCGGCTGCTCGCTGGCCGAGTCCATCACCGGCGAGGATGTGCGCCGCCTGAAGAAGAAGTACCCCGGCGTGCCCGTGGTCACCTACGTCAACACCTACGCCGACGTGAAGGCCGAGACCGACATCTGCTGCACCAGCTCCAACGCCGCGAAGGTGGTGGAGAGCCTGGACAGCGACCGGGTCATCTTCCTCCCCGACGAGTTCCTGGCCAAGAACGTGGCCCGGGAGACCGGGAAGAAGATCATCTTCCCCAAGGTCGACGGCGGGATGCCCGCCGGGCTGTCCGGCAACGGCCACGGCCCCGGCGAGTCCGGCGAGCTCGAGTACGACATCGTCGGCTGGCGGGGCCGCTGCGAGGTCCACGAGCAGTTCACCGTGGAAGACATCGAGCGCGTGCGCGAACAGTTCCCCGACGTCCAGGTCCTGGCCCACCCGGAGTGCAGCCCCGAGGTGGTCGAGGCCAGCGACTTCAGCGGCAGCACCAGCGCCCTCATCAAGGCCGTCAAGGAGTCCGACTCCGAGCGCTACCTGCTCCTGACCGAGTGCTCCATGGCCGACAACATCGTGGCCGAGACCGAGGGCAAGGAGATGGTCCGGCTGTGCTCCGTCCGCTGCCCCCACATGGGCGAGATCACCCTCGAGAACGTCCGCGACGCACTCCTCCACGACCGCTACGAGGTGGACGTGCCGGAGCCGACCCGCACCGAGGCCCGGGCGTCCATCGAGCGGATGCTGGAGATCGGGTAAGCCGGGTAAGCCGGGATTCCTTCGGGCTCCGGCGGCGGACGCGCCGGAGGCGCGCGGCTGGGAGCCCGTTAGGTGCCGGGCGAGGCAACGCTCCCGGTCCGCGCGGATTCGCGGTGGGCTTGTCCGAGATACAGGCGAGAGCAGGCTTCACGGCAACGCAACGTTCGTAACAGCTTTGACGCGGGGACCGCGAAGAAAACGCGGGGATCACGGACAAGGATTTCGGGACCCTACGACCCGTTTCTACGACAGGGGATGCATCAATACGGCGCCGCCAACGCGGAACTCGCCTCCCCCGGACGGGGCCATCCTGTACCCCGCGCGGCACCGCGAATGCAGAAACCGCCCGGCACCTAACGGGCCCCGCCGCGAGCCGAAGGCGAGCCCGCCGCGCCGAGCGGAGTCCGCCGCAGGCGACGGAGCGATGGCGCCCGCCGGGAGGGCGCGCAGCGCCCGACCGAACTACTTGCGCCGCTTCTGCATGAGCCAGCCCCTGTGGATCGACCGGGGCTCGTCCACCGTCACGAACGCGTCCGGGTCCCACGCGTCCACCATCTTCAGAATGTGGGGCACGTCGGCGCGCCGGACCACGGTGCTGACCAGCTCCACGTTCCCCTCCCGGCCCTGGCCCAGGAACTCCGTCACGCCGAAGCCCTGCCCCCGGAGCGCCTCGGCCAGCTCCACCCCGCTATGGCGGCTGAACGCCTGCACACGGGCCAGGCCCAACGCCAGCTTCTCCTCGATCCACAGCCCCACCGCCGTGCCGGCGGCGAACCCGCCGGCGTACCCCACGGCATGGAGCGGGCTGTTCAGGTACTGGACCGCGGTCCCGGCCGCGAAGAGCCAGATCAGCACCTCGAAGAACCCGATGAGCGGGACCAGCACCCTGCGCCCCCGCATGGTGAAGAGCATCCGCAGCGTGGCCAGCGATACGTCGAAGATGCGCAGGCAGAAGATCACCAGTGGGCCCCAGGGGCCCCCAAATACCTGTTGCAGTAGTTCCATGCCCACCTTGATAACGGGAACCGCCGCCTCCGGCAAACAGGCGGGCCGCCCCGGGCGAGCGAGGGGAGGCGCTCGCCATTATCTTTACCGTGAACCTTCACCCCCGCCAGAGACCTATGGACTTCCTGAACAACGTCTTCGCCGGCAACACCGTCCTCGAGTGGCTCATCGCCGCCGGGATCGCCGTCCTGGTCCTCGGGACCCTCGTGGTGGTCCGCATGTTCGTGGTCCGTCAGCTCAGGACGCTGTCCGACCGCACGGACAACGAGCTCGACGACCTGGCCGCCGCCATCCTCGATCGGACCCACTTCATCTTCCTCCTCGCCCTGACCGTCCTCGCCGGGGCGCAGGCGCTGGAGCTCTCCGATCGGGTCACCGGCGCGATCCACGTGCTGGTGGTGGTGGCCACGCTCCTCCAGATCGGGTTCTGGGGCAACGCCGCCATTCAGGTCGGGCTCGGGCGCTACACCTCCCGCCGGATGGAGGAGGACGCCGCCGCGGCTACCACCGTCCGGTTCGTCGGGTTCCTCCTCCGCCTCGCCCTCTGGGTCCTGGTGGCGCTCGTGGCGCTGGACACCGCCGGCGTGGACATCACCGCCCTCGTCGCCGGCGTCGGCATCGGCGGGATCGCCGTGGCGCTGGCCATGCAGAACGTGCTGGGCGACCTGTTCGCCTCGCTGTCCATCGTCCTCGACAAGCCGTTCGTCATCGGCGACTTCATCATCGTGGGCGACATGATGGGCACCGTCGAGCACATCGGGATGAAGACGACCCGGGTCCGCAGCCTGGGCGGCGAGCAGCTGATCTTCAGCAACAACGACCTCCTCAACAGCCGGATCCGGAACTACAAGCGGATGGCCGAGCGCCGGATCGTCTTCGAGTTCGGCGTGACGTACCAGACGCCGAAAGAGCAGCTGGCGGAGATCCCGGAGCTCGTGCGTGAGATCATCGAAGGGCTGGAGAACACCCGGTTCGATCGGGCCCACTTCGCCAGCTACGGCGACTCGTCGCTCGACTTCGAGGTGGTCTACTACATGCTCGTGCCGGACTACAACGCCTACATGGACACCCAGCAGGAGATCAACCTGGAGATCTTCGGCCAGTTCGAGGAGCGGGGCATCGACTTCGCGTACCCGACCCGGACGGTGTACATCGAGGGCGACCCGGACCCGGACGCGTAGCGGTTCCATGGCACGCTTCAAGTTTCCCAGCTTCACGTGGAAGGACCTGGCCCGGTGGGGGCCGCTGGACACGTCGCCGTCCTCAGCCAACGAGCTGGCGCTGGTGATGACGGGCGGCGGCGCCCGCGGCGCGTACCAGGTGGGGCTGCTGCGCTGCCTGGCCCGGCGGTTCCCCGACGTGGAGATCCCCATCATCACGGGCGTCTCGGCGGGCGCGGTGAACGCCATCCACCTGGCGGCGCACCACGGGACCCTCCAGCAGGCCGCCGACGAGCTTACGGCGCTCTGGTCGGAGCTGACCCCGGACCAGGTCTTCCGCACCGACGCGCCGCACCTGGCGTGGACGGTGAGCCGGTGGGCGGGCCGGCTCCTGACGGGTGGGCTGCTGCCCATGCCGGAGGTCCGGTCGCTCCTCGACACCACGCCGCTGCGCCGGTACCTGGCGGAGGCGCTGGCCATCGTCGAGGGCGAGATCACGGGCATCGACTACAACCTGCACCGGGGCCGGCTGAAGGCGGTGGCCGTGAGCGCCACCAGCTACACCACCGGGCAGAACACGGTGTTCGTCCAGGGCCGCGACATCGAGCTCTGGGAGCGGCCGAACCGGAAAAGCGTGCAGACGCGACTGCGGGTCGACCACGTCATGGCATCATCGGCGCTGCCGGGGCTCTTCCCCGCCGTCCGCGTCGGCGACGAGTACTACGGCGATGGCGGGATCCGCCTGGTGGCGCCCCTCTCGCCGGCGCTGCACCTGGGCGCGGGGCGGATCCTGGCCGTCTCCACGCGCTACGACCGCAGCCGGGAGGAGGCCGACCGGCCGGACGTGGTGGGCTACCCGTCGCCCGCCCGGGTCATGGGTGTGCTCAGCAACGCCGTCTTCCTGGAGACGCTGGACAACGACGCACGCCGCCTCGAGCACATGAACCGGATCATTGAGAAGCTGCCCGAAGACGAGCGGGACGGCATGCGGCCGGTGGAGATGGTCATCCTGCGTCCGTCCCGGGACCTGTCGGCCATGGCCCGGGACTTCGAGCCCCGGCTCCCGCGGGGGATCCGGTTCCTCAGCCGCGGCATCGGCGCCACCCGGAGCGGGAGCCCGGAGGCGCTGGCCATGATGATGTTCCAGCCGGACTACATCCGGGCGCTCATCGAGCTGGGCGAGAAGGACGCCGAGAACCGCCTCGACGACCTCGCCGAGCTGCTGGGGATGGAGGCCGCTAGAACCTCCGCCCCAGCCGGATGAAGAACCGGGGCTCCCGCTCCACGTCGCCGTTCAGCGGCAGCGCGGCGTAGAAGCCCAGCCTGTCGATGAGGAACCCGACCCCGGCGTCGTAGAGCATGCCGGTCTCCGACCCCACGCCGGAGAGCGCATCGCCGTAGGACCACCCATGGGCCGCGTCGAAGAAGACCACCCAGGTGGGGCTCAGGTCGATGTCCACGTCGTGCCACCAGTCGTCGTCCTCGTAGTCCGGGTCGCCGAACCCGAAGTCCAGCGACAACCCGCCCCGGTACTCCACCTGGCCCAGTACGAACCGGTCGCAGCCGTAGCCGGTGTAGAACCGGTCGTCGCCGTACCGCCCCGTGGCCCCGCGAGCGCCGCAGTCCACGGCGAACGTGGGGAAGCCCGGGAGCGTGCCGAGCCCGCCCAGCGCGTGCTGGAACTGGGCCGGGAGTGCCTGCTCCGCGAGGCTCCCGCCGGCGGCCACCCGGACGTTCAGCTGGGAGCCGTAGCCCACGGGCAAGTAGCGCCTCACGTCCACCAGCGCGCTGGTGAAGTCGGTGTCCAGCTCCGCCGCGGGCAGGACCTCGGTGACCACCGTCCCGTCATCGGGGCGCACGAAGAGGAGCGCCGGGCGAGTGAGCGTGCCGCCCACGGGCCGGTCCACCGAGAGCCGGGCCAGCCAGCCCCGGTCCGGGTCGTCCTCGTCGTCCCGGAAATCCAGCTCGAGGCCGCCGGTCACGGCCTGGAGGCCGCCCTCACCGATGATCGGCTGGGCCCGCCACAGGTCGCCGCTGTTGAAGAGCGACCACGGGTCGCCGGGCGCCACCGCCGAGTGCGTCTCGTCCCGGTACTCGACCCGCGCCTCCACGCCCCGCCACGGCTCGACCCGGGCGAACGCGCTCCAGCCCTGGCGGTCGAAATGGTCCCGGTAGTCCTCGTGGAAGACGGCCGCAGCCAGGCTCGCCTCGAGGTCGGTCAGCTGCCACCGGTCCATGGGGTCCACCACCGAGTACGCCGACCCGCCCACGCTCATGCGGCGGCTGCCACCGAGGAACTGCTCCGCCCGGACCTGGTAGCCCATGCGGTCGCCGTCCAGCGACGTGCTGCCTTCCGACCGCCAGATGGCCAGCGCCTCCAGCCGCAGCGGGTTCGAACCCGCCGTCTGGATCACCGGCCCGAACATGAGCGGGAGCCCCTCCACGCGGTTGTAGCTGGCGCCGGTACGGAGCGTGAGCCGGGAGAAGCCCCGCTCCCGGTACCGTGAGTCCCACCGGTCACGGTCGCCCCACCGATCGTCGTCACCCCAGCGGTCGTCCCGGTCCGCCCAGCGGCGAGACGACGTGCCGTACGCCGTGATCGTGCCCCGAACGTCCGCATCATCGCCCATGCGGACCTCGCCGCCCACCACCGTGATGTCGCCGGTCACCGAGCCGCCGGGCTCCACGATCACGTCGCCGTTCACCATGGCTACGCTGCCCATGACCCGACCCTCGATCCGGAGCGGCCCGCCCATCACCGCTACGTCCCCGCGGATCACCTCCATCCGGCTGATCGTGGCCGGCCCCTCGTAGCGCTCGGCCTCGCCCTCGTACATCCGCAGGAGCTCCCATTCCAGCTCCCGCGGGAGGTTGGCGTTCCGGATCTCCCGCTCCTGCGCCACCACCGGTACGGCAATGGCCAGGAGCAGGACACTGGTGACAATCCTCATGGTCTCCGTCCCCTCGATTCAGTCGAACCCGGGCTTCGAGATGATCCTACGATGCGTGCGTGCAGAGAGTTTCGGTAGGGCGTTAGATGGGCGACGACGGGGTAGGGTTGCATCCGCGGCGTGACGTCCGACGGCGCGGCGAGGCAGCCTTCGGGTTCACGCGAAGACGCCAGGAACTGCCGAAGACGCCAAGGGCCGGCTTCGGGGTGGGTGGTGGCTCGCCGGCAAAGCAAGCAAGCCGGCTCATTCTGTTTGAGCCGATGGAACCGAGATTCGCGGCGAACCTCGACCCGCCCGAGGCAAAGCGGGTTCCCATCGGCGGGCAACAGGGAGCCCCGGGGATCTACCGCGACCCGGCGAGCCCGAACCCGCCCGGACCAACCCCGACCGCAGGGTCTGCCGTGCCGGCAAGGAAGGGCTCACGCCGGAAACGCCCCCCGCCGGGCTTCGCGTCTTGCAGTCGACCTTCGCGGCTTCGCGTGAAACGGAAGGTGGGGTGGGCCCCGAGGCCTGGACGGGTCAGCGGCCCGGCGGCAGCGACGCGTCCCAGCGCAGCGCGTTGTACCGCTCCAGGACCCGCAGCGTCTCCTCCAGCGGGATCGCCTCGACGGTGCCCCGATGGCCGGTGACGGTGGTGGCCCGGAACAGTGAGTTGTAGACCGCCTCCTCGGTGGCCTCGGCCACGGCCTGGAAGAGCGGCGATATGGCATCGTTGGGCACGTCGGTCACGGCCCGCGGTGCCCTACCTTCGCCGCGACGCACGGACTCCGCCGTAGAGAAGGCGATGACATAGTCGCCGGAGCCGTTGCTCATGATGGAGCCGGTCCGGGCCAGCCCAGCCAGCGCACGTCGGCCGAGGCGCTCCAGCGACCGGGCGGACAGCGGCGCGTCGGTGGCCACCACCATCATGATGCTGCCATCGCCGCCGTCGGTGTCGAGCTCGGCCCGCTCCAGCGCGCCCTGGAAGGAGTAGCGGCCCAGCTCCCGCCCCACGGGCGCGCCGTTGATGGTGAGCACGCCGCCGAAATTGCTCTGCACCAGCACGCCCACGGTCCACCCGCCCAGGCTGCCCGGGAGCGCCCGCGACGACGTCCCGATCCCGCCCTTCCAGCCGAAGGCCCGGGTCCCGGTACCGGCGCCCACGCTCCCCTCCGAAACCGGGCCGGCGGCGGCCGACTCCAGCGCCGAGACCACGTGCTCGGGCCGGATGGGACGGGCCCGGATGTCGTTCAGGTACCCGTCGTTGGTCTCGCCCACCACCGGGTTGATGGACCGCACGCCCTCCATCCCCGGCCGCTCCAGCAGCCACGCCACCATGGCGTCGGCGGCCCGCCAGACGCAGAGCGTGCACGTCAGCAAGATCGGCGTCTCCAGCTCGCCCAGCTCCCGGACCTGCGTGACGCCCAGCAGCTTGCCGAACCCGTTCCCCACCACCATCGCCGCCGGCACCTTCTCCCGGAACACGTTCCCGGCGTGAGGCAGGATCGCCGTCACCCCCGTGCGTACGCTATCGCCCTCCCGTACGGTGGTCTGGCCCACGGCCACGCCCGCCACGTCGGTGATGGCGTTGAGCGGCCCCGTCGGCAGCACGCCCACCACCACACCCGCCGCCCGGGCACGGGGGCGCTCCGCCCCGTCATGGGCCTGGGCGGCGGTCACGGCCGGGGACGCGAGCGCAAGGAACGGGACGAGGGCCACGAGGGTCGACGCGGGACGCAGGGTGGATCGGCGAGGTCGCATGGCAAGGTCGGGTGCATGGCGGTGGATGGTCCGGGTTCAATGTACCGGCTCATCGGGCAGGATAGAGCCGCCGGGCCCGGCGGGCAACGCGGGATCTGTAGGGGATCTCCCGACATCCGTGGCACGATTCTGTCAGGAAGCGGTTGACGCGCGTGTGAGACTTGTCTAACCTTTGCCGGCTCCGGGCCCCCGCGCGGCCCCGAAACAAGACGAACCCGGACAGTCAATGCGAGACCGTCTCTCGATACTAGCGCGCCGGTCGATCTCCGGCGCGTTCCTATTGCTCACGGCGTGTGCCCGTGAGTTTCCACAGACCATGATCGAGCCGGTGACCGAGTACGGCCGCCTCCAGTCCGCGCTCTGGGCCACGGTGACGTGGTGGACGGTGGGGATTGCGGTGGTGGTATTCGGCGCGCTGATCTTCATCCTGATCCGGTTCCGCGAGCGGCCGGACAGCCCGGAGCCGAAGCCGATCTACGGCAGCACGAAGCTGGAGATCGCGTGGACGGTGATCCCGGCGCTGATCATCCTCTTCATCGCGGTGCCGACGATCCGCGCGATCTTCGCCACACAGGCGGACGCGCCGGACGATGCGCTGGTGATCGAGGCCATCGGGCACCAGTGGTGGTGGGAGTTCCGGTACCCGGAGCACGACATCATCACGGCCAACGAGTTCTACGTGCCGGTGGGTCGGCCGATCGCGCTGCGGCTCCGATCGGCGGACGTGATCCACAGCTTCTGGATCCCGCGGCTGGGCGGGAAGAAGGACGTGAACCCGGTGCCGCGGACGCCGGAGGGCGTGGAGCCGCTGCACATGAACCAGATCGTGCTGGAGGTGGACTCGGCGGGTGAGTACATGGGCCAGTGCGCGGAGTTCTGCGGCACGAGTCACGCCATCATGCGGATGATGGCCGTCGGGGTGCCCGCCGCGGACTTCGCCGCCTGGGTCGAGGACATGAACACGCCGGTGGAGCCGTCGGGCGAGCGGGCGGCCGAGGGCCGGGACCTGTTCATGAGCAGCGTGTGCATCGCCTGCCACGCCATTGAGGGCACCAGTGCCCAGGGCCGGCTGGGTCCGGACCTGACCCACTTCGGCGAGCGGTGGAGCATCGGCGCCGGGCTCATGGCGAACACGGAGGAGAACCTGACGGAATGGATCCTCCACGCTCCCGACCTGAAGAAGGGGGTCATCATGCCGGGCAGCGAGACGGGCGCGGGCGGCATGGAGCCCACGGGGCTGAGCCGCGAGCAGGCACGGGCCATGGCCACCTATCTGCTGGACCTGCGGCGCCCCATGGCCGGGCGACGCCCGGCGCGGCCGGACGGGGCCGGGTCGCAGGAGGGGTCCCCGTCGCAGGACGGCCCCTCGTCGCCGGACGACTCCCCGTCGCAGGACACGACGACGCAGGACACGACCACGCCGGACACGGCGCAGTAGTCACCCAGGAACGGACGCACGATGGCGACAGTGGAAACGAAGACGCCGGCCGAGACCACGCCCCGGAGCGGGCTGTGGGACTGGCTGACCACCATCGACCACAAGAAGATCGGGATCCTCTACGGCGCCACCGCCCTGGTGTTCTTCATCCTGGGCGGGCTGGAGGCGCTGGTGATCCGGTGGCAGCTGGCCAAGCCGGAGGCGGCGGTGATCGGCCCGGAGCTGTACAACCAGCTCTTCACCATGCACGGCATCACCATGGTGTTCCTGGTGGGAATGCCCATCGCCGTGGCCTTTTTCAACTACGTCATCCCGCTCCAGATCGGCGCCCGGGACGTGGCCTTCCCGCGGCTGAACGCCTTCTCGTACTGGGTGTTCCTGTTCGGCGGGCTGTTCATGTACTCCAGCTTCTTCATCGGCGCGGCGCCCGATGGCGGCTGGTTCGGCTACGCGAACCTGAGCAGCCGCCAGTTCTCGCCCGGTCCGAACATGGACTTCTACGCCCTCGGTCTCCAGATCCTGGGGATCGGGTCCATTGCCGGGGGCGTGAACTTCATCACCACGATCATCAACCTCCGGGCGCCGGGCATGAAGCTCATGCGCATGCCGCTCTTCACGTGGATGGCGTTCGTCACCAGCTTCATCATCGTGACGGCGCTGCCGGTGCTGGCCGTGGCACTCTTCATGCTCACGTTCGACCGGTTCTGGGACACCAACTTCTTCAACGTGGCGGCGGGCGGCGACCCGATCCTCTGGCAGCACCTCTTCTGGCTGTTCGGGCACCCCGAGGTCTACATCCTGATCCTGCCGGCGTTCGGGATCGCCAGCGACGTGATCCCGACGTTCAGCCGGAAGCCGCTCTTCGGCTACGCCGTGATGGTGTTCAGCGGTGCCCTCATCGGGTTCATCAGCTGGGGCGTGTGGAGCCACCACATGTTCACCACCGGGCTCGGCCCCATCGCCGACTCCTTCTTCACGATCTCGACGATGATCATCGCCATCCCCACGGGCGTGAAGATCTTCAACTGGCTGGCCACCATGTGGGGCGGAAAGCTCCAGTTCACCACGTCCATGCTCTTCTCCGTGGCCATGGTGGCGCTCTTCACCATCGGCGGCATCAGCGGGATCATGCACTCGGCCTCGCCCGCCGACCTCCAGCAGCACGACACCTACTTCGTGGTGGCGCACTTCCACTACGTCCTCATCGGTGGGCTGCTCATGGGCGTGTTCAGCGGATTCTACTACTGGTTCCCGAAGGTCAGCGGCCGGTTCCTGAGCGAGACGCTCGGCAAGTGGCACTTCTGGCTCTTCGTCCTCGGGTTCAACCTGACGTTCTTCCCCATGCACTGGGTGGGACTGCTCGGGATGCCGCGGCGGATCTACACCTACGCCGAGGAACTGAACCTGGGCGGGATCAACCTGTTCATGTCCCTCAGCGCACTGCTCATGGCCTTCGGCACGCTGGCCTTCGCGTGGAACCTCGTACGGAGCTGGCGCAAGGGCGAGAAGGCCGGGCCGAACCCGTGGAAGGCCGCCACGCTGGAATGGGCCACCACGTCGCCGCCGCCGGAGTTCAACTTCGCCACGCTGCCGGAGGTCCGGAGCCGGAACCCCCTCTGGGACCACCCCGAGGACTTCGATGAGGCCGTCTACACCGAGCCCGAGGGCGGCGTCCACATGCCGGACCCGAGCTTCTGGCCGCTCATCACCGCCGCCGGCGCGGCCGCCACGCTGATCCTGTTCATGACCGACATCTGGTGGATGCCGCTGATCGGGCTGGCACTCACGGGCGTGGCCATCGTGAACTGGGCCTTCGAGCCGGCGGGTTGAGCGTGATGATCCACGGGACGAGATCGCGAACGTCGGGGGCGGGGCCGATCCCGACTACGATCGCCACTATGACTACCACCACGGGCACCGAGTGATGGAAGCGCACGCCAAAGCAACGGGACACGCCGGACACCATCCGCCCACGAGTACGGGGCTGGACACCTGGAAGGTGGGATTCTGGACCTTCCTGGGGTCCGAGACCCTCTTCTTCGGGTCGTTCATCGCCACGTACATGATCTACGCGGGCCGGAGCGTGGAAGGGCCGCTGCCCCACGAGATCCTGGACATCCCGCTCACGTCGGTCAGCACCTTTGTGCTGCTCATGTCGAGCCTGGCCATGGTCCTGGCGCTGGCGAGCGTGCAGCGCGGCAACCGGAAAGGCGCGCTGATCTGGCTCATGGCAGTGATCGCCCTCGGAATCACGTTCCTGGGATTCCAGGCGTACGAGTTCACCCACTTCTACCACGAGGGACTCACGCTGCAGACCAACCTGTTCGGGAGCTCCTTCTTCATCCTGACCGGGTTCCATGGCGCACACGTGACCATCGGCGTCATCTGGCTCCTGATCCTCTGGCTCCAGACGTTCGCCGGCCGGATCGGCGCCGACGACGCGTTGAAGGTCGAGATCGCCGGCCTCTACTGGCACTTCGTCGATATCGTGTGGATCGTGATCTTCACCCTGATCTACCTGCTCCAGACACCGGGCTGATCGAGGAGACCCAATGGCAGACGCAGTCGAGCACACACAGCACCCCGGTGACGAGACCGGGGACCACGAGCACCCCGGCTACATGACCTATCTGGTGGTGGCCGCCGTGCTCACGGTGATCACCGCCCTCGAGGTGGCCATCTTCTACATCCCGGCCCTCTCCGGCGTCATCGTCCCTCTCCTCCTGACGCTGTCGGCAGGGAAGTTCGTCCTGGTGGTCATGTTCTACATGCACCTGAAGATGGACAGCCGAATCTTCACCGGCGTCTTCCTGGCGCCCATGCTCCTCGCCGTGTTCCTCGTGGTGGCGCTCATCCTCCTCTTCAACGTCCTCCCGAACTACGCGTAGGGGCGAGCCCTGCTGCGGCCGAAGGCCGCCGGTTGCGCGCCGGAGGCGCGCCGCCGTTACTCCGCCTTCGCCACGCTTTCCGCCAGCCCGGGGTGAGCTCGCCACAGATACGTCGCCATGGCCGCGGCCGCCACGAGGTTGCTCAACGCCATGCTCCACCACGGCACTACGTCCAGAAGCCACGCCGCCAGGATCGCCACCAGCCCCAGCAGAAGCGTCTCGAAGGTCACGAAGAGAAGGGTGAGCCCCATGAGGAGAGGCGGGCTCTGCTCCGCCCGGGTGATCAGCGCGGCGAAGACCAGCCCCATGGCGACGAACCCGGCGAAATGCACCCCCGTGTAGCCCAGGACGGTCGCCACGGTGACCTCCACGGCCCCGGGGGCATCGACGCCCATGAACAGGGCGGAGCCCAGGGCGGCGGGCGTATACAGGATGCGTCCCATCCCCAGGTCCACCATAAAGAACCAGGCCGCCACGGCCACGGCGCCGATGGCACCCGCGATCAGCCCCTCCCGCACCATTCGGTGCTGGGATAGCGCCTCGGCCCAACTCCGGCCGGGCGCCGCGCCCGACCCGGACAGGTAGACCATGAGGGTGACCCCGCCCAATAGGTTCGCGGCCAGGAAGCTCGGCCAGCCCAGTGCCTCCACGACGTTCACCCCGGTCAACCCCACACCCGCGTAGAACACCACGTCGAAGAGGAGGAACCCGACCACGAGGCCCAGGAGCACCGACGCCGGCAGTCGGAACGCCCGCAGCGCCCACGTCGTGACCACGCCCACCGCCACGAACACGGCGTAGTGGAGCGCCGTGTACACGGCGAGCATCCCGAACCCGATCTGCGCCTCACCCCGACCCAGAAGAACGCCGGCCAGGAACTGCGGCGTCTGGAACGTCTGACCCTGGACCACATCCACGATCAGGAAGAAGATCACGATGGCCGTGGCCGCCAGAACACCCCCTGCCACCCCGTGCTTCGTCGTACTCCCGCTTCCGCTCATTCCACTGCTCCCTGCTCTGGGGGGAAACTCTCTCCGATCCAAGACACTGCAAAGATGGGACCCGGCCGCGTGCGCCGGCTCCTCGGCAGTGCGCGGCGCCCCCGGCAGTGCGCGGCGCCCCCGGCAGCGCGCCGCGTCTCCTTTCAGCGCAGCGAGCCCTCTACCTCGCCGCTTCCCGCTCGATGAGCGCGAGCACTTCCGCCAGTGTGGTGCGGCCGCGGTCCCGGGCGTACCACGCCCGGACGTGCATGTACCTCTCCTGCTTGGTCAGGGCGAGGCCTTCCTCCAGCACCCACGCCTGGAGCTCTTCGGGGCGCGGGCCCCACCAACCCAGCTCGTGGAAGGCGCGGTCGAGGACCATGACCACGGGGATCGAGCTCGAGCCGCCGGTGGTGTGGCTGGCCATGAGCGCCGGGTTCTCGTCGCGGCGGAGGATCCGCAGCTCCAGCGCGTGGCTCGCCTCGGCGAGGCGTGCCAGCCACGGGATCGTGTTCACCGCATCGCCACACCAATCCTCGGCCAGGACCAGCAGGCGGAACGGTCCGTCCACCCGGTCGACCACGCCCGGCTCCACGGCGGCTCTGTCGTAGATGCCCCGCCACAGGTCCCGGTTCGCTTCCACCTGGTCGAGCCAGCGGTCGAATGTGACCGCCTTGTCCCAGTACTCCTCCAGCCCCGTCGTCATCGTCCGCCTCCGGTCACGTAGCGTCGAATGGTCTGTCTCCGCCCTCTCAATTCCGGCGGAGCGCGGGAGGTTCCCGACACTTCGCCGTTGCACGGCGCGACGACCTCGCCCAGCTTTCCGCCCATGCAACGACCGATCCTGCCCCGACCCGGCGTGCGCCATCCTGGCGTGACTCGTCCCGCCCGTTTTCGATCACGGCTGCTCCTCCTGGCCGGCGTCCTCGTCCTTGCGGGGTGCTCGGTCCCGCGCTGGCCGGTGGACGGAACGTTAACCTCGCCCTTCGGGCTCCGGCACCGGGGCGGGCTGGATTTCCAGATCCACCGGGGTGTGGACATCAGCGTGCCCATGGGGACGCCCGTACGCGCCATGGCTCCCGGGCGCGTGGCGTTCGCCGGCACCCAGAGAGGGTACGGCCTGGTGGTGATCGTCGATCACGGAGGCGGCGTGCAGAGCGTGTACGCCCACCTCTCCGCCATCCGCACCGAGACGGGCCAGCAGCTCCATGGCCGTCCCGTCATCGGGCTCGCCGGATCCAGCGGCTCCTCCTCCGCGCCCCACGTACACTTCGAAATCGTCCGCAGCGGCAACCAGGAGGACCCCGTGCCCCTCCTGGGCTCCTTCCCGCGCCGTCGCTGACGCGCCCTCCTCACTCGGCCCACCAGCAAAACCCTTGACGCCGGCCGATCCGGGCCGTATTTAGAGAGTGTCGTGTAGGGAAATTCCCCACGGCTGCATCAGTGTTTTCCCTGTCAATACAGAGCGGGCCCGTACATGCCCAGGAAGCTGCGCATCATGCGTCTCGAGCCGATGCCGTTCGGCAGCCGATAACAGCGGGAAGCCCCAGGGCGGGCCGTCGGATCGTCGCCGAGACGAGCTGTCGGTCCCGCCCCCCGCGCAGATCGCGGAAGGCGGAGTGCCCTGACTTGGCGGTCGGAACGGACCGCACCCCCCAGGCCTCCGTCTTCCGTCGTTTCGGGCCCCGCGTCCGCCGTCTAACAGGTCGCTGAAGGATGGGAGTGACCTGCTACAGCCGATCGGCGATGGCGGCGACCTCCTCCTCCCTCTGCCACCGGGCCTCGAGCTCCTTCAGCTCCATCTCCAGGAGCCGGCGCTCCACGTCTTCGTTGAGGGCGATCTCCAGCGCGAACGATCCCTTGGTGGTCATCCGCTCGATGGGCACGTTGTGCTCCGCCACGCGTCGGAGCAGGTGCTCCGTGGAGTCATACGACTCGACGAGCCCCACGGCCTCCTCTACCGTGGTCTCCGAGCCGCCGGCGAAATTCCGGTACGCGAGCGTGCGCCGCAGGATGTGCTCGGCGGGGACGCCGGTGATGATCCCGCCTCGGCGCTCCTCAGCGTATCGGCCCTCGCACCGGGGGCAGTCCACGTGGACGGCGAACGGCCCGGCGGCGGTCGCGCGGATGTCCAGGAGCCCGGAGTCCCGGAACCGGAGCCGCTCGATGGGCCGTCCGCACCGCTCGCAGTGGGCCAGCGGCCCTTTCCACAGGTCCTTGCCGAACTCCTTCTTCCGGGCCCTGCCGATCCAGTGATCGGGATCGCTGAGCCCCCAGAACGGGATGCCGGAGATCAGCATGATGAAGGCGGCATCCACGATCTTCCCTTTGAGCACCTGCCGCTTGGCCCGCTTCCGCCGGACGGCGAACTCCTTCCCGAACCGCCACCAGCTCTCCTCCCGGCGGTTCGCGCGCCCCACGCGCACGATCTCGATGTCACCGACGGTGAGGAGCCCGATGTTGTCGGTCCCGGCCAGGAGCCGCGCCCGGTCACGGGTCAGTCGCTCGAGCTCCTCCAGCGCCTCCCAGCGCGCTTCGAACGGCGCCAGCGTCCACCGTGCACACGACGGGCAGACGGCCCAGAGGCGCCCCCGTCGAGGGTCGAACGCGATGCGACGCCCGGTGGGGAAGGACTCCACCGTCTCATTGGCCGGGAACGGTTTGTGACAGGCGAGGCAGGTGGTAAGCATGGGGCGTCGCTTCGAGGTCGGGGTCGGGCTCGTGGTCGGGTTTCGTGGCCGACCGCCTTCGGTACGCGGGCGGCTCCCCTACCCCGAGTCCCACCCCCACTGCGAAGCGGCGGTGCCGAAGCTCGCGCCGGACGGGCCGGATCTTCCCGAAGCCGGCGATCCCCGAAACGCCGGCACCGCTACTCCAGGTCGAGCTTCGGCACCGCCGCCCGCATCCTCTCGCCCACGGTCTCGGCGGACTCCATGCGCGAGAGATCGAGCTCGAAGTCGGGGGTCTCCGCGGGCTGGAGCTTGTCGATCATCTCCTGCACCTCCCGCCTGCTGAGGCCGTGCTCCCGTAGCGCGGCGGTATCGAGGGCTGTGCCATCGCGGGCGGTCAGGGTCCCGCCGTCGTCGTCGGGGGTGGCCTCGATGAGGTCGGTCAGCGCGGCCAGCTCGGCCCGTGACATGGGCGCCGCGGCGAAGCCGTAGTCGATCCACGCCTCGTACGAGAGCGGCGCCACGCGCTTGAGCATCCCGGCCATGACCTCGGCGTAGGCCCGGATCTCGTACTGTGCGTGGAGGTCTGCCCGGAGCGTGAGGAAGTGGATCAGGTTGTGGAGGTCGATCTTCCAGTACCACTGGGTATAGGTCGAGAGTGGCAGGTCGATGCGGGCCAGCTCCCGGGCCACGTCCTGGGCCACGAGCCATTCGTAGTCGTCGGCCGCCTGCTTCCGGGTGGCTTCCCACCGTTCGATGGCCTCACGGTAGAGCGCCGGGTCGGCGCCCTTGGTGAGCCGGCCCTGTTTGTTGTCGGCGCTCTGGAGGGCGAAGTCATGGGCGTCGGGCGTGTAGAAGAGGAGCGGCATCAGGGAGTAGCGGCCGCTGTACTCGTTCACGTTCGCCGTCCGGTGCCGGATCCACTGCCGGGCCACGAAGATCGGCATACAGACGTGGAACTTCAGCTCCACCATCTCACTGGGTGTGGTGTGCTTATGGCGACGGAGGTAGCGGACCAGCCCCCGGGTCTGACTCACCTTCCGGGTCCCGTAGCCGTAGCTGACGCGGGCCGCGCGCTCGATGTCGCCATCACTGCCCATGTAGTCGACCAGTGCCACGAACCCGTGGTCGAGGACGGGGAAGTAGCCGCCCAGGATCTCTTCGGCGTCGGCGATGGTGGGGCGCTTGGTCTCTGCCATGGTCGGGTCTCGGGTCAAAGGTTCAAGAGGGTCATCGGCCCTGGTCCGGGTCGCTGGGGATCATGACCTCCCGGGCCAACGGGAACGGGAGCCCGAGCCGCAGGAGCTCGGTATGGAACCCGACCAGGGAGAACGGCTCGTCGTCCTCCTCCCTGTGTTGGCGGTAGTCGTCCCGGAGCTGGAGGATCTGCATCCGGCCCAGCGCGTCGGCCATGAGGCCCGGATCGCGGGTGGCCTGCAGGACCTCCCTGCGGGCCGGGACCTCGTCGAAGTAGGCGATCTCCATGAACCCGGTCACCACCTGGTCCAGCGGCTCGTCCATGGCGTGGAGCCGGACCACTGCGAACCAGCGGGCGTGCCGCTGGAGCGCACGCCGGAGCTGCTCCAGGCGGACCGCGGGGTCGTCGGAGAACCCTTCATCCAGCGCCATTCCGGTGGCGTAGTGGGCCCACCCCGCCGTGAACGTCTTCGTGGCCAGCACGCGCCGTAGCGGCACCAGGTCCCGGGCGTACTGCTGCTGGACGTAGCGCCCCGGGAACGTGGTGTGGAGGGTGGTGATTACGAGGCCGGCATCGTTGAAGTACGACATATGCCCACGGCGCACCGCCTCGTCCCACCCCGGGCGGACGTTGGTCAGGTTGTAGAAGACTTCCAGGCTGTCGGGCGCGAACGGGCCCGGCGCGTCCAGCGACGCGAACAGCGCCCGTGCGTACGGCGGCGACTCCCGGACCGTCGGCAGCGCGTCGCGGGGGACGGGCACCACGCCGCTCTCCGTGCTCCAGTCCCGTGCGGTGGTGAGCGCTGCGCGCGCCCGGGGCAGGAGCTCTTCCGGCTCGGGGCCGACCCGGGTGATGGAATCGATGATCTCCTTCGGCGACCGATCCGGGTCGATGGTCTCCGCCACCTCGGCCACCTGCTGCCGGTACTCGTTGATGGCGTTGACATTCAGCCGCTCCAGCTCACTCAGCCCCAGGAAGATGTGCTCGTCGTAGAGGAGCCTGCGCTCCAGCAGGTAGCGGCCCAGGCGGAACGTGCCCGTCGACCGGGCCAGAAGATCCTCCGTGAGCCAGTCGATATGAGACTGGAGGGCACCGGCAAGCGCGGACCGGGCCTCCTCCAGCTCGCCGGGGATCGCGCCACGCTGCGCCCGCAGCAGCGTCGGCAGGTCCTCTTCCAGGTACTCCAGCAGTCCCCGGGCCTCGCCCACCGCCAGCTCCGTCCACACCCGCGGCGGCTGACGCACGTTCGACCGCACCGCCTCCAGCAGCGCCGGCGCGGCCGTCATGCGCGCGGTAAGGGCCCCGGTCCGGGTGGCGAACGGCGCGTACTCCCGCTCCGCCACGGCGGCCAGCCCGCGGGCGATCAGCCCGGTGTACAGCCCCGGGTCGTTGGCCCAGTCCCGGGACTCCTCCAGCTCCAGGAGCTCCGACCGGATCCCGTACTCGAGGACCGCGTAGTCGTAGCGGTCATCCCCGGCCATGAGGACGAAGCGGACCTCCTCCAGGTCCGAGAGCCACCGGAGGAGGTCGTCGATCCGGCGCTGGATCCCGACCCGGTCCAGCGCCGGGAGGCGGTGGTCGTAGTCGTGGACGCCCAGCTCCGTCGCCCGAACCGGATGAGCCTCGAAGTACCACTCCAGGAAGCCGGTCCGGATCAGATCGAATTCCTCGGCGGCGTCATCGATCTCGTCCTGGGTGACCGGGATGCCCGGCCCACCCGGCCCACCCGGGCCCGGTGTACCGGACTCTCGGTCTGGCGCGGATCCGCAGGCCAGGGCGAACGTGACCGCCATGGCGATGAGCGGAATCGTACGTAGCTGCAAGGAACCTCCCGGGGGCTGGTGTCGGACTCTCCAAGCTAGGAACGCGTCAGACCGTGCGCCAGCGACGGCGGCCCGGCCTTCCGACGTCGTCACCGCGCACGATCGGTACCGGGGCCCCTACCGGTCGGTGACTTCGAGAAGGTCGGTGTAACGCTTCAGCGCCACCACGAGCCCGAGCAGCACCGTGGCCACGCCGAACAGCCACGCCCAGAACGGATCGATCCGCAGCTCGCCGGCGGCCACCATGTCGGCCGCCTGGGCCAGCACACAGATGGTGGCGATCAGGCCGTACACCCCGGAGTGCTCCCGGCGAAGGATCATCCGGAAGGAGAACGGCCGGTCCTCCGACCGCCACCGGCCCAGCGCCGGGATGAACGCCGGCGTCCGCGCGGCCCACTCCTCGAACGCCTCACCGAACTTGCCGCGGAGGAAGTCTTCCTCGGCGGTCATGATGCGCTCGTAGTAGAGCCAGAACACGAGTGTTACCACCAGCACCACCCAGGGGTCACGGGGCAGGAGCGCGGCGCCCAGCCACATGAAGTAGTTACCCAGGTACAGTGGGTGACGCACCACGGAGTAGATCCCCCGGGTATTCAGCGTCTCCGCCACCTGGCGCGAGCGGTTCCGGCCCGAGGTCCCGCCGGCGATGTATCCGACGGTCAGCGCCCGGATCCCCACGCCGAACAGCCCCACCAGGAGACAGAAGACGCCCCAGGCGTGATGCAGCGACCGGCTCCCCGACGGGTACTCGTAGCCTACCAGCCCGATGATGACGAAGACGAACGGGATCAGGGGCAGCCAGCTCCGTCGCCGGAACAGCCAGTGGCCCGACGCCACGTAATGCTCTCTCATTTCCATGGCGCGAAGATGACGGCGTTTACCGGGACCGGCAAGCGACGACGCCGGTGCGTCCGGCATCCGGGCGCTTCGCACCGTGGCCGGACAAGCCACCCTCCGTTGCACCCGAAGACGCGACGAAGCCGGCCGGCGAGCCGGCTCCATCCGCCGTTGCGTCTTCCAATCCGGCAGACGGTCCGCCATGCGTGCATTCAGCCCGCAGGTCTTCGCATGTCATCCCTGCCAATCTGGCGGAAACCACCTGGCATGACTGATGCTCCTTCTTACGGGCGGCAACGCGCCGGACACCCGGCGCAGCTGACAGAGAAGCGAAAACCTGAATAACGGACCTACAACCATGGAGGGAAAAATGGTACGGATGCCTGTTGCAACGCGGTCGCGGTCGCCATTGACCGAGATGAACCGTCTTGCGCGTGAGCTGGACAGCGTCTTCGGCGGCTCGAGCGACCTGTGGAGCCCGCCGGTGGACGTGGAAGAGACGCCGGACGCGTTGGTGCTGACGGCGGAGCTGCCGGGGATGAAGCACGAGGACATCGACATCGAGCTGGAGGACGGCGTCCTCACGATCCAGGGCGAGAAGAAGGAGGAGCAGAAGGACGAGAACACGCAGGGCCTGCTCTACGAGCGGCGCTGGGGCTCCTTCACCCGCAAGTTCACGCTGCCCCGTGCGGTGGACCCGAACAACATCACCGCGAACTACGAGGACGGGATCCTGACGGTATCGATCCCGAAGGCCGAGGAAGCCAAGGGCCGGAAGATCGAGATCACGTCGGGTGGCCGTGACGTGAGCTGACCACTCGTACGACGGGTGCGGGCGGCAGCCGCCGCCGTACCCGACCTTTGGCAGGGGGGATGGGCCCCCGTCGAGGAGCGATCCTCGGCGGGGGTCTCGTCTTTCTCCCTACATACCGGAGCGCGTCAATTCCAGCTGCTCGATATGGAGGTCGAGCATGTGGTTCACCCGGATCCCGACCTGGCCGCCGGCGTCCACCGCGTCGGTGGACAGGGTATGGACCACGGCGCCGTTCACCAGGAACCGCGCCTCGGCCCCGTCGACCTCCACGGCGAGATCGTACTCCGTCGATTCTTCGGCACCGGGCGCCATCTCGGGGATGGCGGCGTGGGCGGTCCAACCCACCACGTCCTCCGTCTCCGACCCAACCCGACGCTTGATCAGGTACTCGCCGGTCTGCCGGACCAGGAAGTACAGGTATTCCTGGTTCGCGCTTTCGAGGTCGTCACCGGCGACGAAGAGCCCGAAGGCCTCGGCGTGGGAGGCGGGGTCGAAGAGGTGCATGGCCGTGGAGAAGCGATAGTCGCCCTCGGCCGTCATCCCGGGCTGCCAGAAGATGGCCGCACCGGCGCGGCCGGTGGTCACGTGCCAGCCGGGCTCCATGACCCGGAAGTCCACCATGTCGGCACCGGCGCTCGGCCGGTCGAACCGCATGGCCCAGCCATCGGGCAGCTCCTGGGCGTCGAGGTCGGGCGCGGCGATGAGCGCTGCCACCGCCGCGAAGAGGGCGAGGGTACGTCGCATGAGTTCCTCCTGGGGAACGGGTAGGGTCCTGCCGGGCTTCGTACAGGGATGAAGGTAGTACGTGGCCCCGGGCCGATGGAAGGGACCGGGGGCCGCGGGGACCGTGCCGGGCGGGGCGACCCGGGCTCAGAAGTAGATGTGGAGCGTCAGGCCGCTGGTGAAGCCGAGCTCGAGCCCCACGGCCAGGTCGATCCTCCGCATCCGTCTCATGCTACTTCACCCGGCCGGGTACGTCTTCCACCCAGCCCTTCTCCACCCGGAACGTGCGGGTCATGGTCTTCTCGCCCGCTGTCCACCGGATCTCGTAGAGTCCGGGCTCCGCCTCCTGGAGCTCGCTCCGGCTCTCCGGGTCGCCCAGCTCCCGTGGCCGGGGCTCGGAGAGGGTGTAGTCCCACGTGACCTGGTGCATGCCGGGACGACCACTCCCGGAGAGCCGGGCCACGGTCTCGTTGCCGGCTCCTTCGGCGCCGGGCTCCGCCTCATCGTCGAGACGACGGACGGTCAGCCGGGCCTCCTGGCCCAGGTCCTCCGACAGCCAGTAGGTGATGGTCACGCCGTACGGCGGGTTGGGTGCCGTGAAGAACTCGCCGTTGGAGGCGTAGGTGCTGATCGGGTTGTAGATCCGGCCGTCCTCCACGGGGAATAGGTGTGCGGGCTCGGCCAGGACCGAGTCGGAGAGCGTCTGGAGCGCGCTGATGTCCAGCACGTAGATGCTCCGGCCGAACGTGCCCACCACCAGGTCCTGCTCGGCGTAGGCGAAGTTCATGTCCCGTACGCCCACGGTGGGCAGCCCGCTCTTCAGGCGGTTCCAGTGCTCCCCGCCGTCGATGGTCATGTATACGCCCCGCTCGTTCCCCACGAAGAGGACGTCCGGGTCGACCCAGCTCTCGCGGATGACCCAGCTGCCGGCGTCCTCCGGGAGGTCGCCGCTGATGCTCGTCCACGTCTCACCGCCGTCATCGGTCCGGTAGACGTAGGGCCGATAGTCGTCGCGGCGGTGGCAGTCGTGGGTCACGTAGGCCCGCTCGGCGCTGTGGTGGCTGGCCTCGATCTCCGCCACCCAGCAGTGCTGCGGCTCCTGGTCCGGAAGGTTGTCGTTGACCCGGGTCCAGCTCTCGCCGCCGTCCTCGCTGGTCCAGATCAGCCCGTCGTTGGATCCCGTCCACAGCCGGTCGGCGGTGAGGGTGGACTCGGCCACCGAGTGGAGCGACCGGTAAGAGGTGTGGGCGCTGTCGGGCGCCGGGTCGTACCGGTTCCCGCGGGTCATGTCGGGGCCGAGGGTGCTCCACGACTTCCCCCGGTCGTGGAGCCGGAAGAGGTAGTTGCCGCCCAGGTAGAGGGTGGTCGGGTCGTGCTCGCTGATGATGAACGGCGTGTTCCAGTCCCAGCGGAACTCGTAGCCGCTCAGGTAGCCGGCGTCCTCCGAGTGGGGCTGGAGACGCCGGGTCTCCCAGGTGGCGGCGTTCCGTCTCCCGATGTTCCCGTACTGCGACTCGGCGTAGAAGATCCGCGGGCTGTCCACGCTCACGTGGCTGACGAACCCGTCACCGCCGTAGATGCTGTACCAGTCGTGGGTGGTGATCCCCGCGCGCTCCCGGGTCCGGCTCGGGCCGCACCACGTGCCGTTGTCCTGCGTCCCGCCGCAGACGTAGTACGGGGTCTTGGTGCTGTCCACGCTGACCTCGTAGTACTGACCCGTGGGCATGGCGATGTGCCGCCAGCTGCCGCCCCGGTCCCACGAGATGTAGATCCCGCCGTCGTTGCCCACGATCATGTGGTCGCTGTCGGCCGGGTCGATCCAGAGGGCGTGGTGGTCCACGTGCACGCCCCGCAGCCGGACCGTCTCGAAGGTGGTGCCGCCATCCTCGGTGAGGGCCATCCACGTGCCGGCCAGGTAGACCCGGTCGGCGTCGTTCGGGTCGATCCACACCTCGTTGTAGAAGTAGTCCGGATGGGGCGAGACGTCATGGACCTGGCGCCAGCTTTCACCGGCGTCATCGCTCCGGTAGATGCCGCCGGTGATGGAAACGGTGGGGCTGTACGCACTGCTGGCGTCCTGGATCACCGCGTAGAGCCGGTCCGGCTGGCTGGGCGCGATGCCGAGCCCGATCCGGCCCATCTTCCCCGACGCCGGCAGCCCGCGGCTGCCCTCCGGGTCGTCGAGACGGGTCCAGCTCGACCCGCCATCCGCGGTCTTCCAGATCCCGCTCCCCGCACCGGCGCCCTCCATCTTCCCGCCGCCCCACCGGATCCGGTGCCAGCCGGCGGCGTAGAGGACGTCGGGGTCACGGGGGTCCATCTTCAGGTCCACGAAGCCCGTGGTGTCGTTCACGAACAGGACCTGCTCCCACGTGTCGCCGCCATCGGTGGTCTTGTAGACGCCCCGCTCCGGGTTCGCGCCCCACAGGTGGCCCAGGGCGGCGACCCAGACCACGTCCGGGTCGTCGGGGTGGACCACGATCCGGCCCGTCTCACGGGTCTCGTCCAGCCCCATGTGCTCCCAGCTCCCGCCGCCGTTCGTGCTCTTGTAGACGCCGTTGCCCCAGGAGTTGGACCGCAGGGAGTTCCGCTCGCCCAGCCCCACCCACAGCACGTCCGGGTCCGACGCCGATACCGCCACATCGCCGATCCCGTTGAACGGCTGATCGTCGAAGATCGGACGCCAGGAGACGCCGTGGTCGGTGGTCTTCCACACGCCGCCTCCCGCGAACCCGACGTAGGCCGTCTTCCCGCTCGTGCCCTCGGGCACCGCGATGGCCGTGACCCGGCCCGAGTGGTTGGCCGGACCGATGAGGCGGAACGAGAACGGCTCCAGGACCTCGTCGGTCAGGACGCCCGGGTCGGTGCTCTGATCAGCGTCCTGGGCAGCAGCCGGGGCGGGCACGGCCACGACCGCCGATGCCAGGGCCAGGATCGAGAAGAAGACGGCGCGTGGGTATTTCACGATTGGATCTCCGATTTCGTCAGGTTCGAGCGTTGGCGTCATTCATAGGACGCGACAACGGGCGTCGACGTTGGGGGCGCGATCATGTCTTCGCGGCACGGCTGCTCTCGGATACACGGCAAGACGCCGAGAACCGCGGAGCCGCGAAGAACGGCCAACTACGGTGCACGCGAAGGCGCGAAGGTCGCGAAGGGTGCATCGAGCAACGCGGGGTGGGGGCGAGTTCAGGCATCCGTTCAGTTTGTTGTGAGCCGGTGAGCTTCGGGTTCGTCGCGAACGTCCGGCCGCCCGGCGTAATCCCCAAGGACCCTTCGCGGCTTCGCGCCTTCGCGTGAGATCGCCGGTCTTCGCGTCTTCAAGCTGTGCTTCGCGCCTTGGCGTGAAGCGGCGCGCAGGACGTGGAATCCGCAAGCCAGGTGGAGCGGGCCTCACACCGACACCGACCGCCCCTGCAGCGCCGACCGGATGGTGCTGATCACCATCCCGACGCCCACCTCGTTGAAGCCGCCCCGCGGGAGGATCACGTCGGCGTACCGCTTGCTCGGCTCCACGAACTCCAGGTGCATGGGGCGGACGGTGGCCATGTACTGGCTGAGGACGCCGTCGGGCGACCGGTCGCGCTCCTCCATGTCCCGGCGGAGGCGCCGGCCGAGGCGTACATCGGCATCGGCGTCCACGAAGAGCTTCACGTCCATGAGCTCCCGGAGCCGCCGGTCCCAGAGGATGAGGATCCCGTCGAGGATGATCACCGGTCGGGACTCCACCGTCTGCGTCTCGGAACGGCGGACGTGTCGGGAGAAGTCGTAGACGGGCATCTCGATGGCCCGACCGTCGAGGAGCGCCTCCAGGTGCTCGATCAGGAGCCCGGTCTCCAGGGAGTCCGGGTGGTCGTAATTGACCTTGACCCGCTCCTCCATGGGGAGGTGTGATCCGTCCCGGTAATACGAGTCGTGGTGGAGGACCACCACGTCGCCGTGCCCGATGGCCTCGACGATCCGTCGGACCACTGTAGTCTTCCCGGATCCGCTGCCACCGGCTACGCCGATCAAGACGGGAGCATCGGTGCGGCTACCCATGTCAAGAAGTTGCCGAGGCGGACGAGTGGGAGCAAGGCGGGGATTGCCACGCGCCGCCCGCGGACGCGGACGGTGTTTCGTCTGCGGACGGTGTTTGAATTGCCAGTTGATGACCCAACGCGTAATCGGGCGGTGGTCGTCAGCGGTAAAATGGTAGGAACAGAATTGTTCTTTTCGGCCAGGCTACGGGTAGCTGGGCCCTTGGGCCGAGGGCAACTGGCGAATGGAACACCGTCCCCGCATGCCGTCCCCGCATGCCGCCCATGCCGTGATAGATTGAATTCATGGCCATCGACTGCCTTTTCTGCGACCGACCGCTCGACCAGCGCACCCGGCCCGCCTACGACCCGTGGCTGGGCCGCCTCTGGCGCGTCTGCCCCCACTGCCGCCGCTGGAACGTGGTTCCCCTCGAGGACCGGTGGGAGCAGCTGGAGACGCTGGAGCGGAGAGCCCGGGACGCGGGCCGGACGGTGCTCCGTACCGACCATCTCGACCTGGTGGACACGGGGCGAGAGCAGCTCATCCGGGTGGGGCGCGCGCCCCGGCCGGAGCTGGCCGGCTGGCGATACGGCGACCTGCTCCCCGCCGCGGTACGTGGCGGGCTCCTGGCCTGGCTGCGCCGGGTGATCCTCGGGATGCCGACCACACCCTTCGGCTACGGCGCGGGGTACGGCCAGCTCCTGACGGGGGTCGACTCGCAGCAGGAGCGCTGGTTCGCCTCCCCGTTCCTGGAGGACGCACCGACGCTCACGGCCGCGTTCCTCCACGTCCCGCTGGCGGACGCGTGCCCCGCGTGCGGCGGCCCGCTGGCGCTGGCGCCGTGGTCGTTCCAGGGCGTGCGGCTGACCGATGCCGACGGCCCGGCGGTCATCGCCGCGTGCGGCGTGTGCGGCGAGCAGGTGGCGGTCCCCCTCGCGGCGGCCCGGGGCGCCCTCCGCCTCGGGCTCTCCATCGTGAACCGTCGGTTCCGGGCCCGGTCGCTGGTGGAGGGTGCGGCCCGTGCCGTGGACAGCGCGGAGGGGCCGGAGGGCCTCGTCGTCTCGCTGGCCCGGGAGGATCTCGCGCTGGGCGAGCTGGCGGCGCCCGACCGTCTGGCGCTGGGGATGGCGCTCGACGAGCAGAGCGAGGCCGAGCTGCTCGAAGCCGAGTGGCGGGAGGCCGAGGAGCTGGCGGCCATCGTGGACAGCCAACTGACGCACGTGGAAGGCTTCGAGGAGTTCCGGCGCCGGATCCTGGGTTAGAGCCCCCCGTGCCCGTGCCCGTGCCCCTGCCCGTGCCCGACCCGACCCCGAGTCCGACCCCGACCCCGACCCCTAAATCTCCAGCGTCCCCGGAAACTGGGGCCCCGACCCCGCTCCGCCCGGCCCCTGCCTGCGTTGCTTCCCCCGGGCGTAGCGGCCGGCGTCGTTCCGGCTGATGCGCTTTTTGGCCACCAGCGCCTCCAGGACCAGCTCGCCGGCGGCGGCCCGGGCACCGGCGGAGCCGCCGTTGTCATCAACGGCCAGCGCGTCGACCACGTCCGTGAGCGACGGGACGGCGGAGAGTCCGTCGAGGAGCGCGTCGTCCTTCGCGGTCTCGGCCAGCTGGAGCACGCCGCCCCGGTCGAAGTAGTCGACGATCTCGTCGAGGTCGTCGTCCACCGGCAGCCGGCGCCGGCTCTCGAAGGTTTCCAGCGCGGCCCGCGAGACCAGCTCCCGGGCGATCTTCGGTGCGCCCTGGAGCTCGCCCTCGTACTCCAGCTCCATCTTGCCCGTGATGGCCGGGAGCGCCGCGTGGACATCGCTGACCCGGGGCACCACGGCGTCATCGCCCAGGAGCACGGCCCGGCGCTCGGCGTTGCTGACGGCGTTCTCGAGCACCGTGATCGGCATCCGCTGGCTCACGCCGCTGCGCTGGTCGATCCGCTTGTCCTGCCGGGCCAGGAACGCCACCCGCTCGACGAGCTCGGCCACGAAGCCGGGCACCTCCACGGGCTTGCCGCCCCGATCGAGCCACGCCTCCTGCCGGGTGATCTTCATCCCGGCCTCGACCTCCTCCGGGTAGTGGGTCATGACCTCGGCGCCGATCCGGTCCTTCAGCGGCGTGATGATCTTGCCCCGGGCCGTGTAGTCCTCGGGGTTGGCCGTGAAGACCAGGAGCACGTCCAGCGGAAGGCGCACGGGGTAGCCTTTGATCTGGACATCGCCCTCCTGCATGATGTTGAAGAGCCCCACCTGGATCCGGCCCGCCAGGTCCGGCAGCTCGTTCACGGCGAAGATGCCGCGGTTCGCCCGGGGCAGGAGCCCGAAATGGATGGTCAGCTCGTCGGCCAGGACGTGGCCGCCACGGGCCGCGCGGATCGGGTCGAGGTCGCCGATGATGTCGGCGATGGTCACGTCGGGCGTGGCCAGCTTCTCGATGTAGCGGGCGTCGCGGCTCACCCACTCGATGGGCGTGGCATCGCCCTGCTCCTCCACCGTCAAACGGCCGTATTTGGAGACGGGGCGCAGCGGGTCGTCGTTGACCTCGGAGCCGGCGATGATCGGCAGCTCGGCATCCAGCAGCCCCGCCAGCTGGCGCACGATCCGGCTCTTGGCCTGGCCCCGCAGCCCCAGCAGGATGAAGTTCTGCCTGGCCAGGATGGCGTTCACGATCCGGGGCTCCACGGTGTCCTCGTAGCCGAGGACCCCCGGGAACAGCGGCTCCCCCGCGTCCAGCTTCCGGAGCAGGTTCGCGCGCATCTCGTCCTTCACCGTCCGGGTCCGGTACCCGGACTCCTTCAGCTCTCCGAGTGTCTTGGGCTTCGCCATTGTGTTTTTCGGTAGGGGTAGGGGGCTCGCTTCAGCTTCTATCCGTCGACCACGATCCCGACGCCGCTCCGGGTCCGGACCAGTCGTGGCAGGATCCGCTCCACCGGCCGGCCCCGGTACGCGTCCAGGACCGCGGCGAGGGAGCCGTATCCCGCCAGTGACTCCAGCGTCTTCACCGTGGGGAACACCATGGGCAGCGTGCCGGCCTCGAACCGCTCCAGCGCCGCCCGGGGCGTGAGCCACACGGCGTCCACCATCTCTCGGGGGTCCGGTCGAGCGGTGCGCCCGTCGGGCACGGCCGCCACGAAGAAGTGGGTGTCGTAGCGCCGGGCCTCCACCACGGGCGTCACCCAGTGGGCGGCGTGGACCAGGGGGCGCGCGTCCAGCTCCACGCCCAGCCGCTCCACCACGTCCATCAGCACCGCCTCATCGTCCATGAGGGCACGCCGGACCGTCTCCACCCGGGGCTCCGACGACGCATCGGGTACCCACTCGCCGGCGCCGTTCCCGTCCGCGCCGCTCCCGTCCGCGCCGTCTTCGGCCGTCCCATCCCCGGCGGCCCCGGCGGTCCGGGCCAGGAGCACGCCGGTCTCCTCGAACGCCTCCCGGATCGCGGCCATCCAGAACGACGGGTCCGGCGTGGCGTTCTCGGGCAGGCCCCGGCACCGCTCCCGCAGCGCCGGCGCGCCGTCGCCCGGGTCCACTCGCCCGCCCGGGAAGACCCACGCGCCGGGGACGAACCCGCTCTTCCGGTGCCGGTGCATCAGGAGCGTCTCGGGCCCGTCCGCCCCATCCCGCAGGAGGATCACCGTGGCCGCCGGCCGTGCCTCCACCGGGTCCGGCGGCGGCTCCTCCACCGTCTCCGCGAACCCGGGCGGCAGCCGCTCGTCGGGGATCTCGAACATCAGTCGTCCTCCGCGAGCGGCGTCACGTCGCGACCCGGCCGGGGCCGGTCCGACGCGGGTGCCGGCGACCCCGGTTCCGTGCCGGACAGTGGGCCCACGGGCCGGCCCGGTCCGCCCGGGCGTCTCGGCCCGCCCAGCCCGGCGGGCCGCGGCCCGAACTGTACGCCCATGCGGGTCCGGGTCCACGCCTGCTCGGTCACGTCCTGCATCCGGCTCATCAGGTGGTGCCGGTAGCTGGACCGGGCGGCGTTGCGGATGAACATTCCAATGAAGATCAGCCACACGCCGCCGATGACCGCGCCGGTAACGATCTCGTAGACGCCGAAGCCCATGAGGAGGATCGCCATCCCCGACCCGACCCGCGCGGCCCACAGGGTCGCCCGGGTCACGTTCCCCGTGGCCTTCCAGATGACGGACCGGAGCACGCGCCCGCCGTCCATGGGGAATCCGGGCAGGAGGTTGAAGACCCCGAGGATCACGTTCAGCACCGTCAGGTACGCGGCGCTGCCCACCACCAACGGGCCCCAGCCGGCGCCGGCGCCCAGCGTCCAGAGGGCAAAGAAGAGCCCACCCAGGAGGAAGCTCATGACGGGCCCCGCGATGGCGATCAGGAACTCCTCGCCCGGGCTCCGGCTGTCCCGGCTGGTCTGCGCCATCCCGCCGAACAGGAAGAACGTGATGCGGTGGACGGGGATGCCCCGGGCCACGGCCACCACCGAGTGGGCCAGCTCGTGGGCCAGCAGCGAGACGAAGAAGAGGGCGGTGATGACGAGCGCCATGACCAGCCGCAGCCCCGCGCTCAGCTGGGGATAGTCGGCGGGCAGCGCGCTGGCCGCCAGCGTCCACAGGACCAGCGCGCCGATGATGAGCCACGACGCGTGCACGTGCACTTCGATCCCCAGGACCCGTCCGAGTCTGTACCCTGTCATCCGTCTCCTTTGCGGCAGCGCCCTGCCCTGCATACACCGGACCGGAGCGTGGGGTCGGACCCGGCCCGGACGTCGGCTCCGGCCCGGCCCGGCGGGCCCGGCCCGGCGGGCTAGTTCCGCAGGGTGACCCGGCGGCGGATCTCGGCCCGGACGGCCATGGGCTCCACGCCCGCGCCCGGCAGCGCCAGCGTGCCCTCCAGCGAACCGGTGGCGGAACGCTCCACCAGGAGGTGGTCGGCGTCGTCCCAGAGCACCGTGCCGATGGTGGTGCCCGACAGCCGCTGCTCCACCTCCACGCCGCCCGACACGCCGGTGACCTCCACGGTGTTCACCGACCGGGTCCGGATCCGGAGCAGCCGGCGCCCGGCCACCACGGTATCGCCGGCCAGGGTGGAGGTGATGACGCTGCGGGCGGCCGACCGGGTCCCGGCCACCTCCTCGAGGGTGGCGACCGTGTCCACCCACCGCGCGGTCGCACCCACCGCCCGCGCCGGGAGCTGCACGAACAGCGGCCGGACCAGCCCTTCGGGGCCGGCGATGTCCAGCACCGTACCGCTCAACGACGGCGTGTCCGTCACCACCACCCGCCCGGCGGGGTCCAGCCGCACCGTGAACGGGCCGCCGATGTCCGACTCGTCCACCGTGGCCGCACCCTGCGTGGCGTTACGGAAGCTGCCACGGAACCGGGGGAACCGGACCACCACGTGGCCATCGCTCCGCCACCGTCGGAAATCCAGCTCCGCGGCGCCGGCCTGGCCCGTGACCACCTCCATGGGGCCCAGCGCCGACTCGACGGTGAACACCGCCGTATCGGTGAAGGTGTACGTGGCCGGGTTCGGGTCCGGGACCCGGTACGAGAGCCCCTCGGGCGTGGGGCCGCCCGGGGCCATACCGCACCCCGAGAGGAGCACGGCGGCGGCAACGGCTGGTAGACGACGATGCATCAATCGACCTCGTGACTCTGGGCTCGCTTCACGCCGGAAGCTAAGCACGGGGGCCGTGCACGCGCCACGGAAAGCGGCCCCGACCCGTGAGGGCCGGAGCCGCGTCCGTACGCTGTCGAAGCGACTCGCTGCGTGCGAGCCTCGAGGCGGCCTACCAGATGGCCGTCACCTCGTTCGAGCAGGTGTTCGTCCCGGCCTCGCAGACCTTGTAGACGGCGGAGCCGCCACCCTTCACGCCGGTGATGTCGGTGTACTCACCGTCATTGGCGGTGGTCGCCACCACCGCGCCGTCGCGATACACGTCCACGTTAGTCGACGTCGCGCCACTCCAGCTCAGGTCGGCGTACTGCGCGCCCCGGACCTTGTAGGCGCTGACGCTCAGCGTGATACCGGTGCTCTCGGTCACCGTCACGTCCTGCGAGCTGGTGTCGGTGGCGCCATCATCGTCGGTCACCGTCAGGCTCACCGTGTAGGTGCCACCCGCTGCGTATGTGTGCGACGGGTTCTGGGCCGTGGAGGTATTCTCGTCCCCGAAGTCCCAGGACCACGACGCGATGCTGCCGTCGGAGTCGGCGCTCTGGTCCGTGAAGTCCACGGTCAGATCGGTCACCGTGTAGCTGAAGTCGGCGGTCGGCGGGCTGTTCACGGCCCCGTCCGTCACGCTCACCGCCTGTGCGTCCGAGTCCGTGGCGCCGTCGTTATCCGTCACGGTCAGCGTCACCGTGTAGGTGCCGTCCGCCGCGTACGTGTGGCTCGCCGTGCTGCCAGTGGCGGTGGCCCCGTCGCCGAAGTCCCAGTCGTAGCTCGAGATCGAGCCGTCGCTGTCGCTGGAGCCGGCGCCGTCAAACGAGCAGCTCAGGTCCGTGCAGCTGAACGTGAACGTCGCCGTCGGGGGGCTGTTGGTGTCGCCGCCTCCGCCGACCGCGGCCACCGCCGCCGCCACGTTGATCCGACCCTCGCCGAAGTACTGGTCCCAGCCGCTGTCGCCCAGGTCGTCGGCCGTGCTCTTCATGTTCGAGAGCTTGGCGTCGTCATCCGCCACGCCCAGAACGTGGAGCAGCGCGCCGAGACCGACAGCCTGCGGTGTGGCCATGGACGTGCCGGCCAGGAACGCGTAGCTGTCCGGGCCGTCGTTGTAGCTCGACAGGATGTAGCTGTAGCCGTCCGGGTGCTCGTCATCGCCGCCCGGCGCGGCGATCTCGATCTCCGGGCCGTAGTTCGAGTAGCTGGCCCGGTTGTCACCCCAGTCCGTGGCGCCCACGGCCACGCACTCCGGCCACGCGGCCGGATACGAGACGGCGCCGTTGTCGTTCCCCGTGGCGCAGAACGGCAGCACGTTGTTGCTGCGCGCGTACTGGAGCGCCGACTGGGTGGTGGTGGAGCCGGTCCCGCCGCCCAGGCTCAGGTTCAGCACGTGGGCGCCGGCGTCCACGGCCCAGGTGATCCCCTCGGCGATGGCCGAGCTCGGGCAGCCGTACCCGTAGGGACCCGGATTCGACTGGCCGCACACCTTGGCAATGGCGAAGTCCACCGCGCCCGTGTACGCCACGCCGGCGGTGCCGATGCCGTTGTCCGTGTTGGCCGCGGCGATCCCCGCCACGTGCGTGCCGTGGCCGTTGTCATCTTCGGCGCTCGTGTCGCCGTCATAGAAGTCGTACTGGGCGGCGATCCGGCCGGTCAGCTCCTCGTGGTCGTTCCGGATCCCTGTGTCCATGATCCCGATGCGTGCCGTGCCGTTGGAGCTCGCCAGCGATTCCACCGCCTCGCGCCAGTCCATATCGGCGTCGGCGGCGCCCGTCGTGGCGATAACGTCACCGGTGCTCGAGTAGATCTTCCCATCGTTGTCCAGGTCCCACTTGTACCCGATGAACGGGTCGTTCACCGGCATGACCGCCGGGTCACCGAACGTCCGGATGTAGTCCGGCTCGGCGAACTCCACGTTCGGGTTGCCCGACAGCGCGTTCGCCACCGCGAGCTCCCGGCCCGCCGGGACGTTCAGCACCTTGATGTCGTGCACCAGATCGCGCTGGATGGTCGCGCCCGACCGTGTCGCTACGGCGGCAGCGTTGGCACCCGGAGCGAAGCGGGCCAGGACCCGGCCCTCCACGAACGGGGCGGCTGCGTCCTGCTGGCTCAGCGCCGGCGCGTCGGGCGCCAGGTCGGTCTCGCCCGGCGCCATGGGCTCGTCACCGCACGCGGTGAGGCCCACGACCAGTGCCAGGGCGAGCGCCACGAACACGGAAGGGTACCGGCTGTGGCGAGTTGGGGAACTGCTCATTCAGCCCTCCTTGAAGAAGCTGTGGATGGGGAGTGGGGGGTGCTCATCCAGGACGACCGCCGGCCGACCGGGTGGACGCCGGCAGGGCCCGTCATGATTACCGGTACGGTACAACGCCGGCCCTGGGGGCGAAAGGGCTGGCTGACTCGATGGTGTCCGCGGGCCGCCGCGCTTGACTCCGTCGGGGGCAGTCCTCACCATCCCAGCCGGCACCGGCCGGACGCGTGGGCACAGCGCGTGCGTGGTGAGGCCTACGGACAACCATCGAACGCAGGCGGGGCATCATGCGGCTAGTGGAGTGCGTACCCAACTTCTCGGAGGGCCGGGACCCGGCCATCATCGAGGCGATCGCGGAGAGCATCCGGGAGGTCCCCGGCGTCCAGCTCCTGGACGTCGACCCCGGCGAGAGCACGAACCGGACGGTGATGACGTTCGTGGGCGAACCCGACGACGTGGTGGAAGCGGCGTTCCGGGCGGCGGCCACGGCGTACGAGCTGATCGACATGCGGGAGCACAGCGGCGAGCACCCCCGGCTGGGGGCCGTGGACGTGGTGCCGTTCATCCCCGTCTCCGGCGTGGAGATGGAGGACTGCGTGGCGTGCGCCCGCCGGTTCGGCGAGCGGGTCGGCGAGGAGCTGAGCGTGCCGATCTACCTGTACGAGGAAGCGCAGGATCGGGAGTACCGAAAGGCCATGGCCCAGATCCGGGAGGGGGAGTACGAGGGTCTCGAGGAGAAGCTCGACGACCCGGAGTGGGCCCCCGACTTCGGGCCCGCCACCTTCGTCCCCGAGTCCGGCGCCACAGTCACCGGCGCCCGGTTCTTCCTCATCGCGTACAACGTCAACGTGCTGGGCACGAAGAACCAGGCGCACCGGCTGGCACTGAACGTCCGGGAGCGGGGCCGCACGGTGAAGGGCCCCGACGGCGAGCCCGTCCAGCAGCCCGGTTACTTCAAGGACGTGAAGGGCATGGGCTGGACGCTGGAGGAGTTCGACCTGGCACAGGTCTCCATGAACCTGGACAACTACCGGGTCACGGCCATGCACGAGGTCTTCGAGGCCATCAAGCGCGACGCCGAAGAGCTGGACCTGGCGGTGGCCGGAAGCGAGGTGGTGGGCCTGGTCCCCCTCGAGGCCATCCTCATGGCCGCCGACTACTACATGGAGAAGGAAAACCTCTTCATCCTCGACGAGCGGAAGAAGGTACGACTCGTCATCGACCGCCTCGGGCTCTCCTCCATCCATCCGTTCGTGCCGGAAGAGAAGATCATCGAGTACATGATCGAGGGCGAGGAGGACGGCCCGCTGATCCGGAAGACCGTTCGCGGCTTCGTCGAGGCCGTCGGCGCCCGATCCTCCGCACCCGGCGGCGGCTCCGTGGCCGCGCTCATGGGCGCCCTCGGCGCGGCCCTCGGCGCCATGGGCGGGTGGCTCACGTACGGCCGGCGGAAGTACGAGCACCTCGACGGCGCCATGCGCGAGAACCTCCCGCCGCTGGTGGAGCTCCAGGAGGAGCTGCTCCGGGCCGTGGACGCCGACACCGACGCGTTCGGCGAGTTCATGGACGCGCTCCAGATGCCGAAGGACACCGACGCGCAGAAGGCAGCCCGGAAGGCCGCCATGGAGGAAGGGCTCAAGACCGCCACCCGGGTCCCGCTCCGGACCATGGAGCTGGCCGACCGGGCGTGGCCGTCCATGCTCGAGATCGCGCGCGTGGGGCAGTACTCCTCACGCTCCGATGTGGAGGTCGGCGCCAAGGCGCTGGAGGCGTGCCTCTACGGCGCCTACCGGAACGTGGTCATCAACCTGGGTGACATCGAGGACGAGGACTTCTGTCAGGAGATGGAGTCGCGGGCCGACGGGCTGCTGGAGCGCGGGAGCGCCAAGCTCGCGGAGCTGCAGAAGATCATTCGGGAGCGCACCGGCGACGTCGAGGCCTGAGCTGGAGCGCAGCGCTCCCGGCGGGCGCGCCTGACGGCGCGCGGGAGCGAAGCGACGGCGCTCGCCGCGAGCTCCGCTCGCTTACTCCAGCTCACGCTTGTTCTCGATGATCTGGCCCACCAGCCCGTACTCCACCGCCTTCTCGGCATCGAGCCAGAAGTTGCGGTGGGTGTCGTCCTGGATCTTCTCCAGCGACTGCCCGGTCTGCTCGGCGAACACCTTGTTCAGCCGCTCCCGCATCTTGAGGATCTCCTTCGCCTCGATCTCCACGTCGGCGGCCGTGCCACGGGCGCCGCCGGCGGGCTGGTGCAGGAGGAACCGGGTGTTCGGCAGCGAGTAGCGCCGCTCCTTCGGCACCGCCACGTAGATCAGCGCACCGGCGCTGGCCACCCACCCTGTGCCCACCATCCGGACGGGCGAGCCGATATAGCGGATCATGTCGTGGATCGTGTCACCGCTCTCCACGTGGCCGCCCTGGGAGTTGATGAAGACCGTGATCGTCTCATCGGAATCGGCGTCCAGTGCCAGCAGCTGGCCCATGACCTCCGACGCCAGCTTCTGGTTCACCTCGCCGCTGATGATCAGCGTGCGGGCCTTGAAGAGCCGGTTCCGGACGCTGTCCGACCACCGACTCGCCGTCGGGCGCGGGCCCTCTTCCTCGTCCTCGTCCGGCGGCGCCACATCCGGCTGCGGCGTGCGGAGTGTGAGATCGTCGTATTCGAATCGGTCCGTCATCGCTGTCCTCGCGTCTGGGTCTCGGGTCCTCGTCCCGCCACTTCGGCCTGCTGCAAACGTCGCGCCCGGCGCGGGCGCCCGTCAACCACCACCGGACAAACCGGACTTCTCCAGCATCGGAATCCGCACGCCCTCGGTCCGGGCCGTCTCGATGGCCTTCTCGTAACCCGCGTCCGCGTGCCGGGCCACGCCGATCCCCGGGTCGTTGGTCAGGACCCGCTCCAGCCGCTCGCGCATCTCGGGCGTGCCGTCGGCCACGATGACCTGGCCGGCGTGAAGCGCGTTGCCGATGCCCACGCCGCCGCCGTGGTGGAAGCTGACCCAGCTCGCGCCGCTGGCGGTGTTCAGCAGCGCGTTCAGGATCGGCCAGTCGGCCACGGCGTCGGTGCCGTCCTTCATGGACTCGGTCTCCCGGAACGGGCTGGCCACGGAGCCGGTGTCCAGGTGGTCGCGGCCGATGACGATGGGCGCGCTGATCTCACCGCTGGCCACCAGGTCGTTCAGCGCCACGCCGAACTTCGCCCGCTCGCCGTACCCCAGCCAGCAGATGCGGCTGGGCAGCCCCTGGAAGTGGACCTTCTCCTGCGCCTGCCGGATCCACCGGGCCAGGTGCTCGTCCTCCGGGAAGAGCTCGAGCACCAGCTCGTCGGTGCGGTGGATGTCCGCCTCATCGCCGCTCAGCGCCGCCCACCGGAACGGGCCCTTCCCCTCGCAGAACAGCGGCCGTACGTACGCCGGCACGAAGCCCGGGAAGGCGAACGCGTTGTCATAGCCGGCGTCCAGCGCCTGCCCCCGGAGGTTGTTGCCGTAGTCGAACGTGACGGCGCCCTGGTTCATGAGGTCGACCATGGCCTCGCAGTGCACCGCCATGCTCTCCATGGCCCGATGGCGGTACTCCTCCGGGTCCTTCTCCCGGAGCGCGTCGGCCTCCTCGAGGCTCAACCCGGCGGGGACGTAGCCGTTCAGCTCGTCGTGTGCGCTGGTCTGGTCGGTGAGCACATCGGGGACGACGCCTCGCCTCACGATCTCCGGCAGCACCTCGGCGCAGTTGCCCACCAGCCCCACGCTCAGCGCCTCGCCGTCCTTCGCCGCGGCGGTGACCCACCCGAGCGCCTCGTCCAGGTCGTGCGTCATGCGGTCGCAGTAGCCGGTGTCGAGCCGGCGCTGGATCCGATCCGGGTCCACCTCCACCACCAGGATCGCGCCCTCGTTCATGGTGGCCGCCAGCGGCTGTGCGCCGCCCATCCCGCCCATCCCGCCGGTGAGGACCCACTTCCCCTTCAGGCTGGGCACCCCGTACTCCTGCTCCGCCAGTGCGCCGAACGTCTCGTAGGTGCCCTGGAGGATCCCCTGGGTCCCGATGTAGATCCAGGAGCCGGCGGTCATCTGGCCGAACATGATGAGCCCCTGCTTCTCCAGCTCCCGGAAGTGGTCCCAGGTGGCCCAGCGGCCCACCAGGTTGCTGTTGGCGATGAGCACACGGGGCGCGTACGCGTGGGTCCGGAACACGCCCACCGGCTTGCCGCTCTGGACCAGGAGCGTCTCGTCGTGCTCCAGGTCACGGAGCGTGGCGACGATGGCGTCGAACGCCTCCCAGCTCCGGGCCGCCCGCCCGGTACCGCCGTAGACCACCAGGTCCTCCGGACGCTCGGCCACCTCCGGGTCCAGGTTGTTCATGAGCATCCGGAGCGCCGCCTCCTGCTGCCAGCCCCTGCAGGAGAGCTCGGTGCCCCGGGGTGCACGAACGGTTCGGGACGGGGTATCGGTGGTGGCTGCCATATCGGGGTCTCCCATACGTTTCGAGTTCGGCGCTCGGGCCTCGGGCGGGGTTCTGCCTCCGGCCCGGGCAATGGACCGATACCGCAGGATGGGTCCGGGTGGCGGCCGGGGGCAAGGGAGACGACGGGCCCCGGGCTGCCGAGCCGGCCGGCCGACCCGGCGGCCCCGACGGTTTCGGCGGGTCGGTTCCGCGGCTCGCCGGCGCCTTCAGCCGCCGACCCGGGCGCGGAGCACCGCCACGGCCGTGTCCAGCACCGGCTCCCGACCGGCGTCCGCGTCCGCATCCGTCTGCACGACCCGGATGTCGGGCGCGATCCCAACGCCCTCCCACGTCCAGCCCGACGGGTCGGTGGCGATCCAGCGGGAGAGGCGAAACGTCCAGCCGTTGGGCAGCTCCCGGAAGATGGGGTTGCCGGCGCCGCCCCCCGTGGTGTCGCCGATCACGGTGACCGAGGGGATCCGCTTCACGGCCAGGACCAGGTCCTCGGCGGCGCTGAACACGCGGCGGTTCGTCAGGACCACCACCGGCCCGGTGTAGCGTGGCGACCGGGGCTCGATGTACCGCTTCTCCGGCTCGGTGAAATCGTCGTGCTCGGGGCCGTTCCGGAAGCGGATGTCCAGGTGGTGGAACCGCTCATCGACAAAGAGGCCGGCGAACAGCCGGGCCGCCCGGGCGCTGCCACCGCCGTTATTCCGCACGTCTACGATGAGCCCCGGCTTGTCCATGAGCTCGCCGACGGCCTCATCGAGGTCGGACACCCTCCCGTCGCCTACGAAGTCGCCCACGTGAATATAGCCGAACTCGGACAGGCTCGCCCGCACCACCTTCCCGTCCGCGGAATACCGGAGGCTGTTGACCCGGGACTCCACCATCGCCCACCGGAAGTTCACCGGGTACGGCTCGAACCAGCCGTCGTAGGAGTACGGGCCCAGCGGCGTGTAGAGATTGACGTGGCCGTCCTCCAGGTGGTCCAATATCTCGCCCATGACGTCGAGCAGCTCCCGGTCGGGCAGATCCGGCGTGACCCGGGGGCTGTACTGCGCCCGGAGCGCGTCCCAGTCGACGTCCTTGAGCTCGAAGAAGGAGTAGTGGCGGTCGAACTCCGTCCACAGCGCGTCGAAGTTGGCGACGGCGTCGTCGGCGTCCGGCGCGGGCCCGAGCACCAGGTCCACGCACCCGGCGGTGACCAGCGCCAGGAGCCCCGTGGCCAGGAGCCCCCTGACCGTGAGCCACGGGGTCGGCCGGCGGCGTCCGTTCGTCCGGCTCACGGCGCACCCCAGGCAATCTCGAGGGCGAGGCCCAGCCGGTGCCACGCCACGGCGTGGTCCAGCGGCTCGGTGTGCCGGAGCACGGAGCCTTCGTGATGGACGTTCAGCGCCAGGCGGCCGCGGACCGGGAGCCGGTACTCCAGGCGGTGCCGGAAGAGGAGGAACGTGGGCGGCAGGTCCACGGACACCCGTGGGCCCGGGGCGGCGAGCCCCGTGTAGTCGGTCCGCACCGCCAGTCCCGCCAGCGGCACCGCCACGCGCTCGCTCAGCCGACCGCCCCCGGTCGGCCACCACTCCAGGATCGCGGTGGCCTCCACGCCCATGAAGGCGTTGTCATAGCGGTACGACGGGTCGCCGCCGTAAGCGTGCCGGCGGAGCCCCACGTCCACCGCCACCGCCGGCCCCGCGAAGGCGGCCCACCGCCCGTCCCCGGAGCGCCAGACCCGACGGGCGAACCAGTTGTCCACGGTCACCGACAGGCTCTCTTCGTAGCTGGTCGGGTCCTCCAGCCCCGCCGGGTAGAGCCGACCCGCGGTCCAGCTGCCGCCCAGCCCGATCCGCCACCCGGCGCTCCGGTACCGGTGGGCCGCCCCGAGGGTGACCGCGTCCCCCTGGTAGCGGGCGGCGGAGGCCAGGGCGTCGTCCACCCCGTGCCACCGGAGCCCACCCTCCAGGAGCGTTCCGTGGGGGGGCAGAGGCGCCATCGTTGGCGACTGGGCCGCCGCCGGCGGTGTCAGGACGGCCAGGGGCAGCGCCACGGCCAGTGCCGCGCCCCATCGCCACACGAGGCCTCCCGGCCATGCCCGCTCCACGCTCACGGGTTCGTGTCCGCCATCAGCACCTCGATCGCTCGGTCCAGGATCCGGGCCGTTGCACTCAGACGTCGCTGGTCATGATGAAGACGGGCTGCCGGTTGAAGGAATGGTAGATGGGACGCAGCCGGTCGGTATTGTAGTGCCGGTCCACGTCCACCGCCTTCTTCCGCCCCACCACGACGTCGATGGGCACATTGTCGTACGCCCCGTTCCGCACGCTCACCAGCCGGCCCGACTTCCCGGACAGGATCAGGTCCAGCGCCAGGTTCCCGAAGGCCATAGGCACGATGGAGTCCAGGGCGTCGGGGTCGCCGCTCCGGACCAGGTAGCCGAGCCGCTGGCTCACCACGTTGACCGGCTGGCCGCGGTTGTACCGGGCCGAGCGCTCCTTCAACTCCGCCGAGACCCGGTCGCCGATCCCGCCGAGCTTCCTGTGCCCGTACTGGTCGGTCTCGTGGTCCTCGAAGTGCATCTCCCCACCCTCCATCTTCGCCCCCTCGGAGACCAGCACCACCGAGTAGTTCGACGGGTGGCGCTCCCGGTCGTAGAGGAGCAGCTCGGTCAGGTGGTCGATGTCGAAGGGGTGCTCGGGGATCACGCACCGGTCGGCGGCGCCCGCCATGGTGGGCAGGAGCGCCGTGTAGCCGGCGTAGCGGCCGAAGACCTCGATGACCAGGAACCGCTCGTGGGAGCCGGCGGTGGTCCGGAGCCGGTGCGTCAGCTCGATGGTCCGGGTCACGCACGTGCTGAACCCGATGCAGTAGTCGGTGCCGGGCACGTCGTTGTCCATGGTCTTGGGGATGGCCATAACGTTCACGCCCTCGGCATGGAGGCGGTGGGCGTAGCTCAACGTGTCATCGCCGCCGATGGCGATGAGCGTCTCCACGCCGAGCCACTCCAGGTTCCTCAGCACCTCCGGCGTGATGTCGTTCACCTCGTCGGTGTACGCGTCCCGGGCGTGTTCCGGCACCACCGGGCGGGGCAGGTGGCTGGGCCGGGTGCGGGACGTGTGCAGGAACGTGCCGCCGGTCCGACCGGCCCGGTTCACGACGTTCTCCGTCAGCTCCTGCACGCACGACGCGTTGTCGGCGTCATCCTCGCGCACGAGATCCACCAGTCCGGCCCAGCCCCGGCGGATGCCCAGGACCCGGTAGCCCTCGCGCAGCGCCCGGATGGTGATGGCGCGGATCGCCGGGTTCAGGCCGGGGACATCGCCGCCGCCCGTGAGGATCCCGATGGTTCCTTTCGTGCTCATAGCCTCCATCTCGCTCAGTCGATGTCTGTTCTGCGGCAACTTGAAAGATACCGGGACCCACGCGCCGAATCGAAGGGGGAGGCGCCCGCCGGCCCGGGAGGCCCGGGACTATGCCGCCCCGTCGCGGCGTCGATCCACGGCCGCGGCCACCGCCCGGTAGACCAGGAGCAGCACGAGCGCCGCCAGCTGAGTTGCCACCAGGAACGCCAGCCACCGGCGGTGCACCCAGTCCATGTGGCTCAGGTTCATCGGCGTGGTGGTGATGAACCAGGTCAGGACCGCCAGCGCCGTCACCGCCAGCCGGGTGGCGTAATAGGCCGGGCGCCACGGCCAGAGCGCGGCCAGGACCACCCCCAGCTCCATGGCGCTGAACGCCGCGGCCGTGAAGAACCGCCGGGGGCCGGGGATCTCCACCAGCCGACTCTCCTGGAGCCGCTCCGCCGACGGTACGGTGGTCATGGCGTCCCACATGTACCAGACGGCTACGACCCAGCTCAGCCCCAGCAGGAGCCAGAATCCGCGACGCACCCACTCCACCCTCGGGTCGGACCCGCCCCCCCGACCGCCGCTCATCCGCCGTGACTCTCCGTGAACCGACCGGTCCGCAGGAACGACAGGACCTCCTCGATCACCCGGTCCCGATACATGATGAACGTGTGGGTGTACGGCACCACCAGAAAGTCGTCGGCGCCCTCGACCCACGCCGACTCCACCGCCACCATCCCGTCGTCGTCGCCGGGCAGCCACCAGGAGAACAGGGGGTTCACGGAAACGTCGCCGGTGATGACCCCGAGCTCGAAGTCCACGGGCGGGAGCTGGACCGGCACATCGGCCGTATCGGTCCCGAGCTGCACGGAGGCGGGCCCCATGAGGAGCTTCAGCACGCGGCCCGGGATCCGGTCGGCCACCCCGCTCCCCTGGTTGGGCGGACTCAGCATCACCACCCGCCCAAGGTTGACCGGATCGGCCTCCTCGGCCCAGATCCGCACCAGGATCCCGCCCAGCGAGTGGGTCACGAAGTGCAGCGTGTCCGCACCGACGCAGCAGCGGCCCAGCTCCGCCTTCACGGTATCCGCCAGCGTGCCGATGGTGTGGTCCCGCGACGGGTAGCCCAGATTCACCACCCGGTAGCCCTCCGCGTCCAGCGCCCGGGCGAGCCGCGCCATGGACCACTCGCTGCGGCCCAGGCCGTGGAGGAGCACCACCGTGGCCCCGCTGTCCGCCGCCGCTTCGGGGACGGCCCCGGACGGCAGCGACCCGGGCGCCGGGTAGCACGCGCCCAGGCACGCGGCCAGCAGCCAGGCCAGCACGGCACTCTGCATCACGACGCCCGGAGGTACCGCTTGGCCACCGTGATGAGCCGCGTGTCCTGCTCCATCAACGGTCGCTCCCGCTCCTGCTCCAGCATCCGCTCCACGTGGGGCCGCAGCTGCTCCGCGCCCCACCGATAGCCCGTGGCTTCCTCGGCGCTCTTCGTGTCCCCGTCACGGGCGGCCTCGAGCAGCGCGAACGCGGCAGCCGCGTCGTACCCCGGGTCGTCCACCGGCGGCAGCGCGAAGCGACGCGGCGGCTCCGCTGCATCCTCGTTCACGAACGCTCTCGACACGATCCTGCCTCCCGGACTCGGTCTCCCTCCCATGAAATATGGCCGCGCCACTGTCAGAACGACAGCGCCAGCCTCCTTCGCGCCATTCCGGCGCGGCGGGAACCCCGGGGCCGACGCCGACGATTCGGACCGTGAGCACGACCTTTCCCCGTCATTCCGCCACGAACGGGATCCGGTGGGCAGTGTGGCAAGCATACTGCACAGTAATATGGACAGCGCACGTGCCCGGGCCTCATCGGCAGGTCCCGGCACGTTGATTTGATTTTACAGCGCCGGTCTCGCCGGCGGGACGCCGCGCGAGTCGGCCACGAGACTACCAAAAGGAAAGGACCACAATATATGGGTGATCGAATCAAGCTGCCGGTGCTGCCGCTGCGGGAGACCGTCGTCTTCCCGGGCGTGGCGGTACCGATCAGCGCCGGGCGACCCGGCACTGTGGAAGCGATCCAGAAGGCACTGGACGGAGACCGGGAGATGTTCGCCGTCTGCCAGCGGGAGAACGTGGACGAGGCCACGCCGGACGTACTGTACGAGATGGGCGTGGTGGTCCGCATCGCCCAGGCCCACCGGGTGCGGGGCGGGCTCCAGCTCCTCATCCAGGGCGAGGAGCGTGCCCGGGCGCTGGAGATCTCCGAGACGGGCGAGCGGGCGCTGGAGGCCGTGGTGAACCAGGTCGAGGAGCAGCCGGTCTGGAACGAGGACGACCCGGCGTACAAGGCACTGGACCGCGAGCTCCGGGACCGCTCCGTGGAGCTGGGCCGGCTCCGGGGCATGCCCGACGAGGCGCTGGAACAGCTCGTCGAGGGGATCGAGGAGCCCGGCCGGTTCGCCGACATGGTGGCCTTCTACCTGGAGCAGGACGCTGCAGAGAAGCAGGAACTGCTGGAGATGCTCCCGGTGGAGAGCCGTATGCGCCAGGTGCTCCTGTACGTGGAGCGTGACCTGGTCCGTCTCGAGGCGCAGCAGGAGATCCAGCAGAAGGTGCAGGAGGAGCTGGGCCAGAAGCAGCGCGAGATGGTGCTGCGCGAGCAGATGAAGGCCATCCAGAAGGAGCTGGGCGAGGAGGACGCCGAGAACGAGGTCGAGGAGCTCCGGGAGAAGATCGACGCGTTGGACCTTCCGGAGGCCGCGCAGGAGGAAGCGGATCGGGAGCTGAACCGGCTCCGTCGCACACACCCCCAGTCGGCCGAGTACCAGGTCATCCGCACGTTCCTGGACTGGGTCATCGAGCTGCCGTGGAACAAGCGGACGCCGGACCTGATCAACATGGAGCGGTCCGAGGAGATCCTGGAAGAGGACCATTACGGGCTGGAGGACGTGAAGGACCGGATCCTCGAGTTCCTGGCGGTCCGGAAGCTCCAGATGGAGCGGGCCGAGGAGGAAGCGGCCCTGGCCGCCGAGGCGGCGGAGGCCGTCGAGGAGGCCGAGCCGGAGCCCGAGCCGGCGCCCACGGACGAGGTGCTGACCGGCGCCACACTCGACCCCGAGGGGCTCGACCTGGTGGGCGACAACGGCGCCGAGGAGATCGACGGCGGCGAGCTCGGCGATGAGGCCGAGGACGACGAGGGTGACGAGGACGAGCCGGAGCCCGGCGAGGACCACGGCGACCCCGTCCGGGCACGGGCCGTGGGCAAGGGCCCGATCCTCCTCTTCGTCGGGCCTCCCGGCGTGGGGAAGACGTCCATCGCCCAGTCCATCGCCCGGTCGCTGGACCGGGAATACGTCCGGATCTCCCTGGGCGGCGCCCGGGACGAGGCCGACATCCGGGGTCATCGGCGGACGTACGTGGGCGCCATGCCCGGCCGGATCATCCAGGGGCTGAAGCAGGCGGGCACCAAGAACCCGGTCTTCCTCCTGGACGAGGTCGATAAGCTGGGCACGTCCATGCAGGGCGACCCGTCTGCCGCGCTCCTGGAGGTCCTGGACCCGGCGCAGAACGACTCGTTCACCGACCACTACCTGGGGATGCCGTTCGACCTCAGCGAGGTCCTCTTCATCGCCACGGCCAACTACCGTGACCGGATCCCCGCGCCACTCCTGGACCGGATGGAGACCGTGGAGTTCAGCGGCTACACCGAGCAGGAGAAGCTGGAGATCGCCAAGCGGTACCTGCTGCCCCGCCAGCTCGAGGAGAACGGGCTGAAGGAGGAGCAGATCGACTTCGATGATGACGCCATCCACCGGGTCATCAGCAAGTTCACCCGGGAGGCAGGCGTCCGCCAGCTCGAGCGGGAGCTGGGCAAGCTGGCACGGAAGGCCGCCCGGAAGATCGCCGGCGGCTCGGACGAGCGGATCTCCATCGACGAGGAGGGCGTGCAGCCCCTCCTCGGCCGGCCGCGGGTCCACCCGGAGCAGAAGGCCAAGGAAGACACCATCGGGGTCGCCACGGGCATGTACTACACGCCCATGGGCGGCGACATCATGTTCGTCGAGGGCAGCGTGTTCGAGGGGAAGGACAACCTGATCCTCACCGGGCAGCTGGGCGACGTGATGAAGGAGTCGGCCCGCGCCGCGCTGACCTACGCAAAGACCCACAACCAGCAGCTCGGGATCCCCGAGGACCGGCTGAGCGACCTGGAGCTCCACATCCACGTACCCGCCGGCGCGGTGCCCAAGGACGGCCCGTCGGCGGGCGTGGCCATGGCTACGGCCGTGGTCTCGGTCCTGTCGAAGCGGCCCGTCCGCAACGACGTAGCCATGACCGGCGAGATCACCCTCACCGGTCGGGTCCTGCCCATCGGCGGCGTGAAGGAGAAGGTACTGGGCGCCTACCGTGCAGGGATCAAGGAAGTGATCCTGCCGACGGAGAACGAGGCGGACCTCGACGACCTGCCCGAGGAGGCCCGGTCGGAGATCGAGTTCCACCTGGCCGAAGACCTGGACGAGGTACTGGCACAGGCGCTCCGGGGCGCCGTCCTGGAGGAAGGGATGCTGACCTTCCCGGAGCAGGTGCTCCTGGCCGAGGCTGAGACTGAACCGGGCACGCAGGCGGACGTGCACTGAGTCCGCTCCGGACCGGCGCAACGGGGTCGTCAGCCGGACTCGGCTGGCGACCCCGTTTATCTTGTTGCTGCAACCGGCGAATTCTACCTTCCAACCCGTCGCACCCTGATCCCCGGAAGGTTGATCACCAGGCATTCAAGGATCGAACATGCTACGCAAAGCCGTTTGGACGGTCGTGCTCGGGGCACTGCTCGCAGCGCCGGTGGCGCTACGGGCGCAGGAAGCGGACATCGCCCCCCGGGCCCAGATCTCAATCAGCCCGATCCTTGCCCTGGCCGAGGTCATCAACGGCGAGGCGGAGTACGTGTTCTCCAACGAGCTGAGCGGCGTATTCGGACTTGGCTACTTCACCCTCGGGGACGGCGCCGATGAGGTCAGGTACCTGGCCACGGACCTGAAGCTCCGCTTCTATCCGAGCGCCACCCCTCTCGAAGGCTTCTCGTTCAGCGGGATCCTGGGCCGCACATCGCTGACCGATGTCTCGACCGACGAGAGCGGCTCGGTCTTCTCGGTGGGCGTGGACCTCGGCTGGAGCTGGCTCTTCGGCGATACCAAACGGTGGTTCCTGGGCGTCGGCCTCGGCGCGAAGCGGTACTTCGGCGAGGAGACCGTGGGAACGTCGAGCATCGAGGCGTTCCTGCCCACCGGACGCCTGAACTTCGGTATCGCGTTCTGACGGGGTCGACCGCACCGGGGGCGCCGGGCGCCGGAGCCCCACCGGCGGTCCACCGACTTCGGCAGCGCCCCGCTGCCCCCGGTGCAGGCAACCCTCGCACCTTCTCGCGCGTCCCGTGACCGAGCCCCTGCCCCACATATCCCGCCAACACCCCGATCCCATGAGACCTCGGACAGCCATCCCCATCCTCGTCGCGTTCCTTGCCATCACCGGCTGCAGCGGCGATGAGGGCGCCCCGCGCCTCACCGCCGCCGTGGACACGGTGGACGGCATCGCGCGCATCTCGTACCCCGCCGAGCCGGCCGGCCCGCTGGGCTGGTCGCTGGACACCGTGGCCGTGCTGGGCGACGCCTTCGCCGAGGAGGCCTACCAGTTCGACCAGGTCTCGGGCGGCGGGCTGGCCTCCGACCTCGACGGGAACCTCTACGTCCTGGACCGTCAGGGCGGCCGAGTCCTGAAGTACGCCCCCGATGGCAGCCACAGGGCCACCTTCGGCCGGAAGGGCGAGGGCCCTGGCGAGCTGAGCCAGCCCATCTCCATGGCCGTCGGGCCCGGCGACACTGTCTGGGTCAGCGACTTCTCGAACAGCCGGCTCACCGGCTACCCCCCGGACGGCGGCGATCCCCGCACCATCCCGCTGCCGGGTGAGGGCGTGATCCCCGGCGAGCGCCTGGCGGCCCTCGAGGGCGGGTTCATCACCTTGATGCGGCCGCTCTTCGGTTTCAGCCGCGGCGGCGGCGGCCGGATGCAGGTCTCACGCCCCGGCCAGGAGGACGGCGAGGACGCCTGCCCGCCCGTGCTGCCGGTGATGCGGCTGAACCCGTCACTGGTACCGATGGACACCCTGTGGGCCTCCCCCGAGCCGCCCATGGACATGGTCCAGCTCGAGGCCGCCGGACGCGTCATGGTCACCATGATGAGTCGGGAGTTTCACCCCGAGTTCCAGTGGGCCGGCTTCCCGGACGGCGGCATCGTCGTCTCCGACTCGGCCGCGTACGTGCTCCACCTGCTGGACGCCGACGGCCGCCGCGTCCGGACCATCGAACGGGGCCCGGCGCCCCGCCCCACCACCGAAGCCGACCGTGAGCTGGCCCGGGAGCGGGTGCGGGAGCAGAGCGGGGGCGGGGGCGTCCGCATCGGTGGCGGCGGCCCCGACGAGGAGACCCGGAAACGGATGCTCGAGCAGCGCCTCGAGAAGATGACCTTCGCCGACCTGATCCCCCGGGTGGTCGAGCTGCGGGTCGACCCCGCCGGCCGGATCTGGGTGGGCGTCAGCGAGGACACGCCCGACGCGGTGGACCGCATCGACATCTACCGCCGCGACGGCACGCTTCTCGGCGAGCTCCGGGACTTCCCCTTCCCCGACGTGTTCCCGGGCCCCGACCGCATCGGCGTGCTCCGCCGCGACGACCTGGATGTCCAGCAGGTGGTGCTCCTGGAGATCAAGCGGACGGAGACGGAGGTGGCGGGGTAGGGCGCGGCTGCGACGGGGGCGGCCGCGACGGGGCCGACGGACGCGACGGACGGCTGGAGATCACCGCGACGACGCGGCGAACGCGACGAGCTTCGGTGTTGGCGGCGCGACCGAGGGGACGCGAGCAACGCGTCGATCGCCGCCATGAGCGCGCCGGCGCGGTGCATCGATGGCTCCCGCCCGCCTCGTAATGGCCGGGTCTGGTTCAAGGCGTCCGTGCGCACCGAAGCCGCGGAACCGGATGCCGCAACGCTCCGTCGCATGCATCGCGGCCGTCGCGTCGTCGCGGTGAATCCGCTCTCCGTCGCGTTCGTCGCGGTGAATCCGCTGGACGCGGCTGCGATGGGGGCGACGCACGCGGCGGCAACCTGAGACCACCGCGACGACGCGGCGAACGCGACGAGCTTCGGTGTTGGCGGCGCGACCGAGGGGACGCGAGCAACGCGTCGATCGCCGCCATGAGCGCGCCGGCGCGGTGCATCGATGGCTCCCGCCCGCCTCGTAATGGCCGGGTCTGGTTCAAGGCGTCCGTGCGCACCGAAGCCGCGGAACGGGATCCCGCTGGGCTCCGTCGCATGCATCGCGGCCGTCGCGTCGTCGCGTCGTCGCGGTGAATCCGCTCTCCGTCGCGTCGTCGCGGTGAATCCGCTGGACGCGGCGATCGTCGCCCCCGTCGGCTCCGCTACACCCCGTCGATCCCCACCGTCTTGATGTTCAGGAACTCGCGCATCCCGTGGCGGCTGAGCTCGCGCCCGTAGCCGCTCTTCTTCACGCCGCCGAACGGGAGCCGCGGGTCGCTGGCGACCATGCGGTTGATGAAGACGCAGCCGGCCTCGAGGCCGTCCACGAAGCGGTCGGCCTCGCCCTCGTCGCCGGTCCAGGCGCTGGCGCCGAGGCCGAACTCGGTGGCGTTGGCCACCTCGATGGCCTCGTCGATGCCGGGCACCACGAAGATGGCGGCCGCCGGGCCGAATGTCTCTTCGACGGCCGCGGCGGAGTCGGCCGGGACCTCGGCCAGCACGGTGGGCGCGTAGAACCAGCCGTCGCGGTCGGGGACGTAGCCGCCGGTCAGGAGCTGCGCCCCGGCGTTTACGGAGCGCTCCACCTGGTCGGCCAGCTCGTCGCGGATGGCCTCGGTGGCCAGCGGCCCGATGTCCGTGGCCTCGTCCATGGGGTCGCCCACGGTAAGCGCCTCGGTCCGCTCAACGAATCGCGCGGTGAACTCGCCGGCGATGGACTCGTGGACGATGAACCGCTTGGCGGCGATGCAGCTCTGGCCGTTGTTGATGTGCCGGGCGGTGACGGCGGCCTCCACCGCCGCGTCGAGGTCGGCGCTGGGCATGACCACGAACGGGTCGGAGCCGCCCAGCTCCAGGACGGTCTTCTTGATCATCTCGCCCGCCTTCGACGCCACCGCGGCGCCGGCGGCCTCGCTGCCGGTGAGCGTGGCGGCCCGGATCCGGTCATCTTCGAGGATGCCGTTCACGCGCCCGGACTCGACCAGCAGTGTCTGGAACGCGCCCTCGGGGAACCCGGCGCCGGCGAAGATCTCCTCGATGGCCAGCGCGCACCCCGGCACGTTGGACGCGTGCTTCAGGAGCCCCACGTTGCCGGCCATGAGCGCCGGCGCGGCGAACCGGAAGAGCTGCCAGAAGGGGAAGTTCCACGGCATCACGGCCAGGACGGGCCCGATGGGCTGGTAGCGGATGAAGCTCCGGTCGGCCCCGGCGTCCACCGGCTCGTCGGCCAGGAAGTCGGCGGCGTGGTCGGCGTAGTAGCGGCACACCCAGGCGCACTTCTCGGCCTCGGCCACCGCCGCGCCGATGGGCTTCCCCATCTCACGGGTCATGAGCTCGCCCCACCGCTCCTTCTCGGCCTCCAGGAGGTCGGCGGTCCGGCGCATCCATCGCTGCCGTTCCTCCAGCGGCGTGTGCCGGTAGCTCCGGAACCGATCGGCCGCCGTGCTGAGTCGCTTCTCCAGGTCTCCGTCGGTCAGCGTCTCGTGCTCGGCGATGACCTCGCCCGTGGCGGGGTTGATGCTCTTCATCACGCTCATCGGTCGAACTCCCTGTCGGCTGCGTGCTCCAGTGTCGGGTCAAATAGGGCTTCCCACCGTCCAATGTAGCAAGCACGACGCCAGGGACCACCGCCGCCGGAGACCGACACCGCGAGGCAGCGCTCCTCCGCGCCCTCCGCGCCTTTACGGCCGGAACAGGTACTGGAGCTTGAGGAAGAACTGCTGACTCGTGCGCTCCATGGAGTACGGGTCGTCGTACTCGGCGTACCCGTGGGTGGAGCCGATGTAGAGCACGCTGAAGGGGTTCACCCGGTACAGGAGGAGCGGCTCGACGGAGAGCTGTCGGCTGAACTCGTTCCACTCGGTGACCACGCGCACGAAGAGCTCGCGGCTGAGCTGGTAGTTCAGCCGGGCCCGGGCGATGTAGCCCGAGTAGAGCTCGGCGCCCGAACGCCGGTCCATGCGCGCCCAGCTGATGGACGGGCTGATGACCACGTTCTGGACAGGCTTGACGTTGAGCGAGGCCGACGCGCTCTGGGCGATCCCGATCTGGGGATCGCCGCGGAAGATGTCCTCACCAATACGGTAGCTCAGGCTGAAGCCGAGGGCATCGCTGAAGTCGGAGCCCAGGAACGCGCTCCCGGAGAGCATATCGCCGAAGAACTGGCCCCGGAACCGCTCCTCGCGCCAGCTCACGCCCAGATTGAAATTCGACTGGCCCGCGGCGCTCCCGTTGACACTGAGCCCCGTGGAGCGGCGTTTCATCGTGCCGTCGAAGTTCCAGCTGCCGCTGGCGTTGTGGCCCACGGAGATGCGGTCGAAGAAGCCCTGGTCTGGATACCAGCCATAGCCGTTGTGGACCGAGCCGTTCCGGTAGTTGTTCCGGCTCTGGAACCCGCTGTCGGCGCGGTACGTGGGCGTGGCGCCTTCGTAGGAGGCGCTGAAGCTCCACTGCCGGGAGTCGCGGCTCAGGCGGGCGTAGGTGGCCCGCCCGAGGTACGACTCGCCGTCGAAGGTGGCGGTGTAGCCGTCGTCGCCGAAGGTCACGTCATCGAGACCTTCCGTGGGGCCGGCGTCATCGGGCTCACGGGTGTAGCTGCCCACCACCTGGGCCTGGAGCGACCACCGGTCGGTGAACCGGATCAGCGCGTCCGCGCCGGCGCTGGTGCCGGAGCCGCCGCCATCGAACCGCCGATCCGTGATGAGCCCACCCACCGAGGAGCCGGAGCCGAACATCTGCCGGGCCCGGACGATGTTCGAGACCGTGCGTCCGTTCTCCAGTACGATGCTCGATTCCTCGAGCGGGATGATCAGCGGCGAGTGCTCGTCCACAGCGCCGATGTAGCCCATGGACAGGTTGCCCTGCCGGCCCAGGAGCTTGCCGGCGCCGATGGGGTCGTTGATGGAGCGGGTGTAGATGGCGTTGATCCGCGTATTGAAGAGGTCGCTCCCCTCCTGGAAGAAGGGTCGGCGCTCCGGGAAGAAGAGGGCGAACGTGGTGTTCACGTCGATCTGCGACGCGTCGGACTCCACCTGGCTGAAATCGGGGTTATACGTCCCTTCCGCGGTCCAGCCGGACTTGAACGGGTAGCGCACGCCCAGCGAGAGCGCGGCCGTCGGGTCGCTGTTCTGGAAGCTGCCCGGGTCGGACGCCGTCTCCAGCGACCCGGACTGACCGGCCACCAGCGACGGCAGGATCTCGAGCTGCCCGCCGGGCTCCACGCCCTCGAGGCCCACCAGCGTACCGCTCTGGCAGAGGACGCAGCTGTTGTCCATGGAGAGCGGCGCCCACGCGTACTGGCGTCGGGTCTCCCGGGGCAGGATCTGGGCGAACTGGAGCCGCCAGCGGTGCTCCTCCACGTCCGGGAACCGGAGGCTCGCGAAGGGGATGGCCAGCTCCACCTGGTAGCCGCTGTCGGTGATCTTCCCGGCGCTCTCGTAGACCACGTCGAACGAACCGTCGTCGCCGTTCTCGTTCGTGAACCGTGCGTCGAGCTGCACGCCGATGGGGTTCGCGCCGATCATGTACGCCCACGAGTTGTCGCCGTAGGTGTCGAAGAGCACGAAGACCACGTCATCGCTGTACGCCTCGTCGCGGTCCCGGAGCGTGGCGCGGACCGCCTCGGGGTCGTCCTCCACCTTGAACGCCACGTAGAGGTTGTCCTCGTCGTAGGTCAGCCACGCCCGGGTGTTCGTCGGTGACGGGAAGTTGTCCCGGGGCTGGAACTCGGTGAACCCGGTGGCCACGGCCGCGCCCCGCCAGCCGGCGTCATCGAGCTCGCCGTCCACCTGGATCGGGCCGGGGGCCCGGTCCGCCCGGAGCACGTGCGCGTCCTCGGCCTCTGCGGTCGCGCGCTGGGTGTCCACCCTGGCCATCTCCTGGGCCGCCGCGCCGGTTCCGCACGCCAGCAGGAGCATCGATATGAAGAGCTGTCTCGTCATCGGTTTCGCCTCTGTTGAAAACGGCCTCCCTCGCGGAAAGCCCGCCTGTCGCTCCCCTGCCCTTACGGGGCGGCTACCCCGCATAGTTTCAACAATGGGACGGCCGGCGCCCGTCCAGGGGTGGCGCAACACGGCCGCTTGCCGGAGACTTCACGCCATGCGGACACTGGAGCTGACCCGGCGAGGCGTTCTGGGGACGGTCGCCGTCCTGGTGGTGGCCGGCGTGTGTATCCGTCTCGGCATCTGGCAGCTCGAGCGCCGGGCGGAGCGCCAGGCCCGGAACGCCCTCATCGCCGAGCGCATGGACGCGCCGCCCGTGATGCTGGAGCGCGCGCCCATGGATACGGCAGGGCTGGCCTACCGGCGGGCGCGTCTTGCGGGCGCCGTCGATGACGACCGAGCCATCGTGCTGGCGGGCCGCAGCCGGAACGGCGCACCGGGCGTGCACGTCCTCTCCCCCGTCCGGCTCGGGGGCGGCGCGGTCCTGGTGAACCGGGGCTGGCTCCCGGCGCCGGACGCCGCCACGGCGGACCTCGGCCCCGTGCGGATCGAGGGCGCCGTGCAGGTGGAGGGCGTCCTCGTCCCTTTCCCGGACGTGGATCTGGACACGGAGCCCGACGGGTTCCGAACCCGCTGGTTCCGCGTGGACGGCAGCGCCATCCGGGCGCAGTACCCGTACCCGGTGGCGCCCCTCTACCTGGTGGCTACGGCGAGGCCGGAGCCGGTGAGGTCCGGGCCGGGAACGCCGGGGGCGGGGATGGATTCCGCTCGTGCTCCGGGCGACGCGGTCGGGCCTGTCCCGCTGGAGCCACCGACCGTCGAGCCCGGCCCACACCTCTCGTACGCCATCCAGTGGTTCAGCTTCGCGGCCATCTTCCTCATCGGGTGGATCGTCCTGCTGCTCCGCCGACCCGGTCCCGGCGACGGTTGACCCGGCCCCCGCCAACCCCTCTCTTACTCTCGGCCCCTTCCGACCGGCGGTACGCCGGTGTTCACGACCCTGGAACGGATGCGGAACGGATGATGAATACGCCTCGTACGTCGATCACTCGACTCCTCACCATCGCGGTCCTGCTGGTGGCCGCGCCCCTCAGCGCGCAGAAGCAGCCGCTGGACCACGATACCTACGACATCTGGAAGTCCATCGAGGGGGAGCGGATCTCCCACGACGGCAGCTGGGTCCTTTACAACCTGACCGTCCGCCGCGGCGACGCCGAGCTGGTGGTGAAGCAGCCCGCGGGGACGGAGCATCGGGTGGCCCGGGCCACCGACGCACGGTTCAGCCCCGACGAGCGCTTCGCCGTCTTCACCATCGAGCCGGCCTATGACACTGTCCGGACGCTGCGCCTCGCCGACACCAAGCGCTCGGAGCTGCCGGAAGACACACTCGGGATCCTGACCCTGGCCACGGGCGATGTGGCCCGGGTGCCGGGCGTGGAGCGCTGGACACTGCCGGAAGAGTCGGGCGCCATCGTCGTATACCTGATCAGCGCGGAGGACGCAGAGGAGAGCGCGGAGGAGGCAGAAGAAACGGAGGAGGTCGCGGAGGAGCCCGCCGAGGAGGAAGAGGAGAAGCGGGACAAGCCCGATACCTACACGCTGGTGATCCGCGACCTTGAGTCGGGGGCGGAGCAGCGGTACGACCACGTGGTGGACTACGCGGTGAGCGAGGACGGCGGGGTGGTGACGTACACGGCGTCGAGCGAGGATGGCGAGGCCGACGGGGTCTACGTGGTCACGACCGCATCGGGCGAATCGACGGCGGTGCTGGCGGGCGAGGGGCTGTACAAGCAGCTGGCGCTGAGCGACGACGGTCGCCGCGTGGCGTTCCTGACCGACCGGGACAGCTTCCACGCCGACCAGCCGGAGTACATCCTCTACCATGCCCCTGACGGCGAGCCGGCGGAGGCGCTGGCGAGCTCGGAGACGGACGGCGTCCCCGAGGGCTGGTGGGTCAGCGAGCACGGCGCGCTCAGCTTCTCGGAGAGCGGGAACCGCCTCTTCTTCGGCACGGCGCCGCGCCCGGAGCCGGAGGATGAGGACGAGGAGGAGCTGCTGGACGAGGAGAAGGTGCGCCTGGACGTCTGGCACTGGCAGGACGACCTGATCCAGCCGATGCAGGTGCTGCAGGCGGACCGGGAGCGGGAGCGGACGTACGCGGCCGTGGTGCACCTGGACCGTCGCAACCGTGTGGTCCAGCTGGCCAACGAGGACATGCCGAGCGTGGACGTGGGCCGGGAGGGTGACGCCGACGTGGCGCTGGCCGAGACGAACGTGAAGTACCTGTACCTGGTGGGGATCGAGAGCCCGGGCTACAGCGATGTCTGGCTGGTGGACGTGAACGACGGCGACCGGCGCATGGTGCTGGAGGAGGAGCGGATCGCCTGGGGCCACCTCTCCCCCGACGCCCGGTACTTCGCCTTCTACGACTACGACGACCGGGCGTGGTTCGCCATGGAGACCGATGACGACGAGCCCGTCAACCTCTCCGCCGGGATCGACGTGCCCGTCTGGGACGAGACCGACGACCACCCCATGGCGCCGTACCCCCACGGCTCGGCCGGATGGACGGAGGGCGACGGGACGCTCCTGATCTACGACCGGTTCGACATCTGGGCCGTGGACCCCGACGGCCGGGACGCGCCCCGACGGATCACCGAGGGCTGGGGCCGGGAGAACGACGTCCGGTTCCGCTACATCCGGCTGGATGACGACGAGCGGTTCATCGATCCGGACGCTCCCATGCTGCTGTCGGCGTTCCACATCTACACCAAGGATGCCGGCTTCTACCGGGACCGGGTCGAGGGCACGGCGGAGCCGGAGGCGCTGGTCCGGGCGCCGAAGCGGTTCGGCAGCCTGGAGCGGGCGGAGGCCGCCGACGTGCTCCTGTACACGCGGGAGGACGTGGTCGAGTTCCCGGACCTGTGGGTGGCGGACGCGGAGTTCGGGAACGCCCGGAAGATCAGCGATGCGAACCCGCAGCAGGCCGAGTACAACTGGGCCACGGTGGAGCTGGTGGAATGGCTCTCCTCGAACGGCGAGGAGCTCCAGGGGCTGCTCTACAAGCCCGAGGACTTCGACCCGTCGCAAGAGTACCCCATGATGGTGTACTTCTACGAGAAGAGCAGCGACAACCTCCACGCCCACGCACCACCAGTACCCCATCGGTCGGTGATCCGACCCACGTTCTACGCGAGCCGCGGCTACATCGTGTTCATCCCGGACATCGTCTACCAGGAGGGTTTCCCGGGCGAGAGCGCCATGGACTGCATCATGCCGGGCACGCTCAAGCTGGCGGAAGAGTCCTGGGTCGATGAGGAGAACGTGGGCGTCCAGGGCCACAGCTGGGGCGGGTACCAGATCGCCTACATGGTGACCCAGACCGACTTCTTCAAGGCCGCCGAGGCCGGCGCCCCGGTCTCCAACATGACAAGCGCGTACGGCGGGATCCGGTGGGGCAGCGGGATGAGCCGGATGTTCCAGTACGAGCGGACCCAGAGCCGGATCGGCGGCACGCTCTGGGACCGGCCGATCCGCTACATCGAGAACAGCCCGCTGTTCTTCCTCGACAAGGTCGAGACGCCGCTCCTCATCATGCACAACGACGAGGACGGCGCGGTGCCGTGGTACCAGGGGATCGAGCTCTTCGTTGCGCTCCGGCGGCTGGCGAAGCCGGCGTGGATGATCGTCTACAACGAGCAGCCCCACTGGCCCGTCACCGAGGCGAACATGCGGGACTGGAACGTCCGGATGCAGCAGTTCTTCGATCACTACCTGAAGGGTGCACCGGCACCGGTCTGGCTCGAAGAGGGGATCCCGGCCACCGAGAAGGGCGAGACGCTGGGGCTGGAGCCGGCGGAAGAGGCGGGCGAGACCCGCTGACGGCGGCCGTGGACCCGGCCACGACCGGGGACCTCGAGGGCCCGGGACGACGCCGCCGTCCCGGGCCCTCTTTCCGTCCGGCCTCTACTGCCGGCCCCGGAGCACCTCGGCCACGCGGCGGGTGAGGATCTCCGGGCTGAAGGGTTTCGGGAGGAAGACGAACTCGCCCTGCTCGATCCCCTCCCGCACCACTTCGTCCGCGGTGTAGCCGGAGATGAGGATGGTGGCCAGGTCGGGCTCCGCGGCGTTCAATCGCTCGGCCACCTCCCGGCCGCTCAGCCCTGGCATGACCAGGTCGGCGATGAGCAGGTCGATCTCGCCGTGGTGGTCGGCGGCCAGCTCGAGGGCGGCCTTCCCATCGGCGGCCTCCAGGACCCGGTACCCCTTCCGCTCCAGCACCTTGCGGACCAGGCTCCGGACCGGGGCCTCGTCCTCCACCACCAGTACCAGCTCGCCCCGGCCGTCCGTCGACACGGACTCAATGGCTCCGTCCGGCGGTACGGCCTCCGTGTCGGCCTCGTCCGCCCGGGGCAGGTAGATGGAGAACCGGGCGCCCCGGCCGGGTTCGCTCTCCACCTCGATGTGGCCGCCGGCCTGCCGGACGGCGCCGTAGACCGTGGACAGGCCGAGGCCCTCGCCGGCCGCATCCTCCCGGGTGGTGAAGAACGGCTCGAAGATGCGCTGCTGCGTGGTAGCGTCCATCCCGTGCCCGTCGTCCGCCACGGTCAGCAGCACGTACCGCCTCTGCTCGATGGGAAGCTCGTCGATCACGTCGGCGGGCCGGTCCACGTTCTCCGTGGTGATCTCCAGCCGGCCCTCATCGCCCATGGCGTCCCGGGCGTTGGCCAGGAGGTCCACCAGCGCCGCCTCGAGCTGGCTCCGATCGATCCGCACGGCGCCGAGGTCCGGGGCCGGCCGGATCACCAGCCGCTGCTCGGGTGCAAGAACCTGCTGCAGCCCGGAGCGCAGGTCCCGGAGCAGCTGGTTCAGGTCGATCGTCTCCGGCCGGGTCATCTGGCGTCGACCGAAAGCCAGGAGCTGGTTTGTCAGGCGACCCGCCCGCTCGGCCTCCTTCCGGACCACGTCGAGCTCCGCGGCCAGCCCCGATTCCTCAGGCAGCTCCTCCGCCATGAACGACACGGTGCCCTGGATGGTGGTGAGGATGTTGTTGAAGTCGTGGGCGATCCCGCCGGCGAGCCGGCCGATGGCCTCCAGCTTCTGGGACTGCTGAAGCCGCTCCGCCAATCGTCGCTCCTCGGTCACGTCCCGCCCGTTTACCACCACGCCCCGTACAGCGGGGTGGTCCAGGAGGTTGTGGGCCCGGACGTCGATGATCCTGTATTCCCCGCCTGTACGGCGGAACCGGATCTCGGCTCGGGCCGTGCCGCCCGGCTCGTCCAGGAGCGACTCGAACATCTCCTGCATGGGTTGCCGATCGTCGGGATGGACCCGCTCGAACACCGACCGACCCAGATCCTCGCCCGGCTTTCGGTCCAGGACCTCCGCGTGGGAAGGGCTCTGGTACAGAACCCGACCCCCGGCGTCCAGGACCGTGATGGTGTCACGCGCGTTCTCGATCAGCGAGCGGAAATACTCCTCCCGGCGCTCCAGCTGCCTCGCCGCCCGACGGCGCTCGCGGATGTCTCGCATCACGATCACAGTGCCGGCCTCGCGACCTTTGGCCACCAGCCGATTGGTGGAGACGGAGACGGCGATGGGCTCGCCCGTCCGGGCGGCGATCTCCATCTCCCACCCCTGCACGCTCGCCCCCGCCGTGATCCGGCCGGCGGTCCCGGCGCCCAGGAGCATCGGCAGCGGCATCCCCACCAGGTCGTCCTCGGGCCAGCCCAGGAGCCGGGCGGCCGCTGGGTTCGTAATGGCGATCCGGCCCAGGTCGTCCACCACCAGGAGCGGCTCGGCCATGGTGGACAGAATCTGGTCGGCCGCGAACGCCGGCGTCAGGTCGGGAAGGTGATAGCGGGCCACCACCCACATCGCAGCCAGCGGGAAGGCGGCCAGGAACGCGAAGCCCAGCGGCGGCAGCGCCACGCCGAGGGACGGCACGTAGTCGGCAAACCCCAGCGACGCCACCACCAGCGGGATCGCCAGCCACCGGATCCGGGCGCGCTGCACGGCCTGGGCGTGACGGTACTGCATCCAGTAGTCGCGGATCGCCAGGCCGAGCAGCAGGAACGACCAGACGATGAACGGGATGTTCCACACGGTGAGACCCGCGTAGTAGCCCCACGCCGTGCGCATGACGCCGGGGATGAGCAGCTCGGTGCCCTGGGCCAGCACCATGTACACGAGCCCCACCACCCACGCCGCCACGATCAACGGCCTGCGCTCCCGCCGCAGCCCCAGGAGCTCCATGCTGAAGTGGTAGAGGGACGGCACGATGAACGGGACCCCGAAGTACGCCACGTGCGCCCAGCGGTGGGCCACCTCCGGGTCGGGGGTCCGGACCAGGAACGAGAAGCTCAGAACGTAGGTCGCGATAGCGGCGGAGGCAGCCAGGAGCAGGAGACTGATCCGCCGTGCCCGCTCCCGTACCACCACCCAGATCCCGACCCCGAGCGACAGCGTCGCCACCACCACCATGGCCAGGCCGAGTGTGTTCTGTACGTAGGCGCCGCTGCCGTCGATCAACTCGTGCATCCGTTCCCTGGTTGGCAGGTGTACTCATCTGTAGCCAGTATCGGCATACGAAGCGCCGGCTTTAGCGGGCGGGCCCGTCGGACCATACCCTCGACGGGATCGATGGCTCCGCGTACTCTTCGGGTATGAAGACTCTCATCCGGTCCGCCCTCATCGCCCTCGGTGCGGGCGCCGTTGTCCTGGCGGTCCTCCTGGTCGTCGGCCCACGGTTCACCGAGCGACAGGTCCGGGAGGCCGTGTTCACCGCCATCGAGCAGGAATCGCCCGAAGCGTTCCTGATCACCGGCCGGCTGGATGTCACGGTGACCACGCAGATCGAAGACAGCCGCATCCTGCTCCCCGGGCTGGTGGGGCTGGACCTGGGCACCGCACGGGCCACCGTCAGGGTGCCCGGACGCGTCTCGTACGGCTTCGCCGTCGATTCTTTTCGGCCGGAGATGATCCGGTTCACCGACGACGGGGTTATCGAGGTGGAGCTGCCCGAGCTTCTGGTGTACTCTGCGGAGCCGGACCTGTCTGCCCTGGAGGTGGAGACGGAGCGAGGGTGGGCCCGACTCCCGAGCACGAGAGAGGAGGTGGAACGCCAGGCGATGGCCGTGATCGAGAGCGCGCTGCGGCGGCAGGGGATGGCGCATATCGCCACAGCGTTCCAGCCGCGCATCAACAGCGCCCGGGCCCTGCAACGTCTTCTGCGCCCCACACTTCAGGGGCTCGGGATGGCCGAGCCGGCGTTCCGATTCCGGCTCGGAGAGGACCTGGTCGTGGAGCCCTCGGGCTGATGCGCTGAAAACCGCTTCCATTGCGTCACCGCGCTCTGTGCGTAGCTTGGAAGGCGTGGACACCCTCAATTCATCACCCCTCACACGGAGGAAGCGGTATGGCCAAGGCACGCGGTGGTCTTGCTCAGAAGGTTCAGCCGGATGCAATGCTCGCGAAGGTAGTGGGCAACCAGGCGATGACCCGCAGCGAGATTACGAAGAAGGTCTGGGACTACGTCAAGAAGAACAACCTGCAGGACTCGGAAAACCGTCGAATGATCAACGCCGATGACACCATGCGGCCGATCTTCAACGGGAAGAACCAGGTCTCGATGTTCGAGATGACGAAGCTCGTCAACCAGCACGTCTCCAAGACCTGACCCCTCTCGCTCATATGCTAGACGACGGGCCCGCCGATCCAGGGATCGGCGGGCCCGTCGATCATCCGGGACCCGCCCCCGGGCCCTACCAGCGCTCCTCCGCGTCCTCCCCCGGCCGGGCGGTGTAGAGCAGCACCCGCTCCTTCACCGGTTCGCCGGTCATGGACTCCCACGCCCCGGCATACAGCTCCACCTGCCGCCGGTACGCGCGCCGCCGGGCCGGGAACCCAGGGTCCGTCCCCACGTCCGTTTTGTAGTCGACCACCACCCAGCCGCCCTCCTCCCGGAACGCCAGGTCGATCACTCCCTCCATGATCCGGAGCCCTGCGACCGGGTAGGCTCCCGGGTCGCCCCCCATGGCGTCCCCGGTGGCGTCCTCCGGTTCGGCCCCCGTGGCGGCCCGCTCCTCGCGGAACGCGAACGGCACCTCCGACAGGACCCGGTCGGCGGCGCCGGCCCGCCGCCAGACCCGGGACTCCAGGACCCGCTCCACCAGCGTGACCAGCTCATCGAGCTCCGTCGGCTCCCCCTCCGCCACCGGCCGCTCGGCCTCCAGGAGCGCGCTCCGCGCCACCCGGCGGAGTGCCTCGCCGGTGGCACCCCGGGCGGCGGCGTCCAGGGCGCCGTGGACGGCGATCCCCCAACTCAGGCCCCGGAAAACGGGGTCGGGACCGTCCCGGGGGTCGGGGTGCGGGGCGGTGGGGGTCCCAACGGCCGCATCCGACGGACCCACCGGGCCAACTGGAGTCGCCGCCTCCCCGGCCTCGCGCTTCGCCAGCGTGGTAGCCGTGACCACTTCCCAGCGGGGCCGGGCCCGCTCGTCTCGCTCGTCCCGGAGTCGGGCCGCGGCCCGAGCCACGGCTTCTGCGTCGGTATCCATAGCCACCGGGGCCGGGGCCGGCTCCGGCTCCAGCCGTAGATCGTCCCCGTGCCCGTCGATCCAGCCGTAGAGCCCCGCCCACGGCGACTTCCCTTCCTGCCCGGCCTGCCGGGCCACCACCAGCTCTTCCCCGGCCCGGGTGGCCGCCACGTAGAGAAGCCGATCCTGCTCCGCCGCCTCGTACCGCCGCTCCTCGGCCTCCTTCTCCTCCCACCCGGCGGGCCGGGCAATGACGCGGCTGTTCCCCCACTGGTCGACCGTCTCCTGGACCACCAGGTAGCCGGTGGCCGACCCGTCGTCGTGGCGCTCGATGTGGCGGGTGACGGGGTGGGCCCCACCGCCCACGGGGTGCACGAGGGCCACCACCGGCGCCTCCAGCCCCTTGGCCTGGTGCAGCGTCATGACCCGGGTCACGCCCCGGCGGACCGGCTCCAGCGGCGCCTCCGCCTCGTCGGCCTCCAGCGCCGTTCGCAGCGCCTCCGTGGCCGTGGCGATGGATGTGCCGCCCTGCAGCGCGGCCACGCGGATGGCGTCGAGGGCGAAAAGGAGGGAGCCGGCCCGGAGCTCGCCCAGCTCCCGGGCGGCGGCCAGCGGCACGAGCCCCACCTGATCGACGATCCGGCCCACCAGCACGTCGGCGGGCACCGTCCGGGATCGGTCCCACCATTCGTGGAGCCGCAGGAGAGCCGCGCCCACGGGCGGATCGGTGTTCGCCGGCGGATGCGTGATGTCGAACCCGCCGCCGTCCATCGACCAGTCCACGAGCTGGTCGTGGTCGAGGCCGAAGAGCAGACCCACCAGCACCGCCACCACGCGCACCGGGTCGGTGGGGTCGGCCAGCGCTTCCAGGAGCACGAGCAGCTCGTGGAGTTCGGCCGTCCGGTCCACGCCGGCGCCCGTGACCTGGACGGGGATCCGCCACACCTCCAGCTCCCGGGCGTACGTGGCCAGCTCGGCCTTCTGCCGGGCCAGGATCAGGAAGTCGCCGGGGCTCCGGCCCCCACGGACCTGACGGGCGATCCATGGCACGAGGCGCGCGGCGCCGTCGGCCGCCGCATCCCGGTACGACCGGCCGTCGGGGTCGATGGGATACTGGTACACGCCCTGTCGCTCCGGCTCCGGCACCCGCCGGGTGCGGAGCGGTGCGAACGCCGCCTGGTACGCGGTGGCGCGGTCGCCGAACCGGCCGCCCTCGCCGAATACGCCGTCCACGAGCTCGCCGATGGGGGGGAGCGACCGGAAGTTGGCCACCAGCTCCAGCACGTCACCGAAGTCGGTGAACCGGTCCCGCACCAGGTTGTAGACGGCGATGTCCGCGCGCCGGAACCGATAGATGGACTGCTTCGGGTCGCCCACCACGAAGAGGGCGCCCGGCCGGGGCACCGCCTCCTGCCAGGGCCCACCATCGGCCGGCGACGTGAGGAGCATGAGCACCTCGGCCTGGACCGGGTCGGTGTCCTGGAACTCGTCCACCAGGACCCGGCGGTAACGGCGGCCGAGCTGCTCCCGGGCCCCCGGGTGCGACCGCAGGAGCCGCGCGGCCAGCATGAGCAGGTCCTGGAAATTGAGGGCGCCGATGCGTCGGCGCTCGGCCTCGAAGGCGTCGGCCGCCCGGCGAGCGAAGTCCAGCGCAATGGGGTAGCGGTGGCTCCACCACCGGTCGAGGACGTCCATGGCGGCGCCGTCCCGGAGCTCTCCCCAGTCCTCGCTGAGCGCTTTGGCCACCCCCTTGTCGGGCCAGCGCTTCTGGACCACGCCGTACGACCGCCCGCAGACCTCCTCCCCGAGCCGATCGAGGAAGACGGTCCGGTCGTCCCAGTCCACCACGCGGCGCAGGAAGAGGAGCAGTCGGATCCGGTTCTGGAGGCTGTCCCATCCGCGCTCGGGGTCGGGCTCGGCGGGCATGAGCGCCGCTCCCCGGTCCAGGAGCGCGTCGAGCCGCTCCCGCACCGCGTCCACCTCCGCCGCGGTGGGTGGATCCACCGGCTCGGCGGGGAACCGCACGTCCGGATTCGATACCATCTCGTCGAAGAGGGATTCCAGCTGCGACGGCGCCAGCCCCACGTCCGTGAGCTCCGCCACCAGCGGGTCGTCCGCCGCCGACAGCCGCTCCAGGTGCGTCCGCCAGAACGCCCGTCGCTGCCGGACCTCCTCGGCGCCCATGAGCTCCCGGAACCCCGGGTCCAGCCCCGCCTCCACCGGCCGCTCCCGGAGCAGCCGGGCGCAGAAGGCGTGGATCGTGCCGATGAACCCGCGGTCGATGTCGCGCAGCGCGGCGTCCAGTCGGTCCACCTCCTCCTCACCGCCCGCCGACCGGGCCGCGGCCAGCGCCGACTCCAGCTCCGTCTGGAACCGCTGCCGCAGCTCGGCCGCCGCCTTCCGGGTGAACGTGACGGCCGCCACCTCGTCCGCCCGGGCCGTACCCGTCCGGACCAGCGCCACCATACGCTCCACCAGCGCCGTGGTCTTCCCGGAGCCGGCGCCGGCCTCCACCAGGAGGTTGGTGTCCAGCTCCTCACGGATCCGGGCCCGGGCCCCGGCGTCGGGGAGCGGGCCGTCCACGAAGCGACGGTCCGTGACGGTGACCGTCGTCGAGCCCGGCGCCGGCTCGGGCTCGGAACCGGGCGCGGGTTTCGGCGCGGATTCCGGCGTGGGCGGCGCATCGGGCCGAGGCGATCGCTCCGGTCCCCGCGCGCCGGCCCCCGCGTCCTGGAACAACCCCAGCTGCGTAGGATCGTCAGGGCGCTTCGTCATGAGCCGCCACCTCCGCCGGGAACCTGCTCCTCCCAGCACCGCGTCTCCCGCCGCTCCCGGTACTCGGCGAGCTCGCCGAAGTGCTCCTTCGCCCAGTCGGCGCGCGGCGTCTTCCACGCCCGCTTCCATCCCTCGGTGGAGTGTCGGCAGATGGGCTGGTAGTCGCAGAACCGGCAGTCATCCGGCTCCTCGGTGGGCAGGAACCGCCCGCCCGCCACGGCGTCCATGAGCCGGTCGACCAACCCCCGGCCACGACCCAGCTCGCCACGGCCATAGGCGATGACCTCGTTCCGTCCCTTCCGCGTGGGGAAGTGGTACTCCATGCGGCTCACCTCATCCTCCAGCGCCCACTCGGCCACGGTGCTGTAGACCAGGCTCTGGAGCCTCCGGCCGCCGTTGAAGGTGCCGTGGCGGCGCTCATAGCGGCCGGGGCCGCCCGTCTTGTAATCGATGACCACCAGCCCGTCCGGGGTCTCGTCGATCCGGTCGATGGCGCCACGGAGCCGGATCTCGCCGCCATCCAGCGCCAGCGGGGCCGGCGGCTCGCCCCGGAACCCGAAGGTCAGCTCCAGCGCGCGCCAGCGGTGGTCGTGGCCCTCCACCATATCGGCGAACGACCGCACGTCGGCCCGGAGCTCGTGCATCTCACGACGCCGGACGGCTTCCCCGGGCGGCGGGACCTCCCGGGCGAGGAAGCGGGCCTCCCGGTCCAGGACCTCGAGGGCCAGCTCCGTGAACGCGTCATCGCCCGCCTGGATCCCCTGCTCCCGCGCCCGGGTCAGGAGCTGTTCGAAGACGGTATGGAGGAGGCGGCCGCGGTCCAGGGCGTTCAGCCAGACGTCGGGGTCCAGCTCCGGGTCGTCGGGCTTCCGCACCTTCAGGACGTACTTGTAGAGGTAGCGAAGGCCGCAGGTGCCCAGGTCCTCGAGTCCGCTGGCCGACAGGACGAGCTCCGGGTCCGTCCGGGGGTCCAGCGCCTCCCGCGGACGGATCGCGCCGTGATACGGTCCTGCCCGGTCGCCCGCCAGCGCCGCCGCGGCGCGCAGTCCGGCATCCAGGTTCGGGAACGCCGACCGGACCACCTCCGTGCCCGCGCCCAGGATCCCGTCTTCCTCGAGGGCGTGGAACCAGAGGTCGGCGTCATCGATGGCGCCGGAGCGGGCGATGGGTGAGGCGGCGTCGCCGAGGCCGGCCGTGAGGTCCTCGAACGAGGCCTCCGGCCGGCCGGTGGCGGCCCGGTACGCGTCCAGCACGATGGACGCCGGGGCCACGCCCCGGGCCTCCGTAGGCTCCCAGGCGCTGTAGCTCAACGTGACCGCGCCCCGGAGCCGCGCCAGGCACGCCGCCAGGGCGAAGCGCCGGGCGGCCAGCCGGTCCCTGGCCGTGGGCAGCGCCGCCGGGTCCAGCAGCTGCCGCTGCCGGTCGAGCAGCAGTGGGTCCTGGAGTCCCGCGCCGGGGAACCGGTCGGCGTCGAGCCCCACCACGAAGGTGGCCGGGCGCCCCGAGTAGCCGCCGTGCTCGATGTCGGAGAGGTGCACGTGCCCCCCGGCGGAGACCCACGGCGCCGCACCCTCGCGCTGGGGCGCAGGCACCCGGATCTCCAGGTGGCGTCGCAGTAGCGCCACGGCCGCCGCGGGCTCCATGGGCCGGTCCAGCGTGGCGGCCACACGGCCCGCGATATTCATCAGGCGCCCCCGGGCCGCGGCCGAGGGGTCATCGGCCGCGGCGATGCGATCGAGGAACGCCCGCAGCCCGGCGGCCAGCTCTGCCGGAGAGACCATCCGGTCCGGGTCGTCTCGCTCCAGCCGCGGCGCGGCCGCCAGGATCGGCTCGAGGACCGACTTCAGCGCCTCGAGCTCCGCCCGCTCCCGCTCCACCCGCTCGGCGGCCTCGTCCACGGTCTCGTCGCGCCGCGGGCCGGCGGCCTCCAGCGCACGGAGCCGCCGGTCGATGGCCGGAAGGTATCGGCCGTGGCCCCGGCCGATCCGGAGGGAGCGCAGGCGTCGGGCCAGCCGCAGCGGCGATGGGCCGTCCCCGGCACTCAGGTCGCCCGACTCCAGCAGCCGACGGATCTCGTCGGCAGGGTACCCCTCCTGGATCCACCTGAAGTACGCGGCCGCGGCCCGTCCCGGCCGGGTCCGCTCCACCGGCAGGCCCACGGCGTAGCTGACGGAGATCCCCAGCCGCTCGGCCACCACGTGGAGCGCACCGCCGTAGACCACGGGGTCGGTGGCGATGATCTCCACCTGGTCCCAGGCGAGGCCCCGGGCCATGACCCTGCGGAGCACCTCCCGGATCTCCTCCGCGGGGCCGGAGGCGGCGAACAGCTCGAGCTCCAGCGGCTCGTCGGTCTCGATCACGACACCGTCGACCAGGGCGGAGAGCGGCCCGGGCTCGGGCGCCGGCTCCCACACGACGGCCGGCGGGTCCTGCCCGCGAACGGGATCCGCCCGCAGCGGCTCGGCACCCCGGTCCAGGAGCGAAGTGACCAGCCGGCCGGTAGTGCCGCGGCGGCTGACCCCGGGCGCAAGGTAGGTCCGCTCGGGATCCGGCGCGCCGGGGCCTTCCAGCTCGTCCAGCGCCCGCTCCAGGACGGTGGCCGTGTCCACCAGCCCCCGGGCCTCCAGCTCCCGGCCGTAGCGGGTCAGGACCCCGGTCAGCAGCTCCTCGACCCCGGGGTTCGACCCGGTACCGGTCAGGCGCCGCGCGTCCACCCCGGCCAGCCGGAGCGCCTCCACGGCGTTGACCACCGCCTGACGGAAGCCGGGCGCCTCGGCCAGATCCCGGAGCGACGCGAGCGCCGGCGCCGCCAGCGTGGCGTCCAGGGCGGCGTCCACCGCCGCGACCTCCTCGTACGGGTCCGCCACCGATCGGCCCTCGGCGGCCAGGAGCGGTCCGACGCGCTCCATGGCGAGGCGCCGCGGCGTGGTGATCTCCCACCCGATCCAGGAGCCGGCGTGATGCCCCAGTGCGCGCAGGAGCTCCCGCCCCTCGCCCGTGCTGGTACACACGAGGAGCTTCCGGTCCAGCGGGTGCTGTTCGGTGACGGCCTCGAGGTGTCGGAGGACCGCCGGAAGAGGTGCGGCTGCCATGTCGCTGCCAAGGTAACGAGACCCCCTGACGATCAACACCCCGGAAATTGGTCGTAAGATTCTGGTGCCGAGCGGCATCCAATATGTACACCCATTACATTGCTCGACTCACTCCTTCGACCAGGAAGAAGCATGACGCTGCGGTCCAAGGACTCTGGAAGGTCCGTCGAACCCGAAGGTGACCACGAGATCGGTGTCGGCCGTGTCCGGGTCCCGATCCTGGCCGGTGCGGCGCTGTTCGTGGTGCACATCGCTCTCACCCTGGGCGCGGAGGGCCTCACGCCCCCGTGGCGCACGGGGCTCTGGGCGACCGGCGTGGGCGCTGTGCTGCTCCTGGGCTACGGCATCGTGTCGCTGGGCCGACGAGCCGGCGCGGCGGAGGAACGGGCCAGGGACCTCAGCCTGACCCGGTCGCAGCTCCAGGCGCTCATCGAGGCCTCCCCGCTGGCGGTGGTCGCCGGCGACGAGGAGGGCCGGATCCTCCTGTGGAGCGCCGCCGCCGAGGAGACGTTCGGGTGGACGGCCGAGGAGGTCGTGGGCCGGTCCTACCCGGCGGTGGCGGACGAGCGGGACGAGTCCTGGCGGGAGCTCCGCGAGCGCGTGCTGGGAGGGAAGACCATCCAGGGCGCGGAAACGCAGCGGGTGACCCGGGCCGGGGAAATCATCGAGGTCAGCATCTCGGCAGCCCCGGTGCGGGACGGTCGCGGCGAGATCGCGGGCACCGTGGCGCTGGTGGACGACCTGAGCCAGGCCCGGGGCGCAGCCCGAGAGGTGGAGCAGCTGGAGACCCAGCTCCGGCAGGCCCAGAAGTTGGAGGTGGTGGGCCGCCTGGCCGCGGGGATCGCCCACGACTTCAACAACCTGCTCACGGCCATCCGGGGGAACGCAGAGCTCATCCTGGCCGCCGACGACGTCGGCGCCGAGATGGGGGACGCCCTGCGCGAGATCTCCCGCTCCGCCGAACGGGCCGCCGCCCTCACGCGGCAGCTGCTGACGTTCACGCATCGGGGCCCCGTCGAGGCGTTCCCCATGGACGTGAACCGGCTGGTGAAGGGGATGGAGACGCTGATGCAGCGTCTCATCGGGGAGACCATCGAGCTCCGGGTGGAGCTCTCCGTGGACACCGGCGCCGTGCTCACCGACCCGAACCAGATCGAGCAGGTCCTGCTGAACCTGGTGGTGAACGCCCGGGACGCCATGCCCGAGGGCGGCCCCATCACGGTCCGGACCGGCACCTCCGAGGTCGGCGCCGATGAGGCAGGATCGCTGCCGTACGACGTACGGCCCGGCCCATACGCCGTCATCACCGTGGACGATAACGGGGTGGGGATGGAGCCGGAGACTGCGCAGCGGATCTTCGAGCCGTTCTTCACCACGAAGCCGGCGGGCGTGGGGACGGGGCTGGGGCTCTCCACCGTCTACAGCATCGTCAAGCAGGCCCGGGGTCATATCCGCGTGGATACGGCGCCCGGCGAAGGGACCCGCTTCCACGTCTACCTGCCCCGGGCGGAGGAGGAAGAGGCCGCAGCGGCCACGGAGGAGCGGGCCCCGGTGGCCGACAACGGCGGCTTCGAAACGATCCTGGTGGCGGAAGACGAGGAGGCGGTCCTCTCCATGGCCCAGCGCACCCTGGAGCGGCAGGGCTACAAGGTGCTCCCGGCACTGAGCGGCCGGGAGGCGCTGGGGCTGACGCTGAAGTACCCGGGCGAGATCCACGTCCTCTTCTGCGACGTGGTCATGCCCGACCTCACGGGCCGCGAGGTGGCCGAGCGGGTGAAGGGCGCCCGGCCCGACATCGAGGTGCTGATGACCTCCGGCTACGGCGAACGCCAGCTCAACGACGAGGGCGTGCTGAAGGACCTGCCGTTTCTGGCCAAGCCCTACACCCCCGCCGAGCTCGCGGCCCGGATCCGGCAGCTCCTGGGGACAGCAGCGCCGAGCTGACGCCGGGCTCGGTCCTTGCAAGGCGAGAGGACACGAGCCACGCCACGGCAACAGAGGAGAAACGATGATGGAACGATGGTTGGGTACGGCACTGGCCGTGCTGTTTCTCGCGACTCCGGCAATGGCGCAGCAGCTCGAGTTCGGAGGTGAGGTGCGGCCGCGGTTCGAGATCCGGGACCCGGTCCTGACGGCCGGCGCTCTCGGCACGCAGGAGTTCACCAGCATGCGCACGCGGGCGTCCCTCTCGGTGACCCTGGATCGAGACGTGCGTTCATTCGTCCAGTTCCAGGACGTTCGGATGTTCGGCGAGGAAACGAGCACAATGGACCGTCAGGCCGACGGGCTGGACCTCCACCAGGGGTGGGTGGAGATCGGGCACGCCGAGACCTCGGACTGGTCGATCCGTGTGGGCCGCCAGGAGGCGATCTACGGCGACCAGCGACTGGTCGGCGCGGTGAACTGGGCGCAGCAGGCCCGCTCGTTCGACGGGGCCCGGGTACGGTTCCGCCCGTCGTCGACGGCGGTGGTGGACGGGCTCGCGTTCCGGGTCTCGGACGCCGATTTCGGAGGCGCCGATGAGAGCCTCTACGGCCTCTATTCCACGCTGACGGCAGCCGGCGCGGTGGACGTGTATGCCCTGCTGAACACATACGCCCTGAGTGGGATCGCCCGGGACCGCTACACCCTGGGTGGCAGCTGGATCTCCAGCCAGGGCCCCGTAGTATGGCGCGTCCAGGCTGCCTACCAGGGCGGCGCGATAGAGTCGCAGCTCACCGCTCGGGACATCTCCGCGTTCATGGTCGGCGGCCGGATCGGGACGGAGCTGGCCGATGGGATCGAGGCGACGCTGTGGTACGACTACCTCTCCGGCGATGACGACCCGGCGGACGACGTGAATCGTGTGTTCAGCACCCTGTTCGCCACGAACCACAAGTTCTACGGCTACATGGACTTCTTCACAGACATCCCGAACCACACGGCGCAGCGCGGTCTCCAGGACCTGGCCGTGAAGGGGAGCTACGACCTCGGTGAGGGTCGGTTGGTGGGCGCCGACCTCCACTCCTTCCACCTGGCGGCAGCAGACGGCGTCGCCAGCAGCCATATCGGTGAGGAGCTGGACCTGACGTACCGGATGACGTACGCGCCCGGCGTCTCGCTGACGGCGGGGGCCTCCTACTTCATGGCGGCCGACGCCTGGTCCACGGTGCTGGCCAACCCCGACGAGAACCAGGTCTGGGGCTACCTCATGCTGGACGTCATGTTCTAGACTAGCGCCAGCGCCGGGAGCAGCTCTTCCGGCCGGTGCACCACGGTGGCGCCCTCCGCCTCCACCCGGCGGATATGCTCCGACTGGTCGTCCGGGTCCCGGGCCCAGAGGGCGGCCATGGGGCGGAGCCCGGCGCTCCGGGCGGCCTCCATGTCGCTTCGGGTATCGCCCACGTACGCAGCGTCGCCGGGGTCCACGCCCAGGGCGGCCACGGCCAGCTCGAGGCCGTGGGGGTCGGGCTTCGGGGCCCGGACGTCGTCGTCGAACACCAGCGTTTCGAAGGGGCCGAGCTCCTCGGCCACCGCCCGCGTGATCTCCCACGAGCGCCGGCTCTTGCCCGTCACCAACCCCAGCGACAGACCCCGCTTCCGGATCGCGGACAGGACCCCGGGGATCCCCGGATAGACGCCCTGGAACCGCTCCACGTGCAGCGATTCATACGCCCGGTAGAAGTCCTCCAGGCACGCGTCGAAGTCCGCCTCGGCCACCACCGCCCGGATGAACGCCCGCTCCGACGTGGGCCGGAGCGCCATGATATCGTCGTGGGTCAGGTCGTCCCGGACGTACGGCTCCACCGCCACCCGGTACGCCTCGAGATAGAGGGACTTCGTGTTGATGAGGGTGCCATCCAGGTCGAAGAGGACGGCGGCGGTATCGGCACGGTCACGGGAATCGAATGTCATGCCCAACCCTACCCGCGAGCCACTTCAGGGTTGCCTGCCGACGCTCGTAGCGGTCTACCGCGTCGTCTCCTCGGCGCTCGCATCGTCTGCATCGGCCCCGATGGACTCGGACGGGTGGGCGGTGCTCCGGATGGCCGCGATCGGGCCCACGCCGCGGTGGACCAGCACGGGACGATGCGTGCCCCGGATCACCTTGTCGGCCACGCTCCCCAGGATCAGCCGCCGGATACCGCCCCGGCCGTGCGTCCCCAGGGCGATGAGGTCCACGTCCTCCTCTTCCGCCAGCTCGAGAATCGCCGGCGCCGGGTGGTAGTCGACCCGGACCCGGACCGCCGTCTCCCGCTCGCCCAGCCACGGCTGATCCGCCACCCGCTCCAGATAGTCCTCCATGTGCCCCTCGCGGGCCTCCATCTCGTCCTGCGTCAGCTGGATCGTGTGAGGCAGGTACGGCGACGCCGCCGCCACCGGCGGCTGCAGCGCGTGCACCAGCACCAGCGACGCGCCCTCCGTGATCCCCAGCTCGAAAGCGTCCCGGAGCGCCGTCTCCGACGTGTCGCTCCCGTCCAGCGCCGCCAGCACCTTCCCGATGATACGGTCGCTGTCCGGCCCGATCTCACGCGTCTCGTCCCGGGGGCGAACCAGCAGGATCGGGATCATGCAATGGCGGATCAGCGAATCGGCGGTACTCCCCAGCCACGCCCGCTGGAGCCCGCCGCGCCCGTGGGTGGTCATGACGATGAGGTCGATCCCGACATCATCCACGTAGTCGGCCAGCGCCGGCCCGACCCGACCGCCGAGGAGCGCCGGACGGATCTCCACCCTCGACGGCTTCAACCGCTCCACCAGTCCTTCCATGTACGTCGTGTCGTGCTCCCGCAGCTCGGCGTCGTGGCCCTCCACGGCATCCGCCAGGGGGTACGTGGAGCTGACGGTCTCCGCGGGGACATGGACCAGGGCGAGGTGGAGCGTGGCACCGGTGCGGCGGGCGACTCCGAGAGCGTACGGGAGGGCATGCTCGGAAAAATTAGAGCCGTCGACAGGAACGAGGACCCTTCTGGGCATGGTCGCACCTCCCATCGACGGCTCTGTATAAAGTGAAACGAGGGCCCTACGGCGACTCTCCGGCGAAGCCCCTACCCGCGCGCCGCGGTACCCCCGCTTCGGATCCTATAATGCCATCCGCCCCTACCTGATGCAGTCGGGTGGTGGCTTAAAGTCCTGTGGGGAATTGGACTACGTCGAATCGTCTTAACCTCCCCTATGATCGTCAGAATCGTGGATGGCGTCCAGGTCCTGGACCGTGTCCGCGAGGTCATCGCCGGGGGTAGTGGTGGAACCAGATCTCGGGGACAGGGCCGGGGTCGTGATCGTCCGCTGCCACGTGGAGTTCGAGGTCCTGGCCGCCGCCGGCCTGGAAGAAGCGGAGCTCGAAGCGGTGGAGTCCGGCGGCGAGGGCGACCTGGCCTTCCACCATGGTCGGGCCGTGGAGCCCATCGTTGTCGACCACGCGCCGATGGTCGATGAATAGGGCGCTGCCGTCGTCGGAGGTGAGGCGGAAAGTATAGACGGCGTCTCGAGGGACGCGGATGTAGCCGGTGAAGCGCAGGCCGTAGGGGTCGGCTGCGGGAACGGAGTCCGGGATGACCAGGGCGGGTGACACGGCCGTGGCCACCGGCGTCCCCCGATCGAGCTCTGCCACGGACCGGAACGCGCCGGTGACCCGCGTCCGCCGCAGGCCGGGCTCGAGGGATCTCGCAGGCATTGCGAGGGCCGGGGCCAGGGTGGTGCGCCGGAAGGTGGACCGCCGTACTGCGCCGGCCCGGCTGCCGGAGAGGACCCGCGCCGCCACGGTCACGGGCCCGCTGTCGACGCGAACGTGGAGCGGCTCCCGGTAGGCGGTGGAGGCGGGGGTGGGCTCGGTGCCGTCGAGGGTGTAGCGGATGACGCCGCCGGGGACCGGTGCCCGGAGCCGGACGGTGACGTGGTCGTCGAGGGTCAGCCGGTCGGTCCCGACGCCGCGCACGTCGGGCAGCCGGTAGTTCACCCGGAGGCGTGCGAGCCGCTGGATCTGTGCGGGGAGCCGGGCCAGGAAGTGGTCCCAGTCCCGGGCGGCCGTGGGCGACCAGGCCACCTCGGACAGCGCGAGCATCCGCGGGAACACCATGTACTCCACGTGGTCGCCGCTCTGCATGTATTCGGTCCACACGTTCGCCTGCGGGCCGAGCACGTGGCGTGCGGCCTTGGGCCCGAGCTCTTCGGGGACGGGCTCGAAGGCGTAGACCCGCTCCAGCGGTGTGAAGCCGCCGATGGCCAGCGGCTCGAATGCCGGGTCGCCCTGGTAGTAGTCGAAGTAGAGGTGGCTGACGGGCGTCATGATGACGTCGTGGCCCTGCTCCGCCGCCTCGATCCCGCCCGCCACACCGCGCCACGACATGACGGCGGCCCGGCGCGGGAGCCCGCCCTCCAGGATCTCGTCCCAGCCGATGAGCCGACGGCCGTGGTCAGCGACGAAGCGCTCGATCCGTCCGATGAACCAGCTCTGGAGCCCGGCCTCGCCGTCGAGCCCTTCCCGCCGGATGATCCGTTGCGCCAGCGGACTCTCCTCCCAGCGGGTTTTCGGCGCCTCGTCGCCGCCGATGTGGATGTACGGGCCCGGGAAGATGTCCATGACCTCGGTCAGGACGCCCTCGAGGAAATCGAAGGTGGCCTGACTCGGGCAGTAGATGTCTTCGAAGACGCCCCACCGGGTGCCCACCTCGAACGGGCCCGGCGTGCAGGCCAGCCCGGGATACGCCGCCAGCGCCGCCAGCGAGTGGCCGGGCATCTCGATCTCGGGGATCACGGTGATGAACCGCTCACGGGCGTACTCGACGATCTCCCGGGCCTCCGCCTGCGTGTAGTAGCCGCAGTAGCGCTCACCGTCACCCACGTACGGGTCGAAGTTGCGGCCGACCATGGTCTCGTCCCGGCATGCGCCCACCTCGGTCAGCCGCGGGTACCTCCGGATCTCCAGGCGCCACCCCTGGTCCTCGGTGAGGTGCCAGTGGAACCGGTTCAGCTTGTACGCGGCCATGGCGTCCAGGTACCGCTTGACGAACTCCACGCCGAAGAAGTGACGGCCCACGTCCAGGTGCAGCCCCCGGTACCCGAACCGGGGCGCGTCCTCGATCTCGACGGCGGCGATGGCCGGCGCGCCGCCGCCGTCCGGGGTCACCTCCGGCACCAGCTGGTCCAGCGTCTGGAGCCCGTAGAAGAGCCCGGCGGCCGCCGGCGCTGCGAGGGTCACACCGTCGCCGTCCACCGAGAGCCGGTACGCCTCCTCGCCGCCCTTCACGGTAGGATCCATCGTCAGCCGGATCGACGGCCCGGCCGGGGCCCCGGCCGGGGGCACTACGGCCACCGGCAGCCGCCACACCCGGCGGAACCGCTCCGCCAGCCGCCCGGCGGCGGCCCTCACCCGCGGGTCCATGGTGGACGGCACGACGAACGCGGTCTCCCGACCGGGCACAAAGGAATCGGGCCCGGCCTCGACCCGTGCGGGACGGGGCACCACCGGGTGGTCGGGCGAGGCCATCCCCGGGGCCGGCCCGGCGGGGATGTCGGGCCGTGACGCGCACGCCGTAGCGCCCAGGACGACGACGAAGGCGACCAGACCGGTCCGCAGCGCCGGGGTCCGGGCCGGCCTCATGGCTCCACGCTCCCCGGTCTCAGTTCGCCCGCACGGTCCGACCCTCGGCCCAGCGCCGGAGCGCCGCCATGCGCTCGGCGGCCACCACCGAAAGGGGGCGAGTGGCGTGGATCTCCGCCAGGAGGGTCCCGTCTTCCAGCGCCCGGTCCTCGGCGAAAGCGGAGTAGAGGGCGCTGATGATGACCTGCTCGATCTCGGCGCCACTGAACCCGTCGGAGGCGTCAGCCAGAGCGTGGAGGTCGAACGCCCCGGCGGCGTGGTTCCGTCGGTCGAGATGGATCCGGAAGATCTCGGCCCGGGTGGCGGGGTCCGGCAGGTCCACGAAGAAGGTCTCGTCGAACCGGCCCTTCCGCAGCAGCTCCGGCGGCAGCTTCTCCACGGCGTTGGCGGTGGCCACGATGAACACGTCGCCCCGCCGCTCCTGCATCCACGACAGGAACGTTCCCAGGACCCGGGTCGACACGCCGCCATCCTCGGTGCCGCCGCCCTCGGCGAACGCCTTCTCGATCTCGTCGATCCAGAGGATGACCGGCGACATCCGCTCGGCCGTGCGCATGGCCCGGCGGAAGTTCTTCTCCGTCTCGCCGATGTACTTGTTGTAGAGCCCCGCGGGATCGAGCTTCAGCAGCGGGAGCCCCCACTCGTGGGCCACCGCCTTCGCGCACAGCGACTTCCCCGACCCCGGGATCCCCACCAGCAGGATCCCCTTCGGGAAGGTCAGGCCGAACTCACGGGCCCGGTCCGGGCGGGTGATGATCGACCGGCGCCTGGCCAGCCACTCCTTCAGCGTGGCCAGGTCGGCGATGTCCGCCATGGCCTCCTCGGCGGGGTAGTACTCCAGCAGCCCCTCCCGCTCCACCACCTGCCGCTTGGCATCCAGCACCCTCCCGATGTCGGCGGGCCGCAGGTGGCCGTCCTCGATGATGGCCTTGGTCAGGACCTTCTCCGCCTCCATGAGCGTGAGCCCCCGGAGGTTCGCGTACAGGCGACGCAGGTCCTCCGGCTCCATCTCGACCTCCACGTCCGTACGGTGCCGCAGGTCCCGGAGGATCCGGCCCAGGAGCTTGTGGTAGTCCTCGTCGTCAGGGGGCGCCAGGCGGACGGTGGCCGCCCGTCGCTCGACCCGGGGCGGAAGATCGATGCCCGTGCCCGTGAGCACCACGATCCCGCTGTTGCCCTCGTACGGCTCGATGGCTTCGGCCAGCGCCGCGGCCGTGACGGGGTCGTCGAGGAAATCGCCCAGGCCCCGGAAATGGTAGACCGCCGGGAACGCCGCGTGCTGCACGTGGGTCAGCGCCGCCGCCGGCTGCTGGGTGTTGTACGTGGCCCCGTCCACCCCCGCGCGGCTGAGCCCCCGGGTCCGGGTCCAGGCGAAGTACGGCACACCCAGCCGGTCGGCCAGGTGCGTCAGCAGCGTCTCCGCCCGCTCCTCCTCCGGCGTCTCCAGCACCACCAGGCCGTGGTTCGAGCGGACCAGCACCGCCAGCTCGTCGAGCGGATCGGGTCGTTGCATGCCGACTAACGTCGGGGGCGAGCCTGCGGCTCGCAACAGGCCGCCTTCGGCCGCAAGAGGCGGGGGCGCACGGACGGGTGGGCCGGTCCGTGCTTCGGCGTCGCCCCGCAACAGGCCGGCTGCGCCGGCAACAGGGCCGGCCTGTCGGCCGGCCAACGGCGGCCGAAGGCCGCCTTTTGCCCGGGCTCCGCCCGGGTCTGTTGCGAGGCGGGCTCTGCGCGCCGAGCCCCTGATCGTTGACTCCCGACACCTATCCGCCCCACCTTGTCGGCAGCTTCCACACCTTCTCGGAGTTCCCCATGGCCACCACCGTTCCCGAAGTCGAGGCCGAGCGACCCATCTCTCTGGCGGAGATCGCGGAGATCCAGTTCCAGGACGCCGTCGAGTCTCTCGGGCTCAGCGCCCCCATGCAGCAGCGGCTCCGCACACCGTTCCGGGAGCTCAGCGTGCAGATCCCGCTGCTCCGGGACGATGGCAGCGAGTCGGTCTTCGTCGGTCATCGGGTCCAGTACAACGGCGCCCGGGGCCCCACCAAGGGCGGGATCCGCTATCACCCGGAGGTGGACATCGACGAGGTCCGGGGGCTGGCCGCGCTCATGACGTGGAAGACGGCGCTGCTGAACCTGCCGTTCGGCGGGGCCAAGGGCGGGATCTCCGTGGACGCCCTGGATCTGTCGGAGACGGAGCTCGAGCGCATGACCCGGACGTTCACGCGTCGCATAGCCATCGCCCTCGGCCCGTACCGCGACATCCCGGCGCCGGACATGTACACCGACGGCCAGACCATGGCGTGGCTCCTGGACGAGTACAGCAACCTCGAGGGGTACGCGCCCGCGTGCGTGACCGGTAAGCCGCTGGAGCTGGGCGGCTCACTGGGCCGGGGCGAGGCCACGGGGCGCGGCGTCATGATCGTCATGCGGGAGGCCGCGAAGGTCCATGGCATCCCGTGGCAGGGCAGCCGCACGGCCATCCAGGGCTTCGGCAACGTGGGCAGTCACCTGGCGATCGCGCTGGCGGAGGAGGGCGCCGAGGTGGTGGCCGTCACCGACGTGGATGGTGGCGTGATCAACCAGAACGGGCTGGACATCGCCGCGCTGGTCGAGCACGTGGCGGAGACCGGCACGGTGGCCGGGTTCCCCGGCGGCGACCCGCTGGAGGGCGAGGCGATCTGGACGGTGCCGTGCGACTTCATGGTCCCGGCGGCGCTGGGCGGCGTGATCAACCGGGAGGACAACGCCCGGGCGCTGGACTGCAAGATGGTGGTGGAGGCCGCCAACGGTCCCACCACCCCCGTGGCCGACAAGATCCTGACCGACGACCGGGGCATCCCCGTGATCCCCGACATCCTGGCCAACGCCGGCGGCGTGGTGGTCAGCTACTTCGAGTGGACGCAGAACCTGCAGCAGTTCAAGTGGGACCTGGGGCGCGTCCGGAGCGAGCTGCACACGGCGCTGGTCGGCGCCTGGGACGAGGTCCACGCCCGGGCCGAGGCCAACGGCGGATCGTATCGGGACGCGGCCTACCAGATCGCCGTCCAGCGGGTGGCCGACGCGGAGAGGATCCGGGGCCACTAGGGTATTGACACCCACGTAACGTGACATTCGATCGCGGCTGTATCCCGCCTCGGGTCGTGGCTCGGGGTCGCTGTGGGGCTCGCCGCCCGGGGGCGCGGTAGCACTGGCGATCCCGCCTGCGTCGGCCCACTTTCCATCCGTTCCCCACCTCCTAACCCCGACAGGCATGAGTCCAGGCACAACGTCAGGCGCGCCGGGCGGCGTCCTGCCGCCGGTCCGCGAGCGGTTCCGGGCGCTGGCCACCGCCATCGTGCCCGAGTCCGGCGAGCTGGATGACGCGGGCTGGGCGGAGCTCGAGGCCATCGTCGAGACCGCCCTCTCGAAGCGGCCGCCGGGGATGCGACGGCAGCTCGCCGTCTTCATCCGGCTCCTCGACTTCCTGCCACGCCTCCGCTGGCTCCGGCCATTCCGCGCGCTGGACGCGCCGGAGCGGGCCCGGTTCCTCCGGGGGATCCAGAGCTCCCGGGTCTTCCTCCTCCGCCGCGGCTTCTGGGGGCTCCGGACGCTGGTCTACATGGGCTATTACGCCCGACCGCAGGCCTACGCCGAGATCGGCTACGACGCCCACCTCCGGGGCTGGCTCCGGCACCCGGATGCGAGCGACGCGGCGAAGGAGGCGACCCTGCGGGGGGCCACCGGGTCCGGCGGGCCCAACGACTCCGACGGCGGGCCGGGAGGTCTCCGATGAAGCGGCTCAGCTACGACGTGGTCATCATCGGCTCGGGCGCCGGCGGCGGCACCGTGGCCCAGGCGCTGGCGCCGCTGGCCGAGCAGGGCAAGCGCGTCCTGGTGCTGGAGAAGGGACCGCGGGTCGACGCCGAAGAGCGCACGGGCCGGGAGATGGAGATGGCCGAGGCGCTCTACGAAGACGACGGCGGGTTCCTGACCGCCGACGGCGCCATGACGCTGGCGTTCGGCCGGGCGTACGGCGGCAGCACCGTCGTCTACACGGGCACGAGCCTGCTCCCGCCCCGGCGGGTCATCGACCGCCTGTGGTCGGTGCCGGGGCTGACCCACGCCGACCTGGAGCCCCGGGCGGAGCGCTACGCCGGCGAGAACAACGTTCACCTCCTGGATGACGCGCTGATCAACGACAACAACCGGCTCTTCGTGGAGGGGTGCGACGCCCTCGGCTGGGAGGCGGAGCAGTTCCCCATCAACGTGAAGGGGTGTCACGGCTCGAGTCTGTGCAACCTGGGCTGTCCCAACGGTGCCAAGCAGGGCACCCACAACGTGCAGCTCCCGGCGGCCGAGCGCAGGGGCGTGGAGGTGGTGACCCGGGCCGAGGTCACCCGGATCGACCCGAGCAACCGCTCCGTCCACGTCCGGGTCACCGCCAGACGCCCCGGACACAAGGGGCACCCCGGCGAGTGGGAGCCCGGCGAATACGTCATCGACCCGGGGATGGTGGTGGTGGCCGGCGGCTCCATCGGCACCAGCGCGCTGCTGCTCCGGTCCGGGTTCGGCAGCGCCCTGCCCCGCCTCGGCCACGGCTTCACCTGCCATCCGGCCCACATCCTGGTGGCGGAGCACGACCGCTCCATCACCAACACGGTCGGCCACCCCAAGTCTTGCTACCTCGACCATTACGAACGTGGGTACGTCCTGGAGACGTGCATGTACTTCCCGTTCATCACCGCCAAGAACCTCACGGGCTTCGGCGCCGAGCACAGCCGCCTCATGCGGTCGTTCAGCCGGCTCCAGATGATCCTGGTCCTGGCGCTGGACAAAGCCGTGCCCGAGAACCGCATCACCGTGGACGACGACGGCGCACCCATCGTCCACTACACCTTCACCGACCCCGTGGTGGACGCACTGGTCCAGGCCACACGGGCCAGCGCCAGGATCTTCTTTGCCGCCGGCGCCGAGCGGGTCCACGCCCCCGAGGCGGACCCGCCCCTTATCGAGCGGGCGGACACCGACCGCGTGGACGAGCGGATCACCCGGGCCAACTTCCTGCCCGGCAAGATCAGCGTCTCCGCCGCGCACCTCATGGGCGGCGCCGGGATGGGCCGCGACGCCACCGACTCCGTCACCGACGCCTGGGGCCGGGTCCACGGCGCACCCTGGCTGCGAGTGGCCGACTCGTCGCTCTTCCCGGACAGCCTGGAGATCAACCCGTACCTGACCATCATGGGGCTCGCCGACCGGGTGGCGGAGAAGGTAACCGAGGACATCAGGTGAAACGCGGAGGCGCGGAGGGGCGCGGAGGCGCGGAGGAGGCAGATCCAACCTTGCCGGTAGGGTCAGACCACGATGCAGAGTATGATCCTACCTCGGGTTGTTGCCGGGTGGTTTCGGGTTCGCGGCGGGCTCGGAAGCTCACCGGCACAAAACACCGCTGAACGGATGGTTGGGTCCACCGGTAGTTCCCGGTACTCGACGCACCCTTCGCGTTCTTCGCGGCTTCGCGTGCCCAGCAGTTCTTCGCGTCTTCAGGCAGTTCGTGGCGTCTTCGCGTGATTCGGAGGGCCGGATGAGCCGCGAGGCCCGGAGAACCGCCGCGACCCCGCAACACCCGTCGTCGTAGAGAAAGGAGATTCGCGTGGCCATAGCCGGCAGCAGGATCGCGGTCCGCGCACTGGAGGACGCCGGTGTCCCGTACACGTTCGGGATCCCGGGCACCCACAACATCGAGCTCTACGACGCGCTGGCGGAGTCGGCGACCGTGAAGCCGATCCTGGTCACTGACGAGCAGGGCGCGTCGTTCATGGCCGACGGGGTCTGGCGGGCGTCGGGGCGGCTGGGGTGCGTGAACGTGGTCCCCGGCGCGGGGCTGACCCACGCCATGTCGGGGATCGCGGAGGCGTGGATGGACACGATCCCGCTGCTGGTCCTGGGCTGCGGGGTCCGCACGGATACCGGGCACGGCTACCAGCTCCACGACGTCGACCAGATGGCCATGGTGGCGCCCGTGACCAAGGCGCAGCTCCGGCCGGAGTCGGGCGAAGAGATCTATCCCACCCTCCGGAAGGCGTGCCGGCTGGCGCAGGAGGGCGTACCGAGCCCCGTGTACGTGGAGATCCCGGCCAATCTCTACCTCTTCACCCACGATGTGAACCTGGAGCGGCAGCGGGCCGCGTTCGAGGGGACGCGGCCGTACCGGAAGCCACCGGATCCGGAGACCATCGAGCGGGTGGTGGGGCTCCTCCGCGCGGCGGAGCGACCGCTCCTGTATCTGGGGCTCGGGGCGCTCCGGGCGGCCGACCACCTGGTGGCGCTGGCGGAGCGGCTGGAGGCGCCGGTGGCCACCACGTTCCAGGGGAAGGGCGTCTTCCCGGAGGACCACCCGCTGGCGCTCTGGCCGGGGTTCGGCGACGCCGCGCCGAAGTTCGCCCGGGAAGTGGCCGCCGGGTCGGACGTGGTCCTGGCCATCGGCTGCCGGTTCGGGGAGGTGGGGACGGGGAGCTACGGGCTGGAGCTGCCCGGGCCGCTGATCCACGTGGACATCGATCCGGCCGTCCTCGGCCGGAACTACGAGCCCCGGGAGGCCGTCAACGCCGACTCGGCGCTGGTGGTCGAGGCGCTCCTGGACGGGGTCCGACCGAAGGCCGTGGACAGCGGGCTCCGGGCCCGGATCGCCGCGGGGCACGCCGCCGTGGACGGGGAGCGGGCGGGCGGCTCCGAGGACCGTGTGTCGCCGTTCAAGCTGATCCGCGCCATCCACAAGCGGCTGGGCCCCGACACCATCTTCACCGCCGACAGCGGCAACGGGACGTTCCTGGCCATGGAGACGCTCCGGCTCCCGGGCCCGCGCCGGTTCCTGGCGCCGGTGGACTACTCGTGCATGGGCTACAGCGTGCCCGCGGCCGTGGGCGCCAGCCTGGCCGCGCCCGACTCGCCCGTGGTGGCGCTGGCCGGCGATGGCGCGTTCCTGATGACCGGCCTGGAAGCGCTCACCGCGGCGCACTATGACGTGCCGGTGGCGATCTTCGTGCTCCGGGACGAGGAGCTGGCCCAGATCTCACAGTTCCAGGAGACGGCGCTGAGCCGGAAGACCGCCAGCAAGGTCCATGATTACCACCTGGCCGGGCTCGCGTCGGGAATGGGCATCGACTGCCACGCCCTGGACACCGACGGGGAGATCCCCGCCGTGCTGGATGCCGTGAGCTCCGCCCTCGATGCCGGCCGCCCCGTACTGGTGGACGTGGCTATCGACTACAGCCGGAAGACCTATTTCACCAGGGGCGTGGTGAAGACCAACCTGATGCGACTGCCGTGGAAGGACCGGCTCCGGTTCATCGGCCGGGCCGTGGGGCGGAAGGTGTTCGGCGCCTGACCGCGATCGCGTCACTCGCGTGACCGCGCAGCCGGGACGTGGCGCTGGCTACCTCGGCGGCTCTTCCACCAGCATGGTAATCGACGCGGTCCCCTTCATGTCATCGCTGTCGGTGGCCACCAGGGTAATCAGGTGCCTGCCGGACGACAGGCTCGATACCATGATCTCCCGACCGGTGCCCAGGTCGCCGTCGAAATCACTCTTCCAGACCAGGTCGTCGCCCGTGAGCTCGCCATCCTCCGGGTCCTCAGCGGACCCGCGGAACGTGATGGTGTCGGACTGAGGGAACATGGCCCCGTCCGACGGCTCCAGGATCGTCACGGCCGGCCGCTCACCAGTGACGGACGTGCCGTCATCGCACGCCGTGGTCACCGTGAGAAGCGCCACCAGCACAGCGGCCCCGAGGTAAGGGACGGTCGTGATGCGAAGGCGTACACTACTCCACCACCGGGCACGCCGGTCGCCGTTGGCACGGTGATGATGGGTACGAAGCGAGTATCGAATCATGGAGACCGTCGTCTGTTCTCAGGACCTTCTATTGCGGGCGGACCGGGCGAAAGATACCACAGGTCTCGACACAGACCAAGGACCGACGGCGGCTGTCGGCGCTCCGCCCACGTTCCCACCTGGACGCCGCCGGGCCGCCAAAGGTGACATCCCGCTCTCACAGTGTGAGAATAGGTGACGGTCCTGAACGTCCAAACGTTTCAACGGGTGGAAGATGAAGCGCTTCATACTGTTGTTGGGGCTCGCCGGGCTGATCGGCGCATGTGATTCGAACGTCTCCGGGCCGCCCCAGGAAACGGTGACGCTCGCGGCCACGGTGACGAGCTCGGCCGGCATCGAGATCGGCGCAGTGCTCCTCTCCGTTGCCGGGACAGTCGAGGAGCTCGTGGTGCCGGGCGGGCGAGGACGGGCTGCTCCGGAGTCGTCCGACCGGTGGGCCGTCGCCGCCGTGGTGGCGGCCTCTGTGACGACCCTGGAACTGGATATCACGGTGACCGGCGCGGCGCCGTCGATCGGCGTCCTGCAGGTGGCGGGGCCCGACAACGAAGTGTATCCGGATCCGGCCGCGTTCATGGTGGACGTGCGGGAGAAGGAATAGCATGAAGACGCGTATCTCGGTACTCGTCCTCGCACTCTTTCCAGCGGGTTCGGGCGCCCTCTCGGCGCAGCAGTTCGAGCCGTTCACCCGGGCGCCGGGCGTACGGTTCCCCGCGGAGCTGGCGGCCGACGCCGCGACGGCGATGCCCATGCTGGCGGACCTGACCGCCGACATCCGGACCAGCGGCGAGTTCCCCGTCCTGGCCATCCCGGCGCTGTTCAAGGATTCGCCGGACCCGGCGGTGCCCGCCGACACGATCCACGCCCTCCTCTTCGGCACCGAGGGCCGTACGGTCACCACCTTCTACCAGGAGATGTCCGGTGGCCTGCTCACACTGGTGGGGACGGTCCCTGACTGGGTCCGGACCGACGTGACAGTGCTCGAGGCGGCCGGCAATGTGGAGGGACACGGCTGGATCGGTGACGCCGCCCAGGACCATTTCCGCGCCGCCCTCGCCGCGGCCGACCCCATGGTCGACTTCACCCGCTTCGACAACGATGGCCCCGACGGCGTGCCCGACAGCGGCGATGACGACGGCTATGTGGACGCGGTGACGTTCAAGTTCACGGAGGTGGCCGGCAGCTGCGGTGGGCCGGGGTTCTGGCCGCACCGGAGCACGCTGCGGAGCCCGACCGGCCGGATCGGCGTGGAGACCGACGACATGGGCCACAACGGGCGACCGATCCGGGTGGCGGGCTACACCACGGAGAGCGTGGTGGAATGCGACGGGGAGACGCCTCAGGGTCCGGGCACCATGGCCCATGAGTTCGGCCACGTGCTCGGGCTCCCCGACTTCTACCGGGCGGTAGAGGGCATCGAGGCCGACCAACGGCACTGGATGATCGGCTGCTTCGGGCTCATGGCCGCAGGGTCATGGGGATGCGGGACGGAGAGCCGGCCCCTGGGGTTCGGGCCCACCGGGCTCAGCCCCCTCGCCCGCTCGATCCTGGGGTGGGGCACCGCCACGGAGGTGGCCGATGTCCGGGACACCGTGTTCACACTGGATCCCGTCCAGAGCGGTGGCCGGTTCCTCAAGGTCCGGCTCACAGATGACTGGAACGAGTACTTTCTGATCGAGTATCGGCCTGCGCTCGGCTTCGATGATGCCCTCCCCGCCGGCGGTGTGCTCATCTACCACGTCGACGAGAGCGCCAACATCTTCGGCGGCGCTTACGCGGATTCCTATCCGCACTGGCTGGTGGAAGCCGACGGGAGCGGCGGGCTGCGCCGGACGCTCCTGGATGAAGGGGACCGGGGCGTTCCCGCCGACGTCTTCGCCCGGGCGGGCGCCGTGGACAGCCTGACCCCGGCCACCACCCCGAGCACCGCGCTGGTCTCGGGAGAGCCATCGTCGGTCTGGATCCACTCCATCATTGTACGTGACGGCACGGCCCGGATCCGGCTCACCACCGTGACGGCTCTCACGGGCTCCCCGACCGTGGTTCCGGCCTTCGCCACCGCGCTGAAGCCCATGGAGATGCGCTACAGGATCGAGGGCGGTTCGCCGCCGTACACGGCCGTTTCGCCCCCGGACGGGATGCCGGTGGCCGGACTCTCCATTCACATGGACGGCAACGAGGTGGTCGTGGATGGGGCCCCGCTGTTCGGCGGCCGCACGATTGGTCTGCCGCTCCACGTCCGGGACAGCGCGGGAGACGCGTGGTGGATCAGCCTCGATGTGATTTTCAAGGACGCCTCCCTGGAGGACGACGAGCTCATTGTCCCCCTGCTCAACCCCACCTCCGCGGATGCCGATGTCCGCGCGTACCTCGACCGGTCCGGCAACGACAACGGGGGGTACGACATCGGCGACCTGAGGGCGTACCTCCTCCGGGCCGGCGGGTGACCCCACCGTCGGGACGGGGTCCAGCCCGGCGCCCGGCACCCGACGACCCGGGAAACCCATCGGCCGCGGCGTCGGCCCGGGCGGCTCAGCGGATGAGCGCCCGCGCCGCCGCGGCGATCTTCTGCTGCGCCACCGGGAGGGCGTACCCGTCGAGCCGGTCGAGTCCCACCCAGGCGGCACCAACACCGGGGTCTGCCGCGCCTTTCACGCTCCCGCTGACCCATACCACGAACGGTCGGTAGCGAATACGCTTGTGAGAGAACGTGTGGATCACGGGGTCCAGCTCCCCGCCGGGCTCCCCCGCGTCCATGAGGGTCGCCACCTCCGCGGGCCAGCCGCCGTCGTCGCCGGGCAGCTCCCAGAGGCCGCCCAGCAGTCCGTCCTCGGGGCGACGCGCTAGCAGCACCGCGCCGTCGGCCCGAACGATCACGGCGGTCCGGACCACCTCCTCCGGCACTGGCTTCCCCTCCTTCGGCAATGGCCGCAGCTCCTGCACACCCAGCCGCCGGGCCTCACACCACGGGGCCAGCGGGCACGCGTCGCACGCCGGTGACCGGGGTGTGCAGACCGTGGCGCCCAGCTCCATGAGCGCCTGGTTGAAGTCGCCGGGCCGGTCGGTGGGGACGAGGTCCGCGGCGAGGTCCCGGAGCGTCGCGGGGGTCGGCGCCTCCAGGTCGTAGAGACGGGAGAGCACTCGCCGGACGTTCCCGTCCACCGCCGGCGTGGCCACGTCGAATGCGATGCTGGCCACGGCGCCGGCCGTGTACGGCCCCACGCCGGGCAGCTCCCGGAGCGCGTCGGGCCGGTCCGGCACCCGGCCGTTGAAGCACTCGCGGACCATCCGCGCGGCGCGGTGGAGGTTCCGTGCCCGGGAGTAGTAGCCGAGCCCCTCCCACTCCTTGAGCACTTCGTCGAGCTCGGCCTCGGCGAGCACGTCCACCGTCGGGAACCGCTCGAGCCACCGCTCCCAGTACGGGATCACCGTGTCGACCCGGGTCTGCTGCAGCATGACCTCGCTGACCCAGATGGCGTACGGGTCCGACGTGCCGCGCCACGGCATCTGCCGCTTCGTGGCGTCGAAATGGGCGAGGAGAACGCGGGTGATTTCGTCGTGGGGCATGAGGGAGGGTACAGCAAACTGCCAACAAACAACAAACAACAACGGCTCATCTGCGGTCTCGCAGCTTTCGGCACGCAGCGCCGCGGGGAGTTCCACCCGGGAGGCTGCCCTCTTCCTCTCCCTCGCTCTCTTCCTCTCCGTCGGCCTGTACCTCGCCCTCCGCTTCGTACTTCGCCCTCTTTCTGCTTGACCGCGGGCTGCGAAGACGGAGAGGTACGAAGCGGAGGTACAGGTACAGGCCGAGGTCGAACTGTCCCGAATCCTCCGATCGACGCGGATCGGCGGACGAGATGAGGGTTAGGGTCGCTGAGCGACCCGAATCGTCCGATCGTCATCGCGGGACTCGGGCGAAACGACAGAAGAGGTCGCGTCGCGACCGAAACCCTCCGTTCGACTTCCCGGGTACCGCCGAAACGCGACTTTGGGACGCCGCGCCCGGACACCGCGCGCCCGGACACCGCGAGGGCGTTGGACGGGCGCCTCGACGTGTCGCCCCGGGGAACCCCGGCATCCGGGAAGTCCGGGGATTGCGCCGAACCCGAATCGCCACGACCGTTATCCAAGCCCCTACTCGTTCCCGGACCCCTATGCGCTTCACCACCTACAGCAAGTACAAGGGCAGCTGGCTCGACGCGCTGAACCTCGAGTCGCTGCTCGAGATGCTCAGTGATTTCCTCCTCCAGGCCGGGTTCGACGGTGGCCCCGAGGACCAGCCGTGGTGGTCGTGGGACCAGCCGCCCGAGGGCGACCGGTCGCTGGACTCCCTCAAGGACGCGCTCCTCCGGGCGCTCATGGAGAGCGGTCAGCTCACGCCGGAGATGCTGGAGGAGCTCCGCGGCGAGGGCGAGGGCAGTGAGGAGGTCCGCGAGGAGATCGCCGACATGCTCGACGAGCTCGTGGAACGGCTGGTCGAGGAGGGCTACCTGACCGTCGACGGCGAGTCGGGGATGCCGCGGTCGTTCCAGGAGATGCAGGGCGAGGGCACCATAGACGACGCGGCCGACGCCGCCCGCCAGGTGGAGTTCAACCTCACCGGGAAGGGGCTCGATTTCCTCGGCTACCGTACGCTCCGGGACCTGCTGGGCGGTCTCGGCAAGTCGAGCCTGGGCGCCCACGAGACGGCGCACCTGTCCACCGGCGTGGAGGCCGAGGCGGCGTCCCGACCCTACCGGTTCGGCGACACCATGAATCTGGACATCCCGGCCACGCTCAGGAAGGCTATGGCCCGGGAGGGGCTCGAGCTGCCGCTGGACCTCCGCCGCGACGACCTCATGGTCCACCAGGCCGAGCACCGCTCCAGCTGCGCCACGGTCCTCATGCTCGACATCAGCCACTCCATGATCCTCTACGGCGAGGACCGGTTCGGTCCCGCCAAGAAAGTGGCGCTGGCGCTCAGCCACCTGATCCGCACCCAGTACCCCGGCGACACGCTCCGGGTGGTCACCTTCGGCGACCGGGCCGAGGAGGTGCCGCTCAAGTCCATCGCACGGGCCCGGGTCGGGCCGTACCACACCAACACGGCCGAGGGACTCAAGCTCGCCCGCCGGATCCTGCGGGGGCAGAAGAAGGACATGCAGCAGATCATCATGATCACCGACGGGAAGCCCAGCGCCGTGACCATGGACGACGGCCGGGTCTACAAGAACCCGGCGGGGCTCGACCCCTTCGTGCTGCGGGAGACGTTCCGTGAGGTGGCCGCGTGCCGCCGGCAGGGGATCGTCATCAACACGTTCATGCTCGCCCGCGACCCGGCCCTCGTCCAGTTCGTGGCCAAGGTCGGGCGTATGGCCCGCGGCCGGGCATACTTCACCAGCACCATGACGCTGGGGCAATACGTCATGCGCGACTTCCTCCGGGGCCGCACCAGGCGCGGTTGAGGCCGGCCCTCACCTCCGCGCGGCCCGCCGCTCCTACGCTGTCACCTGGCGGGGCGATCTTCCGCTCAGTCGGTCATCACCCGCGCGTAGAAGTCCACCACACGGCGGTAGTCCCCACCACCAGCTACGGCGTGATCAGCGCGTCGGGAGCCACATCGGCGATGGCGTCGGTGGGCCGCTGGAACGCCGGCCCGGCGGGGGCGGGTCCGTACACGCGACCCGCACCACCGGCCGGCCCTCCGGGTGACGGTGACCGACGTTCCCGGCGCACGAAACCGCCGCGTCCCATGGACGGCCGCCTCCGGACCTTTTCGGGTTGGTTCACGGTACTGGTACGTCTGACACACCACGCGAACACAACCACGCCGGTCATGCACACAGATTCTTCGGGCCTGCGACCATTGGCCTTGGGCTTCGGACTGATCGCGGCAGGCGTTTCGCCCATCACCGCCCAGACCACGGACACGCTGCGGCAGGACACGGTCTACGAGCTCGAGCCCATCGCCGTCCGGGCGGTGCGACCCTCGGCCACGCCCGGTGGCGTGAGCGCCATCCAGGTCCGGCTCGACTCGGTCCGGTTCCAGCCTGCACCGCTCCTGGAGCACGTGCTCCGTGAGCTGCCGCTGGTCCAGGTCCGGAGCAACTCGCGGGGTGAGGCCCAGCTGGCGCTCCGGGGCGCCGAGGAGCGGCAGATCGCCATCCTGCTGGACGGCGTGCCGCTGACCCTCGGCTGGGACCACCGCACCGACCTGTCGGTGATCCCGCTCACGGCCGCCCAGAGCATCCAGGTGGTCCGCGGTCTCTCCAGCGTGCTGCACGGCCCGAACGTGCTGGGCGGGGTAGTAGAGATCGGGATGGGCACCGATGCCGCCCGGATCGAACCGCTGCGCCTGGCCGCCGGCGTCGACCAGACAGGCGGGTACAGCATGGGCGTGGCCGGCGGGTCCATCTTCGGGCTCGACGACGGCCGGCTCCTGGTCCGCGGCGGGTTCGGGCACCGGGCCCGGGACGGGATCCCGGCCCCTGACGGGATCGACGGCGTCTACCCGACGCTCGCCACCGGCGACCTCCGGGTGAACTCCGACCTCCGGCACACCGACGGATTCGCATCGGTCCGGTACTCGGGCACCGGGCACTGGCTGGCGGCCTCCACCACGGCCTTCCGGGCGGAGCGCGGCGTGCCGCCCGAGCTGAACGAGGATAACCCGCGGCTCTGGCGCTACCCGGAGACGTGGCGCGCCGTCACCGTCCTCACCGGCGGAGTCGAGGGCATGAGGAACGGGCTCGGCATGCTAGGTCTGGAGACCAGCCTCGGGCTCGACGCCGGCGGTGCCACCATCCACGACTTCGCTCTGCCCGCCGCGCCGGCGGACCCGACCACGAGCGCGGACGCCTTCTTCTCCACCCTGGACGGGACCGAGGAGTCCGACGACCGGACCGTCACCCTCAGGCTCCGGGGCGACCAGAGTATCGGGGTCGCCACCGTAAGCGTGGCAGCTACGTACGCCGACGTGCTCCACCAGGAGGAGATCGCCGTCGACCTGACCGCCGTGACACCGACCACGGAAGCCGGTGAGTATGAGCAGCGACTGTGGAGCGTGGGCACGGAGGTGGACTTCCCCTTCGCCCTCCGCGCCGGGCCGCTCACCGGTGGACGGCTGAGCGCCGGGCTGGCGCTGGACGGGGCCACCACCCTGGACTCGGGCGATGGGTCCGCCGGCCCCAGCTCCGACGAGTGGGGCGGTCGGCTGGGGCTCAGCGCCAGCACCACCGGCGGCGGGCTCCTCCTGCACACGTCCGTGAGCCGGAAGGGCCGGTTCCCGGCGCTCAGGGAGATGTACTCGGAGGCGCTGGGCAAGTTCGAGCCCAATCCGCTCCTGGCGCCGGAGATCCTCACGGTCATCGAGCTGGGCTTCACCAGCCGATTCGGCCGCTACGACCTCCAGATGGTCGGGTTCCACCAGCGGCTCGACAACGCCATCGTCCGGGGCGCCCCACCCACCGGCTCCACGGCCCGGTACCAGCGGGTGAACCGCGACCAGATCCGCAGCTCAGGAGTGGAGGTCCTGGCCGGCTACAGCGTGGGCCGCCTGGCCCTCGAGACCGAATTCACGTTCCAGGACGTGGAGGTGGTGCAGCCGGGGACGCCCGGGGTGCGAGCCGAATACGAGCCCGCGTTCGCCGGCGGGGTCGGCGGCACCATCCCCCTCATGGCCGGCATAGAGGCCGGTACGGAGATCCAGTACCGGGGCGAACAATACTGCGCGGCACCCCGGCCCGGGCAGGACGTCTACGCGACCCTCGACCCGAGCACCCGGGCGGACGTCCAGGTGGCGCGCACGTTCCAGCTCGCCCGGCCCACCGCCACGTTCCGGCGGGTGGGCGTGGAGGTGGCGGTGGGCAACGTGGGCGATACCGCGGTCTACGATCAGTGCGGGCTGCCGCAGCCGGGACGCACGATCCGGCTCCAGATCCGGCTGAACTGACCGCGTCCCGTCGACCGCAGTCGTATCACATACCGCCCGAGGCAGGCTCGTAAACCCACGTGTACCGGAACGGCTCTTCCAGCTTGTCGCTGTACGTGACGGACTCCACGGCCAGGTGTCCGTTCTCGCGGAGCTTGTAGATCATCTGTTTCTGGCCGTCCTCCGCGATGAAGTACAGGTCGATCATCCCCGGCTCCACCTCGGCACTCACCTGCACCACCTCACCGTCGGCGCGGGTGTACGGGATGGAGTCGCCGGTCATCAGTGTCTTCACCACCGGCTCGTCCTCCCGCAGCGAGACCAGGAGCGTGTCCCCCTGGTAACGGATCTCGACCCGGTCTATGGGCTCGTTGGCGCCCTCGAGCCGGCGTCGCGCGATCCCGCGGATGGCGAAGAAGAGATGGGAGACGGCTTCTTTCGCCATGGGCCCGATATCGTCGCTCTCGGATGGCACAAACGTATAGATGCCGGCGGGGATCGGCCGCTCGGCCGTCAGCTCCGTGTCCTGCGCCATCTCCTCCTGTGCGGTCAGTCCGGGCGCCGTCAGCGCCAGCGCCACCAGGGCGATACACAACCGTTTGATCGACACCATCGACCTCGCTTTCAACAGGTTAAAGTCCTTCCGACCGGCTCCGGCCCCGCAGGGGTCAGCGGGTCCCGGGGGACCGCGTCGTCTCCCGGACCACCACGCCCGAGAGGAGGAGCAGCCCCAGCAGGTTGGGCACCATCATCGCTCCGCTCACCACTTCGCTCACCCCCCAGAGGAGGACCAGGGCGTCGGGAAACCCGAGCTGGAGCACGAGGCCGCCACTGAAGACGGCGGCCACGAACAGCGCACGGAACGGCGTCGTCGCCCGACCCCCGAACAGGTATTCGGCCGTCCGCTCGCCGTAGTACGCCCAGGCCAGGATCGAGGTGAAGGCGAAGAAGGTGAGCCCTATGGCAACGATGGCGCCGCCGAAGTCGCCCGGCAACCCCGACCGCAGGACGGCGGTGGTCAGCGGCGTGCCGGTAAAGGCCGCCCCCATGGCCGCATCGATCCCCTCGTGGACACCCGTGACGAGGACGGCGAGGCCGGTCACGGCCGACACCACCACGGTATCGATGAACGTCTGGGTCATGGCCACGAGCGCCTGTGTGGTGGCCGTTCCGGTGCGGGCGGCGGCGGCGGCGATCCCGGCGGTGCCCACTCCCGAGCCGGCGGAGAGGACGCCCTGGCTCATCCCCCACCGGACGGCCTCCCGGACCCCGGCGCCGAAGAGCCCACCCATGGCGGCGCCCCCGGTCATGGCGCCGTAGACCACCTGCAGCATCACGTCGTCGAGGCGGCGCCAGTGGAGGACGATCACCACCAGTGCTGCGACCAGGTAGGCCAGCACCATGATCGGCACCAGCACCCCCACAGTACGGCCGATGACCCGGATCCCACCGGCCAGCACGGCCGCTGCCGCACCGGTCAGGAGGAACGCGGTGAGGAGCGGCGGCACCGAGAGGGACGTCCGGAGCGCGTCGGCGGCCACGTGGCCGGGTACCGCCGACCCGACGCCGAGAGCCGCCACGATCGCGCAGGCGGCGAAGACCACCGCCAGCAGCCGGCCGAACCAGCCACCCACGCCCCGGGAGAGGTAGTACATGGGGCCCCCGGCCATACGTCCCTGCCGGTCGGGCTCCCTGTAGTACACGCCCAGTACGCCCTCTGCGTAGCGGGTGGCCATGACCAGCCAGCCGGCCACCCACAGCCAGAGGAGCGCGCCGGGGCCACCGACCGCCAGCGCCGCCGCCACCCCGATGACGTTGCCGACCCCTATGCTGCTACCGAGCGCCAGCATCAGCGCCTGGAAATGGGAGATGTCACCCTCCACCCCTGACTCGTCGCGGTCGATGAGCCCGACCCGGAGGGCGTAGCCCAGGCGCCGGAGCTGGACGCCGCGCAATACGAAGGAGAGGTAGGCGCCGGTGGCCAGGAGGAGTACCACGGTCGGACCGCCCCACACCAGGGCGGCCGCCTGGTCGAGCCAGAGAGGAAGGACATCCATGACCGCGATCCTATGTACGGCGGCAGCCGTCTTGCAACCCTGCTATATTGGTTCGATCCGGTAGAAACCGGACGCACACTTTGACAACGAGGGTGAGGGCATGACGGATACGTTCGAGGATCTGAAGCTCGTTCCGGAGCTGGTGGCCGGTGCGCAAGCGCTGGGGTGGGACGCCCCCAGCGGGCTCCAGCGAGACGCCGTGGCGGTGATCCGCCGGGGCAACAACGTGGTGCTGCACGCCTCCGCCGGGAGCGGCGGCGTGGGCGCGTACGGCCTGGGTATCCTCGACCGACTGGCCCGGGCCGACCACGCGCCCGGTGAGCCCGCTGCCCTCGTCCTGGTCGCCGACTTCCGCGACGCCAGCGCTACCGCGGCGTCGCTCGCCCGCCTGGCCGCACCCACGACCCTCTCCGTCCGCGCCCTGGGGCCCGGCTGGGCCGCCGGGCCCGGCAACGTGCTCGTGGCCACCGCCGCCGACGCACTGGCGGCCGTTCGCGGCTCCGCCCTCAAGCTCGACGCCATCGCCGCCCTCGTCATCGACGGCGCGGACCTCATCCTCGACGCCGGCCAGTGGCCCGCGGTGGAGACGCTCGCCGACACCATCCCCGGCGAGGCCCAGCGACTGGTGGTCACCGGCTCCTTCAACGCCGACATCGACGGCTTCATCGAGGGGCACGTCCGCAGGGCCATGACCGTGCCCCCGCGGTCGGAACAGGCGAAGCCAGAAAGCCAGGCGGCCACCGTCCGGTACGCCGTGGCGCCCGAAGGCGAGAAGCTCGCCGCCGCCGTTCGGCTCCTGACCGACCTCGACGGCGGCGTGGCCGTGGTCTGCCGGACGGTGGACCGGGCTGCCGATGTCGAGACGGCACTGGCCGCACGCGGCGTGCTCGACGCCGGCGACGAGCACGGCACCGACATCGTGGTGCTGCCCCGGCCGGAGGCGGACCAGCGGTCGGTCAAGGCCGCCGTGCTCTCCTTCGATGTGCCTTTCGACGCCGCCGAGCTCGAGGCGCTCCACGGGAACGGCGGCGCCCTTGTGGTCACCCCCCGGGAACGGGCGCACCTGCAGCGGATCGCCGTGCGGGCGGGGCTCCGCCTCGAAGCGGTGACCACGCCCACAGCGCCTGGCACCGCCGTGGACGCGCTCCGCCGCCGGCTCCGGGAGGCGGCTCGAGGCGACATCACAGCGGAGATGGCGCTCCTTGAGCCGCTCCTCGCCGAGGTCCCGGCCGTGGAGCTGGCCGCCGCGGCCATCCGGCTGACCCGTACGGCCGGCACAGCAGCGGATACGGGCGCCCCCGGTGCGTCGGCCGTGCCGGCCTCGCCCGGCCCGACAGGCTCCGCGCCGCCGCCGGAAGCGGGCACGTGGGTCCACCTCTTCATGGACATCGGCAAGCGCGACGAAGTGGGCCCCGGCGACATCGTGGGCGCCATCACCGGCGAGGCCGGCGTCAGCGGTGACCGGGTGGGAAAGATCGACATCCGGGAGTCCCACAGCACCGTCGAGGTGGCTACGTCGGTGGCCGCCAGGGTCATCGAGGCGCTGAACGGCCGGACCCTGAAAGGGCGCAGCCTGCGGGTGGACTACGACCGGAAGACCCGGGGCGATGGCGGCAGCCGTCCACCGTCGAGGCGGCCCAGCTAGTCTGGCCGCCGGACACGAAAAGAGGCCCCGGCGCACGGGCCCCGGGGCCTTTCCGACGGGTTGGATCCAGCTCGTCGTTTACTTCTTGACCGCTTCCTTCAGCGCCTTGCCCGGACGGAACGACGGGCTGATGGTTGGGCCGATCTTGATCTCCTCCCCGGTACGCGGGTTCCGGCCGGTACGGGCCTTCCGCTTCCGGGTCTCGAAGGTCCCGAAGCCGGTGATCTGGACCCGCTCGCCCTTCACCAGTGTCTCGGTCAGGACGCCGTCCTTCGTGTCGAAGATCGCGTCGATCGTACGCTGAGCGTCGGCCTTGGTCGTGTCCATCTTCTTGGCCAACGCTTCCACCAGTTCGGACTTGTTCATTGAATGACTCCCAGCAGGGATGGTTGGGATCGGTCGGCGCGGAAGCTGTTCTGATCGGGGTGCGTCATCAGCGCCCTGTGAACTTGCCGGATCCGGCGCGCGGCGCCACGTTGCCCGTGGCCGCCGGCCCGGATACAGTAGAACGGCCCTCGGAACGCGTCAAGGGAATACCAGCCCCCGGGAATCGCGGCGAGTTCGCCCCCTGAATCCCGCCATGGAGCCCCTTTGAACCCAATCTCCGAACCCACCGACAGCACCCCGGACGCCACGCTTCACGACCGCCGCGAGACGCTGATGCGGGAGATCCGTGGCGCGGGGAACTCCGCTGCCACCGCCCTCGAGGTATACCGCACTGCCCTGGCCCGGGTCACGCCCCTCGTGGACGCCACCTTCGCCTCGGTCTTCCTCCGGGACGACGACGCGCCCCACCTCCTGCGGCTCGCGTGCGCTCAGAACTGGCCCCAGTCCTCCGCCCGATTCCTCAGCCGGCTCCGGATCCGTGAGGGTCGCGGCCCCACGGGGCAGGCCGTGGCCCAGGGCACGCCCGTCGAGGTGGCGGACGTGTTCGGGGACCCCGAGCTCGAGGAGTGGTGGGAGCCCGCCCGGGAGCTGGGGTTCGTGGCCATGACCGCGCACCCCCTCACCGTCGGCGATCGGGTGGTGGGGTCCATCAGCTTCTACTTCAGCGATCCCCAGCCGCTGGACGACGACGTGCGCTCCTTGCTGGCCACCGCCGCCCGGGAGATGGCGGCCGCCGCAGAATCGCTGCACCGGCCGTCTGACGAACGCTGACGGCTAGCGGCCGCCCTGGCGGGACAGCGACCGGATCCCGCTGAACGAGCCGAAGACCCGCCGCTGACGGCGGATCCGGACTACGCCGGCTTCCCGGGGCAGGACGAAGGGGAACGGGGTCTGTCGCCGAAGGAGGTGGCTCCGGTCCACAGGCCTCATGGGCTCACCCGGACGGCCGTTGGAGCCGGGACGGACACCGGCACCGGTCGCTTCGGGAGCGGCCTGCGGATCCTGCATCTGTACTCCCTTCCCGGGGTGGGCTCAACGGGCTGGAAGGTGAAAAAATATTCCGGCGGGAGCTACGGTGCAAACCCGGGCACAGTACGGGGGTTGCGGCCCGTACGGACCGGCGGGCGGGCCCGGCCACCGGCCGGTGCGCCGCCGGGGACGGGCGGTGGGCTACGGCTTCCCCGGCATCCTGCGGGGGCGGGTCATGGCGTCGGGGGAGAGGACCTCGTCCAGCTCGTCGCGGGTCATCCACTCCTTCTCCAGGACCAGCTCGTAGACGCCTCGATCCGACTCCAGCGCCTCCCGGGCCACGGCGCTCGCCTTCTCGTAGCCGATGTAGGGGACCAGCGCCGTGACCACGCCGATGCTGTGCTCCAGCAGGTCGCGGATCCGGTCGCGGTTCGCCTCGATCCCCACTACCGTCCGCTCCCGGAACACGATGCACGCCTGGATCAGCATGTCCACCGACTGGAAGATATTGAACGCGATGACCGGCTCGAACACATTGAGCTGGAGCTGACCCCCCTCGGCGGCCAGGGTCACTGTCAGGTCGTTGCCGATGACCTGGAAGGCGACCTGGTTCACCATCTCCGGGATCACCGGGTTGACCTTCCCCGGCATGATGCTCGACCCGGGCTGCATGGCCGGGAGCCGGATCTCCGCCAGCCCGGCCCGGGGCCCGCTGGAAAGCAGCCGCAGGTCGTTGCTGATCTTCGACAGCTTCACCGCCATCCGCTTCAGCGCGCTCGAGAGGTGAACGAACACGCCGGTGTCCTGCGTGGCCTCCACCAGGTCCGGGCTCGTAACGAGCTCGATCCCGGTGATCCGCGACAGCTCCCCCCGCACCGCCTCGGCATACTTCGGGTCCGTATTGATCCCCGTGCCGATGGCCGTGGCGCCCATGTTGATCTCGCTCAGCAGCCCCACCGCCGTACGCAGCCGCTCCACCTCCTCGCCCAGTGTGACGCCGAAAGCCTTGAACTCCTGCCCCAGCGTCATGGGCACCGCGTCCTGGAGCTGGGTCCGGCCCATCTTCACCACATCGGCGAACTCGTCGGCCTTGGCCATGAACGTGTCCCGCAGCGCGGCCACCGCCTGCTCCAGGTCACGCAGCGACCAGACGGCGGCGATCTTGAGCGCCGTAGGGTAGACGTCGTTGGTCGACTGAGAGAGGTTGACGTGGTTGTTCGGGTGGACGGCTTCATAATCGCCCCGGCGCTTGCCCAGAAGCTCCAGCGCCCGGTTCGCGATGACCTCGTTGGCGTTCATGTTCGTGGACGTGCCCGCACCCCCCTGGATCACGTCCACCACGAACTCGCCGTGCAGCCGTCCATCCCGGATCTCACGACTCGCCCGGATGATGGCGTCGGCCACGTCGTCGTCCAGCAGACCCAGCTCCCGGTTCGCCGCCGCAGCGGCCTCCTTCACCGCCGCCACGGCGTTGATCAGCTGTGGGTACTGGGAGATGGCGATCCCCGTGATGGGGAAGTTCTCCGCCGCTCGGAGCGTCTGGAGCCCGTAGTAGTGGCGGTCCGGGAGCTCCCGGTCGCCGATCAGGTCGTGCTCCGTCCGGACCGCGCCAGACAGGTAGGCCGCCTCCCCGCCGGCCATCCGGCCGGCCGTCGAGACGCGGCTGGTGATCAGTTGGACGGCCCCGCTCACCAGCCGGCTGTACAGGTCCGGCTTCTCTCTCGCGATCCGGTGGATCGCCTCCCGGGGGATCTCCAGCGCCTCCAGCGGCTCGCGCACGTAGGCGGAGGTGCTGTGGGGATAATCGTCCAGGAGGCTGCCCTCCCCGTAGGAGTCGCCGGGGCCCAGAACCGCCAGGACCGTGGGCCGCCCCCGCTGCCCGGTCTGCAGCTCGAGGCGGCCCTGTAGGATGATCCCGAAGGCCCGGCGGGGCTGACTCTCATGGAAGACGTACACATCGGGCAGGTACCCGATCACCTGTCCCAACTCGGCCAGGTACTGCCGCTCCTCCGAGCTCAACGACCGGGTGACCGGGTGAGCCCGGAGGACCTTCAGCAGCTTGGTTTCCATGACCGCCCGACGCCGGGGCCTGCTAGTAGCTGACGCCGAGCACGCTCGTGGCACCCGTACCGCTGTCCACCAGCTCCACCACCCAGTTGTACGGGTCCGGCCCGTCGGCGTCCCGCGACTCGTAGCTCCGGCTGTACTTCACCATCCCGCCGGGGACATCGTCGTTCAGCCACCACTCGTAGGTGCCGCTGCCCGTGCCGCCGTAGCGGACGTGCTCGGCGGTGTACGAGCCGGCGGGTACCCGGATCGTCTCCGTCCCGACCACGGCACCCTCCAGGCTCTCCTCCGTGAGGCGACGGGGCTCGGTGTACCCGTAGGTACCCTCCTCCACCGGCATCTCACTGGCCTCCTCCTCGCCGGGCATCTGACCCCGCATGCGGGCGAACTCGCCCGTCTCCTTGTTGAACAGCGCCTCCACCACCATGCTGTCCCGACCCTCCTCGGTCTCGGAGATGTACTTCACGCGCCACCACTCCATGCCGTCATCCCGGCGGTGCAGGAGCGCCCGCTCCAACTCATCCGGGCGACCCTCCGTGTCGGAGTCCGTGAGCCGCCAGCGCGTCCACTCGCCCACGTCGTAGTCCGTACCCTCGAAGGTGTACGAGCCGGAGTGGAAGGCCATGGTGAAGACGTAGTTCATGTAGACCCGCGTCACCTCCGGCCCCCACATGGTGGGCATCTGCGCGGCGATGGCGGCGCCGGCGGCCTCCCCGACCTTCTGACCCACGGCGTTCCCGATCCCGCGGCCCGCGGAGTCGACTGCACCGCCGATCACGGAGCTGCAGCCCCCGAGTGCCAGCGCAGAGACCACAACCAGCGAGCGATTGTTCAACAGCTTCATGCATCCCTCCAGTCGTTGATGCCGCACCGTGCCGGCCGAAGCGCCGGCCACAGGGGCAGGGGCGACCTCCAAGGTAGGAAGGCGGTGGTCAGGTTACAAGATCACTCGCGCGATCGCCCGGCGCAGCGGTCCAGCGGAATCGCCCGGGCATTGGACGAGGGCAAAACGCTCCGTTACTTTGTCGTCTCTTTTCCCAGGAACCCTGACGGACGCAAATGACCAAGGATCGCACGGGCGAGTTCGCCGACGAAGCAGCCGCGCAGGTCGGCGGCGGTATGAGGACCGCCGCACAGGCCGGCGCGGACACCAGCTTCTTCGGCCATCCGCGTGGCCTCGCCACGCTGTTCTTCACGGAGATGTGGGAGCGGTTCAGCTACTACGGGATCCGTGGGCTGCTGATACTCTTCATGACGGCCGCGGTGGCCAACGGCGGCCTGGGCTTCGACGTGCCGAAGGCCGGCGCCATCTACGGGCTCTTCACCGGCTTCGTGTATCTGCTGGCCCTGCCGGGCGGCTGGGTAGCCGACAAGGTCATGGGCCAGCGCAAGGCAGTGCTGTGGGGCGGAGTGCTGATCGCCGCGGGAAACTTTCTGCTGGCGATCACCGGGCTCACCAGCTTCTATCTCGGACTGACGGCCATCATCCTGGGCACCGGGCTCCTGAAGCCGAACGTCAGCACCATGGTGGGCGAGCTCTACGGCGAGGAGGAGAGTGCCCGCCGTGACGCCGGGTTCACGATCTTCTACATGGGGATCAACATCGGCGCGCTGGTTGCGCCGCTGATCGTGGGCTACCTGGGCGAGTCTATCAACTGGCACCTGGGCTTCGCGGCCTCGGGCGTGGGCATGCTCCTCGGCCTGGGCCAGTACATGTGGGGCAGCAAGTACTTCGGGGATGCCGGGACCTACCGGGGCACCCGGGAGAGCCAGGCCCGCGGCTGGCAGATGCTGCTGGCCGGGATCGCCGTGACGGCGGTCATCTTCGCCGGGCTCTTCCTGCTGAACAGCGCCGGGACCATCGCCGTCACGCTGTCGGGCATTGCCAACGCCGGTGGCGTGATCATCGTTTCCATGGCGATCCTCTACTTCGCGTGGATGCTCATCGCCGGCGGGCTCGAGAGCTTCGAGAAGAAGCGCGTGCTGGTCATCGCGGTGCTCTTCCTCTTCTCGGCCCTGTTCTGGTCCGGGTTCGAGCAGGCCGGCTCCTCGCTGAACCTGGTGGCCGAGCGTCTTACCGACCGCACCTATTTCGGCTGGGAGATGCCCGCCAGCTGGTTCCAGTCGGTGAACCCGCTGTGGATCATCACCCTGGCCCCCGTCTTCGCATGGTTCTGGGTGAAGCTGGGGAAGTACCAGCCGTCGAGCCCCGCCAAGTTCGCCATCGGCCTGATCCTCATGGGCTCCGGGTTCCTGGTGCTGACGTGGGCCACCAGCCTGGCGCAGGGCGGTGCGGAGATCAGCCCGATGTGGCTCATCGTGACCTACCTGCTCCACACCTGCGGTGAGCTCTCGCTGAGCCCCGTGGGACTGAGCATGGTGACCAAGCTCGCGCCCCAGCGGTACGTGGGGCAGATGATGGGCGTCTGGTTCATGTCCATCTCGCTCGGCAACCTCATGGCGGGACTCGTGGCCGGATACTTCGAGACCATGGCGCTGCCCACGCTGTTCGGAGCCGTGGCCGCCACCGCCATCGGCGGCGGACTCTTCCTCTTCCTGCTGGTGCCCATGCTCCGGAAGATGATGAGCGGCGTGCACTAGTGGTTGTTGCGCGCGGGCGGCGGCCGACGGTCTGACGGCCGCGGTTGGAACCGCGGAAGCGGCTCGCTCCTCACGGGGCGGGCCGTTTTCCGTTGCGGATAGAATTCAGGTGCGCCTCCCCGGTGGTTTGTGAGGACCGCCTGCCTTGGGGGGGCAACGCGCCGGAGCCGGACCCGGAAAGGAACGATCGCGGGGCCACAGACCACTGCCGCTGGCCTGCAGGGCGAGCCATCCGCGTGGGGGAAGCCGAGCGCCGGCCCGCGAGCGCCGCAGGCGCGACTCATCCACGTTACGACCGTCAGGCGCCTACTGCTCCATCCGCTTCTTCAGCTCGTCGAGCCGCTCTTCGGCGGTCTGGGCCTTCGCCGAGTCCTCCAGGTTCCGGAAGGCGTCCTCGCTGGGGTGCCGGTTCAGGTCGTCGATCTCTGCCCGGACCGACCGGACGCGCCCGTCCTGCAGCGCCTTCTCCATCTCGTCCAGATCCCTGCGGCAGAGGCGTCGCTCGGCTTCGAGCGCCTCCAGCTTCCGCTCCAGGACCGCGGCCCGCTCCTGGTGGCGCTCCCCGTATTCGACGGCCACACGGGCGGTCTCGGCGTCGCCGATCTCCTTCGCCATCCGGGCCCGCCGCACACAGGCCTCCACCTGCTCCGTCTCGTGGCCGAGGCGCTGGCGGGTCTCGCCGATGGCGTCATCGAGCCCGTCCAGCTGGTTGCGGACGCGGGCCACCTCCCGGTAGGCGGCCTCTCCACCCCTGCCGGAGCCGTCGGCCTCCAGCTCCGTCCAGAAGTTGTCCACCGCCTGCTTCCACGCGCGCTTGAACTCGCGGAACATCCGACCCCTTTCCAGCGACCCTCCCGGGAGGGTCCGTTACAGCCCCAGCCAGTAGTTCACCTTGATGATGAACACGTTGTCGGGCTGGAGCCCCACCATGTCGCCCCGGTCCCGGCCGAAGTCGAAATCGCCGAAGCTGCGCCGGTCATAGCGCCGCTGCTGCCAGACCAGGAAGAGCGTCGAGCCCGGCCGGTACTCCCACCGCAGGACCGCGTTGCCACGCAGTGAGACCACGTTGAAGTCCCGGTCGCGGAACGTGCTGTCGGGTGTGCCGTCGCCATCGAAGTCCAGGTACCGGACGCCGTCCATCTCGCACATGGAGCCGCCGGTGCACTGCTCCGCCACCCCGTCGTCATCGCCGTCCACGGCCGTCCCCGGCGTGAACGTGTCGAAGTCGAAGCTCTCGGCTGCCGCCAACTGCTTGTAGGCGGTGTAGTGGCCGGCCTCCATCAGCGGCTGGAGGAACAGCTGGAGCGTCAGCGCCGGCGTGAACGTCACGTTCAACCGGGTCTCCAGCGAGAACGAACGCCGGTCCAGCTCCCCGAAAACGTAGCGCCTGCCGTAGGTCGGGGCGAACGAGTCGTCGCTGATGGCGGTCACGTACTGGTCGACATCAAAATGGTCGGAGTACGACGGTGAGAGCTGGATCTCCCAGCCGGCCGACGGACGTACGGTCATCCCGATGCTGCTCCGGAGCGACCGGCCGCCGTCGCCCCAGTCGTAGTTCACCGACGCGTTCAGCGAGACGGCCTGGCGACGGTCCGTGTTGAGCCGGACGCTGGTGCCCAACCTCGACGGGTCGACCATGAGCGGGCCGCCCCGGGTCGCGCCGTCGTCCAGCACCTCGGGACTGTAGCTGAGGCTCACGTGGCCGCCCCAGAAGTTGTTCAGCGTGCCGCGCCCGCTGAGGTTCAGCCTGCCACTCTTGTGGGCCTGACCCCACGCGTCATACGAGAACGGGTCGTCCAGCGCGGTGTGGCGCCAGTTGTGAAAGGTCCACGCGGTGAAGTTGTAGCTCCGGAACACCGACCCCGGCTCGATCTCCCGGTAAGAGATCCGGGCGCCACCGTCGATGCGCTCCGTGGACCGGGAGTACCCGAGGTCGTTCACCTCGAAGCCCGGCGTCACTTCGGCCGCCCATACGGCGCCGGTCCAGTGCTCGCCACTGCGACGCTCGAACTCCAACCGCCACTCGGCCCCCAGCATGCTCGTGGCCGTGCTGTCCACCTCGAAGTCGGAGTCGGGACGCTGGAAATAGTGGTTGCTCGAACGCTGGATCCGGGTCAGCGCGTCCGCGTCACCCCGGACAAGGCTGCCCGCCCAGAACCCCTGGATCGCCCACTCCCTGTCGCCCCACATGTGCTCGAAGTCGAGCCCCACGCTGTACGCGTCCCGGGGCAGGAAATCGAACGAACCGTCGGCCGGCAGCTCCCGTCGCATCCCGGTCACGATCCCGCCGATGGTGGTGGCGCCTTCGCGGAGATCCTGCTGGACCCGGGTCACGCCGTAGAAGTTCCGGGGCTGCGCCAGGTACGTGCCGATGCTGTCCGTGGCCGTGCCGGCCGCGGGGAAGTACGCCCGGGCGTCCTCGGCGGCGGTCACCGCCGTCAACGCGCCCATGGAGAGCCCACCGGCGCTCCGACCCGTCAACTTGGCCGCGCCCAGGATCGTGCTCTGGTCCGGGACGTCCGTGAATGTAGCGTTGGCGGGCGCCCCGCCGCGGGGCTCGCGGCCGATCCGCCGGCTGTAGAACAGGCTGTTCTGGCGGCCGGAGAGGGTGAAGTCGAGGATCCGGGCGTCCTCCACGAAAAACGGTCGCTTCTCCGGAAAGAAGGTCTCGAAAGCCGACAGGTTGATCACGGCCGGATCCAGCTCGACCTGTCCGAAGTCGGGGTTCACGGTGGCATCGAGCGTGAAGGCGCTGCCGAGGCCGTAGCGGAGGTCCAAACCGGCCTGTGCGTTGCCCGCCGAGCCGTCGAAGAACGGGTCGCCGGCGTCGGCCTGCCCCGTGTGGCCCCGGGCCAGCAGGTAGGGCCGCACCTCGATCCGCTGCGCGGACTCGGGCACACGAACGCCCTCCATCGGCCGGAAGAAACTGACCTTCCCGTGGCGGCTCCGGGGCACGAGGGCGTAGTAGACCCGCTCCCCGGCTTCGACCCGCCAGCGGACGAAGTTCACACCCCAGGTCTGCCGCCCCTGACCCGGCTCGTACCGGATCTGCGACCACGGGATCCGCATCTCCACCGTCCACCCGTCATCGTCGACGGTGACGTCCGACTCCCAGACGGCGTCCCACGACACGTCTTCCTCGTTGTCGCTGTGGAGATACGCGTCCTGCTGCACACCGGCGGCCGTGACCCGGAACTGGTAGCCCGTGCGGCGGTCCAGGTTCGAGTCGAAGGAGACCTCGAAGTAGTCGGCCTGGCCCGTCTCGTCCCGACGGACCAGCTGCCGCGCGATCCGATGGCCACTCTCCTCCCAGAGACGCGCGCCCACATAGATCGCTTCATCGTCGAACACCACGCGGACCGACGTCCGCTCCTCCGCCGCGGCGCCCTCCACCGGGTCGCCCTGGACGAAGTCGGTAATGGCCTCCGTCGCCTCCCACGCCGACTCGACCAGCCGACCGTCGATCTGGATGCTGCCGGCACGCTCCGTGACCCGGAGGCCACCGCCCCCGGCCCCCGAGCCCGTGCCCGCACCGCCGCCGGCACGCTGTGCCACCACCGGCACCGACCACGACAGCCCCACCACCACTCCGATTGCTCCCACCCCTAGCTGTCGTATCATCCGTCCTGATCGTCTGCTGGTCTGTTTCCGCCGCGAGCCGTTCTTATCCCCCACACGTCGACCTGTGTTCCGGACGCGCGAAGACTTCCCCGTCTCTTGCAGGACGCGTGCCCGCCGAATTGCGTTGGGGGTCGGCGTGAGGGGGCGAGCGCGGGACAGGCGGTCGTCACCAGCTGACGTTGCCCTCCTGGCTCGTGTCGATGTCCTCCGTCTCACCCTGCTCGAAGAGGTAGGCCTCCATGTTCTTCGTCAGGAACTCCTTCGCGTCACGGTTCCGCACGTCCAGGCCGTAGTGGTTGATCAGTGCGGTCTGATAGGCGAGCCACTCGTCCCAGCACATCCTGCAGATGGAGGCGTGGACCCGCTCGCCCAGATCGTTCCGCAGCGGTGGCCTCGGGAGCTGCTCCCCCGTCTCTCCGCACCGCACGCACTCGATTTCCGCCATCCGTCGCTCCTCCAGCTACTTGTGGGACCCGCGGGGCCGCCGTCATATTCCGGGCAGTGCTCCCGCCCAGCCGCTCGCCACGCCGCACGATCAAGGTATGCCGACCGTGACGGCTGTCCACCCCTCGTACTGACGCCAGCTCCCCGGATGAAAGAAGAGCGCAAACAGGAGATCAAGGCCCGCGGTGTAACGCTCGCCACCGGTGGGCTCGCCATGGCGCTCCTCCTCATCGTGGGGATGCGCGTCCTCGGTCTGACCGACATCAGCTACGAGGAGTGGCTCTGGGCCGCGCTGGGCACCGTATTCATCCAGGGCGCACTGCTCGTGGTGGCCGTGCGGGGCCTCGACCGACACATCCCCGGCGACCCCCACTACCTCTATACGCCGCTGCTCGGCGCCATGGTCCTCCTGGCGCTCTACATGTACCTGGCCCCGGAGATGCGATTCATCATCCTCCTGGGCTGGTTCGTGGCTCTGCTCTTCATGGCGGGCCTCGGCGGGTTCCGGGCCGTGGTGACCCTCAGCACCGTCATGACACTGGGATACCTCACCGTCGGATGGCTACTGGACCGCCAGGGCTACCCCCTGTCACTGGCGTTCGAGGGTGGGGTGGCCGGCTCCGTGTTCGTCATCAGCGTGTACGCCGGCGTAGTGTTCGAGCAGCTCCGGGCAGAGCGACGGGAGATGCGGGACCTCCGCCTGCGGCTCGCGGACATGGCCCTCACCGACCCCCTCACCCAGCTCCCCAACCGGCGCCACTTCGAGGAGGTGCTGCGGGCCGAGCTGGACCGGGTTCGCCGCTACGGCGGCCAGTGCTCCGTGGCCATCGCCGACGTCGATTTCTTCAAGCATTACAACGACAAGCTCGGGCACCTGGCCGGCGACCGGGCGCTCATGGAGCTCGCCGATGTCATGCGCCGGGAGATCCGTCTCCACGACATGGTGGCCCGGTTCGGCGGTGAAGAGTTCAGCATGATCATGATCAACGCGGGGAAGGACGAGGCGCTGCCGATCCTGGAGCGGCTCCGGACGGAGGTCGAGGAGCACCCGTTCCGGCAGCGCGACATCCAGCCCACGGGCCGACTCACCATCAGCGCCGGCCTGGCGTCGTTCCCCGAAGACGGTACCACCTACGAGGAGATCCTGGGCGAGGCCGACGCGGCGCTGTACGAGGCGAAGCACGCCGGCCGCAACCAGGTACGGGTGGCCGGAGAGGAGAAGGAGGAGGCGTCGCCGTGAGTGAGAACGGCTTCGCCGGGAGCGACGTCCACGGTGGCACCCCCGACCGGGGCGCAACGTCGGGCTCCCCGGCCTGGAACGCCCCGCAGGCGGAGGCATCGCCCCCCGAGCTGCGCCCGATCCACGAGAAGGCGGTGACGCTCTGGCGGCTCACCACCCTGGCCCGGGGCGCCGTCATCACCGGCATGGCCGTCGGCGCCGAGCTCCTCTTCGAGCTGCCGGTGCCCGTGGGCGTCCTCAGCGCCACCGCCGCCGTCCTCACCGTGGCCGCGGCGGCCGTCTTCCCCCGGCTCCGCTACCGCGCCTGGGGATTCGCGCTCCGGGACCGGGACGTCTACCTCCGGCGCGGCGTCCTATTCCGGACCACCAGCATCGTGCCCCACGCACGGATCCAGCATGTGGACACGCGCCACGGCCCCATAGACCGCTGGCTCGGCCTCACCCGCGTGGTGGTGTTCACCGCCGGGACCCAGGGCGCCATCATTACCATCCCGGCGCTGGCCGCCGATGAGGCCGAGGAGATCCGGGACCGCCTGGCCGCCCAGAGCGGCGTCGGCGATGCCGTCTGAGGGATCCGGCGCCCGGCTCCACGGCTTCACCGTCGTCTCCCGGGCGCTCCGCCTGGGCCGCCAGCTCCTGCTCCCGGCCATCCTCGGCGGCGCGTCCGTGGGCGAAGGGTTCGGCGCGGTGGCCCAGTGGACGCTGGTCATCCTGGCCATCCCGTCGCTCGGCTTCGCCGTGGCCCAGTGGCTCGCGTTCCGCTATCGGCTCGACGACGACGAGCTGATCATCGACAGCGGCGTCCTCTCCCGCCGCCGACGGGTCATACCCCTGGCCCGGATCCAGAACGTGGACCTGAAACGCTCGGCGCTGGAGCGGCTGGCGGGCGTGGCCGAGCTCCGCCTGGAGACGGCCTCCGGCGGCGGCGAGACCGAGGCCAGCCTCGCCGTCCTCCACCTCGACGAGGCGCTGTCCCTCCGCGCCGAGCTCCGGACTCGACGCGCACGGACCGCGCCACAGGACGCCGACGCTGAGGCCGACGGCGCCATGGCCGGGGAGGACGAAGAGACGCTCCTGCAGCTCTCGGTGACCGACCTCGTGGTCGCCGGCGCGACCTCCAACGAGGCGGGCCTCATCGCCGCAGGACTCGCCACCCTGATGGAGATCCTCAATGACTTCGGTGGCTTCGAGCGCGTCGACGTATGGCTCGAATCGACCCTCGGCCAGCCGACGGAGCTCGGCGTGACTGACACGATCCTGGTCTTCGCCGGCCTCGTGGTGGGCTTCATCGTCCTGGGGTGGCTCGTCTCCATCGTGGCCCACGTGGTCCGTTTCCACGGCTTCACACTGACCCGCTCCGGCAACGACCTCCGACGGGAGTACGGCCTCTTCAGCCGTCACCACACCACCGTCCCCCTCGAACGCGTCCAGGTGGTCCGCATCGAGGAGACGCTCCTCCGACGGCTCCTCGGACTGGCGGCGCTCAAGATCGAGACCGCCGGCGCCGGGCCCCAACAGCGGGAGAACGCCCAGGGCGGCGGCGCCGAGGCCTACGTCCCCATCACCCGGCGCCCCGATGTGGGACGCCTCATCCGGGCCGTGTTCGAGGACGCCCGCTTCGAGGACGTGGAGTTGAACCCGGTCCACCCCGTCTCCCGACGACGCTCCTTCGTCCGCCTCGCCGTGCCCATCGCACTCGGAGCCACCATCGCCGCATGGCTCGACCCGCGGAGCGCTGCACTCCTCGCACTCCTCATCCCCGCGTGGTTCTTCGCTCGGGCCCAGTACCGGGCACGAGCCTGGGCGCGGACCGACCGCTACGCCATCGCCCGCGGTGGCGTCCTCACACGGACCCACGCCATCATCCCCGACCGCAAGATCCAGACGCTCCACCTCCGGGCCACACCCTTCCAGCGACGACTCGGGCTGACCACCCTCATGATCGACACCGCCGGCGGCGGCCGCGTGGCCCGCGCCGTGGACCTCCACGGCGACACCGCCACCCCCCTCCTCCTCACCCTCGCCCGCGACGCCGAAAACGCCCTCCGCCTGCCGGCCACCGACGGCCCGACTACCGTTTCCCCGTCGAAGATCCTTCGAACGTGAACGAACAATCCGTTCCGCTTTCGACTTAAACCCTTACACACAAACAACTTAAGCCAATTATCTCGGAACTGGTTCATTCACGTTCGAATAATCTACCGGTTCGGGACGGGCAATTCCCGGTTACGGGAGGGACAATTCGGAGCGGCGGGCCAGGCCACCCGACGAGGCCACCCGGCGAACCGACCGACGGACCGGCCGGCGGACCGACCGGCGCGGCGGGCCGGTATCGGCGCGGCGGGCCGGTGTCGGCGCGGCGGGCGGGCGGACCGGCTACACCGGTCGCTCGAGCTCCTCGATGACTCTCTCCACGTCCTTCCACCGGCTCCGATGGCTGAGGATGCAGAGCCGGAGCGCGTACTCGTCCCGGACGCGGGTGGAGGAGATCATACCCACGCCGCTATCCGACAGCCGCTGGACCCGCTCGGCGTCGGCGGCCTCGCCGTCGGGCCCCTTGAAGCAGACCACGCCCAGCTCTGCCGACGTGAGCACCTCGAGCGTGTCCGAGGCCCGGATCCGTTCCTCGGCCCGCTCGGCCAGATCCATGGTATGGTCAATGACGGCCCGGAGCCGGTCCACGCCCCAGTAGCGGACGGTGAGCCACACCTTGAGCGCCCGCCACGAGCGGGTGAGCTGGGGCCCCCGGTCGGCGAAATTCACCTCTGCGTCGTCCGGGACGGCACGGTGGGCCACTTCGGTGTCCTGGAGGTAGTCGGGCAGGATATGGAAGGCGTCGACGAGCTTCCGTCCCTCCCGGACCAGGAGGCAGCCGGCCTCGAACGGCTGGTACAGCCACTTGTGGGGGTCCAGCGTGATGGAGTCGGCGCGATCGATCCCGTTCAGCAGCGCGCGTCCCCGGTCGGTCAGGACGGCGAACCCGCCGTACGCGGCGTCGACGTGGAGCCAGAGCCCGTGCTGCCAGCAGACGTCGGCCAGCTCGGCCAGCGGGTCCACGGCACCGGTGCTCGTGGCGCCGCCGTTGGCCACCACCAGGAACGGCTCGAGGCCCCGGGCCCGGTCCTCCGCCACCGCGGCGACCAGTGCGCCGGGCCGGATGCGGTGCCCCGTGTCGTCGTCGATGGTCCGGACCCGGTCGGCGGCGAAGCCGAGGAGCCGTGCGGCCCGGAAGACTGACGAGTGGGTCTCCTCGGACGCGTAGATCACGCCATTGCGCCAATCCTCGCCGAGGCGGTCCAACCGGGCGGTGATCAGCGCCGTGAGATTGGCCGCCGAGCCCCCGCTCATGAGGAGCCCCGCCGCTTCCTCGGGGTAGCCGACCCATTCCTTGAACCAGCCGAGCACCTCCAGCTCCAGCGCGCTCGGCCCCGCCGACTCGAGCCACGTGCCCTGGAACACATTCAGCCCGGTGGCCATGAAGTCGCCGAGGATCCCGGGCCACGTCGGGCAGCTCGGGACGAACGCGAAGAAGCGGGGGTGGTCCACGCTGCCCCGGTACGGGAGCACGCGGTCGGTGAGGGCATCCAGGAGCGCCTCGAAGGCCTCCCGCTCGCCCGCATCCCCGTCGTGGACGCCGGCATCGGGCGCTCCCGTGATCCCCTCCAGCCGGTCGCGCATCTCCTCGCGCGTGGCACCCCGCCACGTCGGCTGGTCGTCCAGCGTCGCGATCCGGTGCACCAGGCGATCCACCACGGCGTACCCCATGGCGCGCATCGCCTCTGCCGACAGCTCCAGGCCGCGTCCTTCGTCGATATCGCTCATGGCCATGAACCTACCCGCCCCGTCGGCGATCGCCACCCCCGGGTGACAGTCCGGCGCGCCCCGGCCCCTGGCCTCCGGCCGCCCTGAGCCGTTATCCTCCAGAGCATATGCGGGCCCTCGCCCTCCGGGCGCGGCCTCGTGAACGGATACAGAACGCACCCCGGGTAGAAACGCACCATGGCCGATTACCACTTTCGCATCTCCGACGCCTACTTCGTCCCTCTCCGGGGCTGGAACCTCCGGATGAAGCTCCTTGAGGGCGACTTCGACCCGAAGCTGCTGAAGCCCGGCAGCTCGCTGCGTCTCGTGGCGCCCGACGGCCACGAGCGCGTGGTCACCGTCAAGGATCGCACCGTGACCGGCGGACGGCAGAAGAAGGAGCGGGTCGAAGCGACCCGGGAGTTCGACATCGTCATCTCGCCGGAGGACGCCGTGCAGGACGACCGCCCGGTGGACATCGGTTGGGAAGCCGTACCGGTATAGAGCTGAACGGAGGTCCCACATGAATCGGCGCCGCATCCTCTTCATCGCGGTGGCCGGGCTTGTCCTCGTCATCGGAGGACTCGTCCTTACGGTCGCCCTCATCCCCGAAGAGCGCGTGGCCGATGCCCTCGCCCGCCGGGCGGAAGCCGCCCTCGGCGAGCCCGTGGCCATCGACCGTGTCGGCATCGCCCTGTTCCCGCTCCCCGGTGTACGACTGTCCGGTCTCACGGTGGGCGCCGACTCCACCGCCCTGGCCCGGATCGACCGGGCCGAGGCACGGGTCCGGATCCTGCCCCTGTTCGGCAGACGGGTAGTGGTCCGGAGCCTCGAGCTCCACGCCCCCCGCATCGCCGTGGAGATCGATCGGGAAGGGGTGAGCAACTTCCCCGTCATCGAGCCCGATAGCACGGCCGAGGCGTCCACCGCCGATATCGACTTCGCCGTGGACCGGGTCCGGATCACCGACGGTAGCCTCCGATACACGAACCACCAGGACGGCACGCGCGTCCGACTCGACGGGTGGAGCCAGGAGCTCGCCATCTCGGGCGCCGTGGAGGAAGGGACGCTGACGTCGCTGGTCCTCACCGGATGGGTCGGGGCTGACGACGTCGATGCCACCCTTTCCGGCGCAGTGCTGCCCGCCCGGGACCTGGCCCTCCGGGTGGACCACGACGCAACGCTGGATCTCGACCAGGACCGGCTGGAGCTGCGGGAGCTCGAGGTGGACTTCGAGGGCGTCACCCTGGCCGGCAGCGGTCGGGTAGAGGGCGTCAACTCGGGCCGACCGGGGGTACAGATCGACCTGGCGGCCGACGGCATCGACGCCGCCCGGCTCATGGCGTGGGTCCCCGACTCCATGCGGGCACAACTCGCGCTCCCCGACGGCCGGGAGGTCGGGCTCCGGGGCACGGCGAGCCTCCGGGCCACCATCGATGGAACGCTGGCGCCGGACACGCTCCCCGCCGTCGAAGGACGGCTGAACCTCTCGGACGGGGCCGTCACGGTGGGCTCCGAAAACCTCGTCGAGGGGGTAGGGGGTCAGGCCGTATTCTCCCTCGACAGCGTGGTGGCCCGGTTCGACGGACGGCTCCTGGGCCAGGGCTTCAACACCGGCGTGGCGGTCCGGAACCCCGACGCGCCGGTGGCCGTGGTGGCGTTGAGCGGCCGGGCCGACCTGGGTCGCCTGGCCCCGCTCGGCCTCGTGTCCGATACGCTGGACCTCGCCGGCGACGTGCGTATCGACCTCCGCACCCAGCTGCCGGTGAACGACCTGGCGACGGCGAGGGCCACGGGCACCATCGACGCCACGGGCGTCGCCCTGGCGGGGATGGACCCGGTGGTCCGCGTGCCCACCGCCACGGCCCGGTTCGAAGGGGGCCAGGTGCGGGTGAGCCCCTTCCGGATCGAGCTCGGTCCGGATCGCAGCACTATCGAGCTGGACATCACCGCCGACGGGTGGATCCCCGCCGCCGTGGACTCCGCCCCCGCCCCGCCCCGCCTGGCCGTGGACATGGAGGCCGGCGCCCTGGACCTCGATGCGCTGTTCGGGCCCAGCACGAGCGGCTATCCATCGCTCCTCTTCGCCCGTCTCCGGGACCGCCCCATCGAGGGCCGGTCGGCCGGGGCCATAGCCGAGGAGATGGGGCTCGCCATCCCGGCGCTCCCGCCCGTGGACGCCCGGATCGACGCGAGCGTCGAGTCGCTGGTCCGGAACGGCCTCCGCTACACCGACATGACCGCCCTCGCGCACGTCACGCAGGACCTCATCGTCCTCGAGCAGCTCCGGTTCGGCCTGATGGGCGGGATCGTGGATGCCAACGGCGAGGTCGAGCCGCTCCGCACCGACAGCGTCGGCGCGCCCATCGAGACCCGGCTCGCGGGACGGTTCGGCGTCACCAGCGTCGGAGCCCGCCCGTTCTTCGACACCCTCACCCCCTTCAAGGACCACCTGTCCGGCCGACTGGACATGGCCGGCACCGTGGGGATGACCCTCGATCGCTTCGCTCTGCCGGTGCGGGAGTCCCTCGGGTCCGTCGGGACGCTGGCCATCGCGGACGGGCGGCTCGCCAACTGGGTCGTCCTGACGGCCATCGGCGAAAGGCTCGGAGTCACCGCCTTCGATACCCTCCGGTTCCGGGACTGGGCCGGCAGCTTCCACATCGATGGGCCCCGGGTCACCCTCGACGAGACGGCTCTCGACGGCAGCGAGATCGACGCCCGCGCCGGCGGCTGGTTCGATTTCGGCGGGCAGCTGGACGTGAGCGCCACGGCGGCCCTGGCCCCGGAGCTCGCCCGGCGCGCCGGCGCCATCGGCGGCCAGATCCTGACCGCGTCGCCGGACAACGCCATCCCCGTCGGGCTCCGGATCCACGGCAACGTGGAGAGCCCGGACGTGACCCTCGACCTCGACCCGGCGCGGGAGGCCGTGACCGACCGGGTCACCGGCGCCGTGGAGGAGGCCGCACAGGAGGCCCAGGATGCGGTCCGCGGGGCGGCGGAAGAGGCCGCCCAGGACGTGCGGGACCGGGCAGCCCGGGAGGCCGCCGGGCGCTTCGAGCTCCCCGACTCGCTGAGGGACCTGCCGGCCGACTCCTTGCGCACCATCCTCGGCGACTCCGTCTACGAGCTCCTGCCCGACTCCGTCCGGCTCCGGGCGGACAGCCTCCAGCAGGCTATCGAGAACGCCATCCGCGAGCGGCTCCGGCGGCTCCTCCCGGGTGGCGGTGGTGGCGATGGAGGCGGCGGCGGACCTTGAACCTTGACACCGCCTCCCGCCGTGGCGGTATTAGGGTCTCCATCAACATGGGAGGCGGAATGCGGATGTCGGCGGATGAGCTGGGCGAGAACCTGGCCCAGCTCGTCTGGGAGAGTTTCTCCGATTTCCTCGAGCGCCGGGGCCTGTCGGGCGACGGTGAGGGGGCGGAGAACGGCAGCAACGTACTGGCGCTGCCTACGGTAGAGCCCGAAGAGGCGCTGATCTTCTTCATGTGGCTCCATACCCGCTCCTGCCAGCAGGCGTGCGGGGGCGACGCCCTCCGCGGCAAGAAGGTGCTGGACGCTATGCACCGGGCGCTCTACGAGGACCTCGAGGAGGGCTCCGTCCCCCGGCTGCAGCTCCCGCTCTTCGAGCAGCGGGTCAGCGCCCGCTACTCCGAGTATTACGAGGCGGCGTCAGAGGAGACGGAAAGACAGGTGGTGGAGGTGGCCGCCGGGCACGTCCTGGTCAACTCGATCAAGCGCCCCGGGATCATGCTCGACCTCGCCGAGGCCGCCACCGTCACCAGCGGTCCGCTCCGGGACTTCCTCCACGATATCCAGCTGGACGAGGCAGAGCCGGGGAACTGACCACGGCGTCCGTCGATGGCGCATCCGCAAACCTCTGCTTCAGCTGCTCTTCGGTATACCGCGTAATCGGGGGCTCACGCCAGTGCGTACGGCAGGCGTTGAGCTGGGCTCGGTACACCCGGTTCTCAAGACCCGTTCCCGGGTCGGCACCGGCGGAACCCACGGCCCCGGCTGGGGCTATCATCCGGGTAGACTGACGGGAGGAGGCAACACCATGACTCGGACGATCGTACCGCTCCTGGCCCTTCTCGTGGCGGTTCCCGGCACTGGAGCCGCCGCGCAGGAATGGCAGGTGGCTCGCGAGCAGTTCGGCTTCGCCGGGACTCGCCTCGACATCCACGTGGACGTTGAGGCGCCCGGCTCGCTGCGCCTCATCCGAGGCGGGTTCGGGTCCGTGCGGGTCACCAGCCGGGCGCAGGAGGGCTTCACCACCTCCGGCCTGGCCGACCACGACCGCCTCACCCTCAGCGCCGTGGGGGCGGGCCCCGTGGATTACCTCGTGACCGTGCCCGAGAACGTGTGGGTCGCAGTGCGCCTGCCGGGCAGCACCAGGAGCGACGCGGTGGCCCGAGGCAGGACCGGGGGCTGGGAGTGGAACGCCGTCCGGCGCCCGGACCACGCACCCGTCACCGAGTGGATGCCGAAGCTCGGCAACGGCAGCGATGAAGCCCTCTACACCACCTTCGTTCGGGATCTGGCCCCCGACGAGGTCAACGTTCCCGACCTTTCCGTGGTCGCCAGGGTCTCGGTCCGCGTAGAGGGCCACCGCTTCAAGGTCATCACCAGTCGCCCGCTGTCCCTCAAGGAGGGCAACACCCGGACGCTCGTGATCCGACCCGCCGACCCGCCCATGGAGCTCGTGCTGACGGTGCCAGTCCAGACAGCCATGTTCACCCTGCGCCTCGGTGGGGCCACGGCACTCATCCTGGACCGGGAAACCATCACCACCCTGTGCGCTCCCGTGACCGAGCAATGGTTGTCCAACGACCGTCGTTGGTTCACCTTCAATCCTCTGGACAGCTCCCTGCAATGCAGCGGGGATACGATCCAGCGGCACGGAGGTTGACGGATGAGTAAACCCCCGAGGCAGGGGGCACTGACTACTGAACGGAGGAGGATCTCATAGCAAAGACGAAGACGCGCGTGAACGAGGACATCCGGATCAGCCCGATCCGGCTCATCGATCAGGAAGGTGAGCAGGTCGGCATCGTCCCGCTGGACGAGGCCCGGGACAAGGCCGCCCAGGCCGGCCTCGACCTGGTGGAAGTGGCGCCCCGTGCCCGCCCGCCAGTGGTCCGCATCATGGACTGGGGGAAATACCAGTACGAGCAGCAGAAGGCCGCCAAGGAAGCCAAGAAGAAGCAGCACACCTACGAGCTCAAGGAAGTGAAGTTCCGGCCCAAGACTGACGACCACGACATGGACTTCAAGGTCCGGAACGCCCGTCGGTTCCTCGAGAACGGGAAGCACGTACGCATCACCGTTCGCTTCCGCCGCCGGGAGATGCGCAGGCCCGAGAACGGCCAGCGCGTCCTCGACGAGGTCGCCGAGCGCACCAAGGACGTGGGCAACGTCACCAGCCGGGACCGCAACCTCCAGGGCCGCGTCCTGCAGATGACCATCGAGCCCGAAGAGCTGGGCGGCCAGGCCCAGTAGCGTCGTGCCCCCCCCCGGGCCCGGAGACTGCTACTTGCCGCGCTCCGGCACAGCCGGGCCCGGGGTCCACCCTTCACGGCGGTACACAAACCGGCGCCGGCGGAATGAGAAAGAAAATCAGTTCCGTCCATCCAACCCCCTCCCGGCCCGTCTCCCCCCGGCGCCCGAAAAGCGGTGTATCGGCCGTTCCGACAACAGCTTGGCGCACTTCAACAATGATCGAACAACCCCCTTGCGTCGAGGCCCCTCGGACCCTATATTTCAATCAGAGTTGAACGATAGGCCCGGTTCCTGCAAGGTATGGAGCCGGGCTTCTAATACGTTGACCGGGGAGGATCCGTCGAAGCGGATGCTCCCCTGTTTCGCCAGCATACGGGAGGGATAGCGCATGGCCGTTGCCAAGTCTGACGATAAGCAGCAGGTATCGATTCTCGATATGACCGACAGCGATCTGGTCGCCGCGCATCTGGACGGCCACCCGCTGGCGTTCAGCGAGCTGTACAATCGGTACCGTGACCGTCTGGTCCACTTCATCCGTCGGAAGACGGGGGATCCGGACCGTGCGGAGGACCTGGTGCAGGAGGCGTTCGTCCGTGTGACGCGGCACCTGCACCGTTTTGACCAGTCGAAGAAGTTCTCGACGTGGATCTACACGATCTGCTCGAACCTGGCGAAGAACGAGCTGCGGAACCGTTCCCGGAGTCCGCTGGTGCTGTTCCAGAAGCTGACCACGAACTGGGAGCCGGACCATCGTCCGCTGCAGTTCGAGGACTCGGCGATGAAGCCGGACAAGATGTACAACAACCGGTATCTGGAAGAGGCGGTGGAGAAGACGGTGGAGAAGCTGCCGGAGCACCATCAGCTGGTTTTCCGGCTCCGTGAGCTGGAAGGGAAGAGCTACGAGGAGATCGCCGACATCACGGGCGTGAACCTGGGCACGGTGAAGAGCCGCCTGCACCGGGCGCGCACGAGCTTCGCCGAGATGATCGAGCCGCTGCTGAACTAGGCGACGCGACGCGGCGGGCGTTCCGGCGTTTCTGAGGGCTCGCGGCGAGGCAGCGTTCGGATTCACGCAAAGACGCTACGAACTGGCCTGAAGCCGCGACGCCGGGCGAGGACAGTTCGAGACGGAGAGAAGCCGCCGGGGGGGCAACCTTCCCGGCGGTTTTTTTGAGCTCTTCTCCGAATTTGTTGATGCAAGCAAGGCAAGGTGCCTGGACCCTTCTCCTTCATTTTCTCCTTCGACCTCGGCCTGTACCTGTACCTCCGCTTCGTACCTCTCCGTCTACCTACCCCCGCGCCCCAGAGAGAGGGCGAAGTACGAAGCGGAGGGCGAGGTACAGGCTGGTGGCGACGAAGAGGAAGAGGGCAACCTCCCGGGTGGGACTCTCCGCGGCGCTGCGTGCCGAACGCTGCGAAACCGCTGGCGTGTGTCGGGCAAACGCATCAGCCAATCGGGAGAAGAGCCATTTCTGAGCCGGCGGGCTCAGCGCTCGCGGCGAACCCGAAGCCACCCGGAGAACCCTCAATCTCGCCCGGACCACTCGACACCCCCCGACCACTCGACCCACAACGAGCTCGGAATCCCACCCCGTCGCGTCTTGCCGTTCCCCTTGGCGTCTTCGCGTGAATCCGAGGGTAGCCCCGCCCGGAACCCCGCGTCTTCCGCCAGGATTCACGCGGCTGTATCGTCGCCTTCCCCCATACTAGATTGGCGTATCCAACCTTTTCACGGGCCTTCCTATCTCAACGTACGGAATGGCCGAACTAGCGATGATGAAGACGACGGACCCGGGAGCTCCGACAACGGACACCGATGACGTGGCGCTGGCGGTAGCCGGTGACACGCGGGCCTTCGAGCGCCTGTACCGGCGGCACGAGGTACGGATCCATTCGCTGTGCAGGCGGATGGTGGGCCCGGAGCTGGTGGATGACGTGGTGCAGGACGTCTTCATCCGGGCCTGGGACAAGCTGCACCTGTTCAAGGGCAAGTCGGCCTTCGGGACGTGGCTGTACCGGCTGGCGATCAATGTGTGCCTGGCCCGGCGGACGAAGGCGGGGAAGCGGCGGGAGCGGTTCAAGCACGACGAGATCGCCATGGAGCGGGCCCGGTCACCGAGGCAGCGACCGGATGCACGGATGGATCTGGACCAGGCCATCGACCGGCTCCCGCCCCGGGCCAAGCAGGTATTCGTGCTCCACGACGTGGAGGGGTACAAGCACCGGGAGATCGGAGACATGCTGGGCATATCGACGGGGACGTCGAAGTCCCAGCTCCACGAGGCGCGGATGGCGCTTCGAGAGCAACTGACGGCATAGGACCATGACGAACCAACATTACACGACGCGACTGTCCGACTACCTGGACGGCGAGCTGACGCCCGCCGAGCGGGCGGAGCTCGAGGCCCACGTGGCCGAGTGCGAGGAGTGCGCGAGCACGCTGGAAGAGCTGCGTGCAGTGGTCGACGCCGCCGGTCGGCTCCCCGATCTGCCGCCGGAGCGCGAGCTGTGGCCGGAGATCGAGGCCCGGCTCGAGCCCCGCGGTGGACCCGCGGCGGAGGACCGGGACGTGGTCCCGATCTGGCGCTCCCGACGGGTGGTGATGACCGTCCCGCAGCTCATCGCGGCGGGCCTGGCCCTGATCCTCTTCTCGGCCAGCGCCGTCTGGATGGCCGCGGCCGGGAGCGGCGAGGTGGAATCGGTCGCGGTGATCGACCAGGCGGACCCGACGGTCACCCACGTGGCCTTCACGGACTTCGACCGGGCCATCACGTCATTGGAGGCGGAGTACGAGAGCCGCCGGAACGAGCTGGACCCGGAGACCATCCGGGTAGTGGAACGAAACCTGGCGATTATCGACCAGGCCATCGTGGAAGCCCGTGCGGCCCTCGCCGCGGACCCGTCCAGCGGGTTCCTGAGCGACCACCTGGCCAACGCCATGCGGCATAAGATGGGCCTGCTCCGGCAGGCCACCATGATCGCACAGTCGGAGACTTGAGGAAGAAGACGCATGTATACGCCCATACTGATCGCGGCACTGACCCTGGCGGCGCCCCAGGCGGCGGACACCATCATCCCGGTGGACCGGGACACGCACCTGGACGTGGACAACTTCCGGGGCGAGGTGGTGATGGACGCCTGGGACCGTGACGCGGTCCGGATCGTCGCCGACCTGGACCGGCGGCAGACGCTGGACGCCAGCCGGACAGGAGCCACCCTCCGGGTCCGGCCCCGGGCGGCCAACGGACCCGGCGCAGCCGATTTCCACATCACCGTCCCTCGCTGGATGAACGTCCGGGTGGAGGGCAATCAGGTGGACGTGGAGGTCCGGGGCACGGAAGCGGAAATCCACGTGGAGACCATCGGCGGTGAGGTGGCCATCGATGGAGGCCGTGGCCGGGTCAACGTCCGCAGCATCCAGGGCGAGGTCCAGGTGCGTGGCGCCCGGGGCAGGGTGGAGGCGGTGAGCGTGAACGAGGAGATCGCCCTGTACGACATCGACGGCGAAGTCTACGTCGAGACCACGAACGGCGACGTGACGCTCCGGGGCATCCGCTCCAGCTCGGCACGGGCCACCACGGTCAATGGAGACATCACGTACGACGGCACCATCGACGATGACGGCCGGTACGCCTTCTCCACGCACAACGGTGATGTGGAGGTCACCGTGGCGGAGGGCGCCAACGTGACCGTCTCGGTGTCCACGTTCCACGGCGAGTTCGAGTCGGACTTCCCCGTGCGACTCACGGGCACCACGCGGGACCGGCAGTTCAACTTCACGCTGGGGTCGGGCCTGGCCCGGCTCGAGCTGGAATCCTTCAATGGAGAGATCCTGCTGCGCCGACCCCGATAAGCCCGGCCGGCGTTATCAGATAGGAGGCAGCATGAGAAGCACCGTACTGGCCCTCGGGATGGCCGCAGTCATGGCCGGCACCGCCGCAGCACAGTCCAACGACTTCCAGTGGCGCGGCAGCCTGGATCGCGGTCAGACCATCGAGGTTCGGGGCGTGAACGGCAGCGTCCAGGCCGTGCCCAGCGACGACGGCTCCGTCCACGTGACCGCCGACCGCTACGCCCGTCGCGACGACCCCATGAGCGTGCGCATCGAGGTGGTCGAGCACAGCGATGGCGTCACGATCTGCGCGGTCTACCCGACTCCGCCCAACGCACGACGGGAGAACGAGTGCCGGCCCGGCGGCGGCCAGAACAACGTCCACCGCAACGACGTGAAGGTCGACTTCATGGTCCAGGTCCCCGCCGGGATCCGGTTCGCCGGCCATACCGTGAACGGCGAGCTCTCCGCCGACGGCATGCAGGCGGACGTGAAGGCCAGCACCGTCAACGGCGACGTGGGGATCGAGACCACCGGCTTCGCCGAGGCCAGCACCGTGAACGGCAGTATCACCTGCCGGCTCGGGCGCAGCGACCTGCGGAATGACGTGGAGTTCGAGACCGTCAACGGCGGCATCACCCTCGATCTGCCCGAGGGGCTCGACGCCGATTTCCGGGCCAGCACCGTGAACGGCAGCATCGACAGCGACTTCCCCATCCTCGTCATGGGCAAGGTCAGCCGACGCAGCCTCCGCGGTCAGATCGGCGACGGCGGCCCCGAGCTGCGCCTGTCCACCGTCAACGGGAGCATCCGGATCCGCAGGCGCTGATCCGATCCGCAGCGGCGCCCGAGGGAAGGGTGTGGCGAGCCACGCGATCCCGGGGGTGGGCGGCTTCGGCCGCTCACCCCCTTTTCGCGGCCTCCCGGCACGCACCTTGACACACGGTTCACCGGACGCTTCGATTGCCGACCCATGACCGGACCCTCATGACCGAACCCCGACATCGCGTGAACGAGAACCCCATCTCCGTTTTGTTCGTCTGCCTCGGCAACATCTGCCGCTCGCCGCTGGCCGAGGCCGTATTCCGACAGACCGTCATCGACGCCGGGCTCGAGGACCGGTTCCGCATCGACTCCGCCGGCACCTCCGGCTGGCACGACGGCGAGCCGCCGGACGAACGCACCACCGCCACCGCGGCCCGCCGGGGCGTTCAGGTCACCGGCACCAGCCGCCGCGTCACCGAGGCCGATGTGGCCGACTTCGACTACCTGGTGGCCATGGACGCCGACAACCTCCGGGAGGTCGAAGCGCTCGCCGAAGTCACCGTCACCGAGAGCGACGGGCCCGCCGCCCACCTCCTGCGTGAGTTCGACCCCGAGGCCGGCGGCGACCCCGGCGCCCTCGAGGTGCCCGACCCCTACTTCGGCGGGCCACAGGGCTTCGACAACGTCCACGACCTGGTGGAGCGCTCCGCCCGGGGGCTCCTCGAGTTCCTCAGGGAAGAGCACGGGCTCCAATGATGAGCCCGGCGCGCCCGTGAACGCTCTCCCCGCTTCCGTCCGGGCCGGCGTCGAGGCCGCTCTCGCCGAACGCTCGGGTGAGTCCGCCGCCATCACCGGGGCCGCGGCCGTGGGCGGCGGCTGCATCAGCCCCACCGCCCGCGTCGACACGCACGCCGGCCCGTTCTTCCTGAAGTGGGGCAGCCCCGACCTCCCCGACGGGCTCCTGGCCGCCGAGGCACGAGGCCTCCGGCAGCTCGGACGGGCCAACGAGGTCCGGGTACCCGACGTCGTCGCCGAATCCTCCGGTGACGCTCCAGGGCACGGGTCCGGAGCCCACGACGGACCGGCATGGCTCCTCCTCGAGTGGCTGGAGCCGGGGAGCGCGGCCCCCGACGCCTGGGCCCGGCTCGGCACCCGCCTCGCCGCGCTGCACCGCCACCAGGCCGACGCCTTCGGCGCCGACGCCGACAACTACATCGGCTCACTGCCCCAGGCCAACGGCCCTCTGGACAGCTGGCCCGCCTTCTGGCGCGGCCGCCGCCTCGAGCCCCAGCTCCGGCAGGCCATCGACCGCGGGCTCATGGATGACACCGACCACCGCCGCTTCGATGCGCTGTTCGGCCGCCTCGACGAGATCCTGGCGCCGGGGAACGACGACGGCCCGTCCCTCCTCCACGGCGACCTCTGGGGCGGCAACGTCCACATGATGATCGACGGCACTGCCGCCATCATCGACCCGTCGGTCTACCATGGCCACCGGGAGGTGGACCTGGCCATGGCCGACCTCTTCGGCGGCTTCGGCCACGCCTTCCACGCCGCCTACGACGACGCCTGGCCCCTCCACGCCGGCTACGACCCCACCCGCCGGGCCGTCTACCAGCTCTACTACCTGCTGGTCCACGTGAACCTGTTCGGACGCGGGTACGTGGGGCGGACGCGGAGCGCCCTGGAAGCGGCGGGGTTCTGACCGGCCCATGAGCACAACGGACCCGGACGCCGCCACATTGAAGTAGAGGCGGGCAGGGCAGCAGAGGCGTGGTGGGCTCCTGGGCGCTGTCACGCCCGCCCCGCGGGCTCAGCCCTTCACAACCGACACCGCCAGGCCATCCCGGACCGGGATGATGGTGGACACCAGCCGCGGGTCCGACGCGACGCGCTCGTTGTACGCGATCACGGCGCGGGCGTCCTCGGCGGGCTCTTCATCGAGGACGTGGCCGGAGCGGAAGGCGTTGTCGGTGAGGATCAGCCCGCCGGGGCCGACCAGCTCCAGCGAGAGGTCCAGGTACTCCAGGAGCGGCTCCTTGTCGGCGTCGATGAAGACGGCGTCGAAGGGCTCGACGCCGTCCTCCACCATGGCCGCCATGACGTCCCGGGCGTCGCCGACCCGGACCTCCACCACGTCGGCCATCCCCGCCTTCTCGATGAAGCCGCGGGCGAACTCGGCCCGGTCGGGGTCGATCTCGAGGGTGATGAGCGTGCCGTCGGACGGGAGCGCCCGGGCCATCCACAGCGCGCTGTAGCCGCCCAGCGTGCCGATCTCCAGCACCCGCCGGGCGCCCACCGCCGCGAGCAGCACCTGGAGCAGCTTCCCTTCCTCCGCGGAGATGTAGATCTCGGGCAGGTCCTCCCGCGAGGTCTCGTACCGCAGCTCCTCCAGCACCTCGCCCTCGTCGGCAAAGAGATCCCGGACGTAGCCGGACAGGAGAACGGAATGGTCGGTATCGGTCATTGTGTTCCTTCGGGTTCGGTGGTTACTGGCTCATCGTTCACCGCGGAGACGCGGAAGCGCGGAGTACACGCGGAGATCTTCTTTGTCTGATCCGGCGGGTTCTGGCTCGCCTGGGTCGGTTCCGGATCGGCGTCCGCGCAGGTGTCGAGGCATTGATTCCAGGCCGTCCGGCCATCTTCTGCCACGCGGCGAGACAGGACACGGATGTCCGAGACTCCGAACTCTGATTCCACCGGGCTCGTCTCATCTTCCGCCACGAACCTCGACCAACCCCGATCAAAACCCAAGAAACTCCGCGCTCGCTCCGCGCCGCCGCGTCTCCGCGGTTAACCAGGCGTCTGTCCTTGCAGAAGCCGGGCCGGGAGCGCGGACAGCGGCTACGCCCCGCCCTCCTCGCCCCGCTCGTAGACCACCTCGCCGCCGGTGACGGTGAACAGCACGTCCACGTCCTTCAGCGCCGATGGGTCGATCTCGAAGACGTCACGGTCGAGGACCACGAGGTCGGCGAGCATCCCCGGTGCGAGCTTCCCCTTCACCGCCTCCTCGCCGGCGGCCCAGGCGTTGTTCACGGTGTAGGCCCGGAGCGCGGTTTCCACGTCGATGCGCTCCTGCGGGTACCACCCGCCCGCCGGCTCGCCGTCGAGCGTCTGGCGGGTCACCGCGGCGTACATCCCGTGGAGCGGGTTCGCGGTGTACCAGCTGGCGTTGGTGCCCGGCCAGTCGCTGCCGAAGGAGAGGATCACGCCGGCGTCGTGGAGGGTTCGGAAGGCGTAGGCCCAGCGGGCGCGGTCGCCGATCCGTTCGGCCATCCAGCGCATGTCGTCGATGGTGTGGTACGGCTGGACCTCGGCGATGATGCCGAGGCGTGCCATCCGGTCGGCCACGTGGGCGCCCCGGAGCACCTGGGTGTGGATGATCCGGAAGCGTCGATCCCGGGGTGGATTCACCTCCACGACGTGCTCGAACAGGTCAATGAGGGTGTCGATGGCCTCGTCCCCGATAGCGTGGACCTGGGGCCAGTGGCCCGTGGAGTCGGCGCCTAGGAGATTCCGGAGCATGGTGCCCGCCGGCTCCATCCCGGACCCGGGGCCCGAGGTGGCGCCGGTGTTGGTGGAGTCGCGCCAGCTCCCCCGCTCCCCGCTGGTCAGGTACGGCTCGTAGAACCGGGCGCCCGAGTTGCCCATGATCCCGTCCACGAATGCCTTCAGCCCGCCCACCTTCAGCCACTCGCTCCCGAAGCCGTGCCGGATCCCGGCGGCGGCCAGGTCGTCCCATTTGTCCAGCGTGGGCCGGGCGTAGACGCGAGTGGTGAGCTCGCCCTCCTCCAGCAGCCGCTCGAAGACCCGGAACTGCTCGGGCGGCGTGATGTCGTGGATGGTGGTCACACCCAGCGATCGGAGCCGGGCCATCCCCGCCCGCCCCTCCGCCACCCGCTGCTCCAGCGATTTCGGTGGGATGGCGTCCCGGATCCGGGCGACGGCGGGCCCCGAGACCCGGCCCGTCATCCGGCCGTCCGCGCACTCGATCCCCTCCCAGCCGCACGACGCACCCGCCGCCGTCAGCGCCGTGCCGTTGGCCAGGTACGCCGATCCATCCCACTTCCACAGCAGCGCCGGCGTCTCCGGCGTCACCGGGTCGATGATGGAGCGGTCCGGATCGAACCCTCGCGACGACGCCGCGCCCCGACCCTCGTCGTCCACCCGGCCCTCACCGGTCGACCCCTGCGCCCACGCCTCGTACGCGCCCCAGTCGCCGCCCACGATCCAGGCGCCGTCGGGCAGACGGTCCCGGGCGTCGGCCACCCGCGCCCGCAGACCCTCGGCGTCGGAGACGTCCAGCAGGTTCACCCCCAGGAGCAGCGCGCCGGCGCTGTTGAAGTGGGTGTGGTTGTCGATGAACCCGGGGGCCACGAACCCGTCCGGTGCCCGGATCACGCGGGTGTGGCCGCCCCGGTGCGACAGGACCTCGGCGGCCGACCCGACGGCCACGATCTCCTCCCCCCGCACCGCCACGGCCTCCGCCCACGGCCGGGCGTCATCGCCGGTCCAGACCCGGTCGGCCACTACGATCAGATCCGCGTCCTGCGCGCCTAGCGGTGCGGCGGAGAACGCGAGCCCGGCGGCGACGAAGAGAGCGAAAGCGGCGGCCGTCAGGGTGGTATGGATACGCATCGGTTGCCTCCCGTTCATGGGTGGGGCTGGCTCATTGTCAACCGCGGAGGTGCGGAGCCGCGGAGTATACGCGGAGGTTCTCTTTGTTTGAGCCGGTGGAGTCTGGCTCGCCGGGGTAGCTCAGGCCTCTCGGCCGGGCAGCGTTCGGGGCACCCCCACAATCCCGGGCGGCACGCTCCATCCGGGCGGCAGGACAACCCTCGCAGTCCCGGGGCTCGGACCGACCGAGTCCCGACTCCGCTCCCGTACTATCGTCTTCCGCCGCGCACCCCGAACCCACCGGACAAATCTCCCAGGACCCTCCGCGTTCGCTCCGCGCCGCCGCGCCTCCGCGGTTCACCAGGCCCTTCCCGGCGAGCCCGTCAGCCACCCGCCAACGCCCGGCCCAACCGCTCGAAGGCGGCCTCGAGCTGGTCACGGGACGCGGCAAAGGAAAGCCGGACGTAGCGGTCGTCGCCGAACGCGGAGCCGGGCACCAGCGCCACCCCGGCCTCCTCGATGAGCGCCTTGCAGAGCGCCACGGAGTCGGGGCGCTCGCTACGGTACCACGCGTCGGCCCGGAAGAAGAGGTAGAACGCCCCCTCCGGCGCCACGTACGCGGTGCCCGGCAGGTGTTCCTCGAGGAGCTCCACCACCAGCGCACGTCGGCCTTCGAAGGCCCGGGCCATGGCCCGGAGCTCGTCCTCCTGCTCGGGCGTGGCGGTGAACGCCGCCAGCGCCGCGTACTGCGACGGCGTGGCCGCGTTGGAGGTGATGTGGCTCTGGAGCGCGGCGATCTTTGCCGCCACCTCCGGCGACGTGTACGAGTACCCGATCCGCCAGCCGGTCATGGCGTACGCCTTCGACGCGCCGTTCACCACCGCCACTCGCCGCCGCAGCTCCGCCGGGACCTCCAGCACGCCGGGCGCCCGATCGCCCACGTAGCAGAGGCGGGCGTAGATCTCGTCGCTGATGATCCACACGCCCCGGTCGGTGGCCCACCGCGCGATGGCCTCCAGCTCCTCGAGACGATAGACGGAGCCCGACGGGTTCGACGGCGTGTTGAGGATCAGCGCCCGCACGGCCGGGTCCCACGCCGCCTCGAGCTCGTCGGGCCCCACCCGGTACCCGCGCTCCACCGGACCGTGCACCGGCACCATCTCGGCGCGGGCGAGCTGAACGATCTCCGGGTAGCTCGTCCAGTACGGGACCGGGACCAGAACCCTGCCACCGGGCCCTGTCAGGGCGAACGTGGCATTGAACAGCGCCTGCTTCGCCCCCGCCGAGACCACCACGCCCGACGCGGTGGTCTCGGCGCCATGGGCCTCGGCCAGGGCAGCGGCAATCGCCTCCCGCAGCGCGGGCAGCCCGGGCACCGGCGTGTACTGCGTATGTCCCGCCTCGATGGCCGCGATCCCCGCCTCGGCGATGAACCGGGGCGTCGGGAAGTCCGGCTGGCCGGCGCCCAGGTTGATGATATCCCGCCCCTGCGCCTTCAGCTCCTGGGCCAGGGAGGAGACGGCGATGGTCGCCGACGGCTGGATGCCCTCCACGTTGTCGCTGAACGTCCGCGCGGTATCTGTGCTCATCGCTCCCATGGGCTGTCGTGGTCGGAAGGAGAAGATGGCGTGGTCCGGGAGCCCCGGGCAAGCCGCTCGCCCGGTTGGTGCCGCCCGGGACCGCCGCTAGATTCCCCGCTATGAGCCGACTCCTCTTCTTCCACGACTTCGCCAGCCCCTACTGCCGGCTGGCCCTCGACGCCGTGACGGACGCAGCCGAGCGAACGGGTCTCGAGGTCCGGCCCGTACCGTTCGAGCTGCGACCCGCGCCCGAGCCGCTCCCGCCCCCGGACCACCCCGCCCTGGCCGAGGAGATGGACACCGCCCGGACGCTGGCCGATCAGTGGGGGATCACCCTCGTGACGCCGCCCCTCGTGCCCCGGACCCGGAAGGCTCACGAGGCCGTGGCCTACGCCCTCGACCACGGCGGCGCCGCCACCGTGCTGCGCGGGATCTACGAGGCGCTCTGGACCCACGGCCAGGACATCGCCCGCATCGATGTTTTGGCCGACGTGGGCCAGGCCGCCGGGCTCGAGCGTGAGCCCATGCACGTGGCCCTCGGAATCGACGAGTTCCAGGCCGACGTGGTACGGGAACAGCACGCCGCGGCCGGCGCCGAGATCACCGGCGTTCCCGCCGTGCAGATCGGAACGGTCATGGCTGCCGGGCTGCTCCCCGCCGACGAGCTGGTGGGCTGGATCGAGGAAAACCGGTGACCCCTTGCCCGGGGCCGCTCAACTCGTTCTCCTACAGGCCAGGGGCAGACGGAACGCGTACCCAGAAACAGGATCAGGTGGAGGTCTCCATATGGCAGCATACGAGCGACTTACGGCGATGAAAGGGTCCGATGCGGTGGCGCTGGCCGCCGACTACCTGCCGGAACGGATCCCCCTCGAGGTGATGGACCAGGACGGCCACTCGGTGAAGCTGCACGGTGGCGATGGGACCGTCACCGTGAGCGCTCACAGCCACGGGATGGAAACGTCGGTGAAGGTGGAGACGGATCAGCTCCGGACCTCCCGCATCGACGTCGAGGCGCAGCACTACCTGAACCAGCTCCCGTACCAACCGGGCGACGAGCAGCGGCGGTAGCGGACCCGGCCGCCCCGGGAGGTCGCCGCGGTCACGCCGCGCATCCGGAGGGTTGCCGGGTCTCAGCCCCGGGCCGCCTCCACGACGGACCGCACCCGGTCCGGGTCCACGGGGCGGCCGGCCCGGCCGCCTTCCATCAGGGCACTGCCCACGATGGCGCCCGCTGCCACCTCCAGCGCGGCCCGGGCGGTGGCCGCGGTCACTCCGCTGCCCACCAGCACGGGAACGTCCACCAGCCCGGCCACCGTCCGCACGTCCTCCAGCGCCGTGGCTTGACCGGTGGCCGCGCCCGAGACGATGAGGGCGTCGGCCCGCCCCCGGACGGCGGCGTCCCGGGCCGCCTCTTCCAGCGTGAGCCCCGGCGGCGGCGTGGCGTGCTTTACCATGACATCGGCGAGGATCGCCACGCCCGGGGCCAGCCGGCTGCGGAGGCGGAGCGTCTCGCCGGCCCGGCCCTCGATCCACCCCTGGTCGGTGTGCATCCCGCCGGTGTGGACGTTGATCCGGATGAAGCGGGCGCCGGTGGCGGCGGCGACGGCGAGGGCCGCGGTGGCGTCGTTGCGCAGCGCGTTGACGCCCACGGGCCGGTCGGTGACGTCCCGGACGGCCAGCACGGCGGCGGTGAGGGCGGCCACGGTCTCGGGGCCCACGGTCTTGTGGAAGGGCGCGTCGCCGTAGTTCTCCACGAGGAGGGCATCGACGCCGCCATCGTGGAGGGCCCGGGCGTCGGCGGTGGCCCGGTGGAGGACAGCGTCCATGGATCCGCCCCACGCGGGCGCGCCGGGCAGAGGGGGCAGGTGCACCATCCCGATGACGCCGACGGGCACACCGGCGGACGCACCGCGGGTCGCGGGCACGGGGTCGTTCTCCGGGCCTGGCATGGGCATCGCCCGCGTCAGCCGGCGGGCGGGATCCGGAGCGTCTGCCCGGCGTAGATCTGGTTGCCGGTGATGTTGTTGGCTGCCTTCAGGGCGTCCACGTCGATGCCGTAGTCGCGGGAGATGGTCCACAGGCTGTCACCCCTCCGGACGGTGTAGTGGATCACGGCATCCGGATTGGGCAGCGACTGGTCCGGCAGCGCCGCCACATAGCGGGCGTAAGGCCGGGGGAACACGGCCACGTGATAGTGGGGCGGCCAGCGCTCCCGGGTGGCCTCCAGCACACCGGCCCGTTCCAGCGACACGAGGACGTCCTCGATCCAGATCCGGCACGAACGCTGGGTGCTCCGGCGGATGTCCACCGCCATCCCTGTGGGGTGGACCGACCGGCCGGACGCGTTGGTCGGCTGGTCGGTGCTCGGCCGTGTCAGGCTCGTGACCACCACCCGCTCGTTGCACGCCGCCATGTACTGGGCGGCGAGTCGCTCGAGGAAGAGCTTCACCTCGGGTCGCGCATAGGGATACGACGCGTTGGTGACCACGTAGTAGTCGTTCCCGGGGATCTCCACCAGGTAACCGGCGTCGACGAACCGACGGAGCTGATCGGCGCTGCGGAGGAAGGTGAAATCGTGGTCCTGGGCGGCCCGGTACTGACGGGTGACGGAGCTCATGGAGCCACGCAGGCTCTGGGCTGCCGCCGGCATCGCCAGCAACAGGCACAGTCCGACCACCGCTCCAGCTCGCTGCAGGGCCTTCATAGACCGCGTCCGTGCTCTCGTTGCAGAGGTGCGTACCCGCCTGACGCTGGGAAAAGCTGTACCTCCCGATCATCCGCGTCAACCCCTCTCGACCTCGGGCCCCGGGAGCGTGTCACCCCCGGGGCCCGAGCCCCCGTAATCCCCCTGCCAGAGGTCGGGTCAGCGCCGGATCCTGAACCCCCGCAGCTTCGGGAGCCGGTCCGGATGCCGCGTGGCGACAAAGATTACCACCGCCACGACGAAGAGGGTCCACACCGGTGTCATGTTCCACCACATCCCGAGATCGATGTTCGTGGAACCCGAGTACGTCGGGTCGACCATGCTCCGGAGCGTGTGGTCGAGCTGCGCCACCTCCCGACCCATCCCACCGACCACGGTCACGCCCAGCCCCCAGGACTCGTCGGCCAGCGGCTTGAGCACCGTCCTCACGAAGTCGTCCATCTCCAGCCACTCCACGAACAGGCTGATGAGGAGCGGGAAGAAGAAGATGATCCCGAAGAACCATCGGATCGGGTAGTCGCTCGGGATGGTCAGGATGCTCACCATGAGATACGTGAGGAGCGGCCCCGTGAGGACGTTCACCCACCCGGCGAGGCCGACCTCTGCCATCTGCCATGCGTTGCCGTCCAGCAGGCCGAAGATCCAGCCGGCCAGGATCAGCAAGGCGTAGACAATCCACATCCAGGCCAGCCCCGCGGCAACACGGGCCAGCGTATGCCGGCTGCGCCCGGCGGGCTGCGACCAGAAGTAGTTCCGGTTGCTCGGGCCTTCGTTGTGGAAGATTGCGAACGCCCAGATGATGGGGACGATCACCAGCCAGACCGGCCAGACCGTCAGCAGCCGCATCTTGGGATCGCTCGTCCACGGGTCGCCGGCCAGCACGAGCACCGCCAGCAGCGCCACCGCCAGGAGCAGCGGCCGCCTCGAAGCCCACAGGAACCGGAACTGCCGGGCGAACGCGCCCCCGAAACCGATGGCGCCGTATTCGTCGCTTCTCGTCATTGTGGCTTCCATCAGGACGCCTCCCCTCGGCCCGCCAGGGTGTGCAACTCCCCGGCAAGGTTGTGGTAGTTCCGCATTGCCAGCAGCGCGACCGCCGCTTCCTCCAGCGTCAGCGGATCCACATCCCGCACCGTGGCTCCGCCCGCCTTCAGCCGCTCCAACACGTCGGCTTCGTCGCCCCAGACGGTCCACGACAGCTCCCGCCCGCTTCCACCGGTCCGGACGACCCGGTCGCTCAGCGCGTCGATCCCGCTCCAACCCTCCGACACCTCCAGCGTGTACCGCCGCAGCTTGCTCCGGAGCGTCTCCCGGTCGAGCTGCGCCTGCAGAGCGCCGTCCCTCAGCACACCCAGGTGGTCGCCCAACCCCTCCACCTCGTACACCAGGTGGGTCGAGATCAACAACGTCGCACCGGTCTCGGCCACGTGGTCGGACAGCAGCGCCAGCGCCTGGTCTCGCATCACCGGGTCGAGGCCGTCCGTAGGCTCGTCAAGGAGCAGGACCGGCGGCCGATGCGCCAGCGCCATCACCAGCTGCACCCGCCGCGCTTCACCCTTCGACAGCTTCCCGAACTTCGTGTGGTCCCGGACCTCCAGCCGTTCCATGAGATGCACCGCGTACGCCGGGTCCCAGTTCCGCCGGTACGACGCGTGGTGCTCCAGCAGCTGCTGGACCTTCATCCAGCTGTAGCCCGCGTCCTGCCGCTCCGGGACGTACCCGGCCAGCGCCCGGGCAAGGCGGCCCTCCACCACCGTGTCGTTGCCCAGAACCGCGCCCCGCCCCGCGTCCGCCCGGACCAGGTCCAGGAGGATCCGCAGCGTTGTGGTCTTGCCCGACCCGTTCGGGCCCACCAGCACGTACACCGCACCCTCGGGGACCCGGAGGTCCAGGCCATCCAGCGCCACCCGACTGCCGAATCGCTTCGCCAGACCATGGGTCTCCACGGCCCGCGACTGCACCGCTCCCGAATCCATCATGGTATCGCTCATCGAGCACCCCCCTGGGTCGCACGGTCCGTGGCTGCTTCCTGAATCGCTTCCACCAGATCGCCGGAGCTCACGCCGTTCCGGTACGCCTCGCGCAGCGCCCGATCCGCCACCATCCGCGCCAGCCCCTTTCGCTCCCTGTCCGTCTGCACCGCCCCCTCCTCGGCTACGAACGTCCCCTGGCCCCGCCGAACGTAGACCAGACCGCCCCGCTCCAGCTCTCTGTACGCCTGCTGCACCGTGTTCGGATTCACCTTCAGCTCCCCCGCCAGCTGCCGCACCGACGGGAGCGGGTCATCCGGCTTCACCGTGCCCAGTACCACGGCCCGCCGGATCTCGTCCATGATCTGGACGTAGATCGGCCGGGCATCCGCAGCATCAATGGAGATCAGCACCGGTATCCTCGCCGTGTTGGTGTGTCGGTTCGCTAATACACTAGAGCAGAAGGGAGGGCCTGTCAAGAGGGGCTGCACCGGTGTCAGTCTTCGCCGCCGCGGGCGCGCTGGAGGGGCATATCCGGCTCACCGGTGATGAGGCGGATGCCGCGAGCGTAGGTGAGCCAGGCCCAGGCCCACTGGATCATGACCAGAATCCGGTTGCGGAAGCCGATGAGGTACATGATGTGGATGAAGACCCAGAGGAGCCACGCGGAGAAGCCACTGAACCGGAGTCGGTCGAAGTCGGCGACGGCGGCGTTCCGGCCTATGGTGGCGAGGCTGCCCTTGTCGTTGTAGTGGAAGGCCGGCCGTGGCCGGTGGCGGAGGTCGGCGCGGATGGCTCGTGCCGCGTGGCGTCCGGACTGGATGGCCACCTGTGCCACGCCGGGCAGCGTCCGGCCGTCCTGCTCGATGTGTGCCAGATCGCCGATGACGAAGACCTCCGGGTGGCCGGGAACGGAGCAGTCGTCTTCCACGCTGACGCGGCCGGCGTCGTCGAGGGGGGCGTCGAGTGCGGCCCCGAGGGGCGACGCGGCCACGCCGGCAGCCCAGAAGATGTTGCCGGCCGGGATGATCTCTTTGCCCAGGTGGACGCCGGTGTCATCGATGTCGGTGACCATGGCCCGGGTCCGGACGTCCACGCCGAGGCGCTCGAGCTGGCGTCGTGCCGAGTCCGACAGTTCGGGCGGGTACGGTGGCAGGACCCGGTCGGCCCCCTCGAGGAGGAGGATCCGTGCGGAGGCGGTGTTGATGAAGCGGAAGTCCCGGGGTATGGACTCGGCGGCGATCTCGGCCATGGCGCCTGCGAGCTCGACGCCGGTGGGTCCCGCCCCGACGATGACGAAGGTGAGGAGTCGGCGTCGCGCATCGGGGTCGGCCTCCCGCTCGGCGGCCTCGAAGGCCAGGAGAAAGCGGCGTCGGATCTCGAGGGCGTCGTCGACGGTCTTGAGCCCCGGCGCCCGTTCGGCCCAGTGGTCGTTGCCGAAGTAGGCGTGGGTGGCTCCGGTGGCCACCACCAGGTAGTCGTACTCGAGGCGCCCGTCCTCGAGGTGGACCACCCGCGCGTCCGGGTCCACGTCCACGGCCTCTCCGAGCCAGACATCCACGTTCTTCTGACGCTTGAGGATCCCGCGGATCGGGCTAGCCACGTCGGCCGGTGACAGCGACGCCGTGGCCACCTGGTAGAGCAGCGGTTGGAATAGGTGGTAGTTGTGTTTGTCGACGAGGGTGATGTCCACGGCGGCGCGGCGGAGTGCCTTGGCGCAGTAGAGACCGCCGAATCCGCCGCCGAGAATCACGACTCTGGGACGTGCGCGGGTGGTGTCCATAGGGGGCATGGAGAGTATGTGGGGGTCGCAAGCGACGATCTTCAGCGCTCCGCTGTCAGCTCCGGCTCGTCGCCCCGGACCTTCTCGGGGTCGAAGACCAGCCGGGGCACCGGGATGAGGACGTCCCACGCCTCGTGGGGTGCGTCCCGGTTCTCGGCCACCAGGTGGCGGCATACGGCGGCGTGCTCCAGCATCCCGTCCACGTCGAGCCCCAGGTAGTGGGGCCTGCGGGCCTCGAGGAGCGGCTCGGCTTTCCCCAGCTGGGCGGCGATCCCGTGGCGGTTGCCGCGGTTCACGTGGACGAACGCGCTGGCGAAGAGGATCAGCGCGTGGTAGAACTCGCTGCCGCGCTCGCGCCACGGCCCTTCCAATGCCTCGTGGCTCTCCCAGAACTCTCCGCGATTGAAGAGGGCCAGGAACGTCGCGTACGCCGGATCGATCTCCGCCGGGGTCGCTGGGGCTTGGTTCGGAGTCATAGGGTCTCAAATATCGGGTCTGCGCCGCCGTGCACAACCCCGGGCTGCGTATTCAGCCCGGCTCCCGGCCGCGGCGCCCGTGGCGCCCGGGGTCGAGGCCGGGCCACCAGAGGGGCACGAGGACGAGGGAGGCGAGCACGGCGGCCACGGCCAGGACCCACCCCCACGGTCCGGCCCCGGGGTCGGGGACCACGAGCTTGCCGAGTCCGACCAGCGCCAGGAAGAGGGACGCGGCGGCGAGGGCCGTGGCGCGGAGCTCCCGGCCCAGGGCCCGGACCGGCGATGTCGGGATCTCGCCCGGCATCCCGGACCCGACGATGTCGGCTTCATGGACCTCGTCGCTCTCAGACCCGGCCCCACCGATCGCGGCGGCCGCCGTGTCCCGCCAGAACCCGACGGGGCGGACCCGGTGGTAGAACGCCACCAGCACTTCCCGGCGGGTGGCCGGCGCCAGGTAGGCGGCGGTGACGGCGGCCGCGGTCGAGGCGCCGGCCATGACGGCCAGGCGGAGCCATTCCAGCTCGGTGTTCACGAGGAGGATCGGCGCCACGATCAGGGAGACGGCCATGGCCGCCAGCTCCGACCAGAGGTTGATCCGCTCCCAGACCCAGCGGAGGACCAGCACCGACCCCATCCCAGCGCCGAAGAGGAGGGAGAGGAACCAGGCGTCCTGGATCGACCCGAGGTTGGCCATCACGACGAGTGCGATGCCCAGGATCACGACGTTGGAGATCCGGGCCACCACCACCAGCTCCCTGCGCCCCGGCTCCCGCCCCATCCAGCGCTGCGCGACGAGGCGCTTGTAGAGGTCGTTGGCCCAGTAGCTCGCGCCCCAGTTCAGGTGCGTGTCCACGGTGGAGGCCAGCGCGGCCAGCAGCCCCGTGAGCATCAGGCCCCGGACACCCGGGGGAAGGAGCGTCTCGATCCCGGTGACGAACAGGATCTCCCGCCGGGCCGCGAAATCCGCGGCCGCCGCGTCCGCCGGGGTGAACGGGAACAGCACCAGGAGCCCGACGGCGATGGCGAGCCAGAGGAGGCTCCGCAGCACGATCTGGAGCCAGGCGAAGAGGACGCCGGCCCGGCGCGCGTCGCCGGTGGTGCGGCAGGCCATGCTCCGCTGGGCCAGGTAGCCCGTGCCGTCGCTATTCATCTGGAAGAGCCACTGGAGGGAGATGATCACCAGGAACGGCATGAGGGCGTGCCCCCAGGCGGAGCCGGTGGCCGAGCCCGCCCCTCCTGCGGCCGCTCCTGCCGCCGCTTCCCCGGCGCCCTCGGCGGCTCCGGCCCCCGGTGGCATGAACGACAGCAGCCGCTCGGCGTCCGCGGCGCCGTAGAGGTCCACCACCCGATCGGTCATGGCGCCGACGCCGCCGACCTCCGAGACCACGATCCAGGCGTAGATGGCGGTTCCGACCATGGCCAGGATGAACTGACCGACGTCCGTGGCTGATCCGGAACATTTTGATCCCAACGCATTGCCAGAGCACTTTATTGAGTCGGTAGAGATTGCCAAGGCCAGATATATGGGACGAGATGAGCCGGAGAGGTTGTCATTTAGCCCCTGGTTCAACGCCCTTATTGGAGGACGCGGGACAGGCAAATCCACTGTTGTCCATGCGCTTCGCCTCGCCTTCCGCCGAGATGAGGATTTGAAATCCCTGGATGAAGACACTGAGCCACGCCGCACTTTTGAAAGATTCACCAGAGTTGCACAAGGCCGTGATGACGATGGAGCGCTGATACAGGAAACACATATCATTCTGACATTATACCGTCTTGGCGGACAGTACCGGGTACATTG
>JAWODW010000102.1:0-42297 GCA_046483065.1 Longimicrobiales bacterium | reverse complement strand
GCGGTCCCGTTGTTCATGCGGCGAGTTCGTGGTTCTCAGGCTTGCTGAGGCCGGTAACAGATTCTGCGTGGCGTCGGAGCTGAGCGACAAGGGCGGGCATCTGACGGTAGCCCTTGATGCGTCGGAATTGCTTCTCGGCGGCCAGCATCCCAGCGGCGCACCAGCGGCGTCGCATGTCGCCGTCGTCTCTCCGGCCGGTTGACCCCGCCGGTCAGCTCCAATCGCGCGCCGGCCTGTACCGGCTTCAGCGACCGCATGGCCGCGTCCACCCGCTCCGACTCCGCCCGGGTCGTGAAACGGACGTCCACCCCGGCCCACGCCCGGGCGGGGATCACGTTCGTGGCCGTGCCGCCCGCCGCCTCGGTCACGCTCACGGTGGTGCCCGCCCCGGCGTCCGCCAGCGCCGTAGCGGCCAGCGTCTGGTGCGCCAGCTCCACCACGGCGTTGACCCCGTCGTCCGGGGTGAGCCCGGCGTGGGAGGCCCGACCGTGGACGGTCAGGCGGTACCAGGAGACGCCCTTGCGGCGGGTCTTGGCGCTCCCGTCGGGGAAGGGCGGCTCGGGCACGAGCACGGCGTGGGCGTCCGCCGCCAGCGCCTCGATCAGGTCACGGGACGTGTCGGACCCCGTCTCCTCGTCGCAGGTGGCCAGGACCAGGATGGGACGACGAGGGGCCGGGCCGGCTCCCGGCGCCGCCGCACGCAGCCGGGCCAACGCTTCCAGCACGCACGCCCAGCCGCCCTTCATGTCGAAGGTGCCGGGGCCGCAGGCGCGGCCGTCGTCCAGCCGGAACACCGGGTCGAACGTTCCCACGGGGTGGACCGTGTCCAGGTGGCCGAGGATCATGACGGGTGCCGCGTGGGGGGGCGCGTCGGGGGTCGCGCTGTCCGTGCGCCCCGGGATCCGCCCGATGACGTGCTCGCCCACCCCCTCCACGTCCACCGTCTCCACCTCGGCGCCCACCTCCACGAGCTGGGCCGTGAAGTGGGCGGCGATCGCCCGCAGGCGCGATTCGTCGCCCGACGGACTCTCCAGCGTCACCAGGCGGCGGAGCCGCTCGAGGGCGCCGTCCCGAAGATCGGCGCGGTCAACGTCGGGGAAGGTGTGCATGTTCGTTACCATACGCCGCGGCCCGGCGGCCGCCAAGGACGGACGCCGGGCCGTGGCGGCGTTCGGATCGGCGCCGGGCTGCCGCCGGCGAGTCCGGGGCTCAGTCGTCGTCGCCGGGACCCGCAGCGAAGAACGTCACGCCCACCTTCGGCGCTACCCGGTCGCCGGGCATGACGGACACGTTGTCACCGGGCATCACGGACACGTTGTCCCCCGGCATCACGCCCACCACCACCACGGCGCCGCCCAGCTGCGGTCGGTCGTCGTCCGCGCGGGTGGCGAAGCCGCCGCCGGCCACGATCGGGCGGTCGTTGCCCGCGAACCAGTCGTGGGCCTCGTCGAATACCACGATGGCCGGCACGAACGCCTTCTTCGCCTTGAGGAACGCCTTCTTGGCCTTCAGGAAGGACCACTTCGCAGGCCACCCGTCCCAGTTATCCGGGTCCGGGATCAGCTCGCCCGCGGGGATCCAGGTGTCGGGGTGCGGGTCCCAGTTGTCGGGGTCCGGGTACCAGCTATCCGGGTCCGGCCACCAGTCGTCGGGGTCCGGCCACATGACCCGCGGGCCGTCGGCCTCGGGGTTCGCGGCCAGCTTCACCGGCTCGCGGTTCCCCCGGCACGCCGGCGTGCCGGGGCCCGTAACGGCGGTATCACTGCCGGGGTCCAGCCCCGGGAAGTCCTCCCGGATCACGCCGATCCCACCCTCGGAGTCGCCCGTGGCCACCACCTCGCCGTCCACCATCACGGCCACGCGCACCGTCAGGTCGCTCACGTCCCGGCACGGATCCACATACAGGTCCAGCCCGCCCAGCATCTGGTGGGAGTCCGTGACGGCGATGCCGCCGTCTATCGCAGCCAACCGGAGCTCCGGCGACGGCTCCACCCACACGCCGGGGAGCGGACCGACGCGATCGGGGGACGCGCCGTTCGGTTCCTTCAGGTTCTGCTTCGCGGCCTCCGTCTCCGGGGCCAGCGGCGTGGCGGTCGGTGCCTCGCCGCACCCGGCCACCAGAACGGTGCCCAAAAGGAGAACGGCGCTCGCGGTACGCGGGCGTTGCATGGGGGGGCTTCTTTCGTTGTGGGGGAAAACGATTCTTGATTGCGGATAGATAGGATAGGGCAACAGTCGTTCCGGCGTCAACCGCGCGACGCGGCCGCCGCCCAGGGCCCGGGACCGAGCTCCGTCCTCGAGTTCCCTGCGACCAGCGGTGCCGGATCCGCCGTGAGCCCCGATCCGTTCGGCTCACCCCGAGGTGCCGGTGGGCCGTCAGTCGTCGCTCGGCACCCAGCCGTGGCCGAGACGCCGCACGCGCCCCTGTCCCTGGAGGTACTGGAGGTAGGCTTTGACCGCCGCGTTGGCCACGCCGTGGAGCTCCTCGTCGAGGTCGTCGCCGTAGACGGCTTCCCGGAGGGGGTCGTTGTCATGGCCGTGGCCATCGCGGAGCGCGGCCATGACCTGTTCGAGGCGCTCTTCCCGGTGCCGGAGGTAGCGGTCGATGGCGTGCTGCGGGTGGTCGAATGGCGGGCCGTGGGCGGGGTAGATGATCCCGGGCTCGAGGGCCCGCACGCGTTCCAGCGAGTCGAGGTAGGGCCCGAGTCGACCGTCGGGCGGTGCCACCAGGGCGGTGTCCTGGCCGCCCATCATGAGGTCGCCGCAGAAGACGGCGTTCGCTTCCGGCCAGTGGAAGGCCAGGTGGTCGGGGGTGTGGCCGGGCGTGGGGACGGCCACCAGCGCGCCGGCATCGGTCTCCACGACGTCGCCGGCACCCAGAGACCGGTTCCGCACTCGCCGGACCGGTGCGTCGTGGCGCTCGGCCAGCGCGCCGGCGCCGTTCAGGTGGTCGGGATGGTCGTGGGTGACCAGGATGGCGGACAGGCTGCCGCGGCCGAGGGCCTCGTCGATGGCGTGCAGATGGGTCGGGTGGTCGGAGCCCGGGTCGATGACGGCCGCCCGGGTCTCGCCGATGATGTAGGTCCGCGTGCCGTCGAGCGTCAGTGGTGACGCGTTTGGCGCGAGGACGCTGCGCAGCATGATCGTGCCGGGTGCCGGCTCAGGCCGCGTGGCGCTCCGCCATCAGGACCTCGGCCAGCTTGTCGGCCACGGCCTGGACGGCGGACTCGTCGTCGTCGGTGAAGACGCCCTTCTCGTGGCTGTCGATGTCGATCTGGCCCAGGATCTCGTCGCCGGCCCGGATCAGCACCACCATCTCCGACTCCACCTTCGGGCTGCACGCCAGGTAGTTCTCCGCCTCGGAGACGTCCTGGACGACCTGGTTCTCCTTCTCCGCCACGGCGGTGCCGCAGATCCCCTGGCCCACCTCGATCTCGGCGTGCTCCGTGGGCTCGCCCACGTAGTTGTGGAGCCAGAGCTTGTCCTCGTTGTCCCGCATCAGGTAGATGCCCACCCAGTTGAACCGGTCGTCCGCTTCCTCCAGCGTGCGGACGGCCTTCCTCAGGATGGGGTCCGGGAGATAGCCGTTCTCCCGCATGTCCTGCAGATCTTTCACCAGTGTGCTCGTGTCCATTCCTTCAGGTCTCCTCCACTATGGGGTTGTCCGACGTTTGCCACGTCAGCAGTTCTCGCCACAGCCGGCGCCGCTCCTCCGGGTCCGACTCGGCGTACAGTTCCTCGATCCGTTCGTTCACCGCGTCATCACGGTACAGCCAAACGTGGTACTGGGGAACCACGACCTTCTTGCCGTGGACCCACTCGGCCACATTCTCGACCCGCTGCATCCGGTGCTGGATGCGGTATCGCTCCGCGTGCTTCCGCACCATCCCGTGGTACCTCTGCCAGTCCTCCTCGCGGGGGCTCACCAGCTGCCAGTCCAGCGCGCCGTACTCCTGCTCCCGCGTCGGGTCCTCGTGCACCGGGGCGAAGATAGTGTCGAGCCGCGGCAGCAGGACCGCCCTGCGCGCGCCCGCCGCCACCGCCTCGCACCAGACCACCACCTTGCCCTGGTAGAGGTCCCACGGGATGACGATAGGGACGGTCATGCGGCGGCCTCGAGACTGCCGCGCTCGTCCGTGTCGTTGGCAATCGTCATCCGTCCGCGTCCGTCCCTGTTTAGCTCTTAGATCTTAGCTCCAATTCGTCCACCAGAACCGCTCGCACCGGGGAGCTGTCCGCCCCTTCCAGCCGCAGCGGCAGCGCGATGAACGTGTACCGGCCCGCTTCTACACCGGAGAGGACCAGGTTTTCCACGTTCGGGATCCCGGCCTCCGCCAGGATCCGGTGCGTGTCCAGCGCTTTCGAGGCTACCGGGTCCACCGACGGCGCATCCGTACCCACGAGTACGAAGCCCCGTTCCACGAGGCCTCGAGCCAGCGCCGGTGAGAGCGCCACCACCCGATCCGGGAACACGCCGGGGTCCACGTGGTCCCGGGTCCGGATCAGGATCCGGGGTGCAACCTCGGGATCGACGCCGTCGAGCACCTCCGGCGCCACGGCCGGTGGCTCCCCGGCCACGAAGGGGCGGCCATCCACCACCGCGGCCGGCCCCACGAACGGGTCCAGCTCCAGCTCGCCGGCGCCCGGCCCATCGCCGGTGTGACGGGGTCCGTCCACGTGCGTGCCGGTATGGACGCTGAGGGCGATGGCCGCCACGTCCACGGCGTCGCCGGCGTCACGGCGGAGGGTCCAGTCCAGGGAGAAGGCGCGGTCCCCGGGCCAACTCGCCGTCGCGGGCCCGAGCGGCTGCGATATGTCGATGACCCGGCTCACGACGGGCTCGTCCTCACCGCGGCACGAAGTCGGTGTCGGGCTCCAGCTCCCGGACGAACGCGGCGATGAGGCGGGCGGCGTGCTCCAGGTCGCCCCGGCTCACCACCTCGTTCGGCGAGTGCATGTACCGGTTCGGCACGGAGATGAGCCCCGTGGCCACACCGGACCGGGAGAGGTAGATGGCGTCGGCGTCGGTCGAGGTGGAGCGCGCCTGGGCCGCGATGGTGTACGGGATCTCCGCCCGCTCCGCCACCGCAACCAGCCGCTCGAAGACCACCGGGTGCGCCGCCGAGCCACGGCTCAGCACCGGGCCGCCGCCGAGCTCGTGCTCACCCAGCTCCTTCTTCTCCACACCCGGCGCGTCGGTGGCGAACGTCACGTCCACCACCAGCGCCACCTCCGGCTCCAGGCTGAACGCGCTCGTCCGGGCGCCGCCGCCGGAGTAGCCGATCTCCTCCTGCGACGTGGCCACCGCCGACACCTTCGCGCCCGGCGGGTCGCCGGCCAGCATCCGCAGCGCTTCCAGCACCACGAACGCGCCAATGCGGTTGTCGATGGCGCGGCTCGCGATCCGGTCTCCGTCCAGCTCCACCAGCGACGCGGCGAGGACCGCGGGGTCACCCACCCGCACGCCCCGTTCCCGGGCACCGTCCCGGTCCTTCGCGCCGATGTCGATCCACAGCTCCTTGATCTTCGACGCCTTCTCCTTCTCGTCGTTCTTCATCAGGTGGATCGGCTTCTTCCCGATCACGCCCATGACGTCCCCATCGCTCGTGAGGAGCCGCACCCGCTGACCCACCAGGACCTGCGGGTCCCACCCCCCGATGCCCTCGAAATAGAGGAACCCGTCCTCGTCGATGTGGGTCACCATCAGGCCGATCTCGTCGATGTGGCCCGCCAGCATCACCCGCGGCGAGCCGCCCGCGTTCACCGTCGCCACCGAGTTGCCGCTCACGTCCGCCGACACCTCGTCGGCGAAGGACTCGGCCTCCTCGCGCCATATCCGGGCCGGACGAGCCTCGAACCCGCTCGGGCCCGGCGCGTCCAGGAGCCGCGTCAGGAACTCCACTGATCTTGCGTCCACGCTCGTCTCGCCTCCGTTCAGGACCTGAAAGCGTCGAAGGATAAACGGTTCCGCCCCTGGAAGCGAGGTGCACGGCCCTCGCGGTGCGCTCACTCCCGTGCGTGTAACGGTGGCGCCGCGCGCTGCCGCGATGCAACGTTTCCGGGCCGACAGCCATCTCAACGCACGAGCACCCGGCCCGAGACTGCCACTGAATAGGCTGCCCCATGCGACGACGACGCCTCCCGACCCTCGCCCTCGCCCTGACCGCCGTCGGCCTGAACGCGTGCGGCGGCGATGGCCCCGAAGCGCTCCAGGTCCAGCGCGACACCATCGGCGACACCGTCATCGTCCGCACACTTTCCGGCAGCGCCTGGCAGGCCGATGCCCGCCTCGAGCCCGAGATGCGCATCGGCGCGTTCGACGGTGAGGACGTCTACATACTCGGCGACGTGGCCGGGATGGCCGTGGCGCCCGACGGCTCCATTTACCTCTACGACCGCCAGGTGCCGGCGCTCCGGAAGTACGGACCCGACGGCGAGTTCGTCGCCACCTTCGGTCGCGAGGGGGGTGGGCCCGGCGAGTACAGGAACTCCGACGGCGGGCTGGCCGTGCTCGCCGATGGCCGGGTCCTCCTGCGCGACCCGGGCAACGCACGGATCACCGTGTACTCGCCCACGGGAGAAACTCTCGAAACCTGGCCCCTCCGGGGAGCGCACTTCACCAGCCGGCGCTTCTATGTGGACACCGCGGGCCGGGCCTACACCCAGATCTGGGGGCGGACCGAAGACGGGGAACGTTACTCCGGCCTCCAGCCCTTCGCCGCCGACGGCATAACGCTGGATTCCCTCCTCGCCCCAACGTGGGAGTATGAGGAGGCCGCCATCTCCCTCCGCACCGAGCAGATGGCCATGACGAACAGCGTGCCCTTCAGCCCGCAGCCCCACTGGACGTTCAGCCCCCACGGCTACTTCGTCGGCGGCCTGTCCTCCGACTACGCCATCGACCTGTTCCGACCCGACAGCACTGTGCTGAGGATCCGCCGCGACACCGAGCCCGTACCCGTGGCCGCCGCCGAGAAGGATGCCGTGCGGATGAGCAGAATCCGCAACTTCCAGCAGGTGGCGCCCGACTGGCAGTGGAACGGCCCGTCCATCTCCGACACCAAGCCCTTCTTCCAGGACATTGCCGCCGGCCGCGATGGCCGGATCTGGGTCCGCCTCCACCAGCCCGGCTACCTGGCCGAGGAGGCCGATCCCCAGGACCCCCGGTCCGTCGACCGGTGGGCCGAGCCCACCGTATGGGACGTCTTCGAGCCCGACGGCACCTACCTGGGACAGGTCCACGCCTCGGAAGGCTTCTCCACCCACCCGGAGCCGGTCTTCGGCGCCGGGCACGTCTGGGCCGTCACCACCGACGAGTTGGACGTGGAGTACGTGACCCGGTTCCGGATCGTGCGCGGGGCCCTGGATGAGGGTAACGCGACGGAGTGAACTGACGGTCCGGCAATGATTTACGAGCCGCGACCGAAGCCTACCACGACGCCGTCGCAGCCTCCCTGGCCGCGCCCGAAGGGCGCCCGCCCGCCGATCGACAGATCCACACCCGTCGACCGGCAGGCGGTACCGTAGCTGTTCGTTGTCAGTTGCCGCCCCCGCCCGGCGTCACGAAGACCGGTACGCCACCCTCGGTGGGGGCGATGACCAGGTTGTTCTCGCCCTGGCCGACCTCCATGAGCGCCTCTATGTAGCGCCAGTAGAGGTAGCGTTGGCCGCTGACGCCGGAGAGCGACTCGGAGATGGTCTGCTGTGCGTCCCGGATCCCCTCGGCCTCGGCCCGGCGCTGGTTGGCCTGCTCCTCCACCACCTGGGTCTGGTACGCCTCGGCCTGGACCTGCTGCTCCCGGGCCAGCTTCTGCTCGATGGCCTCCCGGATCGCCTGCGGCGGCTCGATGTCGCGGACGAAGAAGTCGGTGATCACGATACCGCGGGGCGTCAAACGGTTCTCCATGATGGTCTGGATCTGCTCGCCGATCCCCGCCCGCTCGGTGGAGAGGATGTCGGCCGCGGCGATGTTGGCCACGGCGTCCCGTGCCGCCGACCGGTACGTGTTGTAGACGAAGCCGTGAACGTCGCTCATGTCCCCGACCTCAAGGTAGAGGTGCAGCACCGAGTCGGGGACGAGCCGGTACCGGTACGCCGCGTCGATGGCGATGGTGAGCTGGTCGCTGGTCAGCGCCGTCAACCGCTCGCTCTGCCCCGTGCGCGGGAACTCCAGCTCCCGGCGGGGATACGTCGTCCAGTCCCGGAAGATGGCGTGGTAGAGCCCCTGGTTGTAGATCTCGTCCGCCACCTCACCCGTGACCGAGTTCTTCTTCACGGCCACCTCGTAGCTGTCCACCCGGGTGCAGGCGGTGGTGCCCGCCGTTAAGGCCAGGATGAGTCCAAGGGCCAGCGCCGTGCCGGCCCGACGTCGCTGCTTCGTCACGTATGCCTCCGTTCGGGAATGAGCGATTCGGTGTCCCAGCGTCTGCTACGTCAATGTATACGACGAAGGGCCCGCTCGCCTTTCATCACGGGCCGCGGAACTCCCGCCTCCCAGCGGTGTCTTCATCACGCCGGGCACGCGGCGTCGAGCCCCCAGCGCCCGAGGGGCCCGCACCCCGTGGGCCCGAGCGTCGCAGACACGAACCCGTACACGGACCGGCGAGCCCCGATGGCAGAGACCGCAGAGACCGAGACCTATTTCCGCCGCGGCCTGGGCCTGAAGAAGGAGGTCCAGCCCGTCCTGGATGCCGAGTACCACAGCGCCGTGGTGGCTCAGATCAAGGCGGCGGAAGGCCACACGGCCACCTACGGAGACATCACCGTGAAGCTGGCCGAGGAGTTCGGGTTCTGCTACGGCGTGGATCGGGCCGTCGATTACGCCTACCAGGCGGCCATGAAGTTCCCGGACAAGAAGAAGTACCTGGTGGGCGAGATCATCCACAATCCCCACGTCAACCAGCGGCTCCGGGACATGGGGATCGAGTTCATCTATCCCGACGACGACGGGAAGTTCGACTTCTCCCACGTCACGTCCGACGACGTGGTGATCCTCCCGGCGTTCGGCGTCACGCTCCACGACTTCGAGACGCTGAAGCAGATCGGCTGCGTCCTCATCGACACCACCTGCGGGTCCGTGCTCAACGTCTGGAAGCGGGTCGACCAGTACGCGAAGGACGGGTTCACGGCCATCATCCATGGGAAGTACAAGCACGAGGAGACCCGGGCCACGGCGTCACAGGTGAACAAGCACGGCGGCCACTATGTGATTGTCAGGAACATGGATGAGGCCCGTCTCCTGATGGATTACATCGAGCAGAACGATCGGGCGCTGAGCCGGGCGGCGCTCCTGGAGCACTTCGGCGAGAAGGCGTCGCCGGACTTCGACCCCGATGAGCACCTGGCCCGGGTGGGCGCCGCGAACCAGACCACCATGCTCAGCACCGAGAGCCTGGCCATCGCCGAGGCCGTGGGCGCGAGCATCGCGAAGCGCTACGGCGACGACCTGAAGGACGAGCATTTCCGCAGCTTCGACACTATCTGCAGCGCCACCCAGGAGCGGCAGGACGCGGTCAAGGAGCTCATGAAGGAGCCGCCGGACATCATGATGGTCATCGGCGGGTACAACTCGTCCAACACCAATCACCTGGCGCACCTGTGCCGGGAGTACACCACCACGTACCACATCAGCGACGCGACGTGCATCGACCCGGAGGCCGGGACCATCCGGCACAAGCCGGTGCTCGACGCCGACGCGGCGGAGGACGAGGTGGCCGGATGGCTGCCCGACGGGGTCGTGACCATCGGGTTCACCGCCGGCGCGTCGACGCCGAACAACAAGATCGGGCAGACGCTGGAGCGCATCCTGGCCACCCGTGGGTTGGATGTGCCGGAGCTCGAGTAGGATAGCGATCGGGGACAGGGTGCCCGGAGGCGGGCGAACAAGAATCGGCATCAGGTGACGGGGTTGAAGCCACCCTCGCACAACCATTTGCAGGGATGTACGCCTGCCGTGTCCCGGCACTCTGATGCTGTATGCGGCTGCTGTTGGTGGCCCCCCTCCGGAGGGCCGATCCAACAGCCAACAGCAGCCGCATACAGCACCCGACGGCTCACGAGCTCGGGGCCTCATCCCCCCCTTTTCGGAGTCCGGCCCCATCCGTCCACGCCTCGCGTCCGCCCCGCGCCGGAGCACACCGCGCCCCTCGCCTGTCTTGTGTGCACGCGTGTCCGTGACGCATATTGCGGGGCGAACCGTACTTGCGTTCGCCTAACGGGGCCGGTCCATGGCGTCAACAAATCGCGATGAGATCAGCCGGCTGGAGCTGCTGCACGCGGCTCATCCGGACGGCCTCGTCTTCCCCCACCTCGCGGATGCTTACCGCCGCGCGGGTCGCTACGCCCAGGCCGAGAGCGTTCTGAGCGCCGGGCTCCGGCACCACGCCGACTACTCCAGTGCCCACGTCGTTCTGGGCCGTCTCCGTCTCGATCAGGGGAAGCGACGGGAGGCGGAGAACGCCTTTCAGCGGGTCCTCCAGCTTGATCCCCACAACCACGTGGCGCTGGAATTCCTCGGACGCCTCACCGCCGACGAGGGACGCACGGAGGAGGCGCTCGGCTATTTCCGGCGCCTCGCGACCCTGAAGCCGAGCGACGAGCTGGCGGAGCGGATCGCCGAGCTCGAGCAAGGAACGCGGCAGGCACGACGCACGCCGTCGTCCGCAGAGACCCGGGGCGGATTCGAGACCGGCTCCCGACCGGAGACCGGCTCCGACGAGGCCGGCTCCGACGAGGCCGGCAGCGCGCCCGAGTCCGGTGCGGCCCGGGGCAACGGTGGTGGGGAGCGGTCGGAGCCGGACCGGACTCCGGACGATCCGGTCGCCGAGTTCCTGGAGCCCGGCGAGGTCGTGACCGAGACCATGGCCGAGCTCTACGCCCGGCAGGGGCTCCACGAGCGGGCGGAGGCCGTCTACCGGCAGCTGTCCGAGCGGAACCCCGAGGACGCCCGGCTCAAAGAGAAGCTCGTGGAGGCTGCCGATCGGCGGAGCGGTGCAGCCGGGGAGCCCGCCGGAGAGCAGGCCGGAGAGCAGGCCGGAGAGCAGGCCGGAGAGCAGGCCGGAGAGCAGGCCGGAGAGCAGGCCGGAGAGCAGGCCGGAGAGCAGGCTGCGGGGTCCACCGGACAGCAGGCCGCGCGGGCCGCCGTAGAACCGACTGCGGAGCCCACCGGGAGGGCAGTTCCGGCGGCAGCTCCGACAGCGGCTCCGGGCCCCGCTTCCCGGCGGCCCTCGAGCATCCGGACGTACCTGACCGGCGTGCTCGAATGGAGCCCGGATGCCGGCGAGGCCGAGCCGCCTCAGGCAGGATCGCCGTCCGCGGAAGGGGATCGCCTGGGGTCGGAGTCGGCAGCGTCGTCGCCCGGGTGGGACCCGGAGCTGGAGCCGTGGGCGGCCGCACCGGTGACCGAGTCTGAAGCGCCGCGGACGCTGGCGGATGGCGAGGCCGAACCGTCCGCGGGCCCGGCGGTCGGCGAGCACGAGGCGGTCGATGAGACCGAGGCGGCCGGCGCGTTCGAGGCGGCCGCTGAGCCCAGGGCGGCTGGTGAGCCCAGGGCGGCTGGTGAGCCCGAGGCGGCTGGTGAGCCTGAGGCGGCTGGTGAGCCTGAGCCCTGGGAGGTCCAGACCGCGCCGCCCCGACCGGGAGGGCCGGGGCCGACACCGGCGGAGCTGGGGTTGGGGGAGGACGACCTGGAGGGGGCGGACGCCCGGACCCGGGCCCTGATTGCTCTCACCGACATGCTGGTGGGGCTGCTGGAGTACCGGGACCCGTTCTTCCGCGGGAGCAGCAGCCTGACGCGGCTGCTGGCCACGAACGTGGCGGAGGAGCTGGGGCTGGATCCGTCAGCGCGGGTGAACCTGGCGCTGGCGGCGGTGCTCCGGGACCTGGGCCGACTGGCGCTGGGGGGGCGACTGGTGGAGTCGCAGGAGCTGTCGCGGACGCCGGAGGCGCGGCGCAAGATCGAGCGGCACGTGGACCTGGCACTGCATCTGATGGAGGGGATCGAGCTGCCCCGCTCGGTCACGCTGGCCGTGCGGCACCATCACGAGCGGTGGGACGGTGCGGGCTACCCGGACGGGCTGGCCGGCGACGAGATTCCACTGGTGGCCCGGGTCCTGGCGGCGGTGGACTCCTTCGCGGCCATGGTCTCGCCGCGGCCGTACCGGCTGCCCCGGAAGGTGCCCGACGCGGCCCGTGAGATGGAGGAGGGGGCCGGGACCCAGTACGACCCGGCCGTGGTCGAGGCGCTGCTGCGGGTCCTGGAGCGCCGGGACCAGCCGCACCTGGGGTTCGTCCAGCGGCACCACATCCTCCTGGTGAGCCCGGACCAGCCGGGCGCGGTGGTCACGGCCGCCAAGCTGTGCACGTCGGGGTACCTGGCGGAGGTGGCCGTGGACCCGGACGCCGCCCGGGAGCGGCTCCGGCGCGTGCCGGTGGCCGCGCTGGTCGTTTCAGCCGAGTCGGGTGCGGACGAAGCGGAGGAGCTGGTCCGGGAGCTGCGCCTGGACCCGCTGTTCGCGTCGCTGCCGCTGGTGGTGGTGGACGCCGAGACGGTGGCGCTCCGGGTCCGGTTGCTGGAGAGCGGCGCCGACGTCTGTTTCCCGCCCGGGATCAGCCACGGCGAGCTGCAGGGTACGCTGGGTGCGCTGGTCCGGCGTACGCTCCGGTCGCGGGACGCGAGTCCGGAGGGCGACGACGAGGCGTCGTGGCTGGCGCTCCAGGGCGACGTCCAGGACTTCCCCCTGGCCTGGCTCCTCCAGGTGATGAAGTACGACTCGCGGACGGCCGGTGTGGGGATCCGGACGGCCACGGAGCAGGGGGCCGTCTATATCGAGGATGGCGACGCTGTCCACGCCCAGATCCGGGGTGGGGCCAGGGGGGAGGACGCGCTGAAGGCCATGCTCCAGTGGCGAAAGGGTCGGTTCACCGTCCAGCCGGACGCCCGGACCAAGGAGCGCTCCATCGAGCAGTCGATCATGCACCTGCTCCTGACCCAGGCCGTGGAGGAGGATCACGCGGCCGCCGGCGTGTTCGGCGCCGTCACCGACCACGGCTAGCCGGGCTGGAAGAGGACCTCCATCTCCACCTCCGGGGCCCACGGAGACATGGGCCGTCGCTGGAACCCCACCTTCTCGTAGCTCCGGATCGCCCGCCGATTGAACGGCTCCACGGAGAGCCAGACCCGACGCATGCCGAGCTCGCGGCCCAGCTCCAGGAGCGCCCGATTGAGCCGGGTCCCGATGCCCCGGTCGCGGGTGGCCTGGTGCAGGAAATTGGCCAGCTCCGCCTCCCCCTCCTGGAAGGGCAGGAGCATCCCGTGGCCCACCACCGTGCCATCGATCTCAACCACCAGGTGGTACCCATCGGCGAGCACGTCCCGGAGCCAGCGGCCCCGCCGCTCGGCATCGCCGGGCGGCAGCCCCTGGGCGACCCGCTTGGGCTCGAAGTCGTCGTACATCTCCTTCAGCGCAGGTCGGTCCTCGTCCCGGAACGGCCGGATCACGAACGTCTCACCGAGCTTGTCGGTGTGGGTGGCCGGCTCCATCAGAAGCCGAGCCCCCAGCCGGTCACCAGCGGCATGAGCCGTCGCTTGAGCGCTTGTACGGTGAGCTCGTTTGCACGGGCCACCTCCTCCTCGCGGCCCGTGGGCTCGATGAGGCCGGGCGGGTCCCGGAGCGTGTCCGGGATGGTGACGGTGCTTTCCGCCTGGACCTCGCGGAGCCACCCGTCGGGGATCGCGTCCGGGGCCTCGATCCCGCAGAGTGCGGCCCAGGTCAGCGTCCACGCACGGGGGACCACCGCGTGGATGGCGTAGCCACCGCCGCCGGTGGCCACGATCCGGCCGTCGCAGCAGTCCTCGGCGATGGTCACCACGCGCCGCATCAGCGCCTCCGGCAGGTTGGTGGTGCACCGGAGGTGGGTGAGCGGGTCGAGGGCGTGGGTGTCACACCCGGTCTGGACCACGAGGATGTCGGGTCGGTACGCCGCGGCCAGCGCCGGGACCACGGCATCGAACGCGGCCAGGTAGGACGCGTCGCCGGTCCGGGCCTCCAGTGGAACGTTGGCGCAGAAGCCGTGGCCGTCACCCTCCCCCAGCTCGTCCACGAACCCGGTGGCGGGGAAGAGGTAGAGGCCGCTCTCGTGGAGCGAGACGGTGAGGACGTCCGGGTCGCCGTAAAAGAGGTCCTGGACGCCGTCGCCGTGGTGGGCGTCGTAGTCGATGTACATGACCCGGAGCCCGTGCTCCGTCCGCAGCCGGTGGATCGCCGCGGCCAGGTCGTTGTAGACGCAGAACCCGGACGCGGCGTCGCGGTGGGCGTGGTGGAGCCCGCCGGCGATCCCGAACGCCCGGGTCGCCTCGCCGCTGGCCACCCGCTCTGCGGCGGTCAGCGTGGAGCCCACCACGGCCCGGGACATCGCGTGCATCCCGCGGACGATGGGTACGTCCTGGGTGCCGAGCCCGAAGCGACGATCGACCCGTGCCGCCGGGTCTGCGGAGACGGTCCGGACCGCGTCCACGTACTCGGCGCTGTGGACGGTGAGAAGGTCATCATCGGTGCCGGGGCCGGGTGTGACGATCTGGGCGGGCTCCACCAGGTCCATGGCCTGGATCAACGCCATGGTCAGCTGAAGGCGGCGGGGGTCCAGCGGGTGCCCGGGTCGGAACCGGTAGCCGGCCAGCTCGTCGCTCCAGACCAGGGTACACCGCACGGCGTTACTCCGTCCGGGTGGAGAGCGCCGGCGCGCCCACGTCATACCCGAGCCGGCGGAGGTCCTCCAGGATCGGGTCCACGTGGTCGGTTTCCAGGTGGAGGACGATGAGCGCGTGGTCGCCGGTCGGCGGCGGGACCACCACGCCGGTGATGTTGACCTCGTGCTCGATCCCTACGAGGCGGACCACCCGGGCCAGTTCGCCCGGCCGGTTCGGGGCCATGAGCTCGAGTCGGGAGTAGCTGCCGTGGCCGGTCACGAGCTCGACGAACGAGCGGAGCAGGTCGGACGCTGTGACGATCCCCACCAGCTCGCCATCGTCCACCACGGGCACGCACCCTACGTCGTGGTGCACCAGGAGCCGGGCGGCGTCCTCCACGGGTGCCGCCGACGGCACGGTCATGGGGTCCGTGGTCAGGACGTCCGAGACCGTGGTCTCGTCGGGGCGGCCGGTCATGGCCAGGCGGAGGTCCCGGTCCGAGAGGATGCCGACCACCTCGCCGCCGTCGACCACCGGCAGGTGCCGGATGGTGTGTGCGTTCAGCGTGTCGAGTGCGTCGGCCACCGTGGCCGTGGACGGGACGGTAACGACGTCCCGGGTCATGCGGTCTCGTACGTGCATGATGGGCCCGTGTTCGGTTGAGTGCCGGGAGCGCGGCTGTAGGGGGTCGAACGGGGATGATACCGGCCGGGGTTCCCCACTGCAACCGATTTCGGAACTCGCTCAACCGGGCGCCTCCGCCCCCGTGCCGTGGGGCGGTGAGTGCCGCTTGCCCGGGGTCGGCAGGAGAGGCATCTTCACGTCCCGTTCACAAGACCGCCTCGAGGAGGCGAGTATGCCGAGCAGCGCCATGCGGAGCCTTCCGGCCATTCTGGCCACGTTGATCGCCACGGCGCTCACCGCCCAGGAGGCCCCGACTCCGCCCCAGACCTTCGACTGGTTCGACTCCGTTCCCGCCACCACGCCGTGGGGACAGCCCATCGACACGGCGGCCACGCGCCTGATCCTGAGCTGGACCACCGCGCCGGAGTACACGAACCCCATGGTGGACCATATCCCGGCCCACCCCGCCGTGGTCTCGCCCACCGACCACTTCGGCGCGCCCATCGGCGAGCCGGGGACGCTGCACCGGACCGGTGAGATCCACGACTACTTCCGGGCGCTGGCGGGCAGCACCGACCGGATCCGGTTCAGCGAGCTGGGGGAGACGGAGGAGGGGAACCGCCTGGGGCTCGCCATCGTGGGGAGTGAGGTGAACCTGGCCCGCCTCGACGAGGTCCGGGCCGCGTACCGTCGCCTGGCCGACCCCCGGGCCGCCGACGCCGCCGAGGCCGACCGGCTCATGGCAGACCTCCCGGCCACCTACCTGATCACCGCCGGGCTGCACTCCCCGGAGACGGGGCCGCCGGAGATGGTCATGGAGATGGCCTACCGGCTGGCCGCCTCGGACGCGCCGGAGCTCCGGACCATCCGGGACAGCGTGCTGGTCTTCATCGTGCCCGTCACCGAGCCGGACGGCCGGAACCGGGTGGTGGACTGGGCCCGGGTGCACTATCCCACGCCGGACACCACGCTCCCGCGTACATCGCCGCCGTACTGGGGGAAGTACATCTTCCACGACAACAACCGGGACGGGCTCCAGCTCACCGCCCGGCTCACGCAGGAGGTGGTGGGGCTGGTCAACGAGTGGCGGTTCCCGCTGAGCCACGACCTCCACGAGTCGGTGCCGTACCTGTACACGTCCACGGGCACGGGGCCGTACAACCCCACCGTGGACCCCATCACCGTGGCCGAATGGACGTGGTTCGCCAATTACGAGGTCACGGCCCTCACGGCCCTCGGCATGCCCGGCGTGTGGACCCACGGCTTCTACGACGGCTGGAGCCCCACCTATCTGCTATGGGCCACCAACGTGCGGAACGGCCTGGGCCGCTTCTACGAGACGTTCGGGAACAGCATCCCGTGGACCCGGGAGCGGACGCTGGGCGAGCGCTCCACGTCGGTGGAGTGGTACCGGCCGAACCCGCCCCGGGACACCACGCTCTGGTCCATGCGCAACAACACCAACTACATGCAGACGGGCGTGCTCACGGCGCTGCATCTCACCGCCCAGAACCGGAGCCGGCTGCTGCGCCAGTTCCGGACCAAGTCGGAGAACGCGTTGCGGAAGGGCCGGACCGAGGCGCCGTACGCGTACGTGGTGCCCGCCGAGCAGGACCGGCCCCGGGACGCCGCCGAGATGCTCCGGCTCCTGCAGCGGCAGGGGATCGAGGTGCACCGGGCCACCGGGTCCGCTGCGTGGCTCCGCTACCACGATGACCAGGTGGTGGGGAGCGGGCCGGACACGGTGGCCGTGGAGCCCGGCGACTACGTGGTCCGGATGGACCAGCCGTACCGGAACTTCATCCTGACGCTCATGCGGAAGCAGGACTTCCCCGCCGACGCGCCCCGGCCGTACGACGATGTGACGTGGACGTTCCCGCTCATGTTCGGCGCCACGGCGCACCCCATTGCCGACCCGGCGGTCCTGTCCCTGGCGATGGAGCCGGTGGACGAGCCCACGCTGCCCGGGTCGGTGGCGGGCGCCGGCAGCTGGTGGGTGGTCCCCGCCAGCGGCTCCGCCTTCACGATGCCCGCGCGACTGGCCCTGGGCGACACCCGGGTCTGGGCGCTCCAGGACTCGCTCACCGTCGGCGACCGGTCCGTGGCCCCGGGCGCGTGGCTGATCCGCGCCCGTGACATGGACGAGCCGGCGGCCCGGAGCTGGGCGTCGTCGTTCGGCCTGGAGGCCATCGGCGCAGGCGACGAGGTGGCCGACGCCCCGCGGCATGAGCTCGACCTGCCACGCATCGCCATCCTCCATACCTGGCGGTCGACCCAGGCGGAGGGGTGGGTCCGCTACACGTTCGACCACTTCGGCGTCGCGTACACGTACATCGCCGACACCGAGCTGGCCGATCTGGGCCGGCTGAAGCGGCAGTTCGACGTCATCGTATTCCCCGACCAGGGCGGCAACGCCCGGTCCATCTTCCAGGGGCTCGACCCCGACGATGGGCCGCTGCCGTATGAGGAGCGGCGGGACGCGCCGAGCCTCGGGTTCCCCGACGCCACCGATGACATGACCGGCGGGATGGGGCTCGAGGGACTGGCTGCGCTCCGGGACTTCGTGGCCGAGGGCGGGACCTTCATAGGGCTCCGCTCCGCCGCCACGTTGCCCATCGAGCTCGGGCTGATCCGCGATGTGGGCGTAGGGGATACGCCGGGCGGCGTGTTCATCCCCGGGTCGCTACTCCGGGGTGCCGTCGCCCGGCCGGAGCACCCCATCGCCTACGGGTTCGACGCCCCGGTGCTGCACCACCGCTTCGGGCCCTACCTTTCGGTGGGCACCGAGCGGGAGGACGCCGTGGTGGTCCGTTATGCCGAGGGCAACGTCGGCCTGAGCGGGCTGGCCCAGGGCGCCGCCCGGATCGCCGGCGCCCCGGCGGTGCTGAGCGTGCCCGACGGCCAGGGCCACTGGGTCCTCTTCGGGTTCAACCCGTTGAACCGCCATCAGAACTACATGAACTTTGGGCTCGTCTGGAACGCGATCCTGAACTGGGATGACTTGAGCGTGGCGGGTGGACAGGAGTAGTCGGGGGAGGAGCGATCGCAGTGGCAGGCGGATTCACCGCGACGACGCGATGGCAGACAGATTCACCGCGACGACGCGACGACGCGACGAATTCGTTGGGTTTTGACCGGGCGGTGAGAGTAGCCGTTGGTATTCGACCCGCCGGGGGTGAAGGGTGAAGCAGACGGAAGTCAGGGTAGCCGAGACGAACGAGGAACTGCAGGAACAACAGCAGTCCCGTCGCGTTCGCCGCGTCGTCGCGGTAAGCTCCTGCTGGCCGTCGCGCCCGTCGCGGTGCTCCCGCGATAAGGGTGGTCGTCCGCAACGAAGTCTACAATGCGCAGCAAACGGGGCCGACCGCCCCACGGAGGCATAAATGAATGTATTGGTACTGAACGTTGGCTCGTCGACGGTGAAGTTTCAGCTGATCCGGACCGACAAGGAGCGGATCGAGGAGAACCGGGACGAGAAACTGGCCCAGGGGATGGTCGAGCGCGTCGGTGGGGAGGCGGTGCTCTCGTTGTGGACGGAGGAGCACGGCAGCTCCCGGACCACGGCGTCGATCCGCGACATCAAAGCCGCCATCGACTGGATCCTGAAGTGGCTGGTCTCCGAGGACAGCGGCGTGGACATCGGGAGTCTGAGCGAGATCGACGCCGTGGGGAACCGGGTGGTCCACGGCGGCGAGACGTTCTCCCAGTCGGTCCTCATCGAGGATGGCGTGCTCAAGCAGCTGGAGGACCATATCGACCTGGCGCCGCTCCACATGCCGTACAACCTGGCGGGCGTGAAGGCCGTGCGCGACTCGCTGGGCGCGGTGCCCCAGTCGGCGGTGTTCGACACGGCGTTCCACCACACGCTGCCCGAGACCAGCTACCTCTACGGCATCCCGTACTCCCTCTACCGGCGGCACAAGATCCGCCGCTACGGGTTCCACGGCACGTCCCACCGCTACGTGGCGTACCGCTACCGCCAGATGACCGACAAGGCCCGCGAGGACGTCAACATCGTCACGCTCCATCTGGGCAACGGCTGTTCGGCCTGCGCCATCCGCGGCGGCAACAGCGTGGACACGTCCATGGGTTTCACTCCCCTCGAGGGACTGGTCATGGGCACCCGCTCCGGCGATGTGGACCCCGCCATCCTCGACTACATTTCCATGAAGGAGGGGCTCGACCTGCGGGGTGTGGAGAACCTGCTGAACAAGCAGTCGGGGCTCCTCGGCATCTCCGGGCTGACCCACGACATGCGCGAGCTGCTCGAGGAGGCCGACGAGCACTACGACCGCCGCGCGCGCCTGGCCATCGAGATCTTCTGCTACCGGGCCCGGAAGTACATCGGCGCCTACCTGGCCGCCATGGGCGGCGCCGACGCCATCGTCTTCACCGGCGGGATCGGCCAGAACGCCCCGTTCATCCGGGCGAGCATCACCGAAGGTCTCGAGTGGATGGGCCTGGAGCTCGACGACGAGGCCAACGCCGCCATCACCGGCGGCGAAGCCGGCCGGTTCTCGAAGGACGGATCCCGGCTCGGGGCCTGGGCCATCCCCACCGACGAAGAGCTGCTCATCGCGCGGGATACCGTCCGGCTGGTGCAGGGGTTGGAAAAACGGTACTAAGTCAGGCGCGGAGGCGCGGAGGAGCGCGGAGGCGCGGAGCGCGGAGACGCGGAGGGCGCGGAGACGCGGAGGGCGCGATCAGGCCGCCGGGCGGGGCAACCTGTCCGTCTTCCATGAGAAGGGTCCCCTGCCAGAACCCGGGACCGGCGCGGCCGACCCGCTCCGACCTAGCCTTCCACCGGCTCCTTCGTGAACGCGTTCCACGCTTTCATCGCGAGCCAACCCACCAGCAGGATCGGGCCCACGGTGAAGAGCAGGAACGTGATCAGCCCGAAGGCCATCCCCAGCAGGCTGAACACCAGCTTGAGGGCGAGGATCGCCAGGATCCCCACCACGGTCCACATCAATACCTGCTTGAAAAGCGACTTATCCTGTTCGGCCATCGTAATCTCCTCTCGGTTGCTCCAGTCATCCATACGAAGCCGCCCGCCCGGAGTTTCAACGGTTGTGGCCGCCCGGCCGAGCCCCGATACTCCACACCCATGCACGCACGCATAGAACAGCTGTTCACCGACCACTTCGGCGTCGAGCCCGTCTCCGTGCGGGAGATCGGGGCCGACGGCTCGAACCGGACGTACATCCGCCTCACCGGCCCCGCCGGCGAGCGGGCGGTGGGCGCCGCCGGGCCCGACGGCGAGGAGAACCGTGCGTTCTGGTCGTTCACGCGCACGCTGCGCGATGCCGGCTTCCCCGTCCCCGAGCTCTTCGCCGTGGACGAGGCGGCGGGCGTCTGGCTCGAGGAGGACCTGGGGGACACCACGCTCTTCGACGCGTTGGAGGAGGCCCGGGACCGGGAGGGTGTCGGCTCCGGCGACGACGGGGCGCCCGGCGTCGCCGGCGAGTTCCCGTCGTCCATGGTCCCCGTCTACCGCCGGGTGCTGGGGCTGCTGCCGCGGCTGCAGGTGGAGGGCGGTCGGATCCTGGACTTCGGCGTCGCCTACCCCCGGGCGGCGTTCGACGAGCAGTCGATCCGGTGGGACCTGAACTACTTCAAGTACCACTTCCTGAAGCTGGCCCACGTGGAGTTCAACGAGCAGCGGCTGGAGGACGACTTCGACGCGCTGACGGCGTTCCTCCTGGACACGGATACGAGTCACTTCCTGTACCGCGACTTCCAGTCCCGGAACGTGATGCTGCGGGAGGGCGAGCCGTGGCTGATCGACTACCAGGGCGGCCGACGGGGCGCGCTCCACTACGACCCGGCGAGTCTCCTCTACGACGCCAAGGCCGCCATCCCCGAGCCGCTCCGGGACGAGCTGCTGGAGCACTACCTGGACGCGCTCGATGACGTGATCGAGGTCGATCGGGATGCGTTCCGGCACCGGTACCGGGGCTACGTGGTGGTCCGGCTCCTCCAGGCCATGGGCGCGTACGGCTACCGGGGCTTCCACGAGGGCAAGCCCCGGTTCCTCCAGTCGGTGCCCCACGCCGCGCGGAACCTGGAGGCGCTTCTCGACCCGGGCGGCCGCGGGCTGCCGGTGGCCATGCCGGAGGTGGAGGCGGTCTTCCGTCGCATCATCGACCGCTTCCGCGACCGGGAGCCGGGGCGGGGCGACGGTGAGCTGAGCGTTCGCGTCACGAGCTTCAGCTACCGGCGGGGCTACCCCCGGGACCCGGACCCCCACGGCGGCGGGTTCGTCTTCGACTGCCGGGCGCTGCCCAACCCCGGCCGGCTGGACGCGCACCGGGCCGAGTCCGGTCTGGACGGTGGGACCCGGGCGTTCCTCGACCAGCGCGACGAGACGCGCAACTTCTGGAACGGCGTCCGGCAGCTGGTGGACGCCCAGGTGGAGGAGTACCAGCGCCGCGGGTTCACCAGCCTGGCCGTCTCCTTCGGGTGCACCGGCGGGCAGCACCGGTCGGTCTACATGGCCGAGCGGCTGGCCGCGCACCTCCGGGAGGCCTACCCGCGGGTGAGGGTCCGGGTGTCGCACCGGGAGGCCGACGTGTGGCCGGCGGAGGCCGTACGGCCCGGCCCCGACGCCGTGCGGCCTTCCTGATGGACGGGATGATCCTGGCCGCCGGACTCGGCACCCGGCTCCGGCCCCTGACCGACGAGACGCCCAAGGCGCTGATCACGGTCGGCGGCGTGCCGATGCTCGAACGCGTGGCCCGGCGCCTCATCGACGCCGGCGTGGACCGGCTCATCATCAACGTCCATCATCACGCCGACCAGGTGATGGACTTCATAGAGGCCCGGGGTGGGTTCGGCGTGGACATCCGCATCTCCCACGAGCGTGACCGCCCCCTCGAGACCGGCGGCGGCCTCGCTCACGCCCGCGAGCATTTCCGGGAGGACGGCCCGTTCCTGCTCCACAACGTGGACGTGATCAGCGACGTGGACCTGGCGGCGATGATGGCCGCGCACGTGGCTGCCGACCGGGCCGGGCGGACCGAGGGTGCCGGGGCGGAAGAGGGCGCCGGGTCGCCGGCCGTCGGAGGCGTCGCATACCCCGGTGTCCTCGCCACGCTGGCGGTCCAGCGTCGCGAGGCGAGCCGGCTCCTGCGCTTCGATGACGCGGGGCTCCAGGCCCGGGTCGACACCCGGGCGGGCGCCGGCGAGGACACGGCACGGCCGGTGCATGGGGAGGCGGTGGACCGGGCGTTCGCCGGGATCCACGTGATCTCGCCGGCGATCTTCGACCTGCTGGACGACGACGGCTCCTTCTCGATCATCGAGCCGTACCTCCGGCTGGCAGGCGTGGGGCACCGGATCCTGCCGTACGACATCACCGGGTCGCTCTGGCTGGAGGTCGGCGACCCGGACCGACTGGAAAAGGCCCGGCGGTTCTTCCGCCGATCCAACGGAAACGAGGAGCAGCAGTGAGAGTATTCGTGACGGGCGCCACCGGCTACATCGGCAGCGCGGTGGTGCGGGAGCTGGTCGAGGCGGAGCACCAGGTGACGGGGCTGACCCGGCTGGCGGAGAAGGCGAGCAACCTGCGGGAGATGGGCGTGGAGCCCGTGGTGGGCGACCTCCGGGACGTGGAGAGCTACCGTCACGCGCTCACGGCCGCCGACGCACTGGTCCACCTGGCCGCCGAGCACTCAGACGCCCAGGTGGTGGTGGATCGGGCGGCGGTGGACGCCATGCTGGAGGCGACGGCGGGGGGGGCGGCCCGGATCGTCGTCTACACTTCGGGCTGCTTCGTCCTGGGCGAGACCGGCGACGAGCCCGCCCACGAGGACGCGTCCGTCGAAGACGCCCCGGACCTCGTGGGCTGGCGGCCCGAGCACGAGGAGCGGGTCCTGGACGCCAGCGGCGAAGGCCTGGCCACGTCGGTGATCCGGCCGGGGATGGTCTACGGCGGGAAGGACGGCACCTTCGCCTCGTTCTTCGCTACCGCCGAGCGGGATGGCGCCGCCGAGTTCGTGGGCGACGGCGCGAACCGATGGTCACCGGTCTACCGCGGCGATGTGGCCCGCCTCTACCGGATGGTGGTGGAGGACGACGGCCGCGGGATCTTCCACTGCGCCGAGCCCGCCGAGCGGGTGGGCGAGCTGGCCATGGCCGCCAGCCGGGCCGCCGGCGCCGGCGGCGCCACGGAGCGGGTCCGGGTCGAGGCGGCCCGGAAGGAGATGGGCGCGTTCGCCGATGCGCTCACCATGGACCAGGTGGTGGGGTGCCGCCGGGCCCACGATTTCGGCTGGGAGCCCGAGCACCCGCCGTTCATCGACTCGGCCGGGTCGGTCTATCGGGAGTGGAAGGGCTGACTACCCGGCCATCCGGTTCATGAACGCCCGCTCGTCGGGGGTCAGGCTGCCCGCGCCCTCCTCCTCGATCTTCTGCCGGATCCGCTCCACCTCGCTCCGGTTGATCTCGTGGAGGTCGTCGAGGCGGATGTCCTCCCACTTCTTCTCCGCGCGGCCGGCCTTGCCCGTCACCTTCGCCACGGTGGACGGCCGGCTGTCGGCCGTCGCCTTCCGCTGGAACGACTTGGAGCGACGCTCCCGGAGCTTGAGGTAGCCCCAGCCGCCGGCCAGACCGCCCAGATGGGCGAAGTGGGCCACGCTGCCACCGCCGGCCAGCCCGAACCAGATGGAGATCCCGGCCATGCCGACCACGAGTCCCCAGGCCGGGATCGGCAGGATCCCCCAGATGTAGATCCGCTCCTGGGGCCAGTAGTGGGCGAAGCCGTACATGACGCCCAGGATCGCGCCCGATGCCCCCACGATGGCCGCCCCGGGGGTGAGGAACGAGAAGAGCGCACCCGAGAGACCGGCCACCACGTAGAGGATGATGAAGTCCCGGGACCCGATCCTCGACTCCAGCCGCGGACCGAAGAAGTACAGCATGATCATGTTGAAGAGGATGTGCATGAACCCCGCGTGGAGGAACATGTACGTGAACGGCGACCACGGCTGCCGGAGAATCCACGCCGGGGCGAACGCCAGGTACTGATAGAGCAGCGTGCCCGGCTGGGCCACCATGAACACCACCACGTTGGCGATCAGCAGCCGGAGTACCCAGGGTGTCATCGACGTCCTCTTGGCGCATGAACGGTTCGGTGCGGCGGTTGAGCGTAATTGCGTGGCGGGCGGGCGGCAACTGGGGGCTGTACCGCCGGGCGCCGCACGGTGCTTCCCCATTACCTTGAGCGTGTGACCAGCGATCCCACGAACGACCCGATCCTGACCGCGCTCCGGGCCCGGGGCTCCGCCATCCGGCGGGTCCGGTACCGGGAGAACCGGACCGTGCTCCTCTCCGTGTCCAGCGACGGACGCACGCTGAACAGCCACGCCTGCTTCCGGGACGCGCCGCCCCCGATCGTCGACGCCATCGTGGTCGTGGCGACCACCGCCCGGGACACCCCGCCTCGCCGCGCTGCGCTGCGCACCCTCCGGGGGTGGGAGGGTACGCGGCGGGGGCTGGAGCGGGCCCGTCGTCGCAAGGCCCGGCGGGGCCGCAAGGTCAACGGTCGGGAAACCGAGCCGCTCCGGGCCCTTTTCCGACGCCTCAACGCCGAGGAGTTCGGCGGGCGGCTGCCGGAGATCCCGCTCCGGGTGAGCCGCCGCATGACCCGGTCGCTGGGGACAGTCCGGTACGGGACCGGCCCGGGGCCCGGCCATGGCCCCGGTTCGAGCCCCGGCTCCGAACCGGATGCGGACCGTTCGGACCGTTCGGTGGCGGAGATCGCCATCTCGGTGGACCTGCTGCGGCCGGGGAACCGGGCGGTCCTGGAGGACACCCTGCTCCACGAGATGGCCCACGCGGAGGCGTGGCTGTACCACGGCCATCGGGGCCACGGCCGGCCCTGGCGGCAGATCGCCCGGCGGGTGGGGTGCCGGCCAAGGGCGACCAACGACGTGCGCGTGGCGGGGCGATGATCGGGGCGGCCTTCGTCGTCGGCCTCCGGCTTCGATGGGGAGCCGGACTGCTCGAGCGCGCTGGGCTCAGCGGCCGCCCGGCAGGGGGTCGAAACAACCGTCGTCGAACTGCGTACGGATGACAGCGGGCAGAGCGCCCCGTCGAGGGAAGTCAATCAGGAGGTAGCTGTGGACGAGCAACAGGACAGGGAGCCCCGAAGGGATCCCCTGAAGGATCTGGAGGCCCGGATCGACGCCGCCATTGAAGAGGTGCGGCCCAGGGTGAAGAAGGCCATGGAGGAGCTGGACGCCCGCGTGGACTCGGCCATGGAGGAGCTGCGCCCGCGGCTCGACAGCGCCATGGAGGACGTTCAGCCGCGGATGGACAGGTTCCTGGCCGACATGCAGCCGCGCCTCGACTCGGCGCTGGAGCGGATCGAGGAGAAGATCGCCGAGCTGCGCAGCGACCTGGAGGACCGGGCCTCGCGGGAGAAGGAGCCCGAGCCCGTAGCGCTGCCCCGGACCGATGAAGGCGGGACGGACCCCGATGCCGCCCCCGGCGGGGCGGCGGAGAGCGAGGCGGACGAGGGCGTGCCGGGGCCGGAGCCCGGACCGCCGAAGCCCTGAGCCGCAGCAGGCGTGCGCCGCTGCTGCCGGCGCCGCTACTACCGGTAGAGCACCGCGCGGGTTCGACGGACGGCGTCGGCGGGGACGGCCTCGTCGTCCCGGACCCCGTCGACCCAGACGGGCCAGCCGTAGTCGCGCTTCAGGAGGTCGGCCAGCGTGTGGGCCTCCGATTCGGTGGCCAGGGCGCCCACCCGGACGCGGCTCACGCGCTCGCCTTCGATCTCGGTGTCGGAGCGCCAGACCGGGAAGCCGCGCTCCCGCAGACGCTGGACCCAGCGGTCGGCGGTGGCGGCCTCGACGAACGAGCCCACCTGGACGGTGAAGCGGGCGTCGGCATCCCCGGCTTCGGTGGTCGGCGCCGGGGCCGGTGCGGGCTCACCCGACGGCCGCGGTCGAGGGCTGTCGGCGCCGGCCAGCCTGCGCTCCAGCGAGTCGATCCGGGTCTGGAGCCGGGCCACCTGCCGCTCCTTCTCGGCGAGCCGCGCCTCCAGCTCGCTCCGTGAGAGCTCATCCGTCCGGCCTCCGGGGCCGCCCTGCGCCGGTTCGGCGGTGGCCGGCTCCGCGGTGGTCACCCGCGGGGCGCTCCCGAGGCTCCCGGTCCGCACCTGGAAGCCCAGCGTCACGACCATATTGTGGACCATGGGCAGCCCGGACGAAGGAGGACTGCGGCCGATGGACGGGAGTACGATCTGGTCGCCCACCTCGAGGCGGAGCCCCGACCGACCGGACGCGAAGAAGTCTGCGCCCAGGCTGGGCGTGACGTACGCCCGGTAGACGGGGTCGCCGTACGCACCATCGAGGAGCGTTCCGGTGCTGGCCACGCCCGCGTAGTGGATGGCGCCGGCGCCTAGGCCGAGGAAGGGCGCGAACGCGTTCCCCGCCTCGGACGGGCGGATCCGGAACAGCAGGTCGGCTCCGGCGGCGAACACGTTGTACATGGACGGGCCCGCCTGGTCGATCTCCCGCTGGGTCCAGAGCGTGCCCAGCCGCAGCCCCAGCCGGCCCGAGCCGAGCCAGCGCTCCAGCTGGAGCCCCGTGATCCACCCCGGCTCGAACTGGGCCGGAGTCGTGGGGAACGGCCCCAGGTCACCGTGGACGGAGCCACCGCCGTTCAGCGTGAAGGCGCTCCGGTGCGACTGGGCCGCGGCCGATCCGGCCGTGAACGCCACGGCGGTCACGAGAACGAGAACGTTGATGATGCGTTTCGTGAAGTGCATGGCAGTGCTCCTGCTGGTGGGTGCCGATCATGTACCCACGATGCCAGAATGGCGCCACTCGAGTCCCGGAGGCGGATGGATCCCCGGTGCGGTTCGGTTATCGGTCTGGGAGGCAAAGAGATAGCCGCTGTAGCGAGCGCCCGCGGGAGGCGCTGCCGCGACCCCGGGATCGCTACATTTTTGCGGCCGCTCAGCACTTCATTCGGGCGCCACCGCCTCCAGCCAGCGCCGCATCCGTCGGGTGTGGCTGCCTTCCCAGTAGACCCGCCCGCACGCCGGACAGCGCCGGAACCCGGCAGACCGGACGCGGGGGTCGGCCCGGACCTCCGGCGGCAGGGTGTCGGCCACGTCGTCGTAAGGGGCGTCCTCGAGGGACGTATTGCAGACCATGCAGCGGGTGAAGAGGCGGTCGCGCCAGCCGGGCTCGAACAGCGCCAGCGGCCCCGTCAACTCCCGGAGCTGCGCGGCGGGTTTCTGCGCCTCGACGATCCGACACCAGTCACCGTCGCCCTGCTCCGTGCACAGCCGGCGGTCGCGGGTCAGGAGCAGGCGGTCCTCGCCGCGGGCGGTGCGGGCGAGAGCGTCGTCGTCGAGGACCTCGTCGTAGAGCACATCGCGGCCCAGCGCCCGGAGCCACCGGGCGAGGCGTCCGAGCATGGCGTCGGCGATGAGGGGGCGATAGCGGGTCAGGACGCGACTCCCGGGCAGTGGCCGATGACCGGCCGGGCAGCGGTGGACTCTCGGGCGCGGCGCTCGGCAGGCCGACCGCCGGCGACCCCGGACGGGCGGGCTGGTCCGTCACCGCGCCGGTTCCTACCTTGGGGCGATCTCGACGGAGAGTCCAGCACGGAGATCCAAGGAGCAGCGACGTGGCCGACAGAAGCGACCCCCCGACGTCCGACCCCGACCGACCCGGCGCCATGATGCCCGAGGGCGACGTGGCGGGCCCAGAGGACCTGGCGCCCCCCGCCCCGTACATCGGCCCCGACCAGTCGCCGGCGGAGGCCACGTTCAAGGCCATCACCGCGGGGATCATATTCGGGATCCTCTTCGGCGCCGCGAACGCGTACCTGGGGCTCCGGGCGGGGTTGACCATCTCGACGTCGATCCCGGTGGCGGTGATGACGGTGGCGCTCTTCCGTGCGCTGAAGGCCGGCGGCGTGAGCAGCTCGATCCTCGAGGCCAACATGAGCCAGACGGTGGGCTCGGCGTCGAGCTCGGTGGCCAGCGGCGTGATCTTCACACTGCCGGCGCTCTTCCTCTGGGGCTTCGACACGAACATGGTCCAGATCACGCTCCTGGCCATGAGCGGCGGGCTGCTGGGGATCCTCTTCATGGTCCCGCTCCGCAGCTTCCTCATCGTACGGGAGCACCACGAGCTGCCGTACCCGGAAGGGACGGCGTGCGCCGAGGTGCTGAAGGCGGCGGAGACCGGCGGGTCGCGGGCGAAGAACGTCTTCCTGGGGCTCGGGATCGGCGCGCTGCTGAAGGGCATCACCGGCTGGGTCCGGGCCGTGCCCGACTCGCTGCACGTGAAGATCCCGTTCCTGAAGAAGGCCGAGCTCGGCAGCGACGTGAGCGCCGCGCTCTTCGGCGTCGGTTACATCCTCGGGCCCCGCATCGCCACCATCATGGTCGGCGGCGGGCTCCTCTCGTGGCTCGTGATCATCCCGGTCATCGCGTACTGGGGCGAGGGGCGTGCGGACCCGCTCTACCCGGAGACGGTGCTCACCATCGCCCAGATGGACCCGTCGCTGATCTGGACCCGTTACGTCCGCTACATCGGCGCGGGCGCGGTGGCCACCGGTGGGCTGATCACGCTGGTCCGGAGCATCCCGACCATGATCGAGAGCTTCAAGATCGGCGCGGCCCAGATCCGGGCACGGATCGCCGCCGTGGACGGCGCCGACGTGGTGGCCCGTACCGAGGACGACCTCTCGCTCCGCACCGTGGCCATCGGCGCCGGGATCATCTTCCTGGTCCTCACGCTGGCGCCGCAGGCGTTCAGCTCCATCGAGTTCGCCTGGGGCCGGGCCATCGCCGCGTTCATGGTGGTACTCTTCGCCTTCTTCTTCGTCACCGTCAGCTCCCGGATCGTCGGGCTCGTGGGCGTGACGTCGAACCCCACCAGCGGGATGACCATCGCCACGCTCCTCGGCACCGCGTCGGTCTTCCTGCTCCTGGGCTGGACCGACGACACCGGCAAGATCGCCGCCCTCACCGTAGGCGCCGTCGTCGCCATCGCCGCGTCCATCGCCGGCGACACCTCGCAGGACCTCAAGACCGGGATGCTCCTGGGTGCCACACCCCGCCGCCAGCAGGTCGGCGAGCTGGTGGGCGTGTTCACCTCCGCCGCCTTCGTGGCCCTGACCGTCCTGCTCCTGGGCCACGCCTACGGCTTCGGCGGCGAGGAGCTGCCCGCGCCCCAGGCCATGCTCATGCAGCTCGTCATCGACGGCGTCCTCGCCCAGAACCTGCCCTGGACCCTCGTCTTCATCGGCGCAGGGATCGCCGTGGTGGTCGAGCTCTTCAAGATCCCGTCGCTCCCCTTCGCCGTGGGCGTCTATCTGCCCGTCTCCACCATGTTCCCCGTCTTCCTCGGCGGGCAGCTGCGCCGCTTCATGCTGAAGCAGGTCGAGGACGACGAAGAGGAGCACACCGCCCGGCGCGACCGCGGGATCCTCTTCGGATCCGGCCTCGTGGGCGGCGAGGGGCTCATCGGCGTGGTCATCGCCGGCGCGGCGGGCTACGCGGTCTCGCGGGGGCAGGACCCCTGGAGCCTCGGGTACGAGTGGGCCGGCGCGGCGGCGCCGTGGCTCGCGCTGGCGCTCTTCCTGGCGCTGATCTGGTACTTCCGGCGGCTGGTGAAGGGGAGGGTTTAGGAGGAGGTTCGCGAGTTTGGGGCCACGGCGGGGGCGAAGGCCAGGGCTAGGGAGCCGTGCTTTGCGGCCGGGCCTGGTTCGCGGGGTGTTCGGCCTCCCGCGGGGTTTTCACCCTTTGGCGGCGGCTTCTCGTTCGGCGCGGTCTTCCTGGGTGCGGGCGATCCTGTACAGCTGTGCTGTTCGGCCCGGTGAGAACTCCTGGTACGCCTCACGGATGTTGGCCGCAACCGAGTTGCAGCACCGTCGGATCTGATCGACCAGGTCGGGGCACACGAATAGCGGATTGGGACGACCTGACGTGTGGCGTTCGCCCACGAGCCCGCCCAATATCCGGACAGCGCACACCGTCAGGATCACCCTACCCAGGAGCCGGCCCATCATGCCCGTCCATCACACCATCGACTACATCGAGTTCACGGTCCGGGACCTGGCCGAGGCCGAAGGCTGACGGCGTCTGGATCGGGAGCCGCCCTTCCCCCTCCCTCTCCGGAAAGGAGCCCCAGCATGACCTTCGACAGGACCGATGCCATCGTCATCATCGTCGGGTCGGTACTCTTCATGGCGGCGGCGTTCTCGCCGATCTCCAGGGTCTTTGCCATCCCCGACCCCGTCGAGAAGCTGGCCATCATCCAGGACGCGGCGACCCAGTGGACCGTGGCCCAGGCCCTCTTCGCCCTCGGCGCGCTGGTCACCGCGGTGGGGTAGAGCGCTACAGCTCCAGCACCAGCCGCAGCCCCGCTTCCACTCGCCCCATCCGGTCGCCGGGGATGCGCCCGGCACGCTCCACCAGGTAGTTTTCGTCCAGCGTCACCACCTGGGTGACGTTCGCCACCGAGTCCTTCGGCAGACCCGTCTCGCCGCCGGGAAGCAGCACGTTGCCCGGCGCGTCGAGCAGCCGCGTGTTCGACGTCAGGACCACGGCCACGGTCGTCCGCAGCCGGCTCCGGTTGAACGCGTCCGACTGGACGATGAGCACCGGCCGCCGGAACCCGGGCTCCGACCCGCCCGGAACGCCGAGCTCGGCCCACCACACCTCCCGGCGCTGGACTACCACTCCGCCCCGCTCACGCTGCGACCCTGCGCCGAGCGCAGCTCCGGATCCAGCCCGCTCGGCTCCTCGGCGTACACCTCGTTCAGCTTCGCCGTGATGTCCGCGCCCCGGGCCTTCGCCACGTACTCCTCCACCGCCCGGGCGTAGAGCTCGCTGCGAGAGACCCCCAGCTCTTCCGCCAGCCGGTCGGCCGAGTCGAACAGGTCGTCGGGGATCGAGATCGCTGTCTTCATACTCATAGTATACCTTGGTATAACCGCGCCGGTCAACGGGATGGCGAATGTGGGTCGGACCAGGCTCGTGCATTCTATTCACGCCGTGGGTGAATTTCATTCACAGGCAGAATAGAAGCGAAGGGACGCTGGCCCTACCCGTTCGGGTCGATCAGCGCCTTCACCACCCGCCCTGCCGCCACGTCCTCCATGGCCGCCTCGGCCTCGCCCAGCCCGTAGGTGGTGGTGGGCAGCCGCCCCCAGGGCGCGCCCCGGTCCGGGTCCTCGAGGATCCGGACGCCGCGATAGAAATGCGAGAAGTCGGAGCCCCAGGAGCCGCGGACGTCGAGGTGCTTCCTGTTGAGGTCCAGGTGCGGGTTGAGCCCCACCTGGCCGTGGTCGGTGTACTGGCCGACGATGACCACGCGGCCGGCGTCGCGGGTGAAGCGTAGGGCCTGGACGGCGGCCTCGGGTGCCCCGGCGGCCTCGATGGTGACGTCGGCGCCGCGACCCCCGGTGTGCTCGAGGACCCACTCCAGGCGGTCTTCGGGCGGCGACGACGTGATGTCCAGCACGGCGTCGGCCCCCACCTCCCGGGCGGTGTCCAGCCTCGCCTCGGGGGCGCCGATGCAGAGGACGCGGAGGGCGCCGGCCATGCGGGCCAGGATCACGGCGGAGAGCCCGACGGGCCCGGAGCCCAGGACCAGCGCGGTGTCGCCCAGTGCGATCCCGGCGCGCTCGACGGCGTGGAGCGCGGTGGGGAGGCCGCAGCCGCCGGCCATGAACGCGTCGGCGTCGAGGCGCTCGGCGCGGATGACCCTGGTGCCGGGCCGGAGGTAGACCGCCTCCGCCCAGCCGCCGGACGGGCCGTGGTCCACGCCGTAGGTGATCCCGTAGACGCGACGGTGGGGGCAGCGGGTCGTCGCCTTGGCCACGGTGCAGTACCAGCACTCGTTGCACGTGCCGTGGACGTCCAGGAACGTGACCCGGTCGCCCTCCCGGAACGGGCGGCCATGGACGTCGGTCACCTCGCCCCGGATCGCGGCCAGCCGGCCGACGGAGACGTGCCCGGGGACGATGGGGTAGGGCACGCCGGCCAGGCGGCCCTCCCAGAGGTGGACGTCGGTGCCGCAGACCTCGCTGCGCTCCACTTCCAGCAGCGCGGAGCCGGGCTCCAGCTCGGGGGTGGGCAGATCCCGGACCTCGACGGGTGCGTCCGGGGCGGTCATGACGGCGGCTCGGATGGTAGTCATGTGGGTAGGGTACCCCACGGGCGTGGAGGGCGCCAGACGAGGGGCCGCCAGGCGAGGCGCTGAAGATCCGGCGCCGCGGGCCGCCCCGCCGCCCGGTGCATTGAAATCCGTTCACGCCATGAGCTATTATCGTGCACGGTATGAACGATCTTCACGGCAGTGACCGCTCCCCGCCCGCCTGGGCCGACTTCCTCCATCGCGCCGCCGCCCGCGTCATCGGCGGCGAGGGGCGATCCGGGGACCCCGGCGCCGACGCCCCCACCGGCCGGGTCCCCCTCAATGTGGCCATCGACGTCCACAAGGCGGCCACCGGCGTCTTCGTCCTGGTCCTGATGCAGGCGTACGACGTCTTCACCCCCACCGCCTGGACGTACCTGGCCCTCCACGGCAGCTACGGCATCGCGTGGGTGCTGAAGGACGTGGCCGTCGGCGACCGGAAGTGGCGCCGGCGGGTGGGCCCGCTCGGCGTGCTCGGCACGTGGGCGTTCCTGACGCTCTACTGGGTGGCGCCGGTGATCCTGATCCTCGGGACCGCCGGGAACCTGGAGCTCGCGGGCTGGCGGCCGGGGGCCGAGTGGAGCCCGCCGGGCGCCGGGTGGCTGGCCGCCGCCGTCGTCGCCTACGTGACGGGGCTGGTCCTGATGATCGGTGCCGACGCCCAGAAAAACGCCATCCTCGCCGCCCGGAGCTCCGGGTCAGGCGACGAGGGTCGGGGCGGCGTCCGCGGCGGACCGCCGGCGTCGTCGCCCGGCTCCGGGCTCATCACCACCGGCTTCTACGCCCGGACGCGGCACCCGAACTACCTGGGCGAGATGCTGATCTACGGGAGCTTCGCGCTGGTGGTGGGCCACTGGCTGCCGTGGCTGATCCTCGCCGCCGTGTGGACGCTCTTCTTCGTGCCCAACATGCTGGCCATCGATGCGAGCCTGAGCCGGTACACCGGGTACGAGGCGTGGCGGGAACGGACGGGGTTCCTGCTGCCGAAGCTCGGCTAGTCCTGCTTCGCCAGCTTCTCCCAGGCCTCCTCGTCCTGCGCGCCCGGCAGCTTGTGCTTCCGCACCGCCACCCAGAACGCCCTGCCGGGGCAGTCGAGAGCAGTGACGAAGCGGCCGGCGTGGTAGACGTAGACCATGCGGGTGCCGTCGTCGGTGATGACGTGGGTCTGGTCGACGCACGGCTGGTTGCGGGCCTCGCCGCCGAAGCCGCACGACCAGTCGGGCCACTCCTGGGGCCAGGAGAAGAGGTGCACCTCACCGGGGTGGGGCGGGTCCATACCCCGCGCCTCCCGCTCCGCGTCGGCGCGCCGGTAGGCGTCGAAGAGGACGGACTCGATCCGGCTGCTGAACTTGCGGACGCGCTCGCCGTAGAACTTGTCGGTGTAGGCCATGTGTGGAAGGTAGCGGCGGACGGGTCGGATTCAAGGTGTGGTGGTGGGCTCCATGGTCCACTGCAGACCCAACCCGGCGGGGGCCCGGTGGTGCTCCTTGACAGAATCCCGGCGCTATTCCTGTCCGCATGCGACGGCACTACCGAGACGTTCACCCAGTTGTCGGTGGGCAGCGTACGCGTCCCGTCCCGGCGGTCGACTCCGTCGCCTTCGACTCCATCGACGTCGATGGCCACACCTGCGCGCTGACCACCGCCGGCTGATCCACGGTCCGGACCTGACTCCGAGCCCGGTTGGTCCACGCCCGGGCGCCGGGTGCAGGTCGGCAGCCCCGGGTCCCCGGCCTCTCCTGAATGGCGCATCGGGGCTCGTCGCCTCATCTTCCCAAGCGCACCGGCGCCAACGAGGTGCCGGTGCGGGGCGTCATCTCTACAGACGCGCCCAACAGTTCCTGCGAACAGAACCCGAGTCGCAAAACGCCATGGACACCTGCCTCGAGACGACGACGACGGGGGCCGACCTCCGGACCGCCTCCGACGACCGGACGGCTTCCACCGTCCAGCCCGCTTCCACCCTCCGCCGCGGGGCCCTGCCGCTGGCCGTGGCCACGCTGGTGTCGCTGAGCGCCTGCGCCAGCGGCGGCGGCGCCGCGGACGCGGGCGGTGCGCCCGCCGGCGCGCTCCCGATCACGGCCACGCAGCCGGTCACCGAGCGGCCCGCCACGCCGCTGGAGGTCCGCCGGGCGCCGGACCCCGCCAACGTCGTCTACGAGATGGAGCTGTACGGAGGCCTGGAGTGGGACTGGATCGGGCCGGCCCGGGGCGGGCGGGTCACGGCGGTCACGGGCGTGGTCGGCGAGCCCGGGACGTACTACTTCGGCGCCACGGGCGGCGGCGTGTGGAAGACCACGGACTACGGCCGGAGCTGGCAGAACCTGAGCGACGGCTGGTTCGAGACGCCGTCCATCGGCGGGATCCGGGTGGCGGAGTCGGACCCGAACGTGGTGTGGGTGGCCACCGGGAGCGACGGGCTGCGGAGCAACGTCATCACGGGGCTCGGCGTGTACCGGTCCACCGACGCCGGCGCCACCTGGCGGTTCGCGGGGCTCCGCGACATCGGCAACACGGGCGCCATCGAGGTCGACCCCCGGGACCCGGACGTGACGTACGTGGCGGCCATCGGCCAGGTCTTCGGCCCGAGCCCGGAGCGCGGGCTCTACCGGACCCGGGACGGCGGCGCCACGTGGGAGAAGGTCCTCTTCATCTCCGACTCCACAGGGATCGTGGACGTGGAGATCGACCCGATGAACCCCGACGTCGTCTACGCCTCCAGCTGGCGGGCGGAGCGGAAGCCGTGGACCATCATCAGCGGCTCACACGAGGGCGGCGTCTATAAGTCCACCGACGGCGGCGACACGTGGACGGAGCTCGGCCAGGCCGGCCCCGACGCCGGCGGGCTCCCCACCACCGACGCGCACCTCTTCGGTAAGATCGACCTGGCGGTGCACCGGGCGAACCCCGACATCGTGTTCGCCCTCATCGAGGCGCCCGAGCCGCATGACGGGCTGTGGCGCAGCGACGACGGCGGCGAGACGTGGCGGCAGGCGTCGTCGTTCGACCGGCTCACCGCCCGGGCGTTCTACTACACCAACGTGGACGTGGACCCCCGGGACCCCGACGACATCTGGGTGAACGCCCACGTCCCCCTCTTCCGGTCCACCGACGGCGGCGAGAGCTGGGAGACCGTCTCCACGCCCCACGGAGACAACCACGACATCTGGATCGACCCGGCGAACACGGACCTCATGGTCCAGGGCAACGACGGCGGCGCCAACGTGAGTCGCGACGGCGGCCGGACGTGGACGGGGCAGGACAACCAGCCCACCGCCGAGATGTACTCCATCGACCTCGACGACCGGTTCCCGTACTTCGCGTACGCCGGTCAGCAGGACAACAGCGCCATCGGCGTCGCCAGCCGCCCCACGGCGGATGGCGACAACGAGATCACCCTGGGCTGCGAGACGGGGCCGGCGGTCCCGAAGCCGGGGGACCCCAGCGTGGTCTACAACAGCTGCAAGGGCCGGTTCATGGTCTGGCACGCCGAGACCGGCCAGAACCAGAACTACTACGTGGGCGGCGTCTACATGTACGGCCACGCCGCCCGTGACCTCCCGTACCGGATGCAGCGGGTCAGCCCCATCGAGGTCAGCCCCCATAATCCCGACCGGGTCTACTACGGCACCCAGTACGTCATGGTCACCGAGGACAACGGCGTCCACTGGGAGCGGCTCAGCGACGACCTCACCGCCACGCCCCCGGGCACCCAGGGGATCAGCGGCGAGCCCATCACCCGGGACATCACCGGCGAGGAGGTCTACTCCACGCTGTACGCGATAGAGGAGAGCCCCGTGGAGCAGGGCGTGATCTGGGTCGGCTCCTACGACGGCCCGTTCCACGTCAGCCGCGACAACGGCGAGACCTGGACCGACATCACGCCCCCGGACCTGGCGCCCGGCGGCCGCGTCCAGAACATCGACCCGTCGCCCCATGACGCCGGCACCGCCATCTACGCCTACATGCGCTACATGCTGAACGACTGGCGGCCCTACGTCTACCGCACCCGGGACTACGGGCAGACGTGGGAGAAACTGGCCGACGGCGAGAACGGGATCCCCGACGATTACATCGTCCGCGTGGTCCGCGAGGACCCGGTCCGGCCCGGGCTCCTCTACGCCGGCACCGAGTTCGGCATCTACGTCTCCTTCGACGACGGCGCCCACTGGCAGCCGCTCCAGCTCGACCTGCCCGCCGTGCCGATCACCGATATGGCGTTCGCGCCCGGGCCGCTGGCCGACCCCCGGCTGCGGAGTACCGGCGCCATGGAAACCACGCTCATGGCCCCGGAGGAGGTCGCCCGGCATCACGGCGGCGACCTGGCCATCTCCACCATGGGCCGCGGTTTCCACGTCCTCCGGGACCTGACGCCGCTCCGGGCGCTGGGCGACGACGTCGCCGGCCGCGCCTTCCACCTCTTCACCCCCGCCCCCGCCACCCTGGCCGAGTGGCGCACGTGGGGCGGCTACGGCGGCGGCGGGAACGGCCTCTCCTTCGAGTACGGCGACCCCGGCGCCGGCGTGGACTGGATCCTGGCCGACGCGCCGGAGCACGTCACTGTGGAGCTCCTCGACGACTCCGGCGATGTCATCAACGGCTGGTCCAGCGACGACGACGGGTACCGGCTCACCACCAGCGCCGGGATGCGCGGCGAGGAGACCGTGCGCGTGGGCGGACCGTCGGTGCCGACGCAGGCCGGCCACACCCGCTTCACCGTGCCCCTGGCCCACCCCGGGCCGTGGCAGCAGGGCCGCGACGGCGCCGGGCTCAGCGCCCGCGGGCCGAGCCTCGCGCCCGGCGTGTACGGCGTCCGCGTCACCGCAGATGGCCGGTCCGCCACCCGGGACCTCCTGGTGGTCCAGGACCCCCGCACCCGCGAGATCGGCGTCACCGACCAGGACCTCGAGGCACAGGAGGCGCTCGCCCTCCAGGTCCGCGACCTGATGTCTCGCGCCAACCGGATGCTCGCCGCCGTGGAGGCCGACCTGGAGGACGCCACCGGCACCGAGCTCGAACGCCTCACGTCGCTCCACCGCCGGCTCACCGACCGCGACGACATCTCCTACCCCCAGCCCATGCTGACGGAGCAGATCGGCTACTTGTACAGCATGGTCACCGGCGCCGCCCAGCGGCCCGGCGAGGACGCGTACACGCGCTACGAGCAGCTGGTGGCGGAGACCGACGTGATGGCGGAGGAGGTGGGCTGGTAGGGCTTCGAGGCCGCGAGGGTGGAGGGTTGAAGGACCGAGGGCGGGGGCGAAGGCCGCGGGCGGGGGTTGAGGGACAGGGCGAGGGACCCTCGCCTTCAGACCCCGCCCTCGACCCTCGCCCTTGAACCCGGCCCCACCCCTCCACCCTCGATCCCTCGCCACCACCCTCGCCCTCGGTCCCCTCGACCCTCCCGTTGACGCACCGGCCGGACCCGCCGTCTCGTGCCGTCGTTCCCCGCCTTTGATACCGTGATGATACCCGCGCGTTAGCGTTGATCGACCATCGATCACCGCAGGAGGTAATCATCATGTCTGCTGGTCCCCGCGCAGGACTCTACCTGTTCCGGCCGCCGTACCAGGCGTGCGAGCCCATCGACCTCGACTGGCGCCCCGACGCGCTGCTGCCCGGCGCCGCCATCGCCTGGTTCATGGCCCCCGTCGCCCGGGTGTGGGCCGAGCTGGACTGGCTGAGGGACCGGCCGGCCAGCCTGCCCTTCTTCGTCGTACTCCCCGAGCCCGAAGACATCGCGCCGCTGGCCCCGATCCTCCGGGCCATCCCCGACCTCGCCCCCCGGGGCGTGCTCCCGGTGGCCGGGCCCGGGACCGAGAGCGCGCTCCGGACGCTGCTGGGCGCCGCACCCCCTTCTCTACCCGAGGCCGCGACCGGGCACCTCGATCGGCTCGGCGTGGTCAACGACCATGAGACGTACGCCCGTGTCACCACCATCTTCGCCAGCGCGCCCCACGTCAGCAGCATCGAGCAGCTGGCCCGCAACCTCTGCCAGTCGCGACGGAGCGTCGGCCGCTTCTTCCGGGAGCGCGACCTCCCCGTCCCGTCCCACTGGCTCCAGTTCGCCCGACTCCTCCACGTGGCCGTCCACCTCCAGAACACCACCGCCACCATCAATCGGGTCTCCGGCCGCTTCGGCTACCCCGACGGCTTCACCATGAGCAACTCCATGAAGCGGCTCCTGGGCTACCGACCCTCGTTCGTCAGGGAACACCTGGGGTGGGAATGGCTGATCCAGGCTTGGGTGGAGGAGGAGGGGCTGGGCTCTAGCGACGCTTGAGCGCGGCCCGCGTCTTCAGGCTCTCGGCCTTCTCGATAAGGGGAACGGCCCCGCTACCCTGGAGGTCGGCGAGGAGGGCGTCGATCCGGTCCGCGCAGTCGACCCCGGCTTTCACCTGGAGCCGGTACTTCTCGAGCTCCATCCGCACTGCGGCCAGCCGGTTGCGCGGTCGATAGTGTTCGATACCGGTCTCCAGCGACGCCACGGCTTCGTCCACCTGGCTTCGGAACTCCATCATCCTGGCAAGGAAGATGTAGACGTAGGACATGTCGTTCCCGAGCTTTCCAGATCGGGGGGCCAGCGTGTTGATCTCGCGTTCTGCTTCACGGGCCTGCCCGAGGTCACCCATTTCCAGCGCGCTAAGACCGATAATGGCCCAGAAATCCAAGATGGCTCGCCACCCGTGGACCTTCTCAGCCGCCAGAAGCGAAGATGCCGTCTGCCATGCTTCTTCGAATGAGCCACGCTCGTACGCTAGTACAAGCAGATTGTCCCGTATGGTCGATCGCTCTGTTGGGCTTGTAGCTGCTGCGTAGTCCAAGGCCGACAAGAAACTGCGTTGGGCGTCGTCAAACTTACCCCGTTCCAAAAGACAGACACCTAAGTTGTTGTGGAGAGCGTGGAGGTCGTCATAAAGAGCAAACCGTTCGGTTATGCCCAGGCTCACGCCGAACAGGCGTTCTGCTTGAGTCACCTGCGCCATCGGAACCAACAGTGACGCTTTAGAGGAATTGTACTTTGCAAGATAGGAAGGGTCTTCTTCACTCGGTTCGGGCAAAGCTTCGAATCTACGAAGTGCCTCCTCGAAGCCACCGATCAGACCAGAAAGCACGATCGGCTTGAACAGCTCCTGCGCGTGTTCCACCGAAGGCGGATACTGCGACAGCCGTTTGATGATCAAGCCCACCACTTCGGCGGCCATCGTATCTAGTCCGAGTTCATAAGCAACCGCCGCGATTCGGGTATACGATTTCGCAATGACGAGGGCTGGGAGATCGGGAGTAGCTTCCTGGACTTGTCCCCACAAGGTCCGCAGAACTTCAGCGTCGGTGGCCATCTGCGCCAACGCCTGTAGCCGAACCATGCTGGCGCGTTGCTTGGTCATGCCTTCGAGTTCTTGGAGCATTTCCAGACCCAGCACCTCAACGGCGGAGGGTAGGCGTCTTTGGTTGAGATAAAGCTCCGCGAGCTGGATTCGGACTTCGGCATCCTGACCCCGTGTGGGAGCGTTGCCGAGGGCGATCTTGAGGAAGAACTCCCTCTCTGAAGGGGCGTGAAGCGTCTCACATGCGTCCGCGGCTTGAATTGCAGCGGCGAAGGCAGCCTCCCGGTTCCCTGCAAGGTCGTGGGAAACTGCTGCCATCTTGTTGGTCGACTCTCCTGCAGCGGCTAAGACGCGGCCAGCCCTCCCGTGGAGTGCCCTCCTCTCTAGCGTTGATATGAGAGAGATCGCGGCTTGCCCCAACAGACTGTGCCTGAGCCCGAGATTGTCGCCATCGCTGGTGATCCAGTTCAATCCCTCCAGCTCGGTACTGGCTTCTGCGCATGCACTTGGAGAGAGACCAGCGATCTCGGCAATGTCCTCCCAGGCCCGCGGTTCTCCGACGACCGAAATGGATGCGAGGAGCCGCCTAGCCTCTTTGGAGCAACCTTTGATCCTGGGTCTATAGAACTCGATCACCGATGGGGGAGGCGTGGCAGACGTGTTGGCCACGTCTCCTTCTTCAAGAAGTGCAGATATGAGGAGTGGGTTACCTCCGGTTTGCCGGTAGAGCGACACAGCAAGCTGCGCAGAGGATTCGGTTTGAACACCCGCCCGGTCTATCCACTCTTCCATCTCTTGAAGGGTGAGACCGCCTATTTCAAAGTGCTTGGGCGTTTCCCAACCGTGTATCTGCGGCAGATCCATCAATGCTTCGCTTCGGATGGTCGCTACACATAGCGTTGGACCCTCGACGTTTGGCCTGAAGAGGTATCGCAACAAGCCCAAGGATGCTGGGTCGGCCAAGTGAAGATCGTCGACGCTCAGGATTAGCGGTTTCCGCCGTGCGAGATAGGCGAACAGCCTTCGGAGGGACTCCAGCAGCCGCCGATCCCCGATAGCGCCGATGTCAGGCGTAAGTCCGTTCACGTCGCCGGAGAAACCGGAGAACACGTGGCGGATGACGGACATCCAGGGCTGATCGTTGAGGTGCCTCAGATCCTCTAACGAAACATCGTCCAGCCACTGCTCCACGATGCCGTGCGGGACGTTCTGTTCGGCTACCTGACCAACGGCTGACAGGACCCGTGCCCCCTTGAGGGCGAGATATCGACAGAAGCGGTCTGCGAGCGCGGTCTTCCCGATCCCCGGCTCACCCCGGAGCAGCGCAACCGCAGGTTGACCGTGCACGGACTGTTCAAACAGGCGCCCCAGCCGCTCCATGAGCTGGGAGCGACCCACGAACGGATGGGGCCGTTTCCCAACGGGATGGTTCACTCCAACCCCGGACGCGAGCGGCTCGATGTTGAGTGCCGCCACATCCGGGTTGTGCTCGAGAAAGCTCTGAGCTTCGGCGGGCCCACGCTCCTGAGTCATTGCCGCGAGGTGGGCGCGGATGACATTTTCCCGGACGTTGCCCTGGCCGATCAGGACCTCGGTCAGCTGCAGCAGCTCCGGCCACCGCAGAGCTTCGAACAGCCCCTCGACCACCTGCTCCGCGAGGCCGGTGAAGTCAGCCCGGACTTCGTCTCTCCAGTGCGAGAAAGTGGGCGCATCGGCGATGGCGAAACCGCGCAGGAACGGCCCGGTGTAGAGCTGACTTGCCGTGGCCCACTGGGACGCGGAAACGGCCTCCCGGAACGCGACCGCATCACAGGACGCATCACCGGCCCGGATCCGCTCCGGATCGGATTCCAGCAGTCCCTGCGTTCTGCGATTGAGGATGTAGAGCGCCTGGCTCAGGCTGTGCCGGGCGTTGGCGGCCCCGGCCCGGGGCCAGAGGAGCCGGCTCAGCTCGAGGCGGCTCACCGGTTGAAGGTTGCTCCCGTACAGTCGCGCGACCAGCCCGAGCTGCTTGGAGGCAAGGGGCTGCTCGACTCCGTCCGCTCCCGACAGCGACGGTTCCCCCAGCAACGTCAATTGAGATGGTCCCGTGGACACTGTTACTCCTCCAGTACGGCAGGAGGAAGAGCCTGCCCAGCTAGCCGGACGACACGCGGTTGGACGGCACGCCTTCACCGTCCGGGCAACGCTGTCGGTAGGCGTCGGTTCGTCGGGTCGGTGGCGCTGGTCCCGGGCGATTCGCTACGGCTATGCCATTAATCTGGTGGGGGCTGGCCTATCCGGCAACAGCGTGCACCGTGGTCCTTGCTCCGGCTCGATCGACCAGGAGGTCCGCGCGCTCCAGTGTATTGTGGTCGAAGATGGCCTGGACGATATCCGGATCGAACTGGGTGCCCGAGCAGCGCTTGAGCTCATCTCGTACGTGGGAAAGCGGCAGCGCCTTCCGGTAGGGTCGATCGGAGAGCATCGCATCGATGGAATCGCAGAG
>JAWODW010000067.1:0-14296 GCA_046483065.1 Longimicrobiales bacterium | reverse complement strand
CCGCGCGCGGCGCCGGGGGGGCCCCTCCGGCGCGGGGGGGGGGGGGGGGGGGGGGGGGGGGGGGGGGGCGGGGATCCGGGGGACGGCTTCGTTCACCGGGAAAACCCGTACACCGGTGGCGCCGACGACGGCTCTTGCGATGTTCTCCCGCCCAGGGCGGGAGAAACGCAGAACGGAACAGAGCCCGGCAGTGTCCGTGTGCTGTTCGCCCGCCTTCACCGGGAGAAACGGTATCCGGGCCGGCGGGCACGGCATCCGTGGTATGTTGTCCAGCGGCGGGAGCCGGTTCGACGGCGGGAGCCGGTCCGGCCACGGGGGCCGCGGTTGCGCGGGTGCCCGAGGTCCGGTCATCTTGCCGGCCCCACCACCCGAACGGCATCAGGAGGGAACCATGCGAGTCATCGCCACCTCTCTTCTCACGGCGGCCACCCTCGGCCTCACGCTGGCCGCGGCCACCGCCGTGGCCGTACCCGCTGCTGCCCAGGACCAGGCCACGCCACCGGACCGGGACCTCCGGATCCCGGCCATCATCGACAGTGTGTCCGCCGACCGGCTCCGTTCCGACGTCCAGACGCTGGTGGACTTCGGGACCCGGCACACCCTCTCGGACACGCTCTCCGAGAGCCGGGGGATCGGCGCGGCCCGGCGCTGGATCCACGCCGAGTTCGAGCGCATCAGCGAGGCGTGCGGCGGCTGCCTCGAGGTGGAGTATCAGCGCTACCTCGTGGAAGGGGACCCCCGGAGTCGTATACGGGAAGACCTCTGGGTAGTCAGCGTTACGGCTACGCTCCGGGGCACCGAGCACCCGGACCGGTACGTCATCATGAGCGGCGACATCGACAGCCGCGTCAGCGACGTCATGGACGCCTCGTCCGAGAGCCCCGGCGCCAACGACAACGCCACCGGGATGGCCGGCACCCTCGAGGCGGCCCGGGTCCTGACGCAGCACGGCCCGTTCGAGAAGACCCTCGTCTTCGCCGGGCTCGCCGGCGAGGAGCAGGGTCTCTTCGGCGGCCGGCACCTGGCCGAAAAGGCGAAGGACGAGGGCTGGGTCATCGAGGGCGTGCTGAACAACGACATGATCGGCAACATCGCCGGGATCGACCGGGTGGTGGACAACACCATCTTCCGGGTATTCAGCCAACCGCGGCCGGTCACCGACACGGAGCGGACCACCAGCGCCCTGCGGTTCTACGGCGGCGAGGTGGACGGCCCGTCCCGGCAGCTGGCCCGGTACGTGGAGCGGATCACCGACGCGTACTTCACGAACCTCGACGCCATGATGATCTACCGCCTCGACCGGTTCGGCCGCGGTGGTCACCACCGGCCGTTCAACGACCAGGGCTTCCCCGGCGTCCGGATCATGGAGGCCCACGAGCACTACGACCGGCAGCACCAGGACCTCCGGACCGAGGACGGACGCCACTACGGCGACGTCATCGAGTACGTGGACTTCGACTACGCCCGCAAGCTCACCGCCGTGAACGCCGCGGTACTCGCCTCCATGGCGTGGGCCCCCGCGGCGCCGGCGAACGTCCAGATCGCCGGCGCCGTCCAGCCCTCGACGCGGCTGTCATGGAACGTGAACCCGTCCGACGACCTGGCCGGGTTCAAGCTCTACTGGCGCCTCACCACCGCGCCCCAGTGGACCGACTGGGTCTACGTGCCATGGAACGGCGAGGCGTCCATGCGCCACGTTATGGAGAACCTGGTCATCGACAATTACCTCTTCGGCGTGGCGGCCGTGGACGAAAACGGCCACGAGTCGGTGGTGGTGTTCCCGACGCCCGGGCGGTAGGGCTTCTCCCATGCATCCGAGACCTGCACCATCGAGTCGGGGGATCCGACAAGGGGCCGGGACGACGAGACTCGCCCCGGGCGGCCTTCTCACCATCGCCGGTCGCGCCCTCACCGGTCGCGGTCTCGCTGCGGCGGCCGTCCTCGTGGCGGCGGGCACCGCCTGGCCGACCGCCGCGGTCGCTCAGGCGGACACGGATATCCACGTCTACTCCATCGACCGGCGGGACGGCCGGATCATGGTCACGGGCGGGCCCCGGGCTGTGACCGACCGGGCGGGCTACGACAACCAGCCCCATTTCACCCCCGACGGCCAGCTCCTGTACACGTCGATCCGGGGCGGACAGGCCGACACCTACCGGTACAACCCGGCCACCGGGCAGAACACTCGCGTCACGGCCACGCCCGAGTCCGAGTACTCGCCTACGCCCATCCCGGGCTCGGACCGGTTCGGTGTGGTGCGCGTGGAGGCCGACTCGGCGCAGCGGCTCTGGTCGTTCGCGGCCGATGGCACCCGGCCGCGGCTGGTGCTGGAGGACGTCGAGCCGGTGGGCTACCACGCCTGGTCGGCGGACCGTGTGGGCGTCTACGTTCTCGGCGACCCGCCCACGCTCCGGCTGGCCGACCCGGCCACGGAGGGTGTCCGGTTGGTGGCCCAGAACATCGGGCGCAGCCTCCAGTCCGTGCCCGAACGCCCGGCCATGAGCTTCACCCAGGACCTTGGGAGCGGCTGGGTCATCCGGGAGCTCCGGGTAGCGGACGGTCGGGTCCGCTCGCTGGCCCCGCTCCTGGCTCCCGACGAGTACCACGCCTGGACCCCGGACGGCGAGCTGCTCACGGCCCATGGGACGGAGGTCTTCCAGCTCAACGCCGCCACCGACGACTGGCGGCCGGTGGTGGACGTGAGTCGGCACGGCCTCGGGACCGTGACCCGGCTCGCCGTCTCCCCGGATGGCGGCACGCTGGCGGTGGTGGTGGACCGCCCCGTGGACCCGGGGCCGGTCGAGGGCGATGCCGGCTCACTGGGCGCCTTCGCGTCGCTGGTCATCGGCTCGCTCCTGGCCATGGTGAACCCCCTGGGCGCGCTGACCATCTTCGTGGGGCTCACCGCCGCCTACAGCGCCCGGCACCGCCGCTTCACCGCCCTCTGGGCGTGCGTCACCGCCGCCGCCATCCTCCTGGTCTTCGCGCTCTTCGGAACGGCCATCCTCCGCTTCTTCGGCATTACCACCCACGCCTTCCGGATCGCCGGCGGGATCCTCTTCTTCGGAATCGGCTGGGACATGCTCCAGGCGAAGCGGTCCCGGTCGAAGACAACGCCGGAAGAGGAGGCGGAGAGCGCCGACCGAACGGAGGTGGCCGTGGTCCCACTGGGGATCCCCACGCTGGCGGGCCCCGGGGCCATCACCACCGTCATCGCCCTCATGGGACAGACGGAAACGGTCGCGGCCGCCGGGGTGGTCTACGGCGGGATCGCCGTGGTCCTGCTCCTCAGCTTCCTGGTGCTCCTGGCCGGCCCCTACATCCTGAAGCTCATGGGCCAGACGGGGATCAACGTCTTCACCCGCCTGATGGGGCTGCTGGTCATGGTCATCGGCGTCCAGTTCGTGCTGGACGGGTTGAGCACCGTGGTGGAGGGGCTGCTGGGCGGTTAGACCCTCCTCCCTCGGCCGCTCCTTCGGCCTGTACCTCGCCCTCCGGTTCGTACTTCTCCGTTTTCAACTATGGAGAGGATGAGGTAGGAAGCGGAGGTACAGGTACAGGCCGGGGTCGAAGGAGGCAGAGGGGTTTCAAGGCAGGGCGCACACGGAGCGGGGCCCCGGGTCAACTGACCCGGGGCCCCGCTCCGTGCCGCGGCCTGCGCTGCTCGCGCCTGTGTCCGGCGTTCTGCCGCCTAGTTCTCGGCCTGGACCTCTTCCCGCCACTCCTCACCGGCGTAGATCACGATCTCGACCCGGCGGTTCAGCTGCCGACCTTCCTCCGTTTCGTTCGTGGCCACCGGGTCGTCTTCGCCCATGCCCCGGGTGGAGAGCCGGTCCTCGGTCACGCCCTGCCCGGCCACGTAGGAGGCGGCCGACTGGGCCCGTCGCTCGGACAGGTCCTGGTTGTACGCGTCGGAGCCCGTGGCGTCGGTGTGCCCGATGACCAGCACGTTGGTCCGCGGGTAGTCCTCGACGCTGGACGCCAGCTCCTCCAGGTTCCGGCGCGCCTCGTCCCGGAGCTCCGAGCTGTCGAAGTCGAACAGGATCCCGGAATCGAATGTCACCACGATCCCCTCGCCCACACGGCTGACCGTGGCGTTCTCCAGCTCATCGCTCAGCTGCTTGGCCTGCTGGTCCATCTGGTGACCGATGATCGCCCCGGCCGTTCCGCCCACCGCGGCCCCCACGATGGCGCCCGTGGCCGCCTCGCCCACGTAGTCGCCGACAACGGCACCGGCTGCCGCACCGCCGGCCGTGCCGATGACCGCCCCCTTGGCCTTGTTGCTCCATGAGCACGACGTCAGTCCGAGCATGCCGCTCACGACCACGGCCGTGAGCACGAGTCTTCCGGTTCGTTGCATCATTACGGTCCTCACTGATCTGGGTACAGAGGTCATCCGGTTCATCCCGATGACCGGAGAGCGCGGGTCGAAGCCACCAGGCCCCGTTACAACAGAAGGGCAATAATGATACCATCCCGGGTCTCCTGACGCGTCGATTGTCCCGACGGTGGACCGACCCGTCGAGCCACCTTCGCGGCCGCCGTGGACCCGTTACCATTACGCCATGCCCGACGTCCTCACGCACCCGGAGGTCCGTGACCTCCCTGTCCTGGAAACGCTCCCGTCGCTCGGCCGGGCGCTGGCCGACCCCGGCGCCGCCGTGCTCGTGGCGCCGCCCGGCGCCGGGAAGACCACCGTGGTCCCCCTCGTGCTCCTGGACGCCGACTGGCTCGCCGGCGGGAACGTCATCGTGCTGGAGCCCCGCCGGCTCGCCACCCGTGCGGCCGCCGACCGGATGGGCCGGCTGCTGGGGGAGGACGGCGCGGGCGGCACCGTGGGCTACCGGGTCCGGGGCGACACCCGGGTCAGTAGCCGGACCCGGATCGAGGTGGTGACCGAGGGCGTCCTGACGCGGATGCTCCAGAGCGACCCGACCCTCGACGGCGTGGCCGCCGTGGTCTTCGACGAGTTCCACGAGCGCTCCATCCACGCCGACCTCGGCCTCGCCCTGACCCTGCACACCCGGGGCATCTTCCGGGAGGACCTCCGGGTGCTGGTCATGTCGGCTACCCTCGATGCCGCGCCGGTAGCAGAGCTCCTGGACCCCGCGCCCGTGGTGTCCAGCGAGGGGCGCAGCCACCCGGTGGAGACCCGCTTCCGGAACCAGCCGGTCGAGGGCTGGATCGAGCCGCCGGTGGCCCGGACGGTGTTGAAGGCGCTGGACGACGACGAGGGCGACGTGCTGGTCTTCCTCCCCGGCGCAGGCGAGATCCGGCGGACGGCCGAGCGTCTCGACGACGCCGACCTCCCGACCTCCGTCACCGTCCACCCTCTCTTCGGCTCCATGCCACGCCGGGAGCAGGACGCGGCCATCGAGCCGAGCCCGCAGGGCCGGCGAAAGGTGGTGCTGGCCACGTCCATCGCCGAGACGTCGCTGACCATCGAGGGGGTCCGCGTGGTGGTGGACAGCGGGCAGATGCGGGTCCCGCGCTTCGACCCGGGGACGGGGATGACCCGTCTCGAGACCGTCCGCGTGACCCGGGACTCGGCGGACCAGCGCCGCGGCCGGGCGGGCCGTACGGCGCCGGGAATCTGCTACCGGCTGTGGACGAAGGCGGAGGACCGGGGGCTGGTGCCCCATCGTCGTCCGGAGATCCTGGACGCCGACCTGGCGCCGCTGGCGCTGGAGCTGGCCGTCTGGGGCGCCGACGCGCATGAGCTCCGCTGGCTCGACCCGCCGCCCGACGCCGCCATGGCCCAGGCCGCCGAGCTGCTCCGGGAGCTGGAGGCCCTCGACCACCACGGCGCCACCGACCACGGCGCCGAGCTGGCCGGGATCGGCGTGCACCCGCGGCTGGCCCACATGCTGGTCCGGGGACGGGAGCTGGGCCACGCCCGCACCGCTGCCGACGTGGCCGCGGTGCTCTCGGACCGCGACTTCCTCCGGGGCGAGGGCCGGGGGCCGGACGCCGACCTGCGGCTGCGGGTGGAGGCGATCCAGCGGGCGCGGACGGGCGGCGGCGGGCTGCCCGGCCGGATCCGGGGAGAGAAGGTCCACCGGGGCGGGCTGGCCCGTGCCATCCGGGAGGCGGATCGGCTCTTCACCGCCGGCGGCTCGCGGCGCGCGGCGGGCGGCGGCACCGACGCCGTGGGGCTCCTCACCGCGCTGGCGTATCCCGACCGGATCGCGCAGCGTCGGGAGGACGAGCGGGGACGGTTCCTGCTGCGGAACGGGCGCGGGGCGCAGTTCACCGAGCCACAGGCGCTGGAAGGCGAGGACTGGCTGGTGGCGGCGGAGGTGGAGGGGCGGGGTCGGGAGGCCCGGATCTTCCGCGCGGTCTCGGTCACGCAGGCCGAGATCGAGGAGCACTTCGCCGCGCAGATCGAGGAGATCGAGGAGGTCCGGTGGGACGACCGGGCCGGGCGGGTGGTCGCCCATCGTCGTCGCCAGCTCGGCGCCCTGACGCTTCAGGAGGCGCCACTGCGGGACCCGGACCCGGCGGCGCTCGGCCGCGCGCTCCTGGACGGGGTCCGGGACCGGGGGCCACACGTGCTGCCGTGGTCGAAAAGCAGCCGGCAGCTCCGGGAGCGGCTGGAGTTCCTGGGGACCCACGCCGGCGTGGCGGAGAGCGAGGCGGGCGCGCAGCCGTGGCCCGACGCTTCGGAGGAGGCGCTGATGGCTGCGCTCGACGACTGGCTCCTGCCGTTCGTCTCCGGGATGAAACGCCTCGACGATCTCAAGCGCGTGGATCTGAAGCAGGCGCTCCTGACCTGGGTGGGCTGGGAGCACCGGGACGCACTGGACCGGCTCGCGCCCACGCACCTCGACGTGCCCAGCGGGTCACGGATCCGCATCGACTACTCCGACCCCGACCGGCCCGCGCTGGCCGTCCGGCTCCAGGAGGTCTTCGGCCTCACCGAGACGCCCCGGATCGCTGGCGGGCGCGTCCCCCTCACCATGAAGCTCCTCTCCCCCGCCCACCGGCCCGTGCAGGTGACCCAGGACCTGGCCAGCTTCTGGCGCGACGCCTACTTCGAGGTCCGGAAGGACATGCGCGGCCGGTACCCGAAGCACTACTGGCCGGAGGACCCGCTGACGGCCGAGGCCACCCGGCGGACGAGACCGGGGTAGCCCGCGCCGAACGCCGGTGCGGCGTCGGCCGGCCCCGGCCTACTCCAGCGCGCTCTCCGGCCCCGGCGGCAGCTCCGGCTTCCTGATGTAGTCGAGGTCCAGCACCCCGGTCAGCGACTTCAGCCAGGTCACGATGGCGTCCACCTCACCGGGCGCGAGCTCGAGCCCGGACTGGTGCCACGCCATGAGCGCCACGGCCTCCGGGAGCCGCTGGACAGAGCCGTCGTGGAAGTACGGCCAGGTCTCCGCAACATTCCGCAGTGAGGGGACCTTGAAGACCAGACTGTCGGCCGGGTCGCCGGTGGCCTCGAACCGGCCGGCGTCGCTCCGGTCGGGCCAGGCGTGGACCAACCCCACCTTGTAGTAGGCCTGACCGCCCACGTACGCACCGCCGTGGCACGCCACGCACCCCTTCTGCATGAAGACCTCCAGCCCGTCCACCTCCGCCGACGTGAGCGCGTCGGGCTCCCCGTGCAGATAGAGGTCCCACCGGGATGGCGTGGTCAGCCCGCGCTCGAACGCGCCGATGGCCCGGCCGAAGTTCTCGAACGTGACCGGCTCCGCCGCCTCCGGGAACGCCGCCGCGAAGGCCTCACGGTAGCCGGGGATCGAGCGGAGCAACGCCACCACCGCGTCCCCGTCGGGCATCGCCATCTCCACAGGGTTCAGCACCGGCCCCAGCGCCTGGTCCTCCACGTCGGGCGACCGGCCGTCCCAGAACTGGGCCACGTGACCCGCCGCGTTGTACACCGTCGGGTCGTTCCTGGGACCCATGAGCCCCTCGTGCCCCACACCCGTGCGGCGGTGGCTGGTGCCGTAGTCGTGGAGCGGATGGCACACGTAACAGGAGATGTCTCCGCCGGCGGAAAACCGGGCGTCGTAGAACAGCATCCGGCCGAGATCCACCCTGGCCGGGGTCATGGGGTTCGCCTCCGACTCCATCACGGCGGGCAGGGGAGCGAACGACGCCAGCACGTCCTCGGACGCGGCCGGCTCCTGCCCGGCCTGGCATCCCGCGAGGAAGAGAGCGGGCACGATCAGGTGTATGCCTCTCATGGTCCGGTGTCCGGTCTGGGACTCGATGTCGGTTAACCCACGTTGACAAAGTCCGCCGATGGCACTGCGATCGCAAGCTGCGGGCGGGCCGGAGCCCGCGGTACCGGACGCCCGTGCGCCGCGGGGCCCTTTCCGACCGAAACCCGGTTCTGTATCCTCAAACCGACATCAACGCTTCCCCTGACTCCCACCGGTGGAGCTGCCCCGCATGCCCCCCATCCAGCGCCGCGAGGTCGTGAGCTGGTCGCTCTACGACTTCGCCAACTCCGCGTTCACGACCCTGATCGTCACGTTCATCTTCAGCCGGTACTACGCGGAAGTGGTGAGCGACGACCCGCTGCGCGGCGCGGTGCTGTGGACCCGGGCGGTGAACATCTCGGCCATCACGGTGGCACTGCTCATGCCGGTGCTGGGCGCCATCGCGGACCACAGCGGCCGGAAGAAGCTGTTCCTCTTCATTGCCACCGCCCAGTCGGTGATCTTCACCGCGCTCCTCTTCTTCGCGGGCCCCGGCGACGCGCTCTGGGCCGGCGTGGTGTTCATCATCGCGAACGTGGGGTTCGAGGGGTCGCAGGTCTTCTACAACGGGTTCCTACCGGAAATCTCCACGCGGAAGACCATGGGGCGGGTGAGCGGTCTGGCGTGGGGGCTCGGCTACTTCGGCGGGCTGGCCGCACTGGCCATCGGGCTCGGGATGTACTCCGGGTGGGTCCCCGAAACCGACTACCTGAATGTCCGGGCCAGCACGCTCCTGGTGGCCGCGTGGTACGCCCTCTTCTCCATCCCGATCTTCCTCTGGGTCACCGAGCGGGCGGAGCGCCGGAGCGCGTCGCCCCGGGAGTACGCCATCATCGGGTTCCGGCGAGTGGGCGAGACGTTCCGGCACCTGCGGGCGTTCAGCGAGGCCGCCAAGCTGCTCCTGGCCCGGCTCATCTACAACGACGGGCTGACCACGATCTTCGCCATGGCCTCCATCTACGTGGGCGCCACCCTCGGGATGGACTTCGGACAGGTGCTCCTCATGGGGATCGCCATCAACATCGCCGCCGGCGCGGGCGCCATGGGCTTCGGGTTCGTCGACGACCGGATCGGCGGGAAGCGGACCATCATGATCACCCTCGTGGTCCTGGTGGTGGCCACCGCCATCGGCTCGCTCGCTACGTCCATTACCGCCTTCTGGGTGGCCGCCGTCCTCATCGGGCTCATGGTCGGCCCCAACCAGTCGGCCAGCCGGAGCCTCCTGGCCCGGTTCGTGCCCGACAGCAAGCAGTCCGAATTTTTCGGCTTCTTCGCCTTCAGCGGCAAGCTCTCGTCGGTGGCCGGCCCGTTCCTCTACGGGCTGCTCCTGACGCTGACGGAGAACCACCGGATCGCCATGGGCTCCATCGTCGTCTTCTTCACCATCGGGTTCGTCATCCTCCTCACCGTGGACGAGGCCGAGGGGATCCGCGTGGCGGAGGCGTACCGCCCGCCGGAAGACCAGGCCGGCCCGGCCGAGGAGGTCCTGCGATGAGCTCGAGGATCGGGCTCGAGGGTCGGACATGCCGCGCTTCCGCGGCAATTTGGGCATCTGGGAAGCGGCGAAGCACGAGTGAGCGTGGGCTGAGAGGCACGGTAAACCGCGGAGTCGCGGAGTCGCGGAGTACACGCGGAGGTTTTCTTTGTTTTTGATCCGGACGGTTCGAGGGACCTCCGGCATCGACCCAGCCGGTCTCAGCAGAACTACCCGGTGCTACCCACGTGCAGGCTGCCTGACCCGGTCGCCGGCGTCTTCCACCGCGAGTCCTGCCGCGCCCGGACAAACCTCTTACAGTCTCCGCGTTCGCTCCGCGCCTCCGCGTCTCCGCGGTTAGCGAGACCTCTCCCGGCGCCCACCATGAGTGCGCGCTACGCCCCGGCCCCCACCACCTCCTCCCGCATGCGGGCAACGACCTCGTCGGTCAGCGGGAACCAGCGCATCCGCTCGAAATCCTCCTCCAGCGACATCGGCTCGACCTCCATGCCGGGGACCTCGGCCTCGGCCCGCTCCCGGATCGCGTCGGCGGCCTCGAAGTAGCTCTCGAAGTCGGCCTCGCCGGCGTGGGTGTGCCGCGAGCGGAAGGCCATCTGGCCATCGTCGTAGGAGACGTCGTGGAGGCTCATGGGCGCGTGGGCCTTCCATTCCTCGTGGCGCCACTCGCCGGTGAGCTCGTCGAACGTGTAGTACGGGAGCAGCTTCCAGCCGTGGGTGGCCACCCAGTCCACGGCCCGGAGGATGAAGTCGGCCTCGGCGTCGGAGATGAAGTAGTTGAAGCCGACCCGGGTCCACCCGGGCTTCAGCCCCCGGCACCCCTCCTCGATCTTCCGGACGTGTTCCTGGATCCGCTCGCCGTCGATGCCCAGGAGCCGGGCGCCATAGGGACCCGCGCACGAGCAGCCGCCCCGGGCCTGGATCCCGAAAAGGTCGTTCAGGAGCGCGGTGACCAGCTCATGGTGGAGGTAGCGGCCGTCGCCATAGCGGACGGTAAAGGAGACGATGGCCAGCCGGGGCGCGTCGTGAGGGCCCAGCACGTCCAGCGCCGGGTTCTTCTGCCACTCGCTGATGGCCCGGCGGGTGAACGCCGACTCCCGCTCGTGGATCACCTCGGCGCCCACGGCGTCCTTGAGCTGGAAGACCAGCCCCGCACGGATGGACTCGATGATGGCCGGCGTGCCGCCCTCCTCCCGCAGTTCCGGGTCCTCGCTGTACCGGTGCATGTGCTCGGTGACGAAGTCCACCGTCCCGCCGCCCGGCCGGCCCGGGACCCGGTTGTGGAACAGCTCCCGCTTGGCCAGCAGTACCCCCGGCGTGCCGGGGCCGCCCACGAACTTGTGGGGCGAGAGGAAGACGGCGTCCTTGTAGTCCAGCGGGTCGTCGCCGCCGTTCATGGCGATCTCCACGTACGGTGCCGCCGCCGCGAAGTCCCAGAAGCTGAGCGCGCCGTGCTCGTGGAGCAGCTTCGAGATGACGTCGGTGTCCGAGAGCACCCCCGTAACGTTCGACGCCGCCGAGAAGCTGCCGATGACCAGGTCCCGGTCGGCGTATTCCTCGAGCCGCTCCTTCAGCTCACCGAGGTCGATCCGGCCGGCCGCGTCCTCGTGGATCACCACTACCTCGGCAATGGACTCCCGCCACGGCAGCTCGTTGCTGTGGTGCTCGTACGGCCCGATAAAGACCACCGGCCGCTCCGACTCGGGGATCGCCTCCAGCAGATGGTAGCGCTCCGCCAGGTCCGCGGGCAGGCACAGGTTCAGCACCTCGATGAGCGTGTGCACCGCGCCCGTGGCGCCGGAGCCGGTGAAGATGAGGGCGTCCAGCGGGCCCGCGCCCGCCACGCCCTTGATGATGGACCGGGCCTCCTCCCGGAACCGCGTGGTCTGCCGCCCCGTGCCCGACGTCTCCGTATGGGTGTTGGCGTACAGCGGCAGGACCTCCCGGCGGACGAAGTCCTCGAGGAACGACAGCGACCGCCCCGACGCCGTGTAGTCGGCGTACGTGATCCGGCGCTCGCCGTACGGGGTGTCGATGGACTCCCGGCTCCCGATCACCGAGGACCGCACCAGCTCGATCAGCTTCTGCGTAGATGTATCCATGGCCCGGAATGTAAGGGAGGCGGGCGGGACGGCTCAACGGGCAGACCGGGTTGGCGGCCGCTCTACCGCGTGGCGCCCTGGATGTAGTCCTTCATGTGCCGGTTCTCCGCCTCCACGCTCTTCCGGACCTCGTGGACCACGTCGCCGATGGAGACGATCCCCGCCAGCTGCCCGTCCTCCACGATGGGCAGATGCCGGACCTTGTTGTTCGTCATCACGTTCATCACGTAGTCCAGGTCGTCGGTGGGGACGGCCACGATCACGTCGGTGGTCATGATCTCGGACACGGCGGTGTCCCGGAGGGCATCGGGCCGGTCGGCCACCAGGTTCAGCACGTCGCGCTCGCTCACCACGCCCTCGATGGTCCCGCCACGGGTGACCACCAGCGCACCGATCCGGTGCTCGGAGAGGACACCCACGGCGTCGAGGACCGACTGGTCCGGGGCGATCTGGACCACGTCGGCGCCCTTGGTGCGAAGGATATCTCGGATCTTCATGGCTGGAACCTTTCTGCTGTGCGGGTAGCGGGCTTCCTGCGGCGGGGACCCGAAATATGGCGTGAAGCCGGCCGGGAAGCCAGGGCCCCGGTGTCGCACCGGAATGCCGGCCGGCACCGGAAGTGGCTGCGGCACAGGGGGTTGGACCCGGTCAGACAGCCACGGACCGGGGCGGACGGGGCACGGGCACCGGATCGGTGGGATCCGCCAGCACACGCTCCAGCACCTTCGCCGAGGAGAGGACGCCCGGCACACCGGCGCCCGGGTGCACGCCGGCGCCCACGAAGAAGAGTCCGTCGATGTCGGGCGCCCGGTTATGGTACCGGAACCACGCCGACTGGGTCAGCACCGGCTCGGGACCGAACGCGGCGCCATCCACTGAACGGAGCGTGGTCTCGAAGTCGGTCGGGGTCATGACGGATCGGGTCACGATGTGGTCCTTGAGCCCGGGCATGGCGCGCCGCTCCAGCGCCTCGAGGATGCGGTCGAAGTACGGCTCCGCCTCGGTACTCCAGTCCACGCCGCTCCGGTTGTTGGGCACGGGGGAGAGGACGTAGAAGGCGTCTCCTCCCGGCGGCGCCATCCCGGGGTCCGTCCGGGCGGGCGCGTGCAGATAGAGGGAGAAGTCGTCGGCCAGCACCTTCCGCCGGAAGATGTCCTCGAGCAGCCCCCTGTACCGGGGCCCCAGGAGGATGGTGTGGTGGGCCAGGTCGTCGTAGACCCGGTCGGTGCCGAAGTAGCCCACGAACAGGCTCATGGACTGGCGCATCCGCCCCGCCTTCCGCCGGCCCCGTGGCGCCTGCCCGTCCGGGATCATGTGGCGATAGACCCAGCTCGGGTCGGCGTTGCTCACCACCACGTCCGCCGGCACCAGGCTGCCGCCCTCGGTGCGGACGCCGACCACGCGACCGTCCCGGACCACGATCTCGTCCACGGGCGAGGAGAGCCGCACATCCACGCCGAGCTCGGCCAGGAGCCGGACCAGCCCGTCCACGATGGCGCCCGTGCCGCCCTTCGCGAAATGGACGCCCCACTTCCGCTCCAGCCAGTGGATCAGGAGGTAGATGGACGTGGTGCTGAACGGGTTGCCGCCCACCAGCAGCGGCTCGAACGTCAGCGCCTGCCGCAGCCGCTCGTCCTCGATGTAGTGCCGCACCAGCCCACTCACCGTGCGGTAGCTCTTCAGCTTCATCATGGACGGGATCACTCCCACCATGGTGCCGAGCTCGTGGAACGGCCGGTCCGCCAGCTGCGTATAGCCCACGTCGAAGATGCGCCGCGCATGCTCCGCCAGCCGCCGGTAGTTGTCCACGTCCGCCAGGTTCAGCTTCTCGATCTGAGCCAGCAGCCGCCCCTCGTCGCCCACGTAGTCGAACGTCGAGCCGTCGTCGAACCGGATCCGGTAGAACGGGTCCACCGGCATCAGCTCGAAGTAGTCCCGACTGTTGCGGCCCACCAGCTCGAAGAGCTCGTGCAGGAGCTGGGGCGCCGTGATCACCGTCGGCCCCGCGTCGAACGTGAACCCGTCCTGCTCGATGACCCGGGCACGTCCACCGGGCCGGTCCAGCGCCTCCAGCACCGTCACCCGATACCCCCGGGCTCGCAGCCGCACCGCCGCCGCCAGACCCCCGAACCCGCTCCCGATCACCACCGCGTTCATCGATCCCTCCCCGACGACCGCACCGCCGCCAGCAGCTCCCGCAAGGAGTCCAGATCCTCCACAACCGTCACCTCGCCGGAAGCGACGTCCGCAGCCCGACGACCGCCCGCCACCAGCAGTACCCCCGGCGGCAGCCCCGTCCGCAGCGCCTCCAGCTCCCGGCCGGCACGCTCCGCGTCCACGTCCTCCCCGTCCACCACGCTCACCGCCACCACCCGTGCACCCGACCGCTCCGCCGCCGCCGCGATCTCCTCCGCCGGCAACGACGGGCCCAGATACAGCACCCGCCACCCCGCGTCCGCCGCCACCACCGCAGCCAGCAGGGCGCCAAACTCGTG
>JAWODW010000047.1:0-3793 GCA_046483065.1 Longimicrobiales bacterium | reverse complement strand
GGATGGCCGCCGACACGGCGACTCAGCCGGCATCCTGACGCCGTCGGCCACCGTCCGCCCGGCTGGGTCCGGGTCCCCGTCGTCGCCGGGCAGCGCCGTCAGAGCCAGGCCTGGAAGAGGACCATGGCGATGGCTGCTACGCTGGCCAGGGTGGCCACCGCCGCCCGCCGCCCCTGGTGGAAGGCCTCGGGGAGCAGCTCCACCAGCACCATGTAGACCATGGCGCCTGCGGCGAAGCCCAGCCCGTACGGGAGGACCGACCGGAAGGTCTCCACGAAGATGAACGCCGGCACCGCCATGAGGGGCTGGGGCAGCGACGAGAAGATGCTCCAGCCGGCGCACCGGAGCGTGCTCACGCCCTGGGGCCGGAGCACCGCCGAGATAGCCACGCCCTCCGGGATGTTGTGGATGGCGATGGCGATGGTGATGACCGTGGCCAGGGTGATCCCGCCGCCGAAGGAGACTCCCACGGCCACGCCCTCCGAGAAGGAGTGGACGGTCATGACGATGACCATGAGGAGCATGGTCCGCCCGCCCTCGCCCTCCACCGCCTCGAAGACGATCTCCTCCTCGTCCCGCTCGCCCAGGAAGTGCTGCGTGCCCAGGATGAAGAGGACGCCCAGGAGCGCCCCCATCACGGTCTGGAGCCGGCCGTAGTCCGTCCCTTCCGCCACCAGCCCGAAGCTGGCGCCGAGCATGAGCCCGGCGGCGATGGCGTTGGAGTAGGCCACCACACGGTCGGAGAGCTCGCGGACAAACAGGAACGGGATGGCGCCGAGCCCCGTGGCCAGGGCCGTGGCCGAGGCGTAGAGGAAGACCAGCGTGACGTCGCTCACAGCCCGAGCCCCGAGAGGAGGACCACCATCCCCATGGCCACGATGGTGACCAGCGCGATGCTCGTGTGCCCGGCCTGCCGGTACGACTCCGGCAGCAGCTCGATGAGGACCAGGTAGAGGAGCGCGCCCACGGTGAAGCCGATGACCCAGGGGAGGAGCCCGGGGGCCGCCCCGAGCACGGCGAACGTCACTACCGCCAGGAGTACCTGGTTGATGTTGGTGGCCACGGCGAGCCCGGCGGTGTGGACGACCCCCGTCCCCTGGCGAGTCAGGACCCGGCCGAGGATCATGGCCTCCGGCACGTTGTGGACGCCCAGCGCCACGGCCATGGAGATGCCGAGGGGGAGCGAGATGGCCATGGCGGCGCCGATGGCGACGCCCTCGTGGGCGGCGTGGAGCGTGTCCGCCAGGAGCGCCTTGTAGCCGAACTCGGGGCCGGCCCGGTCGATCTGCTCCAGGTCGAGCTCACCGGTGTCCGTGATGGCGTGGGTGCCGCGCACGAATGCGATGCCCAGGAGCGCGCCGAGCCCGCCCTGGAGGAGACGGTCGCCGAGGCCCGCGGTCAGGAGCGTGTACGCCACGCCCATCATGAGCCCGGCGGCCAGGGCGTTGGCCCAGCCGATCTCCGGCAGCCTCGGCGGGCCCCGCACGGCCTGTGGCAGCACGCCCACGATGGCTGTCATCGCGGCGAGCGACGAATACATTAGGACCGTCAACGTCGGATCGAGGTTCATCGAGACTATCATGGGGACACGGACCGCCCCCTGCCAGGGAGGATACGCATGAGCGGGCTGCTGCCACGGGAGCACGGGGCGTACGCCCAGCTCGGGTTCCCACTCCTGACGGGTCTGATCTACGCCCGGGGCCACCCGGGAGCCCTCGGGTTCGCCATCGCGGCCATCGGCCTCTTCCTGGCCCACGAGCCCGTGGCCGTGCTGGCCGGCGTGCGGGGGAAGCGCCTCCAGGAGCAGCTCCACGACCACGCCCGCAACCGAGTGCTGGCCCTGGGTGCCGCCGCGGCCCTCGGCCTCGCGGCCGCCATCGCCCTCGCCCCCGCCCGGGCGTGGATCGCCGCCATCCTGCCCGGCGGCCTGGCGCTCCTCCTCCTCCCGCTCCTCGGGACCCGGAAGCTGAAGTCGCTCCCCGCCGAGGTGCTCGCGGCCGCCGTCTTCTCCACCAGCCTGGCCCCGCTCGCGCTGTGCGGACCGGCCACATGGCAGTCCGCCGCCGTCGCGGCCACCGTTTGGTTCGCCGCTGTCCTCCCGGCCATCTTCTCCGTCCACGCCATCAAGGTGGCGTTCAAGGGGAAGGCCGAGGGCCGCTGGACGCTCACCGCGGCGCCACTATCGGCGGCTGTCGCCGTGGCCGCCGCGGCCGCCGCCGCGCTGCTCCTCCCGCCCTGGAGCCGGGACTTCCTGGCGGTCCTCCCGCCGGCGCTGGCCGTGCTGGCGCTGGCCGCGATCCGGCCCCACCCCAAACACCTCAAGCGCGTGGGGTGGACCATGGTGGCGGCCGACACACTGACGCTGGCGCTGCTGATGGCGCTGTAGCTCGCCGGGGGCCGGCTCCGGGCTCCCGCCGTCGGCACCGGCGGGTTGCGTCGGAGAACGATTATCCTTAGGTATAAGCCGCCGATCGAACGAACGGTCGGTCTCCGCAGTCTTCTCCCCTCCGTATTCGCATTAACCCCGCAACAATTTGTCCCGAGCAGTAGCGGCCCTGAGTCTGGCCGCCGGTCTGGTTGCGTCCGTTCCGACCGGTCTGGCGTCCCAGAGCGCGGAGTGGAGCGCCACGCTGGTGGTGCCCGCCTTCCCGTCCCCGTACGTGTCCCAGTGGGAGCAGAACCCCGGGAACGCGTTTCTCACACTGGTCTATGCGGGTACGGCGCCGCGTGAGTACCGGCTGGAGGCGGAGCTGCGGGGGTCGGATCTGGGGCTTCTGGCCCGGGCCACGAGCCCGACGCGGGAGTTCGCCGGTGGCCCGACCACGGAGGTCATCACCGGGGCCGCGGTATGGGACTGGGACGTCCGGGCGGCGTCATCGGAGGTGGTGGAGCGCGCTCTCCGGGCGGGGGTCATTCCGGAAGGGGACTACGAGCTGTGCGTCCGCGCGCTTAGCCCGCAGGATCTGCAGCTGACGGAAGCGTGCGCAGACTTTACGACGGTCCTGCCGGACGCGCCGGAGCTCCTCTACCCGGCCGGCGGCGGCACCGTGAGCGTGATTCAACCGACTTTCCAGTGGACGCCGGTATCGGTGCCGCCGTCGCTGGGAACGCTCTACCGGTTCACGCTGGTGGAGCGGTACGAGCACCAGACGCCGGCCACGGCGCTGCGGTCCAACGTCCCCATCCACGAGACGGAGCTGCAGGCCCCGGTGCTGGTGTACCCGGCGGACGCCATCCCCCTGGAGGATGGCACCGAGTACGTCTGGCAGGTGGCCGCGCTGGACGGCAGCGGCCAGCCGCTGGGCCCCGGGGGATTGGAGAGTGAGATCCGCACCTTCCGGGTGGCGGGCGACCAGGTGTCCGTGCTGGAGGACTCCATCGTCACGCCGGACACGATCACGCTGATCCCCGACCTGGCCCGGATCACCGGCGCGGCGTCCACGGAGGTGGAGCGGACGGGCACCGGGCACCGGTTCGAGGGGACGGCGTGGCTGGAGCTGGCATCGCCGTATCGGGCCCGGGTGCGGGTCCGGCTCCAGGGGCTGGAGACGCAGGGCACCGGCTCGTCGCTGGTGGTCACCGGTGGCCCGGCGGTGGCCGACGTGGATGGCGCCACGCTGGGGCTCGACTCGCTCCCGGTGGGCGTCTCCCTGACGGAGCTGACGTACACCCCCGGGGACGGTCTCGGGGGCCGAGCCCGCCTCGAGCTGGAGGGCACGCGGATCCGGCTGGACGGCCGTCTCGATGTCACCGCGGGCGGTGTGTACGACACTTTCACAGCCGCCGGGCGGGG
>JAWODW010000032.1:0-113741 GCA_046483065.1 Longimicrobiales bacterium | reverse complement strand
GGCGAGACGGGAAGGGACCAGGTCCAGCACGAGCAGCATCCCACGGGTTACACGCGCCGCCTCCCGCAATGCCATGACCGCATCATCACGGTCGAGATGGTGCAGTGCGTGCGGCAGAAGAACCAGGTCGAAGCTGCGATCGGGAAAGGGTGGGGCAAGGAGATCCCCTATGACATAGTCCGGCCCGGGATGCATCTCACGCGCCACCCGAAGCACGGGCAGCGAACGGTCCATCCCGAGGCGGTGCGTCGGCCCCGAGGCATCGGAGACAGCCTTCCCGACCTCCTGCAACAGATCCCCCGCCCCGCACGCCAGCTCCAGGATACGCACCGGCCCCGGGTGCCTGCTCTGGAAGCGGCGCACCTTCCCCAGCACGGCGCCATGCCCACCAAGCCAGCGGTGCAGCAGCGACTGGTCGGTCATCGTGGCACGCAGATCATCGACGGACAGGGTGGGGTCGTCCATCCACTCGGCGCTGTTGGGGGGCGGATCGATCATAGGCTTGGATCATAGGCCCGCTCCTCGCTTACGGGAAGTGAACCCGCACATCGACCCGTCCCCCCGGAGCGGCGAAGGTCGCCCGTGCCAGTGCTTATGCCTGTGCCTGTGCCTGTGCCCGTGCCAGTGCTTGTGCCTGTGCTTGTGCCAGTGCCTGTGTTCGTACCTGTGCCTGTGCTTGTGCCTGTGCCTGTGTTCGTACCTGTGCCTGTCCCTGTGCCCGCCCCCGTGCCCGTGCCGCCACCCCCGACCCGAAGCCCCCCGAGGCCAAAGGCACAGGCACGGCGGTTAGCCGCCGCCCCCTTCCCTGGCGTTCTCCGGCACCGACTTGTCCGGGTACGGCGGATGCCCCGGGATCTCCCGCGGGTCCTCCGCGATCTGCTGGCGCAGGTACTCCAGCGCCGCCTCCAGCTGGGCGTCTTCGCCCCGGAAAGACGCGTGCGGGCGGTTGTCGACCACCATGTCGGGGACGAGGCCCCAGCCCTCGATCAGCCACTCCTCGCCGTCGGCGGAGTAGACGCCGAACTCGGAGGCGGTGACGATGCCGCGGTCGACCAGCCGGTTGGAGCTGGTGAGCCAGATCTCACCGCCCCAGGTGCGCATCCCGATGACGGGGCCGAGCCCCAGGCGCCGGAACCCGTCGGCGAAGGCTTCGCCGTCGGAGGCGGTGTGCTGATCGACGAGGACCACCATGTGGCCGCGGGGCGCGTAGTGGAGGTTCCAGTACGGGTCGCCCACCCGGGGCTGCCAGAGCATCCAGATCTGGCGCATGAGCTTCTCGAGGATCCACGCGTCGATGTTGCCGCCCCGGTTGTGACGGACATCGATGATCAATCCCTGGCGGTCGAAGACGGGATAGTACTCGCGGTACCACTCCTCGATGTTGCCGCCGCCCATGGCCCGGAGGTGGACGTAGCCGATGGTGCTGTCGCTCTGCTCCTCGACGATCCGGCGACGGGTGTACTCCCACTCGTCGTAGCGGAGATCGGCGTCGCGGCCGGCGGAGACCGCCTCCGCGACGGTGGTTACCGCCCGCCCGTCGCGGACCAGGTCGAGGCGCACCTGCTCGCCCACGCGGTTCCGGAGCAGCGCCTGGGGATCCGCCACGGAGGCCAGGTCGACGCCGTTGATGGCGGTGAGGACGTCGCCGACCTCCACGTCGGTGCCCCAGCGGTCGAGGGGCGAGGCCTGGTCGGGCTGGTCCGGGTCGGCCTCATAGATATGGACCACCCGCCAGCCGCCAGCGTCCTCGGCCCGTTCCAACCGCGCGCCGAGGAAGCCGATATCGATGTCGAGGTCGTCGTCGCGGTCGAAGCCGCCGTAGACGTAGGTGTGGAGCGTGGCCAGCTCGCCGGCCATCTGGGCCTGGATATCCCGGAGCTCGGCCCGGGTCCGGACGCGGTCGACCAGGGGGGCGTACTTCTCCCGCATGGCCGGCCAATCCACGCCGGACATGTCGGCGTCCCAGAAGTAGTCGCGCTCGAGGCGCCACGAGTCGACGAACAGCTGCCGCCAGTGCTCCTGCGGGATGATGGAGAACGCCACGTCCGACAGGTCCACGCGCGAGTCGTCGTCCAGCGTCACCTTCCCGCCCTTGGCGGCCACCACGTGGAAGTCCCCGCGCTGGCGGATCACCATCTTCGACCGGTCGCCGGAGAAGCGGTAGCCCTGGATGCCTTCGGCGATGGCCTCGGGCTCGGGGTCCGGGCCGATGGCGGCGGCCATGAGCTCCGCGCCTTCGCCGCCCAGCGGCCGGCTGATCCAGTACAGGTGGTCGCCGGCACGGTCCAGCGCGCTGTAGTTCCCCGGGTCGACGGGGAGCTCCACCAGGCGGCCCTGGATCCCCGCCAGCTCGATCTCGACGACGACGTCCCCGCCGTCCTCCTCCCCGCCCTCGTCCTCGCCGGCCCCGTTGACCGTGTCCAGCTCCGTAGGCGGGGCGAACGGGTCGTCCACGCCGGGCTGGAGTGCCAACCCGAACGCCTTCCACTCGTCGGTGAAGTACGGCTCAGGCTGCCGGGTGCCCCAGGGGCTGCCCACCAGCGAGCGGAAGTTCCGGTCGGAGAGGAAGTACAGCCAGTCGCCGTTGGGGCCCCACGTCGGCGAGGCGGAGTTGTACCGGTCGCTGGTGATGGGCCACGCGCGGCCGGCGTTGGTGTCGAACAGGTACAGCTGCATCATGCTGTTGTCCGCCGGCTTGCCGTAGACGAACCAGCGGGAGTCATCGGACCAGACCGGCGCCACGTACCCCCACTGGGCGGAGAAGTCGATGCGCTCGGTGCGGCCGTTCCGGACGTCGGTGAGCCAGAGCCGCTGGTCGTGATCCCAGTGGACCACCCAGCGGCCGTCGGGCGAGGCGACGCCGCCCAGGCGGACGTTGTCGCCGTCCTCCGTCACCTGCTCCGGCTCGCCGATCCCGGTCTCGGGCACCCGCCACCACTCCACCTCGCCGGTTTCGTCGGAGAGGACCAGGAGCTCGTCGGTGTCGGGGCGGAACAGCACGTCCCGGTAGCGGACGCCCTGGTGCCGCGTGGCCTGGAAGACCCGGCCGCCGTCCACGGGCGCCACGAACACGCGTCCGTGGGCCACCACGCCCAGGCGGTTGCCGTCCTCGTCGAGGGCCCATGAGTCGAGGTAGTCCATCGGGTCGGTGAGCCACCGCTCCCGGGACTGGTCGAAGTCGCTCACCAGGCGGATCGGGACCAGGCGGTCACGGTCGGCCTCGATGTCGTAGAGGCGCAGGTCGCCCCCCAGCTGATAGACGACCCGGCCGCCGTCGTGCGAGGGCTCCAGCACGTCCCACCCCACGTGCTCCGTGTGCTGCCGCTTGCCGGAGCCGTCGGGCGCCATGGACCAGAGGTTCTTGTGGTTGTCCCGGTCGGTGACGAAGTACACCCGGCCGTCGTGCCACATGGGCGTCCGGCTCGTGCCGTCCCAGTCGCCGGTCAGCTCCTCGGCCTCCATCCCCACGCCGATCCACTTCCACACATCCTGCGCCGTCCCGCCCATGTACCGCTTCGTGTTGCTGGACTGGGGGAAGAAGCGGGTGAAGTAGAGGGCGCCGTCGTCGCCCCACGTCGCGTCGGCGGCGTCGGCCAGCGGGATCCGCTCGCGGTCACCCGTCGCCGGGTCCAGCTTCACCAGGTGCGCCTGCGGCAGCGTGGAGTAGCGCCGCGTGGCGTAGAGCACCTCGCCGTCCGGCGTCCAGCCGCGCACCGTGGCGCCGCCTTCGTACGTCAGGCGACGGGGCGACCCGCCGGCCACCGGCATGACGTACACCTCCCGCGGCCCCTCGTACGTGGCGGTGAACGCCAGCCACTCGCCATCGGGCGAGAGCGCCGGGTCCAGTTCCTGCTCCGGGTGCGTGGTCAGCCGCGTCGCATCCCCGCCGTTGACCGGCACCTTCCACAGGTCGCCCTCGGCCACGAACACCACCACATCGCCGCGGATGCTCGGCTGGCGGTAATAGCCGTTCTGGGCGGCGGAATCGGGGGCTTGCGCGGCGAGGGGTGCGGAGATCACCGCCGCGAGGACGGCCGCGGCGACGGAGTTCAGAAGGGCTCGAAGGCTGGGTACGGACAGTCGCATGGTCTCGACTCCACGGTCACGGTTGGTCGGGATGTCCCGTGTAGTCTGGCACGCGACGAAGGTTGGGAAAAGGGAAAGCGTGGAGGCGGGCCTTCAGTGCTCGTGCATCGCTTCGCCGGCCTCCAGCAGCCGGACCCTCTCGGCGTACTCCTCCTCCGTCATCTCCTCCATGGCCCGTATGAACGCCACGATCCCGGCGATCTCCTCGTCGGTGTGGGTGGGCCCGAAGGCCGGCATGCCGGCAAGCCGGATCCCGTGCCTGGTGATCCAGAACAGCTCGGCGTCGGTCCACTCGTGGGCCTCCTCCTCGAGGCGGGGCGGCTCGGGGTTCAACCCCTGGCCGCTGTCACCGCGGTCGAAGCCCGGCGCGCCGTGACACTCCACGCACATGGCGTGGAAGTGTTCGAAGCCGTGGTCGAGGGCGGCGGGGTCGTCGGGGATCGGCACGGGTAGATCTCCCGCCCGCGCGGCCACCGACCGGTGCTGGAGCGTGTTCAGCGCCCAATCGGTGATGGGCCAGTGCTCCTCGGTGGCGGCCACGTCATACGCACCGGTGGCCACCACCCAGAGCCCGGCCGTCACGGTGAGGACGAAGACGGCCGTCAGCGTGATGAGCATGGTGATGAGCCGCGTCCGGAAGCCGGCACGCCGCCGGTCGGCCCCGGCAGCGTCCTGCCCCGTCCCGCCCCGCTCCTGCTGCGCGTCATTCAACGGAATGATAGTCCCTCCGGAAGTAGGTCAGTGCCGGCGCATCGGGCCCCGTCTCCGCGCTGGAAATCCGCCCGATCACGAGTGTGTGATCCCCTCTTCGCAACATCTCGTCCACTTCGCAGACCAGCGTGGCCAGCGCGCCGTCGATCGTCGGGGGTCCGTCGCCCGGGAACGGGCTCGGTCCCACCGGAAACGTGTCGGCGAACCGGGAGGCCAATCCCTTCTGGTCCGCGGCAAGGAAGTTGATGACGAAGGATACGCCGGGCTCCAGGAACGGCAGGGCCGACGCGTTGGGACCCAGACTGATCAGGACACTGGGCGGGTCCAGGGACACGGGGATGAACGCGCCGACCGTCAGGGCGTGGACCGTGCCCGCGTCCCGTACGGCCACGATGGACACGCCGCTGGCCCACTGCGCCAGGGCGTCCTTCAACGCTTCGTCCCGCTCCCGGCGCCGGCGCTCATCCTCGGGCTCCGGCCCACCGCCGACGTGCTTGCCGATCCGCTTCACCATTCGGCGTGCATCTTCGTCCGGACTTCCTCGAGCTCTTCGGGCGTCCCCATGAGGATCAGCGTGCAGCCGTCCCGGAGCACCGTCTCGCCCGGCGGGTTGTAGACCCACGCGCCGGTTTCGTCCTTGAGCGCCAGGAGGAGCGCACGGGTCCCGTCCAGCGGCGCCGCCGCTTCCAGCGGCCGATCCAGGAGCGGCGAGCCCGACGGGATCGCCACCTCGCCGACCCGCAGGTTCCGGTCCCGGTCCCGGAGCATCTGGTCGAGGAACGACACCACGGTGGGCCGGATCAGCACCGACGCCATCCGCAGCCCGCCGATGAGACTGGGCGAGACCACCTCGTCGGCGCCGGCCCGGCGCAGCTTGGCGTCCATCTCGGATCGGGAGGCCTGGGCGATGATCCGCAGGCTCGGTTTCGACTGTCGGGCCGTCAGCGTGATAACCAGGTTGTCCTTGTCGCTCTCGGTGCACGCCAGGAGCCCCTGGGCCCGGGCGAGCCCCGCCGACTCCAGCAGCCGGTCGTCCGACGGGTCGCCCACGATGAGGGGCACCTCCTGGAGCCGTTCGCGCAGCCGGTCCAACCCCTCTTCCCCGCCCTCCGGGTCGGCCACCACCACCACGCCCCGGCGGACGGCCTGCAGCTCTTCCACCGCGTGCAGCGCGGTCTCGCCAGAGCCACACACGATGTAATGATCCTCGAGTCGAGATGCCTGACGTTCCATGCGTCGCTTCCAGAAGATGTGACCGACGTAGCCCTCGATCAGGAGCCCGGCAGCTGTCGTGGCGAACACGGCCGCCACACCCAGCCCCGAGACAATGAGGACTATGGTGAAAACCCGCACGCCGGGGTTTGGCGCCACGATCTCGCCGTAGCCCACGGTCGTGAGGGTGATGACCGCCATGTAGAGCGCGTCGAGCCAGCTGGTGTCGGGCTGCAGGAGCCGGTACCCCACCACACCCACCAGCAGGACGAAGATGAAGGCCAGGGCGGCGATGATAAGGCGACGCAGCAGCTGCTGGAACTCCGCGTCCGTGCCGATGCCGGTCGGGTTGATGTCGAGCATATTCAGAGTCCGGGGGGTGCCGCGCTCACGAGCGGGAAATCCCTTGAATGTGCCCGCCCGACCCGGACTTCGCAATCGGACAGACGGGGACCGGGGTTCCCCCAGCGAGCGTGACCACTATCTTACGCCGGCATCTTGAACCGACCCTGGAGCAACCCAATGGCGACAGATATGAAGCAGGCTACCGTGGCGTGTCCGTCCTGCGCGACCGTGAACCGGGTGGATCTGGCACGTGCGGCCGAGCAGCCCACGTGTGGTGAGTGCGGCGAGTCGATCCCCCTGGACCGGCCCGTAAAGGTCACCGACCAGACGCTCGAGAAGACCATCAAGGGCACCGAGGTCCCCGTGGTGGTGGACTTCTACGCCGACTGGTGCCAGCCATGCAAGATGATGGCACCGCTCCTGGACGCCCTGGCCCGCGACATGGCCGGTGAGCTCCTGGTGGCCAAGCTCGACACCGACTCGAACCCCACCATGGCCGTCCATTACGGGATCCGCGGCATCCCGACCCTCATCGTCTTCAAGGAGGGCCGGGAGTGGAAGAGGCAGACCGGCGTGGTGCCGCCGGATAAGCTGGCGGAGATGCTTGAGATCGACGTGGAAGTCGACGACGACTGAAGGCAGAGCGGCGCTCCGCTCTGCGACTGGGGGAGGATCCGGGCGAGGCGGTGTTCGTGGCGTTGCGTCCGGCCGCACGGTAGGTCCTGGACTGGGGGACTGGGGGTGGCTGCCGAGGGTCGGCGGCGCCCCTTCCTTCATCCGCCCGGTCGGCACACCATCCCCCAGTCCCCCAATCGCACCGCGAACCAAGCTCCGCCGGGCAGAAAGCGCACCCCGCAAATCCCGCCTCCGCCGCGAACGCTCCTCCCCCACTCGTGCGGCCTTGTGGGACGCCGCAGCACTAGCCCTGCAACCCCATCTCCTCCCGCATGCCGCTGGTAATGCTCTGCCGCACTCCGTCGATCCCCTCCCAGGGATCGGCGCCGGCGATCCGATCCGGCACCTCCCGCAGCCCGACCCGGGGCGGTTTCTTCTGTCGGGGATCGACGTCGTCCCACGCGATGGGGACGGCCACCGGCGCGCCGTCACGGGCGCGGGGCGAAAGATCGGCGATCGTGGTGGCGTTCCGGGCGTTCCGGAGGTAGTCGATGAAGACCTTGCCCTTCCGCTTCTCCTTTTCGTTGGCGGTGGTGTAGCCGTCCGGGTCCTCCCCCTCCACGCGCTCGGCCATCGCGCGTGCGAACGCCCGGGCCTCGTCCCAGCCCGTCCGCCGTTCGATGGGGGCCACCACGTGCAGTCCCTTGCCGCCGGTGAGCTTGGCGAAGCTCTCGAGCCCCAGGTCGTCTAGGAGGTCGCGCATGGTCAGAGCAGCCGCCACGACCCGGCCGAACGGCAGCTCCTCATCGGGGTCCAGGTCGAAGATCAGCCGGTCGGGGCGGTCCAGCCGGTCCCGTCGCGCGCTCCAGACGTGCAGCTCCAGGGTGCCCAGCTGGACCAGCCCCATGAGCGCGACGACGCCGTTCACGTACAGGTACGTGGCCCGCCCCGCCTTTTCGGGGACATCCACCCGCGGGACCGCGTCCGGGACCGAGTCCTTCGCGTGTTTCTGGTAGAAGCACTGGTCCTCGGTGCCCGACGGGCACCGCAGCAGCATCAGCGGTCGGTCCCGGACCCGGGGCAGCATCGTGTCCGCCACCGCTCGGTAGTACTCCGCCAGCTCCCGCTTCGTCACCCCCATGTCCGGCCACAGCGTCTTGTCCGGATTGGTAATCCGGACGCCCTCGGCCTGGATTGCGTCCGACATCCTTGCCCCTTTCGGTTCAGTCGGTGCCCGACATGGAACGACGCTGGAAGAATCGGGCCGAGGGCGGCAGAGCGGCTGCGCCGCTCTGCGATGGGGGGATGAACGGTCGCGGCAAGTCGGGTCCGCGGCGGCTTCAGGCTGCGCGGCGCTTCTCGTTCGCGGCAGACGATGGGGGGACTGGGGGTTTGGCGGCCGAGAGTTCCGGGCGGGCCGCCTGCTCCCGCGCGGCTTCCAGCCTCGTGTCCCTTTCACGCGCCGGCTGTTCCCCGCCCCTACCCCGCCTCTGCCCCGGCCGTTCGAACGCTGCCCCGCCGTGCAGCCAGACGCCCAAGACGAAGCCCGCCCCACCCCCAGTCCCCCAGTCACGCCGTGAACGAAGCCCCGCCGGCAAGGCAGCGCGCTCCGCGAGCCCGGGCCCGACCCGGATCTCTCAACCCCCAGTCGCGGCGAAAACCTTCGCCGCCTTGTACGTTGGTCTCAGGCCGAGACGCGAACCGAGCCCGTACGCATGGAAACGACGATCACCGCCCACAACCCGCTGGAGCGCGAGCTCCGGACCGCTCTGCGCGGCGAAGTCCGCTTCGATGCGGCCAGCCGCGGCCTCTACGCCTCCGATGCGTCCAACTACCGGGTCCCCCCGATCGGTGTGGTGGTTCCCCTGGACGCAGACGACGTGGCGGCGGCGATCCGGGTGGCCCGGGCCCACGGCGCGCCCATCGTGGGCCGGGGCGGCGGTACGAGCCTGGCCGGGCAGGCGTGCAACCGGGCGATCGTCCTCGACTTCTCGAAGTACATGGACCGGGTCCTGGAGATCCACCCCGAGGAGCGCTGGGCCCGGGTCCAACCCGGAGTCATCCTCGACGACCTGCGGGCCGCCGCCGGCGAGCATGGCCTCACCTTCGGTCCGGACCCCGCCACCCACGACCGGTGCACGCTGGGCGGGATGATCGGCAACAACTCGTGCGGCGCCCACTCGGTCATGGCCGACTTCTACGGGCCCGGCCCCCTCACCGAGCACCAGGTGCTGGAACTCACGGTCCTGACCTGCGACGGGCAGCGCCTCACCGTGGGCCCCACCCCCGATGAAGAGCTGGCCGCCATCCTCGACGCCGACGACCATCGCAGCCACCTCTACCGCCGGCTCCTGGCGCTCCGGGACCGGTACGGCGACGCCATCCGGGAACGCTACCCGGAGATCCCGCGCCGCGTTTCGGGCTACAACCTCCCGGCGCTGCTCCCGGAGAACGGCTTCGACGTGGCCCGTGCGCTGGTGGGCACCGAGTCCACGTGCGTCACCATCCTGGAGGCGAAGGTCCGGCTCATCCCACGCCTCGAGGCCCGGGCGCTCCTGGTGCTCGGCTACCCCGACGTATTCGAGGCCGCCGACCAGGTGCCACGGATCATGGCCCACCGCCCGGTGGCCTTCGAGGGGATCGACCAGCGCCTCACCGAGTTCATGCGCCGGAAAGGCCTCCACGTGGAGCACCTGGAGCACCTCCCCGACGGCGCAGGCTGGCTGCTGGTGGAGTTCGGCGCCGGCACCGCGGCGGAGGCCGAGGAGCAGGCCCGGGGGCTGATGGACGAGCTGGCGTCGTCGCCTGACGCCCCCGTGGACACGGTCCTCCACACCGACCCCGAGACCATGAAGCGGATCTGGAAGGTCCGGGAGTCGGGGCTCGGCGCCACCGCCTTTGTCCCGGGGCTCGACCCCACGTGGCCCGGGTGGGAGGACGCCGCCGTGGCGCCCGAGCACGTGGGTGACTACCTGCGGGAGTTCCGCAGTCTCCTGGACGCGTACGGCTACGACGCCTCCCTCTACGGCCACTTCGGTCAGGGCTGCATCCACTGCCGCATCAACTTCGACCTCGTCACCCGGGAGGGCGTGGACCGCTACCTGGCCTTCGTGGATGAGGCCGCCGACCTGGTGGTCCGCTACGGCGGATCCCTCTCCGGAGAGCACGGCGATGGACGGTCCCGGGCCCACCTCCTGCCCCGGATGTTCGGCAACGAGCTGGTCGACGCGTTCCGGGCGTTCAAGGGGATCTGGGATCCGTCGGGGATGATGAACCCCGGCCGGATCGTGGACCCGGACCCGCCGGACGCCGACCTGCGTCTCGGGCCCGACTACCACCCGCCCCAGCTGCCCACGCGCTTCTCCTTCGCCGCCGACGGGGGCTCCTTCGCGGCCGCGGCCGACCGGTGCGTGGGCGTGGGGCTCTGCCGTCGGAAGAGCGCCGGGACCATGTGCCCGAGCTACCGGGTCACGGGCGAGGAGATGCACAGCACCCGGGGCCGGGCGCGCCTGCTGCAGGAGATGGTCCGCGGCGAGACGGTCACCGACGGCTGGCGGAGCGAGGAGGTCCGGGAGGCCCTCGACCTCTGCCTCTCGTGCAAGGGGTGCAAGAGCGACTGCCCCGTGGACGTGGACGTGGCCACCTACAAGGCCGAGTTCCTCTCCCACTACTACCAGGGCCGGGCCCGACCCCGGGCCTCGTACGCCATGGGGCTCATCGGCGTCTGGGCCCGCCTGGCAAGCTTCGTCCCCGGGGTGGCGAACGCCCTCACAGCCGCGCCGCTCCTGGCCCCGGCACTCAAGCGGCTCGCCGGGATCCACCAGGACCGGAACGTCCCCCGCTTCGCCGACACCACGCTGAAACGCTGGTTCCGCGGCCGCGGCGAGACCACGACCGACGGCCCCCGGGTCATCCTGTGGCCCGACACCTTCAACGACCACTTCCACCCCGACGTGGGTCGGGCCACCGTGGAGGTGCTGGAAGCGCTGGGATTCCGGCCCGTGATGCCCCGGGAAGTCCTCTGCTGCGGGCGCCCCCTCTACGACCACGGCTTCCTCGGACTCGCGAAGCGCCAGCTCGAGCGGATCCTCGACGCGCTCCGGGTCGACATACGACGCGGCACCCCGATCATCGGGCTGGAGCCGAGCTGCGTGGCCACGTTCCGCGACGAGCTCCTCGACTTCTTCCCCGACGACCCCGACGCCCGCCGGCTCTCGGAGCAGACCTTCCTCCTCACCGAGTTCCTGGACCGGCACCGCGAGCTCGACCTGGGCACGCTGCCCGGCGAGGAGGCGCTGGTCCACGGCCATTGCCACCACGAGGCCGTCCTCGACTTCGACGCTCAGCAGCGGGTCCTCGACCGCCTCGCGATCCAGCACACCGTCCTGGACTCCGGGTGCTGCGGGATGGCCGGCGCCTTCGGGTTCGAGGAGAAGAAGTACCACGTGGCACAGGCGTGCGGCGAGGAGGTCCTGCTGCCCGCCGTGCGGGCCGCAGATCGGCGCACGCTCATCCTCACCGACGGCTTCTCCTGCCGGGAGATGCTCGAGCAGAACGGGCTCCGCCGGCCCCTGCACACCGCCGAGCTGATCCACATGGCGCTGGAGCGCGACGGCCGGCTCCCGTCCGGCCCGCCGTCCGCGGCTCTCGAGGCCGCCACCCTCGCCCCGGCCGCGTCCGGGCTCGGCGCCCTCGCCGTCGGCGCGGGCACGGCCTATGCCGTATACCGCATCACCCGAGCCCTCGTACGGAGATGATGACCGGATCCAGCACGCCGAACACGGCGAATGACGGGGCGACCAACGGATCGGACAGGGCGTCGGAGACGGCATCCGACCGGGCTTCCGACCCGGGCCCCACGCTCGGCCTCGCCCTGGGCGGCGGCGCCGTCCTGGGCTTCGCCCACATCGGGCTTCTGGCCGCGCTGGAGGAGGGCGGCATCGAAACCGACTGCGTGGCCGGAACCAGCGCAGGCGCCATCGCCGCCGCGCTCCACGCGTTCCGGGTGGAGCCCGACCGGATCCGGGAGATCCTCTCCCCGCTGACCTGGCGCAAGGTTTCCGGCTTCACCCGGACCTCCATGGGGCTCCTCACGAACGAGCCCATGGGCGAGCTGCTGGAAGAGGAGCTCGGCGACGCCCGGATCGAGGACGCCGGCATCCCGCTGGCCATCGTGGCCGCCGACATCCACACCGGCGAGCGCGTGGTCCTCAGGGACGGCCTCGTAGCCGAGGCGGTCCGGGCCAGCGCCGCCATCCCCGGTATCTACACGCCCATCGAGATCGACGGTCGACTCCTGGTGGATGGGGGCGTGGTGGACAACGTCCCGGTGGCGGCGCTGCGGGACATGGGCGCGGACGTAGCGGTGGCGGCCACCCTCGGCGACGCCCTGGATTTCGACGAGGTGAACAACCTCCTGGGCGTGCTCACCAACGCCTTCCTCATCATGGTGAACACCTCCACGCGGCTGAGTCTCGAGCTGGATCGTGCCGACGTGGTCATCCAGCCCGACCTCGAACCCCACAACCACTGGGACATGAAGCAGCAGGACGAGCTGATAAAGAAGGGGCGGACCGCCGGCGCGGCCGCCATCAGCCAGATCCGGGACGCGCTCGAAGCCGCTAGCGCGAGCGGGTGAGGATCGACCCGACGCGGTCCCCCACCTCGTGTCGGGTCAGCGCCACCAGGAGCGTCTCCGTGGCCGCCAGGATCGCCGCTGTGACCGCGATCGTAAAGAACACCGGGCTGTAGTCGCCCAGCACGAAGTACCATACGGCGAAGAGGTAGCCCAGCACGCCGGCGATCTTGGCCGAGTAGAGGTGCAGGTTCCCGAACCGCCCGAACTGGATGTAGGTGGCCACCACCGCCACCGTCCCGATCACCGCCCAGATCACCAGCGGCGTGGCGTTGTCGAGGAAGAACTCGGGTGTCAGCAGCACGAACCACCAGAAGATCGACGCCATGAGCAGGATGTCCGCCGCCGAGTCGAGCTGACCGCCGAAACGGGAGCTCTTCCCGGTGTAGCGTGCCACCGGTCCGTCGAGCACGTCGGTCAGCCCTGCCGCGGCGAGGCCGACCCCGAGCCAGACGGTGGACCCCAGCGACGCCAGCGCCCAGAGCACGGGCACCGACAGGAGCCGGGGCAGCGTCAGGTAGTCGGCCGGGGCCAGATGCGGTTTCTTCATACGCCTCCTACTCGACTCGACCCAGTCGTGTTTCCTGCGCGTCCTGGACGGCCCGAAGCAGCCCCCGGTGCGAGACGGTCAGGTACCCGGCCATCCCCCACCGCCGCCAGCAGGTTGGACTCGGTCTCCGTGCGCGCGCGGCAGGCACTTGAACGGTGTGGCCACCCCACCGATTGCGCCATCGGGGAAAACCCGGAACCCGTGTAGGAAAAAGGCTGAAATCCCGGTCGGCCTCCCATCGGGAACATCTTTCTCGCGCTATGTATTTCACGTTATGACGGTACTACCCCCGCGGGCACCCTTATTGCAGTTCCTGCCCGATGCGCTGGAAAGGAGGAAGTATGAGCGGAACGTACAGGTACCTGAAGCCAGGTCGGTACGAGCTCACGGTGGATCAGGGGACGGGCCCCGCCGGGATCCGTCGTCCCGATGGTCGGAATGTGGTGGTCGGAGTCGAAGGCGGCAAGCGCAGGTTCGCACTGAAGCAGGCCGAACGCGTGTACTACTGGTGGCGTGGTCCCGCGCCCCGACCGGGTGTGCGCCTGGCCTCACAGCGGGCCTCGGAGCGCGCCGCCTCGGAGCGCACCGGGGATCTCGACGCGGTCGTGTAGACAGCCGCATCCTTCCACCCGGGCGACCCGAACGCACCACCGTCAGTGACGGAAGACGCGCCGGCCGGTGAACACCATGGCGAGCCCGTGCTCGTCGGCCGCGGCGATGACCTCGTCGTCGCGGATCGAGCCGCCGGGCTGGATGATGGCCGTTGCGCCGGCGTCGGCGGCGGCGTCCACGCCGTCCCGGAAGGGGAAGAATGCGTCGGAGGCCACCACTGACCCGGCCAGGTCCACGTCCTGGTCGTGGGCCTTCATCACGGCGATCCGTGACGCGTCCACGCGGCTCATCTGACCGGCGCCGACGCCCACGGTGCGTCGGCCCATGGCCAGCACGATGGCGTTCGACTTCACCACGGCCGCCGCCCGCCACCCGAAGCGCAGATCGTCCCATTCCTGGGCCGTGGGCTCCCGCTCCGTCACCACCTCCCAGTGGTCCTCCGGGAATCGAAGCGACATCCTGTGCTGGGCCAGCAAGCCGCCCCGGACGCGCTTCAGGTCCAGCTCACCGGCGGGCGCCGCCTCCACGGGCAGACGGATCAGCCGCAGGTTCTTCTTCTCCTGGAGCACGGTCCGGGCTCCGTCGTCGAAGTCCGGGGCCACGATGACCTCGAGGAAGTGTGTAGCCATGGCCTCCGCCGCCGCGGCGGTCACGGGCACGTTGAGCGCTACGATCCCGCCGAAGGCGCTCACGGGGTCGCCGGCCAGCGCCCGTCGGTAGGCGTCCTCCGCGTCATCCCCCAGCGCCAGGCCACACGGGGTGGTGTGCTTGATGATGCAGCACGCCACGCCGTCCTCCCTCGACCACGCCGACGCACCCATGATGGCGCCCTCGATGTCCATGAGGTTGTTGAAGCTCAACGCCTTGCCGTGGAGCTGCTCCATCTCCGGTAGCGACCCGGCGGGCGGATCGGCCTCGGCGTAGAACGCCGCCGGCTGGTCCGGATTCTCACCGTAGCGGAGGTCCTGCACCTTCTCCATCTCCAGGGAGAGGCTCCCGGGCAGCGCCTCGCCCTCCGCCTCACGCGCCTCGTCCGCCGGACCACCCAGATAGCGGGTGATGGCCCGGTCGTACGACGACGTGTGGGCGAACACCTTCCGGGCGAGATCCCTGCGCATCCCCGCGTCGACGCTGCCGGCGCGGAGCGCGTCCAGTACCGGCCCGTAGTCGGCCGGGTCCACCACCACCAGCACCCGCTCGTGGTTCTTGGCGGCGGAGCGGAGCATGGTGGGCCCGCCGATATCCACGTTCTCCATGGCCTCCGCCAGGTCGGCGCCCCGAGCTACGGCGTCACGGAACGGGTAGAGGTTCACGGCCACCAGGTCGATGGCCTCGTAGCCGTGCTCGGCCAGGGCGTCATCGTCCTGTCCGGCCCGGGCAAGGATCCCGGCGTGGACGGCGGGGTGCAGCGTCTTCACACGGCCGTCCATCATCTCGGGGTGCCCCGTCACCTCCTGGACGTCGAGCACGTCGAGCCCCGCTTCCCGGAGGACGCGGGCGGTGCCGCCGGTGGAGACCAGCTCCCAGCCCAGGTCGGTGAGGCCCGCGGCGAAGTCGGCCAGTCCCGTCTTGTCGGATACACTGAGAATCGCTCTCGGCATCACACCTCTCGCTCGTCCAGTCCGAAGAGCCGCCGGATCCCCCGGCGGTCTGGGTCCGTGCCCTCGTTCAGGCAGAAGCAGATATCGTCGCTCACGGGGAGCGGCATGGCGTCCCGGACCGCGGCGGCATCATCGCCCTCCGCGGCGGCCAGGACCCGGCCGAGCCACTCCACGGCCGCCGGGTAGAGCACGTGCTCTACCCGCAGCACCCGCTTCGCCAGCGTCTCGGGCGTGTCGTCATCCAGCACCGGCACGGGCCACTGGGCCACGATGCGGCCGTTGTCATAGCGCTCGTCCACGAAATGGACGGTGGGCCCCGTGATCCGGCACCCGGCCTCCAGCACCGCCTCGTGGACTCGACCGCCGTACATCCCCTTACCCCCGAACGACGGGAGAAGCGCCGGGTGTATGTTCAGGATCCTGTAGTGGAACCGGCGGACCACGTCCGGCGGTACGAGCCGGAGGTAGCCGGCCAGCGCCACCACATCGGCCCGGGCCGACTCGAGGGCGTCGATGGTGTCGGCGGAAACCGCGGCGATGGGCCGGGTCTGGACGGGGATGTGGTGGTTCGGGATCCCGGCGCTCTTCGCCCGCTCCATGGCGCCGCACTCGGCCTTGTCGCTGATGACGAGCGCCACCTCCACGGCGTCGTTGTCCTCGAAGTGGTCGATCAACGCCTGGAGGTTCGTGCCCGACCCCGACGCGAATACGGCCAGTCGCTCGCTCATGCTCGACTCCCTGGGTGATGCGAGACCAGGAACGGGTTGGTCGTCCGCTCCCGCTCCACGGTGGTTACGGGCCCGTGCCCGGTGTACAGCGACGTATCGTCCGGCAGCGTGAGGATCTCCTCCCGGATCGACGTCATCAGCTGCTGGTAGCTGCCGCCCGGGAGGTCGGTCCGCCCGATGGACCCGGCGAAGATCACGTCGCCTACGAACGCCGTACGCGACGGCTCGTGATAGAGAGTGACGTGCCCCGGTGAGTGCCCGGGCGTGTGCCGCACCTGGAAGGTGCAGTCGCCGAGGGACAGATCCTGCCCGGCCACCAGCTCCCGGTCCGGCGGCGGGGGGACCCGGACCTCGTGGCCGAACATGGCCGCCTGCTCTGCCACCGAGTCGTAGAGCTGTCGGTCATCGGCGTGCAGGTGGATCGGTGCCGGAACCCGCTCCGCCAGGTCCGCCACGCCCTCCACGTGGTCCAGGTGCGCGTGGGTCAGGACGATCCCGTCCAGCGTACCGTCCTCCTCCTCGAGCGTCTCCGCCATCATCTCCGCCTCACCGCCCGGATCGATGGCGAACCAACGGTCCGTCCCGTCGCACCGCACCAGATACGCGTTCTCCCCGAACCCCATGGATGTAAACGTCTTGATGGTAAGCATGAGGGCAAGATATTGGCCCCGTCGGACTACGTCCAACGGCGCCGGCCGAAGCTCGTCGGGCGGTATCCAACATCGTCGGCCGGGGCGAGCGGCGCCCGGACGAGAAAAAGGCCCGATCGCGGGATCTCCGCGACCGGGCCCTTCCAGCCCGCTGTCGAGCGGCGAAGCTACGCCGTAAAGCTGCTCCCGCAGCCGCAGCCACCGGTGGCGTTCGGGTTCTTAAAGGTGAATCCGGAGCCCATCATGGTGGTCACATAGTCGATCTCGACACCGTCGAGGTACTGACCGCTGAAGGGGTCCACGAAGAGGCGGACGCCGTTCTGCTCGAAGACCTCGTCGTCGTCCTGAGGCTCGTCCTCGATGTTCAGACCGTACTGGAAACCGGAGCAGCCGCCGGGCAGCACCGCCACCCGCAGGCCGGCCGTGTCCGCCGCGCCCTGCTCCTCCATGAACTTCTGTACCTCCGCCACCGCATTGGGCGTGACCGTGATGGTCATCGGGCTCCTCCCGCTCGCATTCATTTCTATTGCTCCACCCCCGTCTACCCACCCGGGCCCCGGAGGTTTCGTCCCGTAGGATATTCCTGACCTGTTAGTGTGTCAACGCCCGGCGGCGCCCAGGACGGCCCGGGCCGCGGCGGCCAGATCGTCGACCACCCGGACCCCCGGTGGAGCCCCCTCCGACTCCCGCTGCCCGTACCCCGTCCGGACCAGGACCCCGGTGCCACCCGCGGCCACACCGGGCTCAATGTCCCGGAGGCGGTCACCGATATAGATGGAGTCGGCGAGCGCCAGATCGTGCTCCGCGGCCGCCGTCTCGAACATCCCGGCCGCCGGCTTCCGGCACCGGCACGACCCCGTGATGTCCGGGTGGTGCGGACAGTGATACGCCGCCAGCACGTTCACGCCCGCTTCGGCCAGCTGGCGCTCCACCTCCGCCTCCACGGCCCGATACTCCGCCTCGCCGTAGAAGCCGCGGGCGATCCCCGACTGGTTCGTCACCACCACGATCGGGTAGCCGGCCTCCCGGAACGACCGCAGCCCGTCCACCGCGCCGGGCAGCAGCTCCACCGCGGCGGGATCGGCCAGGTACTCCGTCTCACGGATGACGGTCCCATCCCGGTCCACGAAGACGGCGGGCTCAGCCATCTTCGGGGGCCTCCGCGTCCAGAGCGTGGGCGGCCGTCTCCACGGCGGCCACCAGCGCGTCCTCATCGCCGGGTGCCACGGTCCGGGGATCGAGCCGGAGCCGGCCGTCCTGCACACGGCCGATGACCGGCGGGCTACCGGCCCGCAGGCGACGCGCCAGCCCGTCGGGATCCCGGTGCCCCAGCACCACGGCATGGCCCGGGAGCTCCACGCCCGGGTAGGCACCACCTCCCACCGCGCCCACCGTCGGCTGTACCGAGGCCTCGGCCCCGACCTCGCGCAGCCGATCGGCCAGCGCACCGGCCCGCTCTGCCAGCGCGGCGGGCTCCGCGGCGAGCATGCGGAGCGTCGGGATCTCCCGAATCGCGTTGTCCGGGTCGCGGTAGAGTGTGAGCGTGGCCTCCAGCGCCGCCAGGGTGAGTTTGTCGGGGCGGAGCGCCCGGCACAGGGGATTCGCCCGCATGGCCGCCACCGAGGCCTCGTCGCCCACGATGATCCCGGCCTGCGGCCCGCCCAGCAGCTTGTCACCGCTCATGGTCACCACGTGAGCCCCGGCATCCAGCGACGCGGCGGCCGTCGGCTCCGCCGGCAGCCCCAGGCGCGTCATATCCAGGATCGCGCCGGAGCCCAGGTCGTGGACCAGCGGGATGCCCCGGTCGGCGGCCAGCCCGGTCAGCTCCGGGATGCCCGCCTCCGCGGTGAACCCTTCGACGCGGAAATTCGATCGGTGGACCTTGAGGATCAGCGCCGCGCCATCGAGGGCGGCCTCGTAGTCCGCCAGGTGCGTCCGGTTGGTGGCGCCCACCTCGCGCATCCGGGCGCCGCTCCGGGCCATGATCTCCGACACCCGGAAGGAGCCGCCGATCTCCACCAGCTCACCCCGGCTGATCACTGCCGCCCGGCCCTCCGCCAGCGTGTTCAGGGCCAGGACCACGGCGGCGGCGTTGTTGTTCACCACCAGCGCGTCCTCGGCGCCCGTGAGCTCCCGGAGCAGCCCCACGCAGTGGTCGTAGCGGGAGCCCCGTTGCCCCGCCTCCAGGTCGTACTCCAACGTGCTGTACGCGGCCACGTGGACCATGGCCCGGATCGCCGGCTCCGCCAGCGGGGCCCGGCCCAGGTTCGTGTGCAGCACCACGCCCGTGGCGTTGATCACGCGGCGCAGCGACGGCGTGTCCGCACGATCCAGCGCCTCGGTCACCCGTGCGGCGAACCACTCGGGATCGAGGGCGTCGGCGGAGGGCGCCTCCTCTGCGTTGTCGGCCAGGAGCGCCCGGAGCGCGTCCTGCACCCGCCGCAGCTCCCGGATCACCCGGTCTCTGCCGGCCCGCTCCACCACCGCCTCGAAGGCCGCCGTCTCCATGAGCGCGTCCACGCTCGGAATCGCCCGCCGGGGATCGCTCACGAGCCGCCTCCCGAGTCCGGCGGGATCACCGTGGAGTCCGACGACTCCGCAGCATCCGCGTCCGCGGCCGTATCCGCCGGCGCGGTCGGTGACCGGAACGGCGCCGCGCCGCCGCCATCCGGGAGCCCGCGGATATTCACCACGCCTTCTACCTCCACGTAGTAGGTGGTGTCCGGAGTCAGGACGCCGGGCAGGACCAGGATGAGCTCCTGGGATGGCAGCGGCTGGCTCTTGGACTCCTGTCCGGCGGGGCCGGCGCCCGACGGGTCCGCGCCGCGAGCCCGGACCGTGTCCGGGAGTCGAGCGCCGGTATCGGTCACGACCGTGTCGGGAAGCGTATCGCCGGGCGGCCGTAGCGAGTCGGGGAGCGCGGCCAGCGAGTCCCGGAGCGCCCGGAGCGAGTCGCGGACCGCCTCCTCCCTGCGCGCCGAGTCGCGGGCGGCGGCCACAGCGGCCTCTGCCGCGAGGATCGAGTCGAGCCGGGTGGCGTGAAAGAGGCGTCCCCCGGACGTGACGAGCGTCGTATCGGGGAGCAAGTACAACCGGGCGGACCCGGATACGGGTCCGGGTGCGAAATAGTCGTCGAAGACCAGCCGCAGCTTGCTGGAGTCCACCGCCTCGACGCGTGCCAGCCGGGCGGGCGTGGTGTCCATGGGCAGCAGCGCGAGCTCCACCACGGCCGTGTCGGTGACCCCGATGGCAGCTTCCGCCGTGTCCTGTGCCTCGAAGAAGTCGGGCTCCCGATCCCGGTCCTGGTCGCGCCAGCTCTTCAGATCGTACGCCCCCGCCGGTGCGAACCGCATGGCGAAGAACCCGGCGGTGTCGGTGACGGCCACGTATCGCTGTCCATCGATGCGACGGGTCGCCTCCACCCGCGCGTCGGCCTCCGCCCTGCCGGTGATCCGATCGGTGACGAATCCGGCGAGTGCGCTCTCGGTGATGGGCGCGCCGGTGCTGAAGACCAGCTCCACGGGCTCCTGCCGCTGGTTCCCGAACAGATCGCTGTAGACGGGCCGGACCACCACACGGTACACCCGGTCGGGCTCCCAGCCGTCCCGCTGCCGGATCTGGATGGACTGGCGACCCTGATCCACCATGGGGGCGTCCGTCGCCGGGGAGACGAGGACCGCTTCCCGGAGCTCGGCCACGCCCTGGAGCCGCTCGCTGATCCGCTCGTCGAACCGGATCACCACCGGCTGCCCGAGGTCGGTGATGGTGTCGAACGCCGCCGGCGTGACCGCCACCACCCGGGGCGGTGACCGGTCCACCTCGCCGCCGCTCGGGCGGCCGGGCTGGGCGCATGCCAGCGCCGCCGCGGTCGCCAGCAGCGCCCCGGCAACGAGGCGCCTCACGTCAGCGCAGTCAGCTTCCGGGCGAGCCGGTCCTGCTGGTCGCGGAAGCTGTCCGCCTTCTCCCGCTCCCGCTCCACGACCTCGGCCGGCGCCTTCTCCACGAACTGCTCGTTGGAGAGCCGCTGCTCGGTGGACGCGAGGAGCCCCCGGATCCGCTCCAGCTCGTCCTCCAGACGGGTCCGCTCCCGGCCCACGTCGATGAGCGCCTCCAGCGGGATGAAGAGCTCGGCGCCCGACTGGAGCACGGCGTGGGCGCCGGCGCCCCGGTCCCCGTTCGGGTCCCAGCGGATCTCCCCCACCGTGGCCAGGCGACGAAGCGACCGCTCCTCCATGTCCAGCGCCGACTCCAGCGCAGCCGACACGTCCGTCAGCTCCACGGTCACCTCGGCCCGGGCCGGCACGTCGTACTCGGCCCGGATCGACCGGACGCTCGTGATGAGCTCCTGGAGCGCCTTCATCTCCCGTTCCACGGCCCGGTCTTCCCGTTCCGCCCGTGGCGCGGGCCAGGAAGCGATCATGAGCGACTCGGCCCGGGTTTCGGCGTCGGGGCCCTCCGGCCACGGCAGCCGGCGCCAGAGCGCCTCCGTGATAAAGGGCATGATCGGGTGCAGGAGGCGGAACACGCCGTCGAGGGTGGCCACCAGCGTCGCCTTCGCCGCCTCCCGGCTCGCCTCGCCCGCATCGCCCTGCATCCGGCCCTTGATCAGCTCCAGGTACCAGTCGGCCACCTCGCCCCAGAAGAAGGCGTGCATGGTCTCCGCCGCCTCATGTACCCGGTAGCTCTCCAGCGCCGCGTCCACCTTCCGGACGGTCCGGGACAGGCGGGACAGGATCCACCGGTCCGCCAGCTCCAGATGGTCGGCCGTCTGCTCGGGGGTCTTCACCGGCTCGTCGCCCAGGTTCATCAGGGCGAACCGGCCGGCGTTCCAGAGCTTGTTGGCGAAGTTCCGGCCCGGTGCGAAGGCCTCCTCCAGGTTCTCGTTGTTGAGCTGGATGTCGGTGCCCACGGCCGCGCCGGCCACCACGGTGTAGCGGAGCGCATCGGCGCCGAACTTCTCCACCACCTCCAGCGGGTCGATCCCGTTGCCCAGGCTCTTCGACATCTTCCGGTTGTGGTGGTCCCGGACGGTGGCGTGGAGGAGGATGTCGGTGAACGGCGCCTCACCCATGAACTCGTAGCCGGCCATGATCATCCGGGCCACCCAGAAGAAGAGGATCTCCGGGGCGGTGGACAGGGTGTGGGTCGGGTAGAACGCCTTCAGGTCCTGCGTCTCGTCGGGCCAGCCCATGGTGCTGAACGGCCAGAGCCAGGAGCTGAACCAGGTGTCGAGGACGTCCGGGTCCTGCTCCAGATCCGTACCGCCGCACGCGGGGCACGCCGTGGGGTCCTCCCGGGCCACAATGGTCTCGTGGCACCCGTCGCTGCCGCAGTACCAGACGGGGATCCTGTGGCCCCACCAGAGCTGGCGGCTGATGCACCAGTCCCGGATGTTCTCGAGCCAGTTCTCGTAGACCGTCCGCCAGTGTTCGGGGGTGAACGACAGCGTGCCGTTCCGACTGGCCTCCAGCGCCGGCTCCGCCAGCGGCTCCATCTTCACGAACCACTGCTCGCTGAGCCGCGGCTCCACCACCGTGTCGCACCGGTAGCACCGGGGCACCGAGTGTTCGTACTCCTCCACGCTGTCCAGCAGCCCCTGTGCCTCGAACGCGTCCACCACGGCCCGGCGGGCGTCGAAGCGGTCCATGCCCTGGAACGCTTCCGGGGCCTGGTCGCTGATCTCGCCCGTGTCCGTCAGGATGTCGATGCTCGCCAGCCCGTGCCGCTGCCCGATCTCGAAGTCGTTCGGGTCGTGGGCCGGCGTCACTTTCACCGCGCCCGTCCCGAACTCCGGGTCCACCCAATCGTCCTGGATGACCGGGACCGTGCGACCGGTCAGGGGGAGGTCCACCGTGAGACCGACCAGCCCGGCGAACCGCTCGTCCTCGGGGTGCACGGCCACCGCCGTATCGCCGAGCATGGTCTCCGGCCGGGTGGTGGCCACCACCAGGTACGGTCGGCCGTCCGGGAGCGTCGGGAGGTCCGCGTCGTCGCCGCCCACCACCGGGTAGCGCAGGTGGTAGAGCTTCCCGTGGGTTTCCTCCGGCTCCGCCTCCTCGTTGGAGAGGGCCGTAAGGCACCGGGGGCACCAGTTGATGATGTAGAGCCCGCGGTAGATGAGCCCCTTCTCGTACAGCCGGACGAAGACCTCGCGCACCGCCTGCGAGAGGTCCGGGTCCAGGGTGAAGTGCTCGCGGGACAGGTCGAACGAGCACCCCGTGGCCTCGAGCTGCTCGATGATCCGCGGCCGGGTCTCGCTGACCCATTCCCAGACCCGCTCCTCGAACGCCTCACGGCCCAGGTCCTGGCGCGTCAGCCCTTCTTCCGCCAGCTGCCGCTCCACCACGTTCTGCGTGGCGATCCCGGCGTGGTCGGTGCCGGGGATCCAGAGCGCCTCCCGACCCTGCATCCGCCGCCAGCGGATCAACAGGTCCTGGAGCGTGTTGTTCAGCCCGTGCCCCATGTGCAGCACGGCGGTGACGTTCGGCGGGGGGATCACGATGACGTACGGGTCTCGTTCGCCCTCCAGCACGGCATCGGCCGACGCGCTGAAGTATCCCCTGTCCAGCCATTCCTGGTAGAGCGGCTTCTCGATGGCCGCCGGATCGTATGTCTTCGAGAGCGGTTCAGTCATAGTCGTTTAGCTTAAACGAATGGCGGTCCGGCCGCCACCGACCGGACCGCCACCGATCGAGGTCAGCCCCCGGGCTACGGTGCCGGCTCCTCCTCGTCGGAGTCCGTCCCGGTCTCATCAGCCGGTGCGGTCTCCATGTTCTCCGGCTCCAGCTCCCGGTCTACCAGCTTCTGCCGGTCGCTGGGGCGATCGGGGTCGGTGTCCGGCGACTGCCGCCGGGTCCCCATCCCCACGCCCATTCCCGAGTGCTGCATCCCGCCCGTCTCCTCCCGGCGTGTCCGGTTCTCCTCGAACCGGGCCTCCTCGTCCCGGAGGACCAGGCGGTTGACCACGGTGTGAACGTCCTCGGTGCCGTGGGCCATGGCAACGGCCCGCTCCCGCTGCGCCGCGGCGTCGACCACACCGGCGAGCTCCACCACGCCGTCGCTGATGGCGTCCACGGACAGATCGTACTCGCCCAGCTCCAGGTCCTCGGCCAGCGCCCGGGCGAGACGGTCCGCGGCCGTCCCCTCCCGCACCGGCCGGGTGGCGACCTCTGGCGGAGCGGTCCGCTCGGTACCACGTCGCCAGAGCCAGGCCCCTACCGCCGCGCCGGCGGTCAGGCCGAGGAGCGTCCAGAGCTTCCGATTGTGATTCGCCATGGTGGAACCCTCACTGTGTGGACGTGTGTGGACCCGTTGACGGTTGCAAGTCACGCACCATCACGGCCCACGTCAACCGCCGCCGTTCCCCTCCGCTCGCCGCTCGGCCCGCTCCCGGTCTCGGCGCTCCCGGATGGCCTGCACCCGCTCCTCAAAGCTCTCGAGGATCCGAGCCCGGTCGAGCTGCCGGTCCAGCTCGTACCACTGCCGCGCCTCGCGGGCCGCCTCTGCGTCCACCGGGAACCAGATGGGCAGCGGCAGCGTCAGCTTACCCAGATGGATCCGGCCGGGGCTGATCCCCCAACGTCCGCCATCGGCGTCCTCCACGGTCCAGTCCCGGGCCCGCACGGCCGCCTCGGCCTCCGCCAACGCCGAATCGCTGAGCAGCTCGAGCGCCGCCCCCACCCGCGCCTCCACGTCGCCGATGGTCGGCTCGGTAGGCAGCAGGACCATGGGCTCCCAGAGCCGGGGGTCCACCACCCGCGGCCGCAGCCGGTCCCGGGCGGTGAGCGTATCTGCCGGGGCCGCCCGCTCCCGCTCGGTCCGGGCCACCACCGCTGCCGCTTCGGGCTCCGGCTCCGGCTCCGGTTCGGGCTCCGGCTCGTCCGGCTCATCCGGCTCCTCGGACGGCGTCGGGACGGTCTGGACCGCGATCTCCACGGCTCGCATCCCCCGGGGCGGGTCCGCCATGGCGGGCTCCGACCGCCGGGATGGGTGACTGGATTCGGGCTCCAGCCAGCCGCCGACCAACCCCACCCCGAGCACATGGATGGCCAGCGACACCAGCATCCCCAGCCACAGGACGCGCCGCTCCCGGGCTCTGCGCTCGGGCAAGGAACGACGGCCGGGTCCAGGGCGGTGGCTGCGTGGCCTGCTCATCCCGTGCTGATAACCCCGACGCGGGTCTCCGTTCCGCGTCAGTAGGCGAGCGCGGCTACGTCTCGAAGCGTCACGAGCCCCCGATCACCCGCCCCAACCGCTCCGCTGCTTCCTCGAGCCGGTCGGGCCCCGCCGTGAGGGCGATGCGGAAGAACCCCTCGCCACCGGTGCCCAGCGCCGCCCCCGGCATGATCACCACGCCCTCCTGCTCCAGCGCCCGCAGCGCGAACGGCTCCGACGGCTCCCCGCCGGGCACGGGGACCCAGAGGTACATGGTGGCCCGGGGCGGATTCACCTCGAAGCCCTGTGCGCGGAGCGCGGCCACCGCCGCATCCCGTCGCTCCTGGAACGTTGCCACGTTGCCGGGGACCCAGTCGTCGTAGGCGTCCACAGCGGCCCGGGCCCCCTCCTGGACCGCCATGAAGTGACCAGTGTCCACGAACGTCTTGACCCGCTTCAGCGCCGCGATGATCCCGGCGTTGCCCACCGCCCAACCCACCCGCCAGCCGGTCATGTTGTACGTCTTGGAGAACGAGTGGAACTCGATGACCACATCCCGGGCCCCCTCGATCTCCAGGATGCTCGGCGGGAGGTAACCATCGAACGCCACCTCGCTGTATGCGTTGTCGTAGCACAGGACGGCGTCGTGGGCACGGCACCACGCCACGGCCTGCTGCAGGTACTCACATGGCGCCGCCGCGGCGGTGGGGTTGTTCGGGTAGTTCAGGTAGACGATGCGGGTGCGGGCCGCCACGTCGTCGGGGATGGCCTCGAACGGGACCAGGAAGTCGTGCTCCGGCCGCAGCGGCACCCGGTAGGGCTCGCCGCCGGCCAGGAGCGTCCCCCCGCGGTACGGCTGGTAGCCCGGGTCCGGCACGATGGTGACGTCCCCCGGCCCCACGTACCCGAACGCCAGGTGTGCGATGCCCTCCTTCGAGCCCAGCAGCGGGAGCAGGTCGTCCATGGGGTCCACCGCCACCCCGAATCGCTTGTCCATCCACCCGGCCAGGCTCTCCCGGAGCGCCACGTGCCCGAGCTGGAACGCGTACTTGCCGAGCGACGGGTCGTCGGCCGCCCGCTTCAGCGCCTCGACGGCCTGCGGAGGCGGCGCCAGGTCCGCGTCGCCGGCGCCCAGGTCGATGACGTCCACGCCCCGGGCCCGAAGCTCCCGACGGATCCGAGGGACCTCCGCCAGCGGATACGCGGGGAAATCGTCGAACCGTTCGTGGACCACGGGCATGGGACTCTCTCGGCGATTGCGGTGCTCGGGCGGCGCCCCCACGGGGCGGGTCTGCCGCAATGGAACCGTTGCGAAAGCCGGGGGCAAGTCGGGCGTCTTTGGACAGGCCGCGCTTCCAGCCCACCTCCGGCCCCGGGCCCGTCCGGCTTGGCTCGCGGGCCCCGATCCCTCCATATTCCGCGTCGGACCCACATCACACGAGCCCCGAAAACGCCATGGACACCGTGCCTTTCAAAGCCGCCGCCGAAGAGATGGACGGGGGGTCCTATCGGTCCACCACGTATGAGGGGCTGCTCCGGCTGGAAGAGAACGCCCTGGTGCTGGAGTACCGGGAGTCGGTGACGGAGGTGGGCGGCGAAACGGGCATGGGCTACTCCCAGTCGCAGTCGGGCGTCACCGAGGTCCGGATCCCCGTGGACGCCATCCGCTCCGTGGAGAGGAAACGGTGGCTCCTGCTCCCCGTCATGGACATCGAGCTGGCCCGGCTCGGGCCCGCAGAGGACATCCCCTGGGCGACGGGCACCCGGATCCGGCTGCGGATCCCTTTCGGCGAGCGCCACCGGGCCGGGGAGCTGGCTACGGACGTCCGGCTGTTCCAGGCCGACGAGCGGCTCCGGGAGCTGGGCGAGGGGGACCTGACGGGGTAGGCGACTACCCGTCCACCACCACGTTCCGCACCGTTGAGAGCGGCGTACCCCCCGTCAGCACCTCCACCACCACCTCATCGCCCGCCACCAGCGGCCCTACGCCCTCCGGGGTGCCCGTGGCGATGATGTCCCCCGGCTCGAGCGTCATGATCCCGCTGATATAGGAGACCAGGAGCGGGATCGGGAACGCCATGTCGCTCGCCCGGCCCCGCTGCCGCTGCTGCCCGTCCACGGCGCACGTGACCTCCAGCGCGCCGAAGTCCACCCCCTCGGCCGAGACCACGGACCCCACGGGGCAGAAGGTGTCGAACCCCTTGGCCCGGCTCCACTGGCTGTCCCTGCGCTGCAGGTCCCGGGCTGTGACGTCGTTCAGCGCGGCGAGGCCGGCCACGTGGTCCAGCGCGTCGGCCTCGTTCACATGCCGGCACCGTTCCCCGATGACCACCGCGATCTCGCCCTCGTGCTCGACCTGCCGGCTCTCCGGCGGCCGGACTATGGTCTCACCGCTCGCGATCACCGCGGAGGGCGGCTTCAGGAACAGGAGCGGCTCCTCCGGAACCGTATTCCCCAGCTCCTCGGCGTGCTTCACGTAGTTCCGACCCACGCACACGATCTTCGTGGGCCGCGGCAGCTCGATGTCGGTCATCCCCGATCTCCCATGACGAGCGCACTCCTCTGTGTCTCCGTCGCCTCCGTGCCCTCTGTGTAAAACAACTCCAGCTCCTCGCGCAATTCCGCCCACGGCCCGGTCCGCACGGGCGCGGGCGGGAGCGTCTCCAGGAAGTACCGGCCGTAGCTCTTCTCCAGCACCCGTCGGTCCAGGAGCACCACGGCGCCCCGGTCGGTTGTGGACCGGATCAGCCGGCCGAAGCCCTGCTTCAGCCGCAGCGCGGCGTGGGGGAGCATGTACTGGAAGAACCCGCTCCCGCCCTCAGTCTCCAGCGCTTCCATCCGTGCCGCGGTCAGCGGCTCGCTGGGCACCTTGAACGGGAGCTTCGCGATGACCAGCCCCCGCAGCGGGTCGCCGGGGACATCGACGCCCTCCCAGAAGCTCGCCACGCCCAGCAGGATCCCCCGGCCGTTCTCGGTGAACCGCCGGACCAGCCGGCCCCGGGGCGACTCACCCTGGACGAAGAGCGGCCACTTCCCGTCCACGCCCCGCTCCCGCAGCGTGGCGGCCACCGTGCGCAGCGAGCGGTAGCTCGTGAAGAGCCCGAAAATGCCGCCATCGGTGGCGGCGGCCAGGTCGGCGATGGCGCCGGCGGTGGCGCTGTCGTGGGCCCGGCCCAGGTCCGGCACGTCAGTGGGGATGGCCACCATGGTCTGCTCGGTGAAGTCGAACGGGCTCGGGTGCGTCGCCTCCACCACCCGCACGTCGCGCTCGAGGCCGAGCCGCCCGGCCAGGAAGTCGAAGCCGTCCCGCGTGGTCAGCGTGGCCGACGTCAGCACCGTCGTATCGGCCGGCTCCCAGAGCGCCTCTCTGAGCACCTGCCCCAGCTCGATGGGCGCCGCCTTGGCCACGATGTTCGGCTCCTGCGTCCGCCCGCCGCCCCGCCGCTCCAGCCACCGCACCGTGGGCACCTCCTCGTCGCCGGGGACCAGTGCCATGCGGAGCCCGTCGGCCTGGCTCCGGACCCGGCCCGCCAGCGCACTCACCTCCACCAGCTGCTCCTCCAGCTTCTCCGTGGCCTGCCGGTCCGCCAGCACCGTCTCCCGGATCCCGTCGATCCCCCGGGCCAGCCGGTCCAGCACGATCAGCAGGTCCTCCAGCGCAGGCGACACCGACAGCTCCCACGCCTGCTCCCGGTCGAACCCGTCCGCCAGCCGCAGCACGCCGTCCTGGCTCCGCTCCAACTGCGACTCCAGGCGGTTGAACAGCTCCGCTGCCCGCTGCTTGGCGTTGGACACGTCGGGCCGGATGTCCCGGTCGATGGCCTTCAGGCACTCCGTCTTCGTCCGACCCTCGCCCAGCATCAACACCCGCTCCTCCACCGCTCGAAGCACACCCTTCCCGCGACGGTCGAGGCGGCTCAGGAGCCGGAACATCCCGCGTCGCGAGACCGATACGCCCAGGTGGCTCGTGGCCGCTTCCTCCAGGTTGTGGGCCTCGTCCAGCACCACCCGGCGGTACGGCGGCAGCACCGCCGGCGCCGTGTAGTTGCCCGTGGCCCGGCGCACCGCCAGGTCGCTGAACAGCAGGTGGTGGTTGACCACCAGGATGTCCGCCCCCGCGGCGCCCCGCCGGGCGTTCTGGTAGAAACACTTCTCGAAGTGGGGACAGCGGGCCCGGATGCAGACGTCGCTGTCGCTCTCCACCTCGTCCCACACCTCGGCGCTGGGCTCGAACGGCAGGTCCTGGAGCGAGCCGTCGTCGGTGTTTTCCAGCCACTCGTCCAGCGCCTCCAGCTCCTTCGCCTGCGGGCCATCGATCAGCGCCATGCCTGTATCCATGGCCAGCTTCGCCCGCCGGATCGAGATGTAGTTCCGACGCCCCTTCACCAGTGCGTACCGGAACGTCACGTCCAGCGCTTTCCGCAGGAACGGCAGGTCCTTCGTCACCAGCTGCTCCTGCAGGTTGATGGTGTTGGTGGAAACGACCGTCCGCTCACGGTTCTCGACCGCCCACCGGACCGCCGGGATCAGGTACGCGATGCTCTTCCCCGTGCCCGTCCCCGCCTCCGACAGCAGCACCCCGCCATCGTTGTACCGCGCCGCCACGCTCGCCGCCATATCCCGCTGCGTGGGGCGGTCCTCGTACGCCCGATGCGACGACGCCACCGGCCCGCCCGGCGCCAGCAGACCCCGGACCTCCTCCTCGTCCAGGAACGTCAACTCCTTCTGCCGCGGCGGGTCCAGAACCACGTAGAGCTCCGTGGCCGCGTTGTCGCAGATGGCCATCCCGAGCCCCTGCCCGCTCAACGACGACGCCACCGAGAGGTCCGCGTCGCTCGGCTCCAGCTTACCCGACGGGTGGTTGTGGATCACCAGCTGACCGTGCTCCGCCTCCCGCACCGCCGCCAGCACCGCCGACTTGTGGCCCCGGGCCACCGCCCGCGGCTTCTTCACCGCACCACTCTCCGCCACCTCCGCCACGAAGCACACCTCGTTGCCACGGGCCTTCTCGACCTCCCGGCGAATCACGCCGGCAGCGGCTTTCGTGAGGTGGACGACGCGGGGCATAAGGCCTTTTCGTGGGTCCGTACGCAGGGGCGAAGGTAAACCGAAGGGTAGGATAGCGGGATGGCGATCGATTCACAACGGCCCAGGACGGCTGGAGGCCGCCGGCCCAGCTCCGTTCCAGGGCCGATGGACCCGAGGCGAGGGCGACGAGGGCGGAGGCGGTGAGGAAATCGGCGATGGACGGGTTCATGGAGTCTCCCTCGCGGAAGTCGTGTTTGGGCCGAGCGCCCAGGTCACGCGACTGGCGTCCCGCCGCTCATTCTGGCTATCCTCATCCCCTACCCTGAGCACAGCCACCGCTTCCCTGTTCAGACGACCATGATCCGACACACGACGAAGATCCTGCCTGCCCTGGCGGTACTCACCGCCGCGGCGCTCACCCTACCGACCGCCACCACCGCCCAGGACATCGACCGCCTCGTGGAGCGCCACGCCGAGCAGGCCATCGAGTACCGGCATCACATTCATGAGAACCCGGAGCTGGGCAACCGGGAGCACGAGACGGCCGCGCTGGTGGCGGAGCACCTGCAGGGTCTCGGCTTCGACGAGGTCCGGACGGGGGTGGCCCACACCGGCGTGATCGGGGTGCTGCGGGGCGGCCGGCCGGGGCCCGTCGTCGCCGTGCGTGCGGACATGGACGCGCTCCCGGTCACCGAGAACACGGGACTCCCGTTCGCGTCCACGAAACGGACTACGTACGCCGGTCAGGAGGTCGGCGTGATGCACGCGTGTGGCCACGACATCCACACATCGGTGGGGATGGGCGTGGCGAGCGTGCTATCGGACATGAAAGCGGAGCTGCCGGGCACGGTTCTGTTCATCTTCCAGCCGGCGGAGGAGGGGGCGCCTCCGGGCGAGGAAGGCGGCGCGGCGCTGATGCTGGAGGAGGGCGCGTTCGACGACCCGGCGCCGGAGGCGGTCTTCGGGCTCCACACCATCCCGTCGCTGGAGGTGGGCGAGGTGGGGTACGTGCCAGGCCCGGCCATGGCCGCGGCGGACACGTGGTACGCCACCATCAAGGGCCAGGGCAGCCACGGGGCGCGTCCCCACGAGTCGGTGGACCCGGTGGTCATGGCGTCGAACGCGGTGATGGCGCTCCAGACCATCCGGTCCCGGAACATCGACCCGCTGGAGCCCGGCGTGGTGACGGTGGGCACCATCCACGGCGGCGAGCGGTTCAACGTGATCCCGGACGAGGTCCGGCTGTCGGGCACCGTCCGGACGTTCGACGCGGGCGTGCAGGACCTGATCGAGGCACGCATGCACGAGGTCCTGGACGGGATCACGAAGGCCGGCGGCGGCTCGTACGAGCTGGACTACCAGCGGGGCGTGCCGGTGACAGTGAACGACCTCGAGCTGACCGAGGCGGTGGCGCCGTCGCTGGCGAAGGCGGTGGGAGACGGCAAGGTGCACGTGCTGCCGCCCACGGCCACAGCCGAGGACTTCGCCTACTTCGCCCAGGCGGTCCCGGGCTTCTACTTCCGGCTGGGGACCACGGCGCCGGGCGGCACGTCCGGCGGGCTCCACACCGCCACGTTCACCGCCGACGACGCGTCGGTCCCCGTGGGGATCCGGGCCATGACCACGGTGGTACTGGACTACCTGGAGAACCACTGATGCGTTACTACCTGACCGGCGCCACCGGCTTTATCGGCGGCCACATCGCACACCAGCTCCTGGGCCGGGGCCACGACGTGGTGGCGCTGGCACGCACGCCCGAGAAGGCCGTGGCGCTGGAGGAAGCCGGCGCCGAGCTGATCCGGGGCGACATCACCGAGCCCGAGACCCTGGCCGGCACCATGGATGGCGCCGACGGCGTCTTCCACATCGCCGCCTGGTACGAGGTGGGCGCCCGGAAGCGGGACATGGCCCACGCCATCAACGTGGACGGGACGCGGAACGTGCTGGCGGAGGCGAACAAGGCCGGGGTCCCCCGGGTCGTCTACACCAGTACGCTGGCGGTGTACGGCGACACCGGCGGCGAGCCCGTGGACGAGAGCTACCGCCACGACGGCCCGTGGCCCAGCGTGTACGACCGGACGAAATGGCTGGCGCATTACGAGGTGGCGCTGCCGATGATCGAGGACGGGCTCCCGCTGGTGATCGTGCAGCCCGGGATCGTCCACGGCCCCGGCGACCACAGCAATATCCGACAGGTGTTCCGGGACTACCTCCGGGGCCGGCTCCCGGTGATCCCGAAGCAGGGTGGGTGCTGGAGCTACGTGGAGGACATCGCCGCAGGGCACCTGCTGGCGATGGAGCAAGGCGAGATCGGAGAGTCGTACAACCTGGCGGGACCGTGCATGATGTGGGAGGAGGTCTTCCCCATCGCCGAGAAGATCACGGGCGTGAAGCCGCCGCGCTTCGTCCTGCCGACGTGGCTGGCCCGGGTCTCTTCGTGGCTGATGAAGCCGGTGAACGCCGTACTCCCGCTGCCGAGCACGTACCATCCGGAAACGCTCCGGGTGGCCGCGGGAACCACCTACTTCGCCCGTGACGCCAGGGCCCGCCGGGAACTGGGCTGGGCGCCCCGTCCGTTCGAGGAAGGGCTCGAGATCACGCTGAAGGCGGAGATGGCCGAGCTGGGGCTGTAGGGGCTCTGGCTCCGCGGCCGGGCGTCATGCGCGAGGCGCGCCGGCTGTCGCTGTTGTAGATGTCGGTCACGATCCGTCACTCGCCGTCGGGCATCCGACGCAGGACCCAGAGGTACTTGCACCGCTCCGACACCTCGGCCTCCGACGTCCACGTGCCCCGATGGTACGCCAGGGTGGCGTCTCCGTGGATCACGTCCGTCTCGGTGTGGTACCCCCGGATCCCGTCCACCGGGTACGTATCGGACCAGTACGCCACGATGGAGTCCAGGCCCTCCACCCGATCGTGCCCCTGCGGCATATGGACCGCGTCGGGCGCGTAGAGGCCGCGCAGGACCTGCCAGTCGCCCTCGGCGATGGCATCCTGGAACGACCGATCGATGGACAGGATCGTCCGGACGTCCCCGTTGTGCGCAGCATTACTCCACTCCGGTTCCTAGACGTCTCCACTGGCCTCACGGTCCCCGACCCGCCTTGAGCCCCTGCACGATCTCGTACGCCCGGTTCCGGGCCACACCGAGCCGTCGGGCCACCTCCCTGGCCACCACGCTCGGGCGCCCGCCGTCGTCCAGGAGCGCCGTGGCCAGCGCCACCGCCGCCTCCTCGTCCACCTCGGCCGAGACGCCTTCCGCTCCCGCCAGCAGCACCACCACCTCCCCCTTCACCCCCGCCTCACGGTAGTGGTCGGCTACGTCGGCCAGGCAGCCACGGCGGTGCTCCTCGTGCAGCTTGGTCAGCTCCCGGGCCACCACCACCCGCCGCTCCGGGTCCGACGCCGCCGCCAGGTCCTCCAGCAGCGTCACCAGCCGCTCCGGGCTCTCGTAGACCACGCCCGTGTGCGGCAGCGCCGCCAGCTCCGCCAGCCGCTCCGTCCGCTCCCGCCCCTTCCGCGGCAGGAACCCGAAGAAAGTGAACGGCTCCGGGTCGAGCCCGGCGGCCACCAGCGCCGCAAGCACCGCCGATGCCCCGGGGATCGGCACCACGTCGTGGCCCGCGTCCACCACCGCCCGGACCAGCCGCGACCCGGGGTCCGAGACCAGCGGCGTGCCCGCGTCGGAGACGAGGGCCAGCTCCTCCCCGTGGTCGAGCCAGCCGACCACCTGCTCCGCCCGCTTCGCCTCGTTGTGCTCGTGGGCGCTCACCAGCGGCGTTTCGATCCCGTAATGCCTGCACAGGATTCCCGTCCGGCGGGTGTCCTCCGCCAGGATCCGGTCCACGGACCCCAGCACCTCCACCGCCCGGTACGTCATGTCGGCCAGGTTGCCGATCGGAGTGCTGACGATGTAGAAGGTGGCCATGCTTGGTCGTGGTAGCGGGGCTGGTATTTTGGGGGGCGGGATTCGGGATTCACGGTGGGTCCCCGTCCCCGAGGTGTTTTCATACTCCATTGTCATAGCCGGGGTCCCCCAAACGCACCAGCGCCCCGAAGATCATGCCGGCCGCACCGAACGCTGCCCTGCCGCGGGCCCGGCACCCCACGACGAATCCAGCGCCGCCCCCACCACCAGCCCCACCCCCACCCCCAAGGCTAGCGCGCCGCAACGACGTAGAAACGGGGCAGAAGCCTCAGCCCCTGCCCCGCTCATGTTGGCGGAAGAAACCCCGCGCGCGCTAGCCCAGGTGCTCCTCGATCTTCCGCTCCAGCATCGGCTTCGGCACCGCGCCCACCACCGTGTCCACGTGCTTCCCGTCCTTGAAGAACAGGATGCTCGGGATCGACCGGATGTTGAACTTCATGGCCGTCTGCTGGTTCGCGTCCACGTCCAGCTTCCCGACCTTCAGCTTCCCCTCGTACTCCGAGGCCAGCTGCTTAACCACGGGCGCCACCATGCGGCACGGTCCGCACCATTCCGCCCAGAAATCTACCATCGCCAGTCCATCGCTCCCCTCGATCTCCGTCGCGAAGGTCGCGTCATCGACCGGGATGGGCTCTCCGCCATTCTCTGCCATTCAATCCCTCCAATATCTCGTCGGCGCCCGGTTTACCGGGCCCCATCCGAAGTGTACGTTTCCGGCGTCCGAATCAGACGCAATTTAGCGGCCGAGGCACGCGTGACCATACCCGACCCCGTCGAAGGGCTCCCCCTCGACCATGTGGCCATCGCCGTCGAGTCCATCGACAGCGTCCTTCCGGTGCTCCAAGCCGTGACCGGCGCCGGGAGTTCCCGCCGCGAGCGCGTGGACGCCCAGGGCGTGGCTCTCGTCTTCCTCGGCAGCGGCGATGGCAAGCTGGAGCTCCTCGAGCCGCTGGCCCCCGACACCGCCGTGGGACGATTCCTCCAGAAGCGCGGCCCCGGCCTCCACCACATCGCCTACCGCGTCCCCGACATCGACGCCGCCCTCGCCGGCCTGGCCGACCAGGGGTTCGAGCTCATCGACCGGGAAGCCCGCCCTGGCGCACGTGGGCACCGCGTCGCGTTCCTCCACCCCCGGAGCACCGGGGGCGTGCTCATCGAGCTGGTGGAGCACTAAAATGCCCTGCTAGCGCGGCGACGGGAGCGTCGTCAGCGGCTCCACCTCGATCCGCTCGATGATCCACCCGCCGTCCTCCCGGCGGACCACCAGGAACGGGACGGTCACACTCTCGTCGCCCCGGGTGATGCGCACCAGCAGGTCGATGGCGTCCATCATGCGGCCCGGCACCGACTGCTGACCCACGATCGACCAGTCGTCGTGCCGCAGCAGCGACGCCAGCACGTACATCCGCTCCTCGGCACGGGTCTGACCCTCCAGTTGCACGATGGTGCGGTCGGTGGTACCGAACAGCTCCGTCATGGTGCCCAGACTGTTGGCGTTCGCCGCCCGGAGGAACCGCTCCACCGTCAGCGCCGGCCCCGTCGACTCCGCCGCCGGCGTCCGCGTGCCCTGCTGTCCACCCCCACCACACGCCACCAGCGTCACCGTAACCGCCAGGATCCCCATGAGGGACCCTGCCCAGGACCTCCGCTGCACTCTCGTCATCGCTCCTCCGGGTTGGTCGATCGACCGGAACGTGGTCGGCGCCGGATAGGGTGTCAAGCGACGTCGCCGCCCGCCTCCTGTCCGGCGACCCCGGCCTTTGCACCCCCCGCCACGATCCGGAACTCCAACCCCTCGCCGGGCGCCACGTCCGCCACCACCTTCGCGCCCTCGGGGATCTCCTCCTCGAGCATGCGCATGGCCAGCGGGTTCTGGATCAGCCGCTGCACGGCCCGCTTCAGCGGCCGGGCGCCGAACGCCGGGTCGTAGCCGACCTGGGCCACGCGCTCCTTGGCGGCGTCGGTCAGCTCCAGGTCGATGTGCCGGTCGGCGAGCATGGCCTCGACCCGCCGGAGCTGCAACTCGACGATGGCCTCGAGCTCGGCCTCGCCCAGCGGGCGGTAGACGATGATGTCGTCGATCCGGTTCAGGAACTCGGGCCGGAACGCCTGCCGCAGCTCGCCCCGCACGTGCTCCTCGACCTCACCCCACGCGTCCTCGCCGTGCTCCAGGATGTAGTGGCTGCCCAGGTTGCTGGTCATGATGATGACGGCGTTCCGGAAGTCCACGGTCCGCCCCTGGCTGTCGGTGAGCCGCCCGTCGTCGAGGATCTGGAGCAGGATGTTGAAGACCTCGCTGTGGGCCTTCTCGATCTCGTCGAAGAGGATCACGCTGTAGGGCCGGCGACGCACCTGCTCGGTGAGCTGACCGCCCTCCTCGAAGCCCACGTAGCCCGGGGGCGCGCCGATGAGCCGGGCCACGGCGTGCTTCTCCATGTACTCGCTCATGTCGATCCGGACCATGGCGTCCTCGTCGTCGAAGAGGAACTCGGCCAGCGCCCGGGCGGTCTCGGTCTTCCCGACGCCCGTGGGGCCCAGGAAGATGAAGCTGCCGATGGGCTTGTTCGGGTCCTGGAGGCCGGCCCGGCTCCGTCGCACGGCATCACTCACCGCGGCCAGCGCCTCGTCCTGCCCGATGACCCGCTTGCCGAGCAGCTCCTCCAGCTTCCGGAGCCGCTCCTTCTCCGTCTCCATCATCCGGCTGACGGGGATCCCGGTCCAGTTCGAGACGACCCCGGCGATGTCCTCGTCGTCGACCTCCTCCTTCAGGAACTGGCTCTCGGCCTGCAGCTCCTCGAGCCGCGCCTCCGCCTGCTCCAGCGCCTGTTCCGTCTCCGGGATGTCGCCGTACTGGATCTCGGCGGCCCGGGAGAGGTCGCCGGTCCGGGTGGCCCGCTCGGCCTCGACCTTGAGCTGGTCGATCCGCTCCTTCAGCTCCCGGATCTTCGTGATGGCGTCCTTCTCGCCCTGCCATCGGGCCTTCATGGCCCCGGCCTGCTCCCGGAGCTCCGCCAGCTCCTCCTCGATGGCCTCACGACGACGGACGGCGTCGGTCTCCTCCTCCCGGGCCAGCGCCTGCTTCTCGATCTCCAGCTGCGTGATCCGGCGCTCGACCTCGTCGATCTCCTGCGGCAGGCTGTCGATCTCGATCCGGAGCCGGCTCGCCGCCTCGTCCACCAGGTCGATGGCCTTGTCCGGGAGGAACCGACCGCCGATATAGCGATCGCTCAACCGGCTCGCCGCGATGAGCGCCGCGTCGGTGATCCGCACCCCGTGGTGGACCTCGTAGCGCTCCTTCAGCCCCCGCAGGATCGCCACCGTGTCCTCCACGCTCGGCTCGCCCACGAACACCGGCTGGAAGCGACGCTCCAGCGCCGCGTCTTTCTCGATGTGCTTCCGGTACTCATCCAGCGTGGTGGCGCCCACCACGTGCAGCTCGCCACGGGCCAGCGGCGGCTTGATCATGTTGCCCGCGTCCACCGCGCCCTCGGCCGCGCCCGCACCGACGATGGTATGGAGTTCGTCGATGAAGACCACGTAGCGGCCCTCGGCCTCCGTCAGCTCCTTCAGCACCGCCTTGAACCGCTCCTCGAACTCGCCCCGGAACTTGGCGCCCGCCACCATGGCGCTGATATCCAGCTGGATCAGCGCCTTGTTCGCCAGGCTCTCCGGCACGTCGCCGCTCACGATCCGCTGCGCCAGCCCCTCGGCGATGGCCGTCTTCCCCACCCCCGGCTCGCCGATCAGCACCGGGTTGTTCTTCGTCCGCCGGCTCAACACCTGCATCACCCGCCGGATCTCCTCGTCCCGGCCGATCACCGGGTCGAGTTTCCCCTGCCGCGCGGCCGCCGTCAGATCACGGCTGAACCGTTCCAGCGCGCGGTACTTCTGCTCCGGGTCCTGATCGGTCACCGTGTGCGGGCCGCGCACCGCCTCCAGTGCCTCACGGATCGCAGCCGGCTCCGCACCCTCGCCCGCCAGCAGCTCACGGGTGCTGCTCCCCTTCTTCCACGCCAGGCCCAGCAGCAGGTGCTCCGTGGAGACGTACTCGTCGCCCAGCTCACGGGCTTCCTCCTCCGCATGGTCCAGAACCGCGTTCAGCTCCCGGCTCACCGTCGGTCGCACGTCGCCGCTCTGGCTCGGCAGCTTCTCCAGCGCCGCATCCAGCCGGTCCTTCACCCTCGCGATGTTCACCCCCACCTTCTGGAGCACCGGGACCACCACCGTCTCCTCCTGGTCCAGCAGCGCCCGCAGCAGGTGCAGGTCCTCCAGCGACGGGTTGCCCGCACGCGCCGCCGCGTTCGACGCCGCCTGTAGCGCTTCCCCCGCCTTTATCGTCAGTCGATCCGCGTTCAGCATGATCCCCGCTCTCTCGCCATACCATCGTTCGGGCCGGCCCGTGCCGGCGCGCGTTTCGTCGCCCGTACTGTGGTACACATCCCGTGCCGGGACTCTCTGCCGTATCGGCAGGGGGCGTGACCGCCGCCGCCGTTGCCCCTATCTTCAGGGCGATGCTATACGTTCAGCTCTTCCTACCGGGTCCTGTCCGGGACTGTCCCGGCCGTGGGCCGCCGTCCGGCCCGTGGCTGCTTCTGCTCGGCCTGCTGGCCGTATCGGGATGCGCCGAGCCCGACGCGGTCGCGTCGGCGGCGGAGCTCACCCGGAGCGAGTTCATCGACGTGGTGGTGGCGCTGCGGACTGCGGAGATCGAGCTCCGGGATGAGTTGGATGACCCGAGCGCGCTCGACGCCCGGTACCAGGCGGCAAAGGACTCGATCCTGGAGGCCCACGGGGTCCACGCCGGCGAGCTCTACGCCTTCCTCGAGCTCAATCGGGATCTCCAGACGCAGGACGAAGTGTGGGACAGCATCGCGCAGCGGCTGAAGCGCCCCCGTTCCGGCGCCCGGTCCATACCCGACATCATGCCCGACGAGGGCCACCGCTCCGATCCCACCGAGCTGCCCGGGCGCGAGCTGCCGAACCGGGAGACGAAAGAGCGGGGGCCACCCGGGCGCGACGGGGGGGTCAAGCGGTAGGGCCCGCCGGGTCGCCGTGGCCCGGCAGTCAGACTTCGCGTCCCCGCCGGTCCGGAGCCACCCTCACTCCCACTCGATGGTAGCCGGCGGTTTCGAGCTGACGTCGTAGGTGACCCGGTTCACGCCCGCCGCCTCGTTGATGATCCGGCTGCTGACCCGGCCGAGGACGTCGGGCGGGAACGGGAACCAGTCGGCGGTCATCCCATCGCGGCTGGTGACGGCCCGGAGCGCCACCACGTTGTCGTACGTCCGGTAGTCGCCCATGACGCCCACGCTCCGGACGGGGAGCAGTACGGCGAAGGCCTGCCAGATGTCGTCGTAGAGGCCGGCGGAACGGATCTCCTCGAGGAAGATGGCGTCGGCCTCCCGAAGCACGGCCAGGCGCTCGGGCGTGATATCGCCGAGGATCCGGACGGCCAGCCCGGGGCCCGGGAACGGGTGACGGGCCACCAGCTCCTCGGGCAGCCCCAGCTCCCGGCCGACGTTCCGGACCTCGTCCTTGAACAGCTCCCGGAGCGGCTCGATGAGCTCGAAGTCCATCTCCTCGGGCAGCCCGCCCACGTTGTGGTGCGTCTTGATCACGGCCGACGGGCCCCGGACCGACTGACTCTCGATGACGTCCGGATAGAGGGTGCCCTGGACCAGCCAACGGGCATCGCGGCCGGCGTCCTTCGCGGCCCGCTCGAAGACCCGGATGAAACGCTCGCCGATGACCCGACGCTTCCGCTCCGGGTCGCTCACGCCCCCCAGGTCCGCCAGGAACTCGGCGGCGGCGTCCACCACCTCCAGCCGGATCCCCATGTGCTTGCGGAACGTCCGCTCCACACCCTCCCGCTCCCCTTTCCGCAGCAGCCCCGTGTCCACGAAGATGGCCGTCAGCTGATCGCCGATGGCCTCGTGGACCAGCGCGGCAGCCACGCTCGAGTCCACGCCGCCACTGAGCCCCACGATGACGTGGTCGGAGCCCACCTGCTCCCGGACCCGGGCCACGTGCTCGTCGATGAACGAGCCCGGCGTCCACGTGGGCTCGCACTCGCAGACCCGGAAGACGAAGTTGGACAGGATCTCGTCGCCCCGGGGCGTGTGGGCCACCTCGGGGTGGAACTGCACCCCGTAGATCGGCCGCTCCTCGGACCGGAACGCCGCCACGGGCAGCGACTCGGTGCCGCCCAGCGCCTCGTACCCCGCCGGCGGGGCGTTCACGTGGTCGCCGTGGCTCATCCATACAGTGATCCGCTCGCCGGCCTCGAAGCCGGCGAAAAGAGCGTCGGGCTCGGTGATGGTCATCTCCGCCCGACCGTACTCCCGCCGCCCCGGCACCACCTCCCCGCCCTCCGCGTGGGCCACCAGCTGCATCCCGTAGCAGATCCCGAGGATGGGGATCCCGAGCTCGAGGAGCTCCGGGTCGAGGCCCGGGACCTCGTCGTCGTAGACCGACGCGGGTCCGCCCGAGAGGATGATCCCGCTGGGGCCCCATTCCCGGACGTCCGCCGGGGAGAGGGTCGGCGGGTGGATCTCACAGTACACCCGCTCCTCCCGGATCCGCCGGGCGATGAGCTGGGTGAACTGGGAGCCGTAGTCCAGGATCAGGATCCGGTGGTCGGTGGCACTCATGCGTGCAGCAGCTCCTCTTCACCTCTCACGAGGTCTTCGTAGGTTTCTCTCCGTCGGATCAGCCGCGCCCGGTCCCCGTCGACCAGCACCTCCGCAGGGCGCGGGCGGGCATTGTACGTGGACGCCATGGTGAAGCCATACGCTCCCGCGACCTGGATCGCCAGCAGCGCCCCCGGCTCGGGGAGCGGCAGCTCCCGGTCCAGCGCCAGGAACCCGCCCGACTCGCAGATCGGACCCACCACGTCCACGGCCCCACTCGGCCGCCCCGGCACCCGCTCCACAGGCGTCACGGGGTGGAAGCTCGCGTAGTGACTCGGACGCAGCAGGTCGTTCATCCCCGCGTCAGTGATCACGAACGTCTTCCCGCCCGTCCGCTTCACGTACAGCACGCGCGTCAGGAGTACCCCGGCGTGGCCCACCACGTAGCGGCCGGGCTCCAGGACCAGCCGGAGGCCTCGACCCTCCATGAGTGGCATGATCACGGCCGCGAAGGCCATGGCGTCCGGCGCCTCCTGACCCTCGTGGGCCACGCCGAACCCTCCGCCCAGGTCCACGTGCCGCAGTGCGATCCCGTGTCCCTCCAGCGCGTCCACCAGCTCCAGCAACCGGGCCAGCGACCGACGGTACGGCTCCGGGTCCGTGATCTGGCTCCCGATGTGGACGTCGATCCCCACGGGCTCGAGGCCGCCCAGCTCCAGTGCCAACCGGTACAGTTCCATGGCCCGCTCGTGCTCGATGCCGAACTTCGTGGCACGGTGACCGGTGCGCGTGTACGGGTGGGGCGTGGGGCTCTCGATGTCCGGGTTGATCCGCAGCGCGAACGGCGCGTCCCGGCCGGCCTCCCGGGCCACCTGAGAGAGCAGCCGCAGCTCGCCCTCGCTCTCCACGTTGAGGCAGAGGATCCCGGCGTCCAGCGCCGCCTCCAGCTCATCCCGGGTCTTGCCCACGCCGCTGAACACGATCCGGTCGGCGGGCACGCCCGCCCGCTCCGCCCGGTGCAGCTCCCCGCCGCTCACGATGTCGGCGCCGGCACCCGCGTCGGCCAGCAGTCGCAGGATCGACAGGTTGCCGTTGGCCTTCACGCTGTACGCCAGCAGCGGGTCCAGCGCCTCGAACGCCGCGGCCAGCGATGCCAGCCGGTCGAGCATGCTCCGGCGGCTGTAGACGTAGAGGGGCGTGCCGTGCTCCGCCGCCAGCGCTGCCAGCGGCACGTCCTCGCAGTGGAGGGCGTCGTTCCGGTAGGCGACGTTATCGGGCACGGGCCGGTGTCAGTACGCCCGGGCCCACACCGCCTCGTGCTCCGCCGCCTCCCCGCACGCCAGACACCGCTGCGGCGTCTGCTTGGACCGGAACTCGGGGCTCGGCAGCACCCGGATGGTGGCCTTCGTCTCGTCCTTCACCTTCTCCTCGCACGCCCCGGAGCCGCACCAGCCGGCGTAGTAGAACCCGCCGTCGGACTCGACCCGCTCCTTGAACGCGTCGTAGTCGTCGACCCGGTGGCTGTTCGCCTCCGTACGGGCCCGCGCCGCCTCCAGCAGACCCCGCTGGATCGACGCCAGGCGGTCACCGATAGAGGCCAGCGCCTCGGACTCCGGCAGGAACTCCTTCCGGTCCTCGCCCTCCGGCACCAGCCGCTTCGCCAGCGCCAGATTGCCCTTCTCCACGTCCCGGGGCCCGATCTCGACCCGGAGCGGCACCCCCTTCCGCTCCCACTCCCAGAACTTGGCGCCGGGGCTCTCGCTCTCCCGGTCGTCGATCTGGACCCGGATCCCCTCGTCCCGCATGTGGCGGGCGGCCATCTCGGCCTTGTCCAGCACGGCGGCCTTCTGCTCGTCGTTCTTCCAGATCGGGACGATCACCACCTGCGTGGGCGCCAGCTTCGGCGGCAGCACCAGCCCGTTGTCATCGCCGTGGGTCATGACCAGCCCGCCCACCAGCCGCGTGCTCACGCCCCAGCTCGTGTTCCACGCGTACTCCCAGTCGCCGCTCTCGGCCTGGAACTTCAGCTCGAACTGCTTCGCGAAGTTCTGGCCCAGGTTGTGGCTCGTCCCCGCCTGGAGCGCCTTGTTGTCCTGCATCAGCGCTTCCAACGCGTACGTGTGGTCACCGCCGGGGAACTTCTCCGCTTCGCTCTTCCGGCCCGTGATGACCGGCATGGCCATCCAGTCCTCCATGAACGACCGGTAGACGTCCAGGATCGTGAGCGTCTCCTCCTCGGCCTCCTCGGGACTCCCATGGGCCGTGTGGCCCTCCTGCCAGAGGAACTCGGACGTGCGCAGGAACAGCCGCGTCCGCATCTCCCAGCGCATGACGTTCGCCCATTGGTTGATCAGGATCGGGAGGTCGCGGTAGCTCTGGACCCAGCGGCTATAGGCGTCGTAGATGATGGTCTCCGACGTGGGCCGGATCACGTACGGCTCCTCCAGCTCGCTCTCGGGGTCCGGCACGAGCTCGCCGTCCTCGTTCCCGATGAGCCGGGTGTGGGTCACCAGCGCCATCTCCTTGGCGAATCCCTCCACATGCTTCGCTTCCCGGGCGATGAAGCTCAACGGGATCAGGAGCGGGAAGTAGGCGTTCTGGTGACCCGTGGCCTTGAACTTGTCGTCCAGCGCACGCTGCATGTTCTCCCACAGCGCATAGCCCCACGGCCGGATGACCATGCTCCCGCGCGTCGGCGAGTGCTCGGCCAGCTCGGCCCGGACCACGATCTCGTTGTACCAGTTCGAAAAGTCTTCGGCCCGCGGCGTCAGCGCCTTGTCGTTACCCATGTCTTCCTTCGTTCAATCCTCGTCGTCCTTCTCCCACGGCTTCGGCCCCGGCCAGAGGTGCACGGCGATCGGGACCAGGATCAGCAGCAGGCTCACGTTCAGCCAGGTCCGCATGAACGAGAACCCGGCGCCCGTGAGAATCCACGCCAGAAGTGCGCCCCCACCCACGGCCAGGAGCACGGCCAGCGCCCGTGCGCCCCACGTCAGCAGCGCCAGCTTCCGGACGATCCTGCGCCGTTCGGCGTCGAAGTCCTCGGGCCCGCTCATCCCAGTTCGTCCAGCGGCACCTCGCGCTCGTCACCGGTGGCCATCTCCCGGACCACCGCCACGCCCCGGCCCACCTCGTCGGGGCCCAGCACCACCGTGTGGGTGGCGTTCCGGGAATCGGCGTCCTTGAACTGCTTCCCCACGCCCACCTGCCGGAGCGTATACGACACCGAGTGCCCGGCATCCCGGAGCCGGCGGGCCACCCGGCGGAGCACCGGTCGCTCCTCGTCGGTGATGCTCACGATGTGGTAATCCGGGCCCGGCGCCGCCTCGGGCAGCAGGCCCCGCTCCGTCAGCAGCTCCGCCAGCACCACGTCGCCCATCCCGAAGCCCACGGCCGACAGCTCCAGGTCGCTCACCGCCGACAGCAGGTCGTCGTACCGACCGCCACCGCAGATGGCACGGAGCTCGCCCTTCCGGTCGAAGATCTCGAACACGGTGCCCGTGTAGTACGCCAGCCCCCGCACGATCCGGGGGTCGAAGCGAACGTGGCCCGCCCAGCCCATCTCCGCCAACGCGTCAAAATAGCGACGGAGCCGGTCCAGCTCACCGGCCACCGCCTCCACGCCGCCGTACGCGTCGGCCAGTCCGTCCAGGTCGTGGTCGAAGATGGCCATCACGGCCGTAATCACGTCGGCCTCGAGCGCCACCTCGTCGGCCAGCCGCCGCCGCGTCTCGTCGGCGTGCTCCCGGCTCATCTTGTCGATGACGGCGTATGCGCCACCCAGCCGGCGGCCGGGCACGCCGGCGTGGGTCAGCAGGGCCTCCAGGAGTCGGCGGTCGTTGATCCGCGCCTCCACGTCCTCGACCTCCAGCCCCAGCGCCGTCAGCCCGTCCAGCGCAACACTCAGGACCTCGGCGTCGGCGGCAATGTCTTCCTCGCCGATGATGTCCACGTTCCACTGGAAGTGCTCCCGCAGCCGGCCCCGCTGCGTCCGCTCGTAGCGGAAGAGCTGGGGCACGCTCGACCACCGGATCGGCTTCGGCATGGCCCGGCCCCGCTCACCCACCATCCGGGCCAGGGTGGGCGTCATCTCCGGCCGGAGCGACACCTCACGGCCGCCCTTGTCGGTGAACGCGTAAAGCTGGTCGACGATCTCCTCGCCGCTCTTCACCACGTACAGCTCCAGCGGCTCCAGCGGCGGGCCGTCGTACTCCTCGAAGCCGTACCGCCGGGCGGTCTCCCGCCACGTACGGACGATGTGGTCCCGCGCCGCGAAATCGGCGGGGAAGAAATCTCGGAACCCGGGCAGACTCTGGAAGCTCATCGGCCGATACTACGCGGCGTCTCCCTCCGGCTGCAACCCCGGCGCTTCCGCGAAAGGCGGGAGTCCCAGCGCCAGCATCGCGTCGCCCACCGTGTGGACGGACCCCGTGCACACCACCGTGCCGCCGTCGGCCAGCGCCGCTGCGCCGCTCACGGCGGCGGCGAACGGGCGCACCACCCGGGCGCTCTTCGGCGCACCCAGCCGCTCGAGTACGGCTTCCGGGTCCCACCGGCGCTGGGCCGGCGCCGAGGACGGCTCCGCCAGCACCACGGCGTCCATGGCGTCGAAGAGGGGCGGCAGCATCCCGTTCCAGTCCTTGTCGCCGAGGACGCCGATGAGCGCCACCAGCGGCCGCCGAGGCTCCAGCACAGGGAGCGCGTCGAGCAACGATCGGGTACCGGCGGCGTTGTGGGCCACGTCGAAGATCCACGTCACACCGTCCACCGTCTCCGACTGGAGCCGGCCCGGCCAGGACACGCTCGCCACGCCCTCCACCACCTCGGCCCTGCCGGGGCGGCGGGACTCGGGCATGAGCTCCAATGCGCGGACCGCAACGGCCAGGTTCAGCGCCTGGTGCTGTCCGGCCAGTGGCACCCGGAGTGACAGTTCGCCCCACTCCGTGTCCAGCACGGCGGTGGTCCCCCGGGCGTCGAACTCGGCTACCGGCGGCGGCACCACATGCACCGCTGCGCCCCGCTCCCTCGCGGTCCGCCGGATCACGTCCAGCACCACCCGGTCCGTCTCCCCCGCAACCACCGGCACGCCCGCCTTGATCACGCCCGCCTTCTCCCCCGCGATGGTGGCCAGATCATCGCCCAGGTACTGGGCGTGGTCCATGGCCACGTTGGTGATGACCGTCACGTCCGGGTCCACCACGTTGGTGGAATCCAGCCGTCCGCCCATCCCCACCTCCACCACGGCCACGTCCACACCGGCCCGCTCCAGCGCCAGGAACGCGATGACGGTGGCCGCCTCGAAGAACGACGGGGCTTCCGCCTCGATCTGGGGCCACAGGACGCGGGCCGTCCGCAGCAACTCCGACTCCCCGATAGGACGCCCATCAATGCAGATCCGCTCCCGGAAATCCACCAGGTGCGGCGACGTGTAGAGCCCCGTCCGCAACCCGCTGCGGCGCAATACCGACTCCATGATGGCCGCTACCGACCCCTTGCCGTTGGTCCCTGCAATATGGACCGACGGATACGCGGTCTGGGGGTCGTCCACCGCCGCCAGCATCCGGTGGGTCCTGTCGAGGCCCCAGCGGATCCCGCCGGTGAGGCGAGGGAAGAGCTCGTCCAGGAGCGCGCCGTAGGAGAGTTCGGTCAAGCCGTTTCTGCCCGCTCCGGCGCCTCCGACGCCGGCAGCCCCAGCATGTGCCGGAGGAAGTGGGCCAGCCGGCTCTTCATGGCGCGTCGGTCCACGATGGCATCGATCATCCCGTGCTCCAGCAGGAACTCGGAACGCTGGAAGCCCTCGGGCAGCTCCTGCTTGATGGTCTGCTCGATGACCCGGGGTCCGGCGAACCCGATGAGTGCACCGGGCTCCGCCAGGTTCACGTCCCCGAGCATGGCATAGCTCGCCGTCACACCACCGGTCGTGGGGTTCGTCAGCACCGAGATGTAGGGCAGCCCGTCCGCGTGCATCCGGGCCAGCGCCGCCGACGTCTTGGCCATCTGCATCAGCGACAGGATCCCCTCCTGCATCCGGGCACCTCCCGACGCACTGACCACCACCAGCGGCTGCGCCTCGTCCAGCGCACGGCAGGCGGCCCGGGCGATCTTCTCGCCTACCACCGAGCCCATGCTCCCGCCGATAAAGCTGAAGTCCATGACCGCCAGGTTCACCTCGATCCCGTCCAGCGGGCCGTACCCCGTGATCACCGCTTCCTTCCGCCCCGTCTTCACCTCCGCCTGCTCCAGCCGGTCGGTGTACGTTTTCAGGTCGCGGAACCCGAGGGGGTCGGCGCTCCGGATCTCGGTGTTCGTGGGGGTGAAGCCATCCCCGTCGATCAGCAGTCCCACGTAGTCTTCGGCGTCGATCCGCAGATGATGGCCGCAGGCGGGGCACACGTACAGGTTCTGCACGAGACGGTTCCGGTACAGGATCTCGCCGCACTCGCTGCACTTGTCGAAGACATCGCCCGGCATCTCCCGCTTGTCGGCCGACGTCAGTTTCTTCTCTTCTTTGCGCCACCAGGCCATCAGAAGCCCCTCGCCTGCTCCGCCGCGATGCGCTGCGCGATCCCCAGCGCCACGAAGCTCGCCATGAGGAACGAGCCACCATAGCTCAGGAACGGCAGCGGGATCCCCGTGATGGGCATCACGCCCACCGTCATCCCGACGTTTACGATGATATGGGTGAACCAGGCCCCGAAGATACCGAAGACCACCATGCCGGCAAAGGGGTCCGCCACCCGCTCGGCGATCTTCACCAGTCGCCAGAGGATGAGGCCGAAGGCCAGCAGGACCAGCGTGGTGCCGACGAAGCCCGTCTCCTCACCGATCACGCTGAAGATGAAGTCCGTGTGCTGCTCCGGCAGGAACGCCAGCCGCTTCTGCGTGCCCTCGGTGAACCCCTTCCCGAACAGCCCACCGCTGCCGATGGCCACCCGGCTCTGGATCACGTTCCAACCGGCGCCCCGGGGGTCCAGGCTCGGGTCGAGGAAGACCTGGAGCCGTGCCTTCTGGTACGGCGCCAGCGTGTTCCACAGGGGCAGCGCGATGGTCCCCGCCGCCAGGTTCGTCACCGCCACCAGCGTCCCCTCCCACAGGTAGACGCGATAGAGGTAGAGGAAGACCACGAGCGCCACCATGTACGCGCTGAACAGCCACGCCTGGAACGCCAGCAGCAGCCCGAACAGCGGGCTCAGCAGCAGGAAGAGGACGCCCGCCGGCGTGCCGCCCCAGAAGAGCGCTGCCAGGAGGATCGCGCCGAAGACCATGGCGGTCCCAAGGTCCGGCTGAAGCACCACCAGCGCCAACGGGATGGCGACGATCACCACCGGCTTCCACAACGCGCTCAGCGTCTGCGGCGGCTCCCGCCGCCCGCCCATGACCCGCCCGAGGAGCAGGATCGTGGCCAGGTTCGCGAACTGCGACGGCTGGACCCGGAGCCCTCCCATCTCGAGCCAGCTCCGGACACCCGCCGCGGTGCCTGCGCCCGTACCGAACGCCAGTGTGAGCATCAGCGCGGCCACGGAGATCACGTAAAACGGCACGGCAGCCCACTCGAACCACTTCACTTCGATCTGCATGATCACGGCCAGCGCCACCACCGAGACGGCCAGCCAGACCAGCTGCCGCTTCCAGGCGTTCATCGTGGACGGGTCCGGCACGTCCAGCTGGCCGGCGCTGTAGACCATGGCCACGCCGAAGAGCGTGAGGGCTACCACGAGCCCCAGCAGCGCCGGGTCGCCGATGAACGCGCGGATCCGGCGCGTCAGCCCCATGCCGTCACCACCCCGTCCGCTCCGCCCACGGCGCCCACACCCCGTTCTCCCAGTGCTCGCGCAGCGTCTGGATCGTGTCGACGGGGATCCCGTGCTGCCTGCGCAGGTAGTAGTCGGCCACCTTCGCCGCCACCTGAGCCACGTCCGAACCGTGCTCGCCCTCCTCCACGATCGCCGCCACCACGATCTCCGCCGCCTCGCCCGGCGGCCCGGCCACGCCCACGAACCAGCCGTGGTCCTCACCGTGGGGATTCTGCGACGTACCCGTCTTCCCACCCCACTGCCAGTGCTCCAGCGCCGAGCCCGCGGCCGTACCGCCCTGCTCCGTGACCCGACGGAGCCCCTCGCGCATCCACTCCAGCGTCTCGTCGCTCCAGCCCAGGTCCATCCACTCGGAGGAGTCCGGCGCCGGCCCGCCACGGACCACCCGGGGCGGCGGCATCCGCCCATCGCCCACCAGCGCGGCGAAGAACTGGGCCATCTTGATCGCCGTCTGATCGTTGGCACCCTGCCCGATGGCCAGGCTCAGTACCTCCGAATCCGTGGGCGACCAGCCGAACCGGCGCACGTACCAGTCGGTGTCCGGTGGGAAGTGACCCGCACGCTCCGACGGCAGGTCGACATGGGTCGGCTGGTTGAACCCCAGCGCCGTCCCCTCCTGGAGCAGGCGGGCGAGTCCGATCTGAAGCCCGAGCTGGTAGAAGTACACGTCGCACGAGTGCTTGATGGCGTCGGCCATGTCCAGGTGACCGTGACCGGCCGGGTCCCAGCACCGGAAGTAGCGGTTGCCGACCTGCATCCCGCCCCGGCACGCCAGCGGCAGCGTCGACTCGGCGTCCACGATCCCCAACTCCAACGCGATCCCCGACGTGGCCAGCTTCCACGTCGAACCCGGCGGGTAGAGCCCGGCAATGGCCCGGTTCAGCAGCCGCTTGGCCGTATCCTGCCGCAGTGCCTCCCACCGCTCCGCAGGCACGCTCCCCACCAGGTCGTTCGGGTCGAACGATGGCACCGAGTACAGCGCCAGCACCTCGCCCGTCCCCGGCTCCAGCGCCACCACCGCACCACGCACCGTGTCCGGCAGAATCCGCGCGATCCACTGCTGGAGATCCAGGTCCACCGTCAGCTGCAGGGAGTCGCCCGGCACCGGCGGCACTTCCTCGTGGCCGGGGAACTCGCCCACGATCCGACCCAGCGCGTCCACCTCCACGTACCGGACGCCCGGCTCCCCAGCCAGCCGACTCTCGTACTGGCGCTCAACGCCCGTCTTCCCGATGATCTGCCCCGACCGGTAGTCGGCGAATCTCGAGTCGACCAGCTCCACCTCGTTGATCTCGCCCACGTACCCCAACAGGTGCGCCGCGGCCGGGCCCGCAGCGTAGTTCCGCTTCGGCCGCATCTCGATGAGCACCTCCGGGAACATGGGCCGCCGCTCCTCGATGGCGCTGATCCGGTCGAACGAGAGGTCCGCCGAGACCACCAGCTGCTGCTGCGGGTGCCGCAGCTGCCGCTCCATCAGCCGCTCGATCTTCCCGTCGTCCAGCGCCAGGTACGGCGACAGCCGGTCCAGCGTGCTCCGGATCGAATCTCGGGGCGCCGGCAGAAGCGACAGGGCGTAGCCCGGCACGTTGTCGGCCATCAACCGGCCATCACGGTCCAGCACGGTACCCCGGGGCGCCAGTAGCGTCAGCGGACGGAGTCGGTTCCGGTCCGACTGCATGGCGTACGCCGGGTTGCGCCGGACCTGCGTATGGAAGAAGGTGAAGATCAGTGCCCCCAGGACCAGCCACACGAGGACCAGCGCGCCCTGTGCCCGGCGCCGCCGCTCGTGCATATGGAATGTCTGGGAGTGTGGCACCTCGTCCTACCTCATGCTGTCATCGGTGAGCCGGCCGCCCGGCCACTATCGGACCGTCCGGTAGAGCACCACGGCCACCAGTCCCGCCACGGCGGCGTAAACCGCCTCCAGGGGCGCCGTGAGCAGCAGCGCTTCCACGGGCTCGCCCCGCCGGACACCACCCGCCAGAGAGAAGTATAACGCGTCCTGGATCCAGGCACCGAGGAAGAGATAACTGCCCAGGAAGACCGCGCTGTCGCCCACGAACAGGTCCCGGGACCGGGCCCCCAGGTAGCCGATCACCGTCTGGGTCACCGTGGCCGCGCCGAACGCGCCCAGGGAGACCGCGTCCTCCAGCAGCCCGAGCCCGAACCCGACGCCCGCCGCCCGGCCGCCCGCCACCTGTCGGGCCGCCAGCAGCACGGCGATGGTCAGGAGGTCCGGCGCCGAACCCTGGATCCCCAGGCTGAGGTGCAGTGCGAAGTGGATCCCGGCCAGGACCCCGATGAACGCCCAGAACGGCCAGCCGCCCTTCATGGCCGCTGCTCCGGCGACGGCTCACCGCCGGCGCTCCAGAGCGGCTCCAGCGCACCCTCACCCTGCGTCCCCACCAGCACGTGGGTCGCCGACTCGGGCCGCACCGCCGGCCGCACCACGTAGCTCTTGCGCCACCCGGGCTCCGCGTCCTCGACGCTCACCACCGTCCCGACCAGGATCCCCCGGGGGTACACGCCACCCCGCCCCGACGTCACCACCCGGGTTCCCGGCGCTACATCGGTGTGGAAGGGCGCACCCGTGAGCGCCAGCCGGTCCTCCTCGCGGTAGAGGCCCCGCCGGGACTCGATGATCCCGTACGCCTCGCCGTCGCCGGTCATGGCGCTGGCCCGGAAATCGGCGTGGGTCCAGTCGATGGCCTGCGACGATGTGGCGCCCACCTCCCAGACCACACCCAGGAGCCCGCCCGACGCGATGACCGGGCTGCCCACCACCACGCCGTCCTCCCGGCCTACATCCAGCAGGAAGCTGCTCTCCCCGCCCGGTGTTCCCACCCGCACCAGCTCGGCCGGGACGAACGACGCCGGCGCACGGTTCCGCAGCCCCAGGATCTCACGAAGCTGACGGTTCTCCTCCGCCAGGCTCGCCTGCGCCGCCACCACGGCCAGGAGCGAGTCCCGCTCCGCCCGCAGCTCCCGCATCGCCGCCGCCCGCGCGTTCTGGGAGACCATCGCGCCCTGGGCCCAGATGAACGGCGTCAGCGCCGTGCTCCGGATCACACGCCGAATCGGCGTCTGATAGTGCTGTGGAAGGAAGTACAGGAAGAGCGCGGCCACCAGGAAGACGGCCGCCAGCCCTATGTTGCGCCAGCGCGACCTGCGGGGGTCTTCGAAATAGTCGGCCACTCGCCTTCAATCACCCATTACGTGGCCAGCACGCTCCGGTAGCGAGGCAGGTCGTCCAGGATCCGCCCCGCACCCCGCACCACGCACGTCAGGGGCTCCTCGTCCAGGTGGATCGGGAGGTTTGTCTCGTGGGCCAAGAGCTGGTCGAGCCCCCGGATCAGGGCACCACCACCCGTCATCACGATGCCCCGGTCCACGATGTCCGACGCCAGCTCCGGCGGCGTGATCTCCAGCGCCCGGCGAACCGCGTCCACGATCTGTTGGATCGGCTCCTGGATGCACTCCCGGATCTCCTGGGAGTGGATCCGAACCGTCTTCGGGATCCCGCTCACCAGGTCCCGACCTTTCACGTCCATCTCCCGCTCATCGCCGCTCGTGAACGCCGACCCGATCTGGATCTTGATCGCCTCCGCCGTCGGCTCGCCAATGAGCAGGTTGTAGTTCTTCCGCAGGAACGTGACGATGGCACTGTCGATCTCGTCGCCACCCACCCGGATCGACGTATCACTCACGATCCCGTTCAGCGCGATCACCGCGATCTCCGTGGTGCCGCCGCCGATGTCGATCACCATGTTCCCCGTGGGCGTGTCCACGGGCAGTCCCACCCCGATGGCCGCCGCCATGGGCTCCGCCACCATATACACTTCCTTCGCGCCCGACGCCGCCGCACTGTCGCGCACCGCGCGTCGCTCCAGCTCCGTGATCCCGCTCGGCACACCCACCACCACCCGCGGCTTGATCCGGAAAATCCGCTTCGACGTGACCTGACGCAGGAAGTGACGGAGCATGATCTCCGTGACATCCACATCGGCGATCACACCGTCCTTCAGCGGCCGCACCGCGGTGATCCCCTCGGGCGTTCGGCCCAACATACGCTTGGCCTCGAGGCCGATCCCCTTGATCTTGCTCGAGCCCCGCTCGACCGCCACCACCGACGGCTCGTTCAGCACGATGCCCTCACCCTTCACATATACCAGGGTGTTGGCCGTGCCGAGGTCTACCGCGATGTCGTTGACCGGGAGCAGCCCGGACTGGAACCAACTAGGCAGTGGATCGTCTCCCCGCCGGCAGTATCACCGGCAGTTGGGTGCACACGTAAGCACGCCTCGAAGGCGCTCCGGGGCGCGGGGGAGGAAAGTACCGACGCCCCCCGTCACGGGCAAGGCGACCTGCCCCCCTCGCCCTCGCCCGCGCCCGTGACCGACCCGACTACGAGTCCGACCCCGACTACGACGTCGCTAGCGCGACGCGTCGCGCTAGCGACGCCCCGTGCTCCCGAACCCTCCGACCCCTCGGTCCGTCCCCGGCAGATCCTCCGTCTCGTCCCACCGGATCCGTCCCACCCGGGCCACCACCATCTGGGCGATCCTCTCCCCGTGCTCGATGGTCTGGGGTGCCCCGTCGTGATTGATGATCGGGACGCGTACCTCGCCCCGGTAGTCGCTGTCGATCGTGCCCGGCGCGTTGATGATACCGATGCCTCGCTTGATGGCCAGCCCCGAACGAGGCCGGACCTGGGCCTCCACCCCGTCGGGCAGCGCGATGGCCAGCCCGGTGGGAATAAGCTTCCGGGCGCCGGGGTCCAGGGTGACGGCGGGTCCCGCGTTGCGCAAGTCCACCGCCGCCGATCCCTGGGTGGCGTACTCCGGGAGGTCCCAGTCCGCCGGAAAGCCCTCCAGCCGGCGGACCAGGACCCGTACCTCGTCCATCAGTGCCCCGGCCTGCGGATCAGAGCACTTCCTCGACCGGGACGTAGTCGAGGTCGAAGGCCTCGGCCACACCCGGATACGTCACCTTCCCGCCGACCACGTTGAGCCCGAGGGCCAGCGCCCTGTCCTCCCGACACGCGTCCTTCCACCCCTTGCTCGCCAGTGTCCTGGCGTAGGGGAGCGTGGCGTTGGTCAGTGCCAGTGTGGAGGTACGGGCCACCGCACCGGGCATGTTGGCCACGCCGTAATGGATCACGCCGTCGATCACGTAGATCGGGTCCTCGTGGGTCGTGGGCTTGATGGTTTCCACACACCCGCCCTGGTCCACGGCCACGTCCACGATCACCGAGCCGTCGGGCATCGCGGCCAGGTCCTGGCGCTGCACGAGGTTCGGGGCGCGGGCGCCCGGCAACAGCACGGCCCCCACCAGCAGGTCGGCCCGCTCGATCCAGCCCAGGATATTGTGTCGATTCGAGTAGACGGTGAGCACATTGGCCGGCATGATCTCGCTCAGGAACCGGAGCCGGTTCAGGTTCACGTCCAGGATCACCACCTGCGCACCGAGCCCGGCGGCCATCTGAGCCGCGTTCGCGCCCACGATCCCGCCGCCCAGAATCACCACGGTGGCGGGCTCCACACCCGGCACGCCGCCCAGGAGCACACCCCGGCCGCCGTAGAACTTCTCCAGGTACTTGGCACCCTCCTGCACCGCCATCCGGCCGGCCACCTCGCTCATGGGCGTGAGCAGCGGCAGCTCGCCGCTCGGGAGCTGGACCGTCTCGTACGCGTTGGCGATGGCGCCCGACTCGATGACCGCATCCGTCAGGTTTTCATCGGCGGCGAAGTGGAAGTAGGTAAAGATGACCTGGCCGTCGCGCATCCGCGGCCACTCGGGCGCGATGGGCTCCTTGACCTTCATGATCATCTCGGCCCGCTCCCAGACTTCCTCGGCCGTGTCGATGATCTCGGCCCCGGTATCTACGTACGCCTGGTCCAGGAACCCGGACCCTTCACCGGCCCCCTCCTCCACCAGGACCGTATGCCCGTCCCGAGTCAGCGCCTCCGACCCTGCCGGCACCAGCGCGATCCGGTTCTCGTTCGTCTTGATCTCCTTCGGCACCCCGATGATCATGGCCTCCACTCCTCGTTATTGGGTCGGACCGAGCCGGACCGTGAGCCACTGCTCCGGGTCCATGTACTCCGTCGCGACCTCGACTATATCGGTATGTGTTACCGCGTCGATCCGCTCAATCAGCTCACCCACAGTGCGACGCGGCTCGTCGTAGAGCTCCTGCAGCGCCAGCCGGGTCACCCGTCCGCCGGGCGACTCCAGGTCCAGCACCATCCGCCCCTTGACCTGCCCCTTCGCATCCCCGAGCTCCGCGGCCGTCAGTCCTTCGGCGGCCACCCGCTCCAGCTCGTCGCGGATCACGCCTTCGGCACGGTCGGCCCATTCCGGACGCGTACCGACGTACACGCCCAGTGTGCCACCCGTCCGGTAGAAGGACTGGAACGTAAAGACCGCGTAGGCAAGCCCCAATTCTTCCCGCACCCTCTGAAACAGGCGCGAGCTCATGCCCCCGCCGACGGCACTGGACAGAAGGATCAGGGCGTAACGGCGGCGATCCGCCTGCCGCACGCTCCGGCCGCCCATGACCAGATGGCTCTGCGTGCCGGGCCGCTCCATTCGCCGCTCCGCGCCGGGGACCGGCGGCGCCGGCGGCACTTCCGGCGGGCTCCCGCCGTCGGACACACCGTCGAAAAGGCGCTCCACAGCGGCCACCACGTGCTCGTGCTCCACGGCACCGGCCGCCGCCACCACCAGGTTCGGGCGCCGGTACGCCGACCGATGGAGCGCCCGCAGCGCGTCGGCGGTGAACCCGGCCACCGTCTCTCGCGTGCCAAGAATGCTGTGCCCGTAGGGGTGGTCCGGCCAGAGCGCCGCGGTGTGGAGCTCGAAGACCAGGTCGTCGGGTGTGTCCTCCACGGTGGCGATCTCCTCCAGCACCACCTCCCGCTCCACCCTCAGGTCCGCCTCCCGCAGCGCCGGGCTCACCACCATATCGGCCAGCACGTCCAACGCCAGCTCCAGGTGGTCATCCATGACCCGGGCCTGAAAGCTGGTGTGCTCCCGCGACGTGTACGCGTCCAGCGACCCGCCCAGGCGCTCCAGCACCGCGGCGATCTCCTTCGCCGTCCGCCGGCCCGTCCCCTTGAACACCATGTGCTCCAGGAGGTGCGCACCGCCGAGCTGGTCGGGCCCCTCGTGGGCCGAGCCGTACCGTACCCAAACGCCGACGGAGGCCGAGCGCACTCCCGACACCGGTTGGGTCAGGACGCTCAGGCCTCCGTCGAGTACTGTCCGGGCAATGCCCTCGTCGGTCACCCGGCGGCGGCGCCCTCTTCCGCCATAGCGGCCTTCCGGGAGAGCCGGAGCCGGCCCTTCTCGTCGATGGCCAGGAGCTTCACCCGCGTCACGTCGCCTACCTTCAGCACGTCCTCGGTGTTCTCCGTGCGCTCCTCCTGCAGCTCCGAGATATGGCACAGGCCTTCCGTGCCCGGCAGGATCTCGACGAACGCGCCGAACGACGTCGTCGTCTTCACCACACCCTCGTAGATCCGACCGACCTCGGGCTCCTCGGTGATGGCCTCAACCATCTCCTTCGCCCGCTCCCCGCCTTCACCGCCGGGGCTCGAGATGCGGACCAGGCCGCTGTCCTCGATGTCGATCTTGACACCCGTCTCCTCCTGGATCCCACGGATCGTCTTGCCCTTGGGACCGATGACCTCACCGATCTTTTCCGGGTTGATCATCATGGAGATGATCCGCGGCGCGTACATGCTCATCTCCTCGCGCGGCCCCGAGATCGTCTGCTCCATGTGGTCCAGGATCTGCATCCGGGCCGCGTGCGCACGCTTAAGCGCCGTCTTCATGATCTCCACGGTGAGCCCCTCGATCTTGATGTCCATCTGGATCGAGGTCACACCCTCCCGGGTGCCCGCCACCTTGAAGTCCATATCACCCAGCGCGTCCTCCACACCCAGGATATCCGTCAGGATGGAGACGTCGTCGCCCTCCTTGATCAGCCCCATGGCGATCCCGGCGCACGCCGACTTGATCGGCACACCGGCGTCCATGAGGCTCAGGCTCGCGCCACACACGGTGGCCATGGAGCTCGACCCGTTCGACTCCAGGATGTCGCTCACCACACGGATCGTGTATGGGAAATCGTCGTAGGCCGGCAGCAGCGGCTGGATCGCACGCTCCGCCAGGTGACCGTGACCCTTCTCACGCCGGCTCGTGCCCCGGATCGGCTTCGCCTCGCCCGTGCAGAACGGCGGGAAATTGTAGTGCAGCAAGAACGACTTCGACGTCTCCGGCGGTGTGTCCACCGTGTCCACTCGCTGCTCGTCAGCCGGGGTGCCCAGCGTGACCGCCGCCAGCGCCTGCGTCTCCCCTCGCGTGAACAGCGCCGAACCGTGGGTCCGCGGCAGCAGCCCCACCTCGCTCGACAGATCCCGGACCTCGTCCAGGCCCCGACCGTCGATCCGCTTCCCCGTCTCCACCACCTGCCGGCGCATCACCTGCTTCTCGGTGGTCCGGAAGTGCTCCTTGATGGCGTCGGTATGCTCGTCTTCCGGGTACTCCTCCGCCAGCGCGTCGAGCACCTCGTCCCGGAGATCCGACGCGGCTTCCTGACGCTCCGCCTTGTCGGCGATGGTCAGCACATCCTTCATCCGCTCCGCCACCAGCTCCTCGACCCGGTCCTTCAACGTCTCGGTGATCTCCACCGCCGGGCTCCACTCCATCGTCTCCGGGATCTCCACCGCCGCCAGGATCTCCTTCTGGATCCCGATCAGCTCCTTGATCCCTTCATGGGCCGCATCCAGCGCTTCCACCAGGTCGTCCTCCGGCACCTCCATAGCACCACCCTCGACCATCGTGATCGCCTGCTCCGTACCGGCCACCACGATCTCCACATCGCTGTACTCGAGCTGCTCGAACGTCGGGTTCAGCACCCACTGCCCGTTCAGCCGGCCCACACGCACGCCGGCGATCGGCGTGTCGTACGGGATCTTGCTCATGCACAGACCCAGCGACGCGCCCAGCATGGCGGGCATGTCCGCGTTGTTCTGCTGGTCCGCGCTGATGATCGACGCGTAGATCTGCGTCTCGTGCATGAACCCCTTCGGGAACAGCGGCCGGACTGGCCGGTCGATCTGACGCGCCGAGATCACCTCCGTGTCGCTCGGCCGGCCCTCACGCTTGATGAACCCGCCCGGGAACTTCCCCGCCGCGTACATCTTCTCCCGGTACTCCACCGTCAGCGGGAAGAACGGCAGGTGCGTCGGCCGGTCCTGCACCGTGACCGCTACCAGTACCGTGGTCTCGCCGTACTCGATGAAGGCCGACCCGTGGGCCTGCCGCGCCATCTTCCCCGTCTCGATCACCAGCTTACGGCCGGCGAATTCCTTCTCTACTCTGTGCATTCTCTTTTACTTGCCTTTCCGTTTCCGCATGCCGCACCCGCACACCCCGTGGCGCACGAGCTTGATATGAGGTCCTCTGGTCTGCTGCTCACGACGGGGACCCTCCCCGCCGGATGTAGAACGACCCCGGCTCGCGCTAGCGGCGGAGCCCGAGGTCGGCGATCAGCTCACGATACCCTTCGACGTCCTTCTTCCGGTAATAGTCCAGAAGACGACGACGCTTCCCGACCATGGTCAGGAGCCCTCGACGGCTGTGATGATCCTGCGTGTGCGTCTTGAAGTGTTCCCGGAGGTCGTCGATACGCGCCGTCAGGATCGCTACCTGCACCGGCACGCTCCCCCGGTCGCTGGGGTGGAGCTGGTACTTCTCGATGATCTTCTCTTTGTCGATACTCATTCCTGCGTTGCCTCCGCGAGAGACTTTCGCTGATCGGGAAGCGCACTTCCTGATATTGAACAGTCTTGAAGGATAACCTGGACCTTATCCCTCCTCAACCCCTCCCTTGCACGCCTGCACTCTTCTCACCCGCAGGCCGTCGCGCCGGCGTCGAACATCTCCAGCGCCCGTTCGCAATCGTCCCGGATGGCGGCCACCAGCTCGTCCCGGTCCTTGAACCGATGGATCGGGCGGATCCGCGCGCAGAACTCCACTCGGATCTCCTCGCCATAGAGGTCCCCGTCGAATTCGAACAGATGGATCTCCACGGAAGGGGGCGAGCCCTTGAACGTGGGTCGGGGCCCCAGATGCATCACACCCCTATGGGTCCCGTTCCGTAGCGTGGCGCAGACGGCATAGACGCCCTCCTTAGGCAGCAGCTTGTGGGGATCACTGACCTTCACGTTCGCGGTGGGGAAGCCCAGATCCTTGCCCCGACTATCGCCCTTGACCACGGGCCCACGAAGCGAGTACGGCCGGCCGAGCCCCCGTGCCGCCTCCCACACGTTCCCGTCGTGGAGCGCGTTCCGGATCTTGGTGGACGAGATGGCGTCGCCATCGGTGCGGAGCGCCCCCACCACGTCCACGGTGAAGCCGAGCTTGGTCCCGATCCCCTTCAGCGTGTTCACGTCGCCCGACCGCCCCTTCCCGAAGCCGTGGTCGTACCCGATCACGAGGTGCTTCATCCGGAGTCGGTCGATGAGGATCTCCTTGACAAACCGCTCCGGCGGGTAGCTTCGGAGCGTCTCGGTAAACGGGACGAACACGGCGTAGTCGAGCGCCGACTCGGCCAGGATCTCCTTCTTCTCCAGCGGCGTGGTCAGGAGCTGGGGCGCGTCGTCGGGCCGGACCACCTGGAGCGGGTGGGGGTGGAACGTCACCAGCACGGCGGGCATCCGGGCCTGTCCGGCCCGGCGGCGGAGCGCCTCGAGCACGAGCCAGTGGCCCCGGTGCACGCCATCGAAGGTGCCCACGGTGATGACCGTCCCGTCGTGGTTCGGCGGCAGGCCGGGCTCGAGCCCCGGGTCGATGGCCGGCTTCACGCGAACACCTTCCGGGGCCGGACCCAGCGGCCGTTGGACTCGCCCACCGCCCGCAGCTCGCCGGCATCCACCAGCGCCACGAGCCCTTCGTCGAAGCCCGGCACCTCGATGCTCTGCCCGTGCTTTACGCGCCGGAGCTGATCCGCATCCAGCATCAGGCGAGGCAGGTGGGCGAGGGCGTCGAGGGGCGAGAGGAGGGCGGTGTCGAGTGCGGCCCGGGCGGTCTGCGCCGCCTCCGGTGCGTCCGACCCGGCGCCCCACTCCCCGGCTCGCTTCAGCGTGTCGACCGACACGGCGTCGACCACGTCGAAGGGACCCACTGCGGTACGACGGAGCTCGGTCAGATGGGCGCCCACGCCCAGCGCATGGCCGGCGTCCCGGGCCACAGCCCGGACGTAGGTGCCGGTCGAGCAGCGTATGCGGAACCGGACGTCCCGGCCGTCTACGGCCAGCACGTCCAGGGTGTGGATGGTGACCTCCACGGGCGCCAGTTCCACCGTCTGCCCCGTTCGGGCCAGCTCGTACGACTTCTTCCCGCCGACGCGCTTGGCGGAGTACGCCGGCGGCGTCTGCTCCCGCTCGCCCCGCTGGTCCTCGAACGCCGCCCGGATGGCCGGCTCGGTGAGCGCTTCCCACGCGTCGCTCTCGGCCGTCACCGCGCCCGTCCGGTCCAGCGTGTCCGTGGCGGTGCCGAGGCGTGCGGTGGCCTCGTAGGTCTTCTCGAGCCCGGTCAGGTACTGGGCCAGCTTCGTCGCCTGGCCCACGCCGAGGATGAGCAGGCCGGTGGCGAAAGGGTCCAACGTGCCGGTGTGGCCGATGCGGCGGGTGTCCAACGCCCGGCGTGCCGTGGCCACCACGTCGTGGGAGGTGGGCCCTTCCGGCTTGTCCACGGGCAGCACACCCCTCATGGCATCAGCCCCTCAACCGTCATCCGACGGCCCGTCCTCGTCCTCCCGGTCTTCCCCCATCTCCGCCTCTGACAGGAGCTCCTCGATGCGCATGGCGCGCTCGAGGCTCCGGTCCTGCTCGAAGCGGAGCTCGGGGACCCGCCGCATGGTGATGCGGTCGCCCAGGAGGCGGCGGACGTAGGGGGTGGCGGCCTCGAGGCCTTCCATGGTCTCCTGCCGCTCCGCCTCATCGCCCATGAGCTGGACGTGGACGCGGGCGAAGGTGAGGTCCGGGGCCGCCGAGACGCGGGTCACGGTCACCGCGTCCACACGTGGGTCCTTGAGCTCCCGGACCACGATCCGTGAGATCTCCCGCTTCAACTGCTCGTTCACCCGCTCGACTCTGTGTCCTGCCATGACCCCTGCTCTACCGACAAGTACGGCGACGACCCTCGGGCCGTCGCCTCAGTAGTAATCTCTATAGCTGCCCATGATCCGGCCCAGTGCCGCGGACTCGACCAGGGCGTCCGCCTTGTTCAGCACGCCGTCGGCGTAGGGCTTGTCGGTGGCCACGATAACCGCCGTGAGCTCCGCGCGCTGCCAGCTGTCCTGGAACGCCGTCTCGGCCACCGAAAGGTTGAAGCGGGACTGAAGCCGCTCCTTCAGGCTCTTGACCACCTTCCGCTTCTCTTTCAGCGAACGGGCGTCGAAGATCTGGATCTCCCAGGTGATGACCCCGATCACCACGGCTCAACCCTCCTCACGGGCCCGCCCCGCTCCGGGGCCGGCGCTCAGCCCTGCCCCGACTCGGAGCCGGCGAGCGTGCGGGCCACCTCCTCAATGGTGAAGCACTCGATGACGTCGCCCACCTTGATATCGTTGTAGCCCTCGATGCTCATCCCACACTCGAAGCCCTCACGCACCTCCTTCACGTCTTCCTTGAAGCGCTTCAGGCTGCCGAGCTGGCCCTGGTAGATCTGCACGCCGTCCCGGACCAGCCGCACGGGCTCGCCCCGCTGGATCACGCCCTCGGTGACGTAGCAGCCGGCCACGGTCCCGGCCTTCGGGACCTTGAAGAGCTGCCGGACCTCGGCGGCGCCCAGCAGGACCTCCTTCTCGTCCGGTGCCAGCATCCCCTCCAGCGCGGCGCGGACGTCCTCGATGGCCTCGTAGATCACGTCGTAGACGCGGATGTCCACGTCCTCCTGCTCCGCGATCCTCCGGGCGTCGGAGTCGGGCCGCACGTGGAACCCGATGATGATGGCACCCGACGTGGTCGCCAGGAGCACGTCCGAGCGGTTGATGGCGCCCACGCCCCGGTGGATCACGTCCACCTCCACCTCGTCGGTGGAGAGCTGCTCGATCGAGTCGCTCAGCGCCTGGATCGAGCCGTCCACGTCACCCTTGATGATCACGTTCAGCTGCGCCGTCTCACCGGCGGCCAGGAGCTGGCTGATATCCGTCAGCTTCACGCCGCGGCTCTTGATCCGAAGCTTCTTCTCCCGCTCCAGCCGCTGCCGGGTCTGGGCCACCTCGGCCGCCCGGTCCGGCTCCATGGCCACCAGGTTGTCGCCCGCCTGCGGCACCCCGCTGATCCCCAGGATCTGGGCGGGCATGGCCGGGCCCACGGACTCGATGGCGTTGCTGCGCTCGTCGAGCAGGGCGCGCACGCGGCCGCTGTGCAGCCCGCAGACCACGTCGTCGCCCACCTCCAGCGTGCCGGAGGTGACCAGCACCGTGGTGACGGGCCCCTTCCCCACGTCCAGCTCCGCCTCGATGACAATCCCGTGGGCGTCCCGGTCCGGGTTCGCCTTCAACTCCAGGATCTCCGCCTGGAGCAGCACCTTCTCCAGCAGCTCGTCGATCCCGTCGCCCGTCTTCGCGCTCACGGGCTGGCTCAGGACCTCGCCGCCGAAATCCTCCACCACCACCTGGTGCTCCAGGAGCTCCTGCTTCACCCGCTGGGCGTCGGCGCCCGGCAGGTCCATCTTGTTGATCGCCACGATCACCGGCACACCTGCGCTCTTGGCGTGGCTGATCGCCTCGATGGTCTGCGGCATGACGCTGTCGTCCGCCGCCACCACCAGAATCACCACGTCCGTCACGTCGGCGCCACGGGCCCGCATGGCGGTGAACGCCGCGTGGCCCGGGGTGTCCAGGAAGGTGAGCGACCGGTCGTCGTCCAACGTGACGTGGTAGGCCCCGATGTGCTGCGTGATCCCGCCGCTCTCGCCGGCGATGACGTTGGTCTTCCGGACATAGTCCAGGAGCGACGTCTTCCCGTGGTCCACGTGGCCCATGACCGTGACCACCGGCGGCCGCGGCACCAGGTCCTCCGGCTTCTCCTCGATCTCATCCTCGATGTCCGACTCGGCGCCGTACTCCTCCTCGCGCACCGCCTGGTAGCCGAACTCGTCGAGCAGCAGCTCGATCTGGTCGAAATCCAGACGCTGGTTGATGGTGACCATCAGACCCAGATTCTTGAACGCGCTGGCGATGATCTCGCTGGCATCTTCGTCCATCAGCTCCGCCAACTCGCCCACCGTCAGGAACTCGTTTACACGGACCGTCTTCGACTCCTCCTCCGCCCGGCGCTGCTGTTCCTCCTCCTGCTGGGCACGCGTCTGGGAGTCCTGCCGACGCGAGCGACGCTTCCGGCTGCCGCCACCGCTGCCGCCCTTCAGCTCCGCCATCACGCGCTGCACGTTCTCCTGCACCGCGTCCTGGTCCGGCCGCTTCCGACGCTTCTTCTTCCGCTTCTTCTTCCGGCCGTCGGCGCTGTAGCCCTCCGCCTGGATCCGGACCTTCCCACCCGGCCCGGCGCTGGCCGCAGGCGCCAGCCCCGGCAGTGACTCCGAGACCCGCTTCGGACGACGCCGCTTCTTCTCCTCCTCCGACGGCTCCTCGTCCGCCGCGGCCTTCTCCGCTTCCTCGGTCTCTTCTTCGGCCTCGGCCGCGATCTCTTCCTCTGCCTCCTCGGCTCCCTCTGCCTCCTCGGCTCCCTCTGCCTCCTCGGCTCCCTCTGTCTCCTCGGCGGCCTCTGTCTCCTCGGCCGCCTCCGCGACGACCTCTTCGACCTCCGCCTCTTCCGCTTCCTCAGCCTCCTCGGCCTCCTCAGCCTCTTCAGCCTCCTCCGGCTCGATCTCGTCGAGAAGCGCCCACGCAGCATCCTCGCTACGCTGGCTCTTGCCCACCTGATCGCCGTCGGGGCCGAACAGCTTGTACCACGACCCCGACCGCTCGATGTGGTAGCCCGCGGGCCGGGCCGCCTCGGACTCTTCCGCCTCGGACTCTTCCGCCTCGGACTCCGCGACGATGGGCTCTTCTTCCTCTTCTTCCTCTTCTTCCTCTTCTTCCTCTTCTTCCTCGACCGCCTCGACCGCCTCGACCGCCTCGACCGCCTCGGCCTCCTCGACCGCCTCGGCCTCCTCGACCGCCTCGACCGCCTCGGCCTCCTCGACCGCCTCGACCGCCTCGACCTCGATGCCCGCCTCTTCCTCGGCCTCTGCCTCGACCGCTTCGGCCTCCTCGACCTCAACCTCTTCCAGTTCGGCCTCGGGCTCCGGCTCTTCCCTCTTCCGACGACGGCGACGGCGACCGGTAGTGGGCTGCGCTTCGCCCAGGGCCGCCTCCACGATCTCAGCAGACTCCGTGAGTCCGGCTCGACGGTGCCGCTCGAACACGGCACGGAGCTTGGCCACCTCCGTGTCCTCCACCGTCGACGCCTCCGACTTCACGGATACACCCATCTCCCGCAGGAGTTGGATCAGACTCTCTGCCGGTACGTCGAACTCTTTGGCTACCTCGTAAACGCGCATACCCTACCTGCTACTCGAGTCATACCGCCTGCCGCGTCACCCGTCGCCGAGCAACGCCGCTAGCCGATCGCCGAATCCGGCGTCGGCCACACCTACCGCCGCAAGGGGGCTCTTCCCCACGGCCCTGCCGAGCTGCGCCCGCGTGAACCGCACCGCATGACGCACTCCTTCCCGCTCCAGCAGCGGGACCAACTTCGCACGCCCGGTGGCCGTCAGGTCCTCCGCAACCACCGCGAATGCGACTTCCCCCGCCCGTATCCCCGCAACGACCCGCGCCGTGCCCGGCGCCACCGCGCCGGCCCTCGCCGCAAGCCCCAGAAGCTGGAGCCCGGGCTCTTCACGGAGCGTCACCCCGCCGCCGGGTCCTCTTCTTCTTCAGCCTCTTCTTCCTCGGCCTCTTCTTCTTCGGCCTCTTCTTCTTCGGCCTCCACCTCTTCGGCCTCTTCTTCGGCCTCCACCTCTTCGGCCTCTTCTTCTACGTCATCCTCAGCCCCTACCTCCGCGGCGGCCAGTGCGGCCTCGATGTCGACCTCTTCGTCGACCTCGTCCGCCGCTTCGGCTGCATCGTCTGTCGGGGACTCTTCGACGGTGAGCTCATCGATCAACGCGACGAGCGTATCCGTGGCCTCATCGTCCAGTCCTTCTATGGCGATGAAGTCCTCGCGTTCCAGGTCGATGATGTCGAAAAACGTAGTATACCCGGCGCTCGCGAGGGCCGCTACCGTGTCCTCGTCCAACTGGAGCTCCTCCAGCTGGAAGTCGCCGATCTCGTACTCGTCCTCCTGTTCACTACCGCCGAAGAGCGCCGCATCGGCGCCCCGTTCGAGCCATTCCCGGCTGCCGTACAGGTCGATCTGCCAGCCGATGAGCTGGCTGGCGAGCCGAACGTTCTGGCCGTTCCGACCGATGGCCAGGGAGAGCTGGTCCTCGTCCACGATGGCGGTGATGACGCCCCGGTCCGGGTCGCTCAGCACCTTGGCCACGCGGGCCGGTGCCAGCGCGCGCCGGGCGTACACCTCCGGGTCGGGGTGCCACGGCACGATATCGATGCGCTCGCCGCCGAGCTCGCTGACCACGGCCTGCACCCGTGAGCCCTTGAGTCCCACACACGCACCCACCGGGTCGATGGACTCATCGCGGGAAGAGACGGCCAGCTTCGTCCGGCCACCCACCTCACGGGCCAGCCCCTTGATCTCCACGATGCCCTGGTAGATCTCCGGGACCTCGAGCTTGAACAGCGCCGCCACGAACAGCGGGTCCGCACGGCTCATGATCAGCCGTGGCCCCTTGCTCGTCTCGTCCACCTTCTTCAGCACGGCCCGGATCGGCTCGCCCTGGCGGAACCGCTCCCGCGGGTTCTGCTCCTTCCACGGGATGATGGCGTCCGCCTCCCGGGCCTCGTTCAGCAGGATCACGAGCTTGCCCCGCTCCACCTGCTGAACCTCGGCGCTCAGAAGCTCGCCCTCGCGGCCCTCGAACTCGTCACGGATCTTCTGGCGCTCGCCCTCGCGCACGCCCTGGATGATCCGCTGCTTCGCCGCCATCACCGCGTTCCGGCCGAAATCGCTGAACGCTACCGGGATCTCCAGCACGTCGCCCGGCTCGAAGTCCGGGTCGTCCCACCGGGCCTCCTCCAGAGAGATCTCACGCGACGCGTCCTCGACCTCCTCCACCACCTCCTTGAGCACGACGATGTTGATCCCACCCTCGTTCTCATCGATGGTGATCTCGGCTTCCACGTTCGGCCCGAACCGCTTCCCCAGCGCGGCCATGATGCCGTCCCGGATCAGGTCGTGCAGCTCCAGCCGCGAGAGATTCTTGTTGTTCGTCATCTCCCGGAACGCGGCCAGCACCTGCATCCCTTCGTTCGACATAGCCCTCCCTTATCCGTTCCAGTGGAAGACCAAGTGCGCCTTTGCGATATCCTTGCGCGGCACCTCGACCTCGTTCATATCTTCGAGCCGGAGCCGTACGACCTCCCCGTTCGGTCCGTCGACCAGTCCCAGCAGCTCACCCTGGAGCCGCTTCCCGCGGCCCGCCAGTGGCGCATACCCCTTCACCACCACTTCCCGGCCCGCGAACCGTTCGAAATCGCGGCTCCGGACCAGCGGGCGTTCCACGCCCGGTGAAGACACCTCGAGCACGTAATTGCCCGGCAGCGTCTCCAGCTCGTCCAGGTACTCCTCGAGCGACCGACTGATGCGGGCGCAGTCGTCCAGCCCCACGCCCTCACCGGGCTCCGCGTCCGGTCGGTCCACACGAACGCGCAGCACCGGGCGGTTCTTCGAGCCGGTCCGCTCGTACTCTACCAGCTCGAATCCCAACGCCTCGGTCCGTTCCTCCAGGACCTCTGACAGCGATCGATCGCTCATGTAGCGCCTGAACAAAAAAAGTGGGGGTGTGCGCCCCCACTGCATAGCGGCCCCTTCCGAGGCCGCGCACAGCATGTATCCTAATCTGACAGCGCCCGGATCGTCAACCCCGCTGGGCATATAGAGAAACCACCCGACCTGCCGTGCTGGGAGGCTCGAAATTCGAGCTCGACCCGAAGCTCGTCAGTCCCGCCTACCCTCCGCGGTCCACACCTCGTCGCCCTCGTGTACCTCGGCCTTGATGGCGCCGTGAACGCCCACCTCGAAGGTGGCGCCCGTTGCCCGGATGATCCGCCGCTGCACGCCCTGCACCCGCTCCACTTGCGCGCCGTGTAGAACGCTTCGCCCCATCCGCGCTTCTCCTCGTGTAACGGGGCTATGCCTGCGCTCGCACGTATCCCGGGCACCGGAGCACCGGCAGCACCGGGTACTTCGCAAACCGGCCGTCCTCCTTCGACAGCTCGCACATCACGAAGGTGGACCCCCGCCGATTCTCGACGGTGCGCGCGTTCACACACGAGCTGCACAGCCCGGTCCGTGAGGTGCTCATCCGTCTCTCCCCCCTTCTCCGCTCACCCCCACCGCACTCCCAGGAGTCCGATCTGCCGGCACGGACTCCCACCCCGGTGGGAGAAGAAGCCGTCGTCGTGCCGCGTGCAGTACTCGGAAACGCTGATGCGGTCGGGGGCGACGCCGGCGTCCACCAGCCGCCGGGCCTGGACGGCCCGGAGGTCTACGGGCGTGTTCGTGGCCGGCCGCTCGAGGCCCAGGGCCTCGTGAACCTCAGGGCCCACCTCGTAGCACGCGCCACAGATGGCGGGGCCCAGGTGGACGCGGACCCGGTCGAGGTCACCACCCAGCGCCTCCACGCCCGCCTCCACCACGCCGGCCACGGTACCCCGCCAGCCGCCGTGCAGGAGTGCCACGCGATGGAGCCGTTCCTCCACGAGGAAGATAGGAACGCAGTCGGCCACGGAGACAGTGAGGAGGATGCCCGGGTAGCCCGTGACGTGGCCGTCGCCGCCATCACCGATGAAGAGACCCGGGAGCCGCTCCATGTGCTCGGTAATGGCGGCGCCGTGGACTTGGCGGCTGTGCACCGCCCGGGCCACATCCAGCCCCTCGCGGAGCGCTCGCCATCGGCCCAGCACGAACCCGGACGGCGCATGGCCGAAAAGCCCGAGGTCGGCCGGGTCGGTCCCGTCGTCACCGGGCCGGGCGGCGCCGGTGGTGCCGTGGACCAGCCACGGGTAAGCGGCCGTCCACGCCGCCACGGGGTGGACGGGCAGCCCGGCCACGTCGGTGCGGGGCTCGCGTACGGTGGTGACCCCCTCGGGCAGCGGCGGCGTGGCTCCACCCAACGTTAGAATGCGGGGCTGTCGGGGGGCGCCTCGCCGCCCTTATCGGGGGTGTGCTCGTGAGCCGCGTTCTCGAGCCGTTCCACGCGGCGCCGGAGCTCCTTCACGTCCTCAGCCAACTCCTCGTGCTCGGACCGAGTGACGAAGTCGAAGCGCGCCCGGGTGTCCTCGAACGCCTCCGCGGCCCGGTCCATGGTGGTCTTCATGGCCTCCCGTGCCCGGTCCGGGGAGAGCTCTCCCCGGTCCATCATCTCCTCGAAGGTCTCCTCGATGGCGTCCTTCAACGCACTCAGGATCCCGATCCCCGCCTTGATCCCTTCCCGCACGTCGTCGCCTACGTTGCCCCGCCGGTCCTTGCGCTGCTGTTCGCTCACGTTCCCTCCCGTCTCGCGATTTCAACCTCCGACGTCTTACTTTCGCTCTCTCACGTCTGCTCTCTCGACCTGGACGTTCAGTCCTCGACCCTCTGGACCCGTGCGCCCAGGCCGCGCAGCCGCTCATCCATCCGCTCGTATCCGCGCTCGATCTGCTGGATGTTGTGGATCTGGCTCTCACCCTCGGCGCCCAGCGCCGCGATGAGCAGCGCCATCCCGGCCCGGATGTCCGGGCTCTCCACGGTCCCGCCGTAGAGGTGGGACGGGCCCACCACCACGGCCCGGTGGGGGTCACAGAGCACGATCCGTGCGCCCATCCCGATAATCTTGTCGGCGAAGTACATCCGGGACTCGAACATCTTCTCGTGGATGAGCACGGTCCCGGTGCACTGGGTGGCCGTGACCAGCGCAATGGACGTGAGGTCGGCCGGGAACGCGGGCCACGGACCGTCGTCGATTTTCGGCACGTGCCCACCCAGGTCCATCTGGACCACCATCTCCTGGCTGCCGGGCACCCGCAGGTCGGCGCCCTCGATCTCGCACTGCACGCCGAGCCGGCGGAACGCCAGGAGGGTGGAGTCCAGGTGTTCGATGGCGGCGTCCTCGATGACGATCTCGCCCCGGGTCACGGCGGCCAGCCCGATGAACGAGCCCACCTCGATATGGTCGCTGCCGATCCTGAACGTGCCGCCGCTGAGTCGGTCCACGCCCTCGATCTCCAGCACATGGGTCCCGACCCCCGCCACCTTCCCACCCAGCGCGTTGATCATGTGGCAGAGGTCCTGAACGTGCGGCTCGGAGGCCGCGTTCCGAAGCCGCGTGGTCCCCGCGGCCAGCGCGGCGGCCATAATGGCGTTCTCGGTGGCAGTCACGCTCGGCTCGTCCAGGAACACGTCGGCGCCGCGGAGCCTGTCGGCCTCCAGGTGATAGCCGCCCCGGGTCTCCACCCTCGCGCCCATCTGCCGGAGCGCCAGGAAATGGGTGTCCACCCGCCGCCGGCCGATGACATCGCCGCCGGGTGGCGGCAGTACCATCCGTCCCAGCCGGGCAAGCATCGGCCCCGCCAGCAGGATCGACGCCCGGATCCGGGTGGCCAGCTCCCGGTCCAGCTCGGGCTCGGCAATGGACGCCGCGTGGATCCGGACCGTGTTCGGCGCCGTCCATTCGACGCTGCACCCGAGCTGCGTCATAAGCTCCAGGAGCGTGCGAACGTCCCGGATGTGCGGCACGTTCTCCAGCGTCACCGGCTCGTCGGTGAGGAGCGTGGCGGCGATGATGGGCAGCGCCGCGTTCTTGTTCCCTGCCGGACGGATCCGCCCCTCGAGGGGCACCCCCCCTTCCACCACGAATTTAGCCATGATCTGCGGGTTCGATGCGTAGAGACCGGCCGGAGCCGACGGATCCGATGCCGTAGAGGCAGGAAGATACCCGACCCGGCGAAGGAGCGTCAAACGCCGCCCCCCCGGCTTGACGGGCCGCACCGTCGGCCTCTAGCTTCTCGCCGGAATCTCCGCCCCCACAGAATGATTATGCGCCTGAGCAATTATCTGGAGCCCGACCTGGTCCTCGTCGACCTGAACGCCGACGGGATCGACGACGCCATCGGCGTCATGGTCCAGCGGTTGCACGAGGCCGGCAAGATCGATGACGTCGACGTTATCCGGCAGGCCGTCCTCGCACGGGAATCCAGCCATACCACCGCACTCGGCAACGGCGTGGCCCTGCCCCACGCCACCATTGCCGGGCTCGACCGGGCCCACGTGGTGGTGGCGATCGCACCCGACGGCGTGTACTTCGGGCCCGACGACCGGGACGACGTGCCGGAGCGCCTCTTCTTCATGCTCCTCTCACCCATGGACGAGGCCGGGACCCACATCAAGCTCCTGGCCCGCATCGTTCGGCTCGTCCGCAGCCGCGACTTCGTGGAAGCCCTGGTCGCTGCCGACTCCCCCGCCGCCGTCATCGAAGAGATCGAGCGCGAAGACGCGCTCCACGTCTGAAGGACCGTATGGAGCTACTCGTCGCCGTCATCAACCAGGAAGACCGCCTGGATGACATCCTCTCCGGGTTCCTCGAGCTCGGGATCACCGGCGCCACCGTCATCGATAGCGAGGGCATGGGTCACGTCCTGAGCCACGATATCCCCATCTTCGCCGGGCTCCAGACGCTGATCTCGCGGGCCCGGCCCCAGAACCAGACCATCTTCAGCGTCATTGACAGCGACGAGAAGGTGGAGGGCGCCATTGCGCTCCTGCAGGAGATCTGCGGCGACATGGACAACCCGGCCACGGGGATCGTCTTCACTATCCCGGTGAGCCGCATCACGGGCCTCGCGCCGGAGCTGGGCGCCGGAGACCTCTAGCCCATGCTGGACGGGCTCAGCCCCCTCGTCGGGGTCCTGATCCTCGCCCTCCTGGGACTCTTGGGCGCTCGGGTGGCATTCGATCCCGAACGGGCGCCGCTGGGTCCACGGCTGCTTCTGGCCACTGGCTCCCATTTCCTCCTCATCGGCCTGCTCATGGGCCCCGTCCTCGGGCTCCTCACCCTCCAGGTCATCGGCCAGCTCGAGGCGCTCTTCGCCCTGGGCCTCGGATGGATCGGGCTCCTCTTCGGGCTCCAGCTCGACCGCAGCCAGCTCGCCCAGTTCCCCCTTTCCTGGCTCCTCTTCACCCTCGTGCAGGCCGGGCTGACCTTCGTCGCGTTCGCCGGGATCGGAATCCTGGCGTTCCAGCTGGCCGGCGCACTGCGCCCCGAGTTCCACGTGCTCATTTACGGCACCGCCGCCACCGCCGCCGTCTCCACGCCGGCGGGCGTGGCACTCATCAGCCGCACCTTCCAGGTCCAGGGCCGCCTAACCCGGCTCCTCTTCTACACGGCCAGCCTCGACGCCCTCGTGGGGATCATCGCGCTCCAGGTGGTCTACGCCGTCTACCATCCAGACACGGCAATCCTCACCGGCACCAGCTGGTGGCTCTGGCTCACCATCGCCACCGCCACCGGGATCATCTTCGGCATCCTCTTCCTCTGGCTGACCCGACCGAAGCCGGAGCGCGACGAGCTCACCCTCTTCCTCCTGGGCCTGGCCGTCTTCGAGGCCGGTACAGCTCTCTACATGGGCATCTCGCCCCTCTTCGTCTGCATGGTGACCGGTGCCGTGATCGCCAACCTCTCGCCGTCCCGGAAGCGCGTCTATTCCATCCTCCAGGGGTGGGAGCAGCCCATCTACGTGGTGGTCCTGATCCTGGCCGGCGCGCTCCTGGGCGCCGGCACGTGGGTCGCGGTCCCCCTGGCCGCCGGCTATCTCGTGCTCCGGGCGGTGGGCAAGGCGGGCGGCGGACTCGCCGCCCGTCACATGGTGCCCCTCGAGGTCGGGCTCCCGGGCAACGTGGGCATGGGGCTCATCCCCCAGGGCGGCATCTCCCTGGCCATGGCTTTGAGCGCGGCGTTAACGTACGGGGCCATCGCGGGATCGGGCGGCACCGCCATGCGCACGGCCTTCGCCACCATCGTGGTGGCCGTGGCCGCCAGCGAGCTCATCGGGCCGTTCCTCACCCGTGACCTGCTCCGCCGTGCCGGCGAGATCACCCCGCGGGACGAGGCCGTGCTGGCGGACGAGACGGGCTAGCTGCCGGGTTGCCAGGATCCGGCGGCCCGACCGTTGCAACAGTAGAAGAGTGCCCGGCGCCCGCCCTTCACTGGCGGGCGGATCGAATCGACTCGAAACGGAAGACGGACCATGGATACGGATCAGACGACGGAATACGCCTCGGCGTTCGCGGTGGGCCTCCTGGTGGGAGTCGGTGCGGCACTCCTGTTCGCTCCGAAGCCGCCCACCCGGCGCGAGCGGATCATGAAACAGATCAAGCCGTACCGGAAGAAGATGGAGAAGGGCACCGCGTCGGCCAAGAAGCAGATGGGCGACCAGGCATCCGCTGCCGCCGACTGGGGCGACGAGATGGTGGCCGCGAGCCGGGCCGTCATCGCCGATATGCGCGACGAGGTGGCCAGGATGGTGGCCGACGCCCGGGGCGAGATCGCCGACACTGTCGCCGATCAGCTCGACAGCGCACAGAAGTCCATCAAGAAGAGCGCGAAGAAGATCCGCAGTTGACGCTGACTTGAAGCCCTTGCTCCGGAAGCCCCTGCGCTCGAAGGGCCTCGGCGTCCTCCTGGCCGCCGTGGGCCTCCTCCTCATCACGCCGGATCGCCTCCTGGCATTCGGGCCCGCTGCACACGTATTCCTGGGCGAGCAGCTCCTGAGCTCCCTCTACCTGCTCCCGGCCGCCATCGCCGACCTGCTCCGGGCCTACCCTCTGAGCTTCCTCTACGGCTCCGTGGCCGCCGACATCTCCTTCGGCAAGAAGTACGTCCCCGCCGGCCGACACTCGCACTACTGGCACGTGGGCGAGGAGATCCTGGACGGCGCTCGCAACGACCGGCTGCGGGCCGCCGGCTACGGCTACCTCTGCCACCTGGCCGCCGACACCGTGGCCCACAACTTCTTCGTGCCCCGCCAGCTCATGCTCACCCGCTCCACCAAGAGCCTGGGCCACTCCTACTGGGAGCACCGGCTCGACGTGGAGCTCGGCGAGGGGTATACCGGTCGGGCCCGCGAGGTGGTCATGGACTACGACCATGGCGAGGCCGACAACCTCTTTGACACCGTCCTCAGTGGCACGCTGTTCAGCTTCGAGACCAACCGCCGCATCTTCCGCGGTATGGTCCGGTTCCAGGACAACGACCGGTGGCAGAACGTCTTTGGCCGCATGCTCGACCGCTCCCGGTGGGACCTGAAAGACCGCGATGCCGAAGAGCACCTCGCCCAGGCCTTCGACTCCATGGTGGACTACCTCCTCCGACGCCGCGCGTCCATCGCCGCCGCACGCGACCCCATCGGCGACTTCAACCTCCACCTCTCCAAGAAGATCCGACGGATGGCGCTCAAGGAGGGCCACGCCGACGACTATGACCGCATGCGCAGCATGGCCGACGACTACTTCCCCATGCCAGACGACGACCTCGGCCACTGGGACCAGCGCAGCGGAACCGGTCTCTGAACATCACGGGGTCGGCACCGCTACCGATCACGCCCGGGCACGAAGGTCAACCCGAGTTCGTACGTCAGCAGCTACTCCTCCCCGCAGAACGGCGCGCCCCCATCCCCCGACGGCAAGCAGCGCGGCCAGGGGCACCGTGGCGAGGGTCGGGATATCGAGTCGCATACGGCCGAGTTCACTCCCGATTCAGGTGGGTGGCGGCCGTATGACGTACCAGCCGCCGGTTTTCTGTCCCGGGGACCCACCGGTCACGGGATCGGAGCTCCCCTTTCCGGCCGAGGGTGCGGGGCTTCCGCGGCGACAAGCCCCGTGAACCACGTCCTCGCCGGCGCGGCCGAGTGCGGGGTGCCAGCTCCCGTGCAGCGATACGACGACGGCGCGACCCGACCTATGCGTAGTACCCTTCCACACTGGTCCGGAGCCCGGTCCAGGCGCACTCCTCGACCCGGCCCACTGCGGGCAGGTCCTCGGGCAGCGACCACAGGTGCGCCATCTCGAGCTGTCCATCCTTCCCGGCGGCGCCCACGAGGTCCGCGGCCTCGATCCGGGGGGCGTACCACTTGGGGTTGCCCCGGGCGTCATTGAGCGGCGCCGCCAGCAGCGAGCCCGCGGGCAGCTCGCCCAGGACCACCCACGGGCGGTCGCCGTCGTAGAGCGTACCATAGGGGGCGGGCGCGCCGTGGCCCAGTAGCGGACCGGGCCACACCACCGACCAGCTCCGTGCGCCCCGGAACAGGCACCGTGCGATGGCCGGCCGGGGCGAGGCGGTGCTGCCCAGTGCGCCCAGGACCATCCGCTCGTCGATGGCGCCCACCCACACCGGCACATCGTCGTCGTCCAGGGCAGCGGCCAGCGTCAACCGGTTCTCCGGGGCGTTCAGCGCCCCGGGATGGACGGCGATCACCACCTCCGAGGTCGGCGGCGGGAACCGGAGTCGGGACAGCCCGTCGTCGTCGAGGAGGACCCGGCGCCCGGATGCTATCTGCGCCATTACGACGCCAGTGCCCCGGTCCCGCCGACGTGGCAGAGCACCATGAGGCGGGCATCGCCGTACGCGCTGGCCAGCCTCCGGAACCGGACGATGCCCCCGATGTCCAACTCGGCGTCCGCCGGGAAGAGTGCGCCCGCCCCCGGCGCCACCAGGATGCTCGCGCCCACGAACTCGGCGCCCCGGAAAGACGCCAACCCCGCCGCGGACAGCCACGCGAGTGGGGCCGCACCGGCCCCGGTGCCTGCCTGTGCCGCCACCGCCGCGGGCACCATCAACGTCGCCGCCAGCACATCCAGCGGTATCGCGCCAGCCGAGCCGTGAATCTCATGGAGCGTTGACCCTCACTATCTCCGGGAACGTCCCGGGTACATGGCTACCAACTCCCACCCGTGCCGGTCGTGCCCGACCCACACGACGGTGTCGTTCAGGCCACGGGTAGCGGCTCCCACCCGTGCTCCCGGGCCGTGGCGCCGTCAATCACGTAGATCCGGGCGTAGCCGTGGTCACGGCAGAAGACCGCGCGTCGGAACCCGTCCACCCCCTCCTCGTCCTCGACCATGGCTCTCCACCCCGTATCCACCAGGCGGCACCCGGAGGGACACTTGTCCGCTACAGGGTCTCCCGGTGTCCAGAGGGAGGCCTCGATATCGTCGTATTGGGAGACCTGCTGCCACCGGTCCTCCAACTCCTGCAATAGCTCTCTCATTGTCGCCTTCGTGTCGATGAAGCGGGACCACGCCGTGGGGATACAATGGGGACCGCGAGCCCGCGACGCACGGGGGTGCAGTGTCAGCGGGAGGAGGCGCCCGGCGGGGCGGCGACGGAGCGCTGGCACCGGCCCCGGTTAGCCCGTCCGGTTCCGAAGCAGCATCTGGACCCGCTCCGGGTCGGCCTTCCCTCGCGACGCCCGCATGACGGCGCCGACGAAAAAGCCGATCAGCCTGTCCTCACCGCTCCGGAGCCGCTCGGCTTCATCCGGGTGCTCGGCCAGCGCTTCGTCGACCCAGCCCTCGAGCTTCGACGGATCGCTGACCTGTGCGAGCCCTTCGGCCGCTACGATCTCGGCCGCCGACCGATCGTCGTCGAGCATCCGGTCGAAGACGTCCTTCGCGGCGGTGCTGGAGAGGGTGTCATCGGCGGTCAGCCGGATCAGCTCGCCCAGCCGCGCCGGCGAGATGGGGAACCCGTCGATCCCCTGCCCCGTCTCGTTCATCCACGCCATGACAACGGTCATGACCCGGTTGCTGGCGGCCTTCGGGTCGCCGGCCGCGTCGGCCAGTGCCTCGAAGTAGTCGGCCACCGCCCGGGAGGCCGTGAGGACGCCGGCGTCGTATTCCGGCAGGTCGTACGCCTCGACGAACCGGACCTCGCGCTCGTGGGGCAGCTCCGGCAGCCGGGTCCGGATCTGATTGACCCGGTCGGCGTTCAGCACCAGCGGCGGCAGGTCGGGCTCCGGGAAATACCGATAGTCCCGCGCCGCCTCCTTGCTCCGCATCGGCCGGGCCACACGGGCCTCGGCGTCCCAGAGGCGCGTCTCGTGGACCACGGCGTCGCCCCCGGCCAGCACCCGGGCCTGACGCGCCGCCTCGTAGCCCAGCGCCCGCTCCACGGCGCTGAACGAGTTCAGGTTCTTCACCTCCGTCTTCGACCCCAGCCCGGCCGAGCCCACGGGCCGCACCGAGACGTTGGCGTCCACCCGGAGGCTGCCCTTCTCCATGTCGCAGTCGCTCACCCCCAGGTATTCCAGCGTACGCTTCAATCCGACGAGGAACGCCCGGGCCGCCGGCGGGCTGCGGAGATCCGGCTCCGTCACGATCTCGATAAGTGGGACGCCCGCCCGGTTCAGGTCGATGGCTGTCCGCCCCGGCACCCGTCCGTGCAGTGACTTCCCCGCGTCCTCCTCCAGATGGACCCGCCGGACCCGGACCGCCGCGGGCCGCTCATTTGAATCTGTATTCGTATCTGTATTTGAATTGAGGGTCGAATCCCGCCGCGAACCAGCCCTCCACCCGGCATCCAATGCCGAATTGAAATCCGAATCCAAATTCAAATCGATCCGCCCCCCGGTGGCGAGAGGCTCCGCGTACTGCGTGATCTGGTATCCCTTCGGCAGGTCCGGATAGAAGTAGTTCTTCCGCGCAAACGTGCTCCGCTCGTGGACCTCACACCCCAACGCCAGCGCCGCCCTGATGGCCAGCTCCACCGCCCGCCCGTTGACCACCGGCAGCGCGCCGGGCAGCGCGAGGCAGACCGGGCAGACGTGCGTATTGGGCGCCGCGCCGTACGTGGCCTGGCACGCACAGAACATCTTGGTGGCCGTATCCAGCTGCACGTGGACCTCGAGCCCGATGACCACGTCGAGCTCGCCGAGATCCGGGGGCCGCCGGTCACCCATGACCGCCCCCCGGCCCGAGCCGCTCCAGCGCCGCGGCCGCCCGCACCATGACCGCCTCGCCCCAGCGGTCGGCGATGAGCTGGCCGCCCACCGGCAGCCCATCGACGGCGCCGATAGGGACGGAGATGGCCGGGAGCCCCGCCAGGCTCGACGGCGCTGTATAGACGTCGGAGCGGTACATGGCGTACGGGTCGTCGGTCTTCTCTCCGAGCCGGAAGGCGGGCGTGGGCGTGGTGGGAGTGAAGATCACGTCGACGCCGGCATCGAATGTCTCCTGGAAGTCCCGGGCCACGAGCCGTCGCACCCGCTGCGCCCGCCCGTAGTACTCGTCGTGGTACCCCTCCGAGAGCGCGAACGTCCCCAGCACGATCCGCCGCTTCACCTCCGCCCCGAACCCCGACGAGCGGGTCGCGCCGTACATGCCCCGAAGCCGGTCGGCGCCCGCCTCTGTGCCTCTGTGCCCCTCTGTGCCTCTGTGCCCCTCCGTTTCTCTGTGGCCGTACCTCACCCCATCGAACCGCGCCAGGTTGGAGGACGCCTCCGCCGGCGCGATGATGTAGTACGTGGGCAGCGCCAGCTCCGTGTGGGGCAGCGTGATCTCCCGCACTTCGGCGCCCGCGGCCTCCAGCGCCCCGGCGGCCGCCTCCACCTGCGCCCGGGCCGACGCGTCCTGTGGGTCGGCCAGATACTCGGCCGGCAGCCCCACCACGAGTCCGTCGACATCCCGGTCCAGCTCCGGCAGCAGCACCGGTGGCGGCCGCTGCGCGCTGGTGGAGTCCAGTGGGTCATAGCCGGCGATGACCTCCAGGAGAAGCGCCGCGTCCCCCACCGTCCGGCCCAGCGTACCCACCTGGTCCAGCGAGCTCGCGAACGCCACCAGCCCGTACCGGCTCACGGCGCCGTACGTGGGCCGGAGCCCCACCACGCCGCAGAACGCCGCCGGTTGCCGCACGCTCCCGCCCGTATCGCTGCCCAGCGCCGCCGGAACCAGCCCCGCCGCCACCGCGGCCGCCGAGCCGCCCGAGCTGCCCCCGGGCACCCGTGTCGGGTCCACCGGGTTCCGGGTGGGCCCGTACGCCGAGCGTTCCGTGCTCGATCCCATGGCGAACTCGTCCAGGTTCGTCTTCCCGGCGAGGAGCGCCCCCGCCGATCGGAGCCGCCGCACCGCCGTGGCCTCGTACGGCGCGCGCCACCCCTCCAGGATCCGCGACCCGCAGGTAGTGGGGTGGTCCAGCGTGGTGAGGTTGTCCTTGATGGCCACGGGCACCCCGGCCAGGCGACCCCCCTGCGTCCCCGCCTCCCGGGCCCGATCCAGCGCCGCGTCCGCCTCCTGCGCCCGGGCGGTGAGCAGCGCGGCGTCGTGGGCCAGGAACGCGTGGAGGCCGGCGGTGGGAGCGTCGCCCACATCCCGTTCCGCGATGGCCGCCGACACAGCCGCCGCCACGTCCGCCGCCGTCCGATGCCCGGCCAGGAGCTCAGCCGCCAGCGCCCGGACGCCGGCCCCGCCCGGGGTCGCGCCCGGGGTCGCGCCCGACCCCGCGCCCTCGGCGCCGCCCTGGCTCATGGCGCCTTGTCGTCCGCGCTGCCCCCGGCCGGTGGAGGCGTACCGGCGGCCCCGGGCCCGTCCTCCTCCCCCGCGTGGGAGGCCAGCCGCGGCACCGTGAAGAGCCCGTCCCGGAAGTCGGGCGCCCCATCACCGGCGCCCCGGGCCAGAGGGTCCGCTCCCGGCTCGTCCGGTCGGAGCGACGCCCCCTCTGTGCCTCCGTGCCCCTCTGTCTCTCCGTGCCCCCCCGTGCCTCCGTGCCCCCCAGTGTCCGCATCGCGCAGGACCTCGAAGTGGCCCAGGATGTCGTTCAGGTCCCGGGTGAGACGGTCCGCCTCGTCGTCGTCGAGCCGGAGCGCGGCGAGGGCTGCGATTCTGCGAACGTCGTCGGGGGAGACGCCCATGGGCTACCAGTCCTTCTGGAGGTTGGCGTAGCGGACCACCACCTTCTTCCGACCGATCTCCTCGAAGTCGATGACCGCCTTGAGATCACGGCCGAAGCCGCTCAACTCCTTGATGGTACCCCGTCCGAACTGGGGGTGCACCACCACCTCGCCCTTGATGAACCGGGGCGCGTCCTGGTTGTCGCTGTAATCGATGACGTAGTCGCCCGCCGGATTGCCGAACGCGTCGGTGTCCCGGCCGCCGCGGCCGCTGCCCGAAGTGGTTCCCGATCCGCTGTCCCGCCGGGAGCCCCGACCCCGGGACGAGCGACGCGTCTGCCAGCTGTCGTACGCCCGCTGCTGGCGCTCCACCTGTGGCGTGGTCCGCTCCTCCACCAGCGCGTCGGGGAGCGGCTTGAGGAAGCTCGACGGCACGCACGCCTTCCGCTCGCCCATCCGCCGACGGCTCTGGGCGTGGGTCATGTAGACCTTCCGCTGGGCCCGGGTGATGCCCACGTAGAAGAGGCGGCGCTCCTCCTCCAGCTCGCCGGGCTCGTCGTACGCCCGGGCCAGGGGGAAAAGGCCGTCCTCCAGGCCGGCGATGATGACCACGGGGAACTCGAGCCCCTTGGCCGTGTGGAGTGTCATGAGGGTGATGGCGTTGGCGGCGGGGTCGTGGCGGTCTACGTCGGTGATGAGGGAGACCTCCTGGAGGAAGAGGTCCAGCGCGGTGGCGCCCTCCGGCAGGTCCTCCACCTCCCGGAGCGTGGGCAGCCGCTCGTCGAACTCGTACGCGCCGGCGATGAGCTCACGGACGTTCTCCGCCCGGTCCTCGCCCTCGGGACCCTCGTCGGCCAGTGCGGCGAAGATACCCATGTCGGTGACGATCTGCTCCGTCAGCTCGCCGGCCCCCATCTCCTCGGCCCGCTCCCGAAACCCGTCGATGCTGGCGGCGAACCGGGCCAGACTCGTGGCCGCCGACGGCGTGAGGACGTCGATCTCCTTGGCCTGCCGGGCCGCGTCGAGGTAGGGGATCCCCCGGCTGGCGGCGAACTCCCGGATCCGGTCCTGATTCACGGTGCCCACACCCCGGCGGGGGTAGTTCACTACCCGGTCGAAGGCCTGGCCGTCCCGGGCGTTCGAAATGAGCCGGAGATAGCCCAACACGTCCATGATCTCCCGGCGCTCGTAGAACCGGGTGCCGCCCACGATCCGGTACGGGATGCTCCGCTCCACCAGCGCCCGCTCCAGCTCACGGGACTGGGCGTTGGTGCGGTAGAGGACGACGAAGTCCCGGGGCGTCAGGTCCTCCGTGCCCATCCGCAGCTCGAGCTCGCTGGCGATCCACTCGGCCTCGTCCCGCTCGTCGGCGGTCTCCACCACCGTGAGAACGTCGCCTGCCTCCGCGTCCGTGTGCAGCGTCTTTCCCTTCCGGCGCACGTTCTCGGCGATGACCGCGTTGGCCGCGTCCAGAATCCGCTGCGTGGACCGGTAGTTCCGCTCCAGCCGGATCAGTCGCGTGCCCGGGAAGTGGGCCTCGAACTCCAGGATGTTCCGTACGTCCGCACCCCGCCACCCGTAGATCGACTGGTCGTCGTCCCCCACCACCATGAGGTTCGGCCCGCGGGCCGTCCCCGTGTCTCCGTGGCCCTCTGTGCCCTCTGTGCCCTCTGTGCCCCCGAACGGCTGCCCCGGCTCGTCGGCAATGAGCTCCATCATCCGGTACTGCGCGTGATTCGTGTCCTGGTACTCGTCCACCAGCACGAACTGGAACCGGTCCCGGTAGCGGTCCAGGAGCCGGACGTTGTCCCGGAAGAGCTCCACCGGCTTCATGAGCAGGTCATCGAAGTCGAAGGCGTTCTGCTCCTTCAGGCTCTTCTGGTACGCCGGGTAGAGGTCGGCCACCACCCGGGACAGCTTGTCCGACGCCAGCGACGCGTACTCCGCCGGGTCGATGAGCTGGCTCTTCGCGTCGCTGATGGCCGCCCGGACGGCCTTCGGGTGCCACGTCTTCGTGCTGATGTGGAGCCGCCCCATGGTGGCCTTGATCTCGGAGAGGCTCGCGTCGGCGTCGAAGATGGTGAAATTCGAGCTCCAGCCCAGCCACGACGCGTGCTTCCGCAGCAGCCGCGCGCCAATGGAGTGGAACGTGCCGATCCACATCCCGCCGGGCTCACGGCCCAGCAGCTGCCGGACCCGCTCCCGCATCTCGCCCGCCGCCTTGTTCGTGAACGTCACGGACAGGATGGCGCCCGGGTCCACGCCGTACTCGTGGATCAGGTACGCGATGCGGGTGGTGAGCACCCGGGTCTTCCCCGAGCCCGCGCCCGCCAGCACCAGGAGCGGCCCCTCGAAGTGCTCCACCGCCGCCCGCTGCTCCGGGTTCAACCGGTCCAGCCAGTCGCTCATGCCTCCACCCTCACCAGTTCACCCTCACCCCGCTCTGATCTCTGACCTCTGACCTCAGCTCGCAGCTGTCGCTTCCCGCCGGACCGGGAACCGACGCCGCCCCGGCGACTCGGGGATCCGGATCTCGAACCGCGTGCCGCCAGCCGATCGGGGCAGCACCCGGATCTTCCCGCCGTGCACGTCCTCCACGATCCGTCGGGCCAGCGACAGCCCCACGCCCCACCCGCCGGGCTTCGTGGTCACGCCGGGCTCGAAGAGCCGGTCCCGGACCTCCGGGTCCACGCCCGGACCGTTGTCCGCGATGAGGAACCCCACGCCGCCGTCCTGGTGGAACGCCGCCAGCCGGATCCAACCGCCCCGGCCCGCCAGGGCGTCCAGCGAGTTCTTCACGCAGTTCTCCAGCGCCCACAGCAGCAGCAGCTGGTTCGCCTCGATGGCCGGCAGGTCCGGCGAGACCCGGATCCGGAGCCGCACCTTGCCACCGCCCTTCGGCAGCCGCGGGATTACGTACTGCTCCAGCTCGCCCACCACCGCTTCGGGCTTCACCGCCGAAAGCGCCGGCGGCTTCCCGATCAGCTCGAACCGCCGCGAGACCCGCTCCAGCCGGTCCAGGTCGGCACCCACCTCCCGGGCCAAGCGGGCGTCGGAGACCATCTGGGCGCGATCCTCCGCCGGCAGCCGCAGCACCTCCTGCCAGCCCTTCAGCGACGACAGCGGCGTGCCCATCTGATGGGCCAGCTCCCGGGCCATGGCGCTCCACATCCGCTCCCGCTCCGCACGCAGCGCGCCCCGGATTACCACGTAGCCCACGAAAATCAGGAGCAGCGCGCCCGCCATCTGGAGGATCGCCGCCCACCGCAGCCGACGGATGATGGGCGGCGAACCGAAGTGGACGGAGCCCCGGGCCGTTTCCACCGGATCGTTCCGCGCGTCCAGCTCCGCCACGTATTCGAGCACCCGGTCCCGGTCGGCAGGGTCCGTCAGGTCCGCCTCGAACGGCAGGTTCGCCGCAGCATAGGGCACGCCCTCGGTGTTCAGCGCCACCAGCGGGATCTCCAGCTGCGTCAGTTCGTACTGGAGGTCGATGAGCGCTTCCAGCTCGCCGCCGGGCTCCGTGGACAGCAGTCCCTGCTGTACCAGTGCGTACATCCGTTTGTGGACTTCGGCCTCGGCCCGGAACTCCCGCACCAGCTGTTCCGTGTAGAGCAGATATGAGCCCAGGACGACGATGGCGAGGAGAGCGAGGGCGACCGGCCAGTGACGGGCGCTCATGGGCCCTCACGTGATCCGGTCGGTGCCGACGTACTCCCTCAGGACCTCCGGTACCTGGATGCTGCCGTCCGGCTGCTGGTAGTGCTCCAGGATCGCCACCATGGTCCGGGCCACGCCGAGCCCCGACCCGTTCAGCGTGTGGACGTACGCGGGCTTCTCGCCCGGCGCCGGCCGGAACCGGATATCGGCGCGTCGGGCCTGGTAGTCGGTGTAGGTGGAGCAGCTGGAGACCTCGAGCCAGCGGTCCACCGCCGGCGCCCACGCCTCCAGGTCGTAGGTCTTGGCGTTTCCGAAGCCCAGATCGCCCCCGGCCAGGAGCAGGACCCGGTAGCGGAGCCCCAGCGCCTGGAGCACCGCTTCGGCGTGGCCGGTGAGCTCCTCCAGCGCGGCGTCACTGTGTTCCGGGCGCTCGAACCGCATCATCTCGACCTTGTCGAACTGGTGCAGCCGCAGCAGCCCCCGGGTGTCCTTGCCGTGGGCGCCGGCCTCCCGCCGGAAGCACGGCGAGTACGCCGCGTACCGGATCGGCACGTCGTCGGTGTCCAGGATCTCGCCGGCGTGCATGTTCGTCAGCGGCAGCTCGGCCGTGGGCACCAGGAAGAGGTCGTCCTCCTCCGCGTAATACATGTCCTCGCCGAACTTCGGCAGGTGGCCCGTCCCTCGGGCGGCATCCCGGTTCACCAGGAGCGGGGGCCAGATCTCGGTGTAGCCGTGCTCACCGGTGTGGAGGTCCACCATGAAGTTGATGAGCCCGCGCTCCATCCGCGCGCCCTCACCCTTGTAGACGGGGAACCCGGTGCCGGAGATCTTGGCGCCACGGGGCAGGTCCAGGATCCCCAGCGCCTCGCCGATCTCCCAGTGGGGCCGGCGCTCGAACGGCTCCGGCTCCTCGCCCCACTCACGGAGCACCACGTTCGCGTCCTCGCCCCCCGCCGGCACGTCCGGCGCCGGCGTGTTCGGCAGCTCCATGAGGAGCCCCTCGAGCTCGGCCTCCACCGCCGCCAGCTCTTCCTCCCTCGCCACCAGCGCGTCGCCCAGCTCCCGCATCTCCTCGATGACGGCCTGCGCCTCCTCGTCCTTCCCCGCCCGCTTCAGCTCGCCGACCCGCGGGCTGACCTCGTTGCGACGGGCCCGCATGTCGTCCACCTCGGACACCAGCCCGCGTCGCGTCTCGTCCAGCTCGAGCGCCCGGTCCACCGCGTCGTCCAGCCCCGAGTCGCCACGCACGGCAAGGCGCTCCCGGATCTCGTCCGGCTGTTCCCGGATCCGCTTGATGTCGAGCACGCTACTCGTCTTCGGACGGGATAAGCTCGCGGTCGTTACACAGGTTGTTCCGGATCTGGCGGAACGTGATCACGCCCTGTGGGTCCGCCTCCAGGATCTCGAACTTGCCGTACCGGCTGCACCCGCTCCCATCTCGACGGGTCCGGACGGCGTAGACCACGTCGGTCCGCACCGGCACCGGTGCGTCGGTCACGTAGCCGTCACGGGGTGCCACGGCCAGGTCGTGGAACGATGTGCCCGACGAGTCCACGGCGATCCCGGGATCGATCCTGAACGTGGCGAAGACGCCCGCCGGGAGCAGGACCATCGCGCCGTCCTGCTCCGACAGTACCACGTCGAAGATCGTCGGATCGCCGGCGATGGGCTGTTCCACCACCACCTTTATCCGGTTGTAGAAGTCGAACGCCGCCGGCTGGTCCGTGTACTCCGTACGGGCCAGTGAGTACAGCGTGACCGTGTCTTCGATGGCCGTCCACTGGAACTCGAAGCCCTCGCACGCCGTGCCCAGAGGCAGCGTGACCGCGAGGACGAGCAGGCCGAGGACGGGCCCGGCGATGGTCGAAAAACGTCGTTTCATAGGTGCGCCAGGGTAAGCCGCGGATCGGGCCTATGTCAAGGTATGATGCGGGTTTTCGGGTTGACATGCCACGCCGCGAGATTCATACTGCGCCTCCATACACGCGGGCGCCCGCCAGGGTCCCGTACCGGGCCCGAACCGGGGACGGGGATGACCACCACCGCTACCGATCGCATTGTGCTGGTGGCCGATGACGAGCCGTACATCGGCCGCATCATCCGGATGAAGCTCGAGGAAGGGCCGTACCGGGTGGAGATCGTGCACGACGGGAGAGAAGCCCTCGAGCGGCTTCGCAGCGACGAGCGCCTCGACCTGGTGCTCCTCGACATCATGATGCCACACGCCAGCGGGCTCGAGGTCCTCGAGGAGCTCCGGCAGCTGCCGCACCGCCGGGACACACCGGTCATCATGCTCACGGCCAAGGGCCAGCAGACCGACCGGGAGCGCGCGGCCGCACACGACGCTACTGATTTCCTGACCAAGCCATTCAGCCCGAAAAGGCTCCTTGAACGCATCAACCAGCTCTTCGATTGAACACACCTGGGCCGTGATCCTCGCCGGGGGCGTCGGGTCCCGGTTCTGGCCCGTCTCCACGCCCGCGCGGCCGAAGCAGATCCTGCCGCTGGCAAGCGACCGGCCCCTCATCACCGACACCGTGGACCGCATCACCCCGCTCCTCCCCATGGACCGGGTTCGGATCCTCACCGGCGAGGAAATGGTGCGGCCCATACAGCAGGCGGCCGACGGCCTCGAGCCCGAGCATTTCCTGGTGGAACCGCGGGCGCGGGGCACCGCGCCCGTCCTGGTGTGGGCCGCTTACACTATCGCCCGGCACGAGCCCGACGCCGTCATGGTCTCGCTCCATGCCGACCACGTGATCCGTCCCGAGCCGGCCTTCCGCGCCCTCATCGCCGATGCCGCCGCCGCGGCCGACGCGCACGACCGCCTCTTCACCGTGGGCGTGCGCCCGACCCGCCCGGACACCGGCTACGGCTACATCCGCCGTGGCGCCCGCCTCGACGCGGACGGCGGCGAGATCAGCGCCCCGACCGACCGTCCCGACGCCGATCGTGCCGGCGCGTACGCCGTCGACGCCTTCGTCGAGAAGCCGGATGCCGAAACGGCGCGCCGCTACCTGGAGACCGGCACTTACCTCTGGAACAGCGGGATCTTCGTCTGGCGCGTAGCCCGACTCCTCGACGAGGTCCGAGCGGTGACCCCCGAGCTGGCCGCGCTGCTCCCCCTCCTCGATAACGGCGACGTGGAAGGCTACTTCCAGAAAGCGCCCAAGCTCTCCATCGACCGGGGCCTCCTCGAGCGCAGCGACCGGGTGGGTGTCATGGACGCCACCTTCGAGTGGGACGACGTCGGCACCTGGGACGCCGTGGCCCGGACCCGCGCCGGCGACGAGGCCGGGAACGTGGTCGAAGGGCGGGCCCACCTCCACGACGCCGACGGGTGCGTCGTATGGAACGAGACCGACGAGCCCGTGGTGGTCTTCGGCGTCCGCGGCACCGTGGTGGTCCGCCGCAACGGCGTCACCATGGTCCTGCCCCGCGACCGGGCCGCCGACCTCAAGAACCTCCTTGAGACGCTCCCCCCAGAGATCCGGAACGCGCCATCATGAGCCCGCCGCTCCTCCTCTTCGACGACGCCGTCGCCCGCCGCTGGAATCCCTTCACCACCACCCGGCCCGCCGGCGAGCTCCTCTTCGGCACGGCCACCCTCCGGGCCCGTGCCGAGCACGTCCTCGGTCTGACGTGCGTCGGTCACGTCGCCGCCCCGGACCTCGCCGACTTCGACGAGCCCTGGGCGCCACGGGTGGTCGATCCAGCCCGGTTCGTCGCCTCCCGGGACGCCGCCGATGGGATAGTCCTCCTCAGCGCCCGGTTCGTGCCCGAGGCCGCCCCCCTGCCCCACGCGCCGGCGCTCCTGGTGGCTGACGGCCGGGTGGTGGGCTGCCGCCTGGCGCCTGGCGCCCCGCCGCCGGATGCCGGCTTCTTCCTCGACCCGGACACCGCTGCACCCGACCTGCCACGCCACGAGATCGAGGGCCGGCTCCTGGAGCACGTCTGGGAGCTCATGGCCGGAAACGCCGATCGCCTGGCCCGGGACCTGGCCGACGCCGACCACGCCGCCCTCCCACCCGACGTCCACCACCTCGGCAGCGGCCCCGTCTCCGTGGGCGAGGGCGTGGAGATCGCGCCGGGCGTGATGCTCGACACCCGCGGCGGCCCCATCCGCCTCGACGATCACGTGGTGATCGAGCCGTTCACCCGGCTGACGGGCCCCGCCTACATCGGGCCGGGGACGACGCTCCTGGGCGGCCCCTTCACCGCCGTCTCCATCGGGCCTGTCTGCAAGGTCCACGGCGAGGTCGAGTCCACAGTGATCCTGGGCTACAGCAACAAGGCCCACGACGGCTTCCTCGGCCACGCCTACCTGGGGATGTGGGTCAACCTCGGCGCCATGACCACCAACAGCGACCTCAAGAACAACTACGGCACCGTCCGCGTCTGGACCCCCGACGGCGAGGCCGATACCGGCAGCCGCAAGGTGGGCTGCTTCCTCGGCGACCATGTGAAGACCGCTATCGGCACCCTCCTCAACACCGGGACCCTTGTCGGGGCCGGCGCCAACGTCTTCGCTGCCACCGGGACCGACGGGCGCGGCTCCGCAATGCCGCCCAAGTACCTGCCGCCCTTCTCCTGGGGCGATCCCGACACCGCCTACGGCCTCGACCGGTTCCTCGACACCACCGCCACCGTCATGGCCCGGCGCGACGTGGAGCTCAGCGACCGTCAGCGCCGGCTGCTCACCACCGCCTGGAGCCGCGCCCGGGGGTGAGCCCAACGGGTTGACGTTGTCCTGCACCTCGCCGACCTTGGGGCCCATGAGGGTCACCGTGCTGGGCAGTGGGAGTCGCGGGAACGCCATCCTCGTGGAGGCGGGGGCGGAGCGCATCCTCGTGGATGCCGGGTTCAGCGGGAAGGACCTGGCCCGGCGGATGGCCGCCGTGGACGTGGATGCGGACTCCATCACGGGGATCCTCATCACCCACGACCACGGCGATCACACACGGGGGATGGGCATCTACGCCCGTCGCCATGGCACGCCGCTCCACGTCACCCGCCGGACCCGTGCGGCGTGCGCGTCACTGCTCAGGGGCAAGGAGCGGGTGCTGGAATACGACTCCGCGACCCCCTTCGACCTGGGACCGCTCCGGATCCAACCGTTCCTCACCATCCACGATGCCGTGGACCCCGTGGCCGTGACGCTCACCGACATCCGGACGGGCTCGAAGCTGGGCGTGGCTACCGACCTGGGCCGCCCCACCACCAGCGTCCGTGCCGCGCTGGCCCGCAGCCACCTCCTGGTCCTGGAGGCCAACCACGACCACGCCCGCCTCTGGAACGGCCCCTACCCGTGGAGCGTGAAGCAGCGGATCGCGTCGAGCCGCGGCCACCTGTCGAACCACGCGTCGGCCGAGCTCGCCGCCGAGCTCCACCACGACCACCTTGCGGGCGTGGTCCTCGCCCACCTCAGCGACTCGTGCAACGACCCCGCCCTCGCCTACGACGTGGTGGGCCGATCCCTCGAGAAGCACGGCTACGAGGGCCACCTCGAGGTCGCCGGCCAGGACCACCCCACTGCACCCATCGAGGTCGAGAAGCTCCGGGCCCGGAACCGACCCGGCCAGCTGAAGCTGTTCTGACACCGCCAGGCGCCGGCGCCAGCCCAGCGGAGCGTGCGCAAGCCGTCGCGGCGCACCCTAGAGACCGAAGAGCCTCAGCACGTCGTTGGCCAGCGCCCAGACCATGATGGCCACCACCAGCACGAGCCCGACCTGGCTGAGCCGCATCCGCTGCTCGATGCTGAGCGCCTTCCCCCGGATCCCTTCCACGGCCAGGAACATGAGCTGACCACCGTCCAGAATCGGGATCGGCAGCAGGTTCAGGATCGCCAGGTTGACGGAGAACAGCGCCATGAAGTTGAGGAACGCATCGAACCCGATCTGCACGACCTGCTCACTGATCTGATAGATCAGGATCGGGCCGCCCACGTCCCGGGCCGATTCGGTCCCGGTGAAGAGCCCGCCCAGGTAGCCCAGGATCATCCGCGTGATCCGGACGGTCTCCTCACCGCCGTAGACCACGGCCCGCACCGGCCCCATCCGCTCCCGGGGGAAGGCATCGATCACCCGCATGGTGGGTGCAACGCCGATCCGACCCACCACCAGCGCACCGTCCGCTACCTCCGTGCGCTCCGGCGTCAGCGTGAGCTCCACAAGCTCGCCGTCCCGCTCCACCACCACGGGCAGCGCCTCGCCCGGATGGTCCTCCACCGCCGCCACCATGCCGTGCCAGCCGGTGATGCTGTCACCAGCCACCCGCACGACCCGGTCCCCGGCCTGGAGCCCGGCCCCCTGGGCCGCCGAGCCCGCCGTCACCGAGGAGGCCTGGGCCGGCCGGTGCACCGCGGGCTCCATTGCGCTCACCACATTGGTCCGGGCGCTGTCGTTCTCCGGCAGTGGCACCGCCACCGGCGCGGCATCGGCGAACTCGAGGCGGAGCGAGTCGCCGGCGCGCATCAGCGCCTGCTGCACCTGTGACCAGTCGCCCACCTCCGTGCCGTTCACGGCGGTGATCCGCGCGCCCCGTGGGATCCCGGCCAGCGCCACGGTCTCCGCCGTCAGCAGCTGCTCCAGCACGTCGCCCACCACGGGCTCCGGAGCCTGGCGGACACCCCATCCCAGGCCGATGATGGAGAAGAGGAGCCAGGCGAAGAGGAAGTTCATGATCACGCCGGCGGAGATGACCATGGCTCGTGCCGGCAGCGATTTCGACTCGAAGTCCCGACCACTGGACGCCGCCTCCGCCGCGTCGTGCTCGCCACCCTCCAGCGCCTCCATGTCGTCCATCCCTGCCATCCGGACGTACCCGCCCAGCGGCAGCCACGCGATGACGTATTCGGTCTCGCCCCGGGTGAACCCGACCATCTTGGGCCCGAGCCCGATGGAGAAGCGCGGCACCTCGATGTCCACCCATTTGGCCGTGGCGAAGTGCCCCAGCTCGTGGACGAAGATGAGCACGCCCAGGATGATAATGGTGGCGATGATGGTGATCACTGCAGCTCCTCGATCAGCGTGCGGGCCACTTCTCGCGCCTCTCCGTCCGCGGCCTGAATGGCCGACAGGGAGTCCGCGGGGCCCACCCCGCACGCGTCCAGCGTCCCTTCTATGACACGCGGAATCTCTACGAAAGTCAGTTCTTCGTCCAGGAACGCCGCAACGGCGGCCTCGTTCGCAGCGTTATACACGGCCGGCGCCGTTCCGCCGGCCCGCCCGGCGCGGACGCCCAGTCGGAAGGTGGGGAACCGGTCATGGTCGATGGGCTCGAACGTCAGCGGGCTCGCCTCCACCGGGTCCCACGTGGGCACGCCGTCCTCCAGCCGGTGCGGGTGGGTCAGCGCGTAGAGGATCGGCAGCTCCATGGTGGGGAACCCCATCTGGCTGAGGACCGACCCGTCGTCGAACTCCACCATCGAGTGGATGATGGACTGGGGGTGGACCACCGCCTGCAGCTGGTCGTAGTCGAGCCCGAAGAGGAAATGGGCCTCGATCAGCTCCAATGCCTTGTTGGCCAGGGTGGCGCTGTCGATGGTGATCTTCGCACCCATGTCCCACGTGGGATGCCGGAGCGCGTCACCGGGCGTCACCGCCGCAAGCTCAGACTGCGACAGCCCCCGGAACGGACCGCCCGACGCCGTCAGGATCAGGCGTCGCACGCCCTCCGGCTCGCCGCCGGGCAGGCACTGGAGGATGGCGCTGTGCTCGCTGTCCACCGGGATCAGCTCACCGCCGCCGCGCCGGAGCGCGTCCATCACCAGCAGCCCGCCGGCCACCAGACTCTCCTTGTTCGCAAGCGCCAGCCGTTTCCCGGCCTCCAACGCCGCCAGCGTGGCCTCGAGCCCCGCCGAGCCCACCACAGCGTTCACCACGATGTCGGCGTCCGGGTGCCGGGCGGCGTCAATGAGCCCGTCGGCGCCCGTGGCCCACCCGTCCGGGGCGCCGGCCGCGCCATCGGTCAGCACCACCAGCGACGGCGCCCACGCCGCCACCTGCCGGGCCAGCCGCTCCTCATCCTGCCGCGCCGTCAGCGCCACCACCCGGAACCGATCCTCGTGCCGGGCCAGAACCGCGAGCGTGCTCCGGCCGATGGACCCCGTGGACCCGAGGACCGCGACGCCGATACGGTGGTCTACCACAGGCTCGCCCCCGGCAGGACCAGCGCCAGCCACCAGTATGAGGCCGGGAGCGTGAAGATCAGCGAGTCCATCCGGTCCAGGATCCCGCCGTGGCCCGGGAACACGGTCCCCGAGTCCTTCACGCCGGCTTCCCGCTTCCACGCGCTCTCCGAGAGGTCACCGAGCTGCGAGAGGGCGCTGATCAGCAGCCCGCCGACGCCGCCGGCGAGCCACGAGATCGGCATCCCGAGCCAGAGGTCGAAGACCACCAGCCCCATGAACACCCCACCCGCGGTCCCGCCCACGAGCCCCAGCACGCCGCCCTCCCTGGTCTTCCCGGGGCTGAGCCGCGACGCCAGCTTGTGCCGGCCCCAGCGCCGCCCTCCGAAGAATGCGGCCGAGTCCGTCGACCACGTCACCATCAGCGGGTACGCCACCAGCGCCACGCCGGCCACCGTGGGCCAGAGCTCGAAGGCGTCGGCAGGCGCTGCCAGCGGGAGGTGGCGGATGAAGACCAGGAAGCTCATCCCGCCGGCGGGCACCAGCGCGCCGGCCGCGGTGACGGCCACCACCAGCAGCGGTCGGCCTTCCACGCCTCGCACCAGCGCCGCCAGCGCCAGGAGGAGGAGAAGGAAGGCCATGATGAATGTCCAGATCACCGGGCCGGCCAGCGCCACCGTCGGGAAGAGGGTGGCGAGCATGACCAGCGCGGCCGCGGCGATGGCCCCCGGGACCCGCAGCGCCATGACGCCCTGCAGCGCCGCGAAACGGTAGACCTCCAGCGCTGCACCGGCGGAGAAGAGGGCCAGGACGGGGCCGAGCCCCCAACGGCCGACCCAGGCCAGTCCGACGGCGGTGGGGATCCCCACCAGCGCCACCAGCCAGCGGTTTGTCAGCTCGCTACGAGCCATGGACATCGACGGCCTCGACCCGGCCGAACCGCCGCTCTCGCTGCTGGTACGCCCGGATCGCCTCGTAAAGGTGCTCCCGGGTGAAGTCCGGCCAGAGGGTGGCCGTGGTGTAGAGCTCCGTGTACGCCAGCTGCCAGAGCATGAAGTTGCTGATCCGCTCCTCGCCCGAGGTACGGACCAGGAGGTCCGGGTCCGGGAACTCTGCCGTGTACATCCGCGCCGAGAGCTCCGCTTCCGTCACCGCCTCCGGCTCCAGACGCCCCGCCGCCACGTCCTCCGCCACCGAGCGGGCCGCCCGTACGATCTCCATCCGGCCGCCGTAGCTGATCATGAGGTTCAACGACAGTCCGTCGCCGCCCCGCGTGATCGCCTGAATCTCATCCACGGCCTTCCTCGGCCCCGCGACCAGCCGGTCCAGGTTTCCGAACACTTTCACCTCCACCCCCTGCGCGCTGAGCTCCTCGGCCTCCGACTTCACGTACCGCTGCAGCAGCAGCATGAGGGCGTTCACCTCCCGGGCCGGCCGCTGCCAGTTCTCCTGGGAGAAAGCGAAGAGCGTCAGGACACGGACCCCGGCCTCCAGTGCGCCCTCGATGACCTCGCGCACCGCGTCCATCCCGGCGGCGTGGCCCTTGTAGCGGGGCAGTCCACGGGCCTCGGCCCAGCGACCGTTCCCGTCCATGATGACGGCCACGTGCCGGGGGACCCGACCATGAAGCGCGATCTGCTCGAGTGCTCGGGAGGGCATGATCTGTGGAGGACTGCAGGAACGGAGCCGGAGGCTCAAACCTCCATGACCTCCGCTTCCTTCTTCTTCATCATCTCGTCGATCTTCGCGATATACTCGTCCGTGATCTCCTGGACCTTGTCCAGCTGACGGCGAGCCTCATCCTCGCTGATCTCGTGATCGTGCTCCAGCTTCTTGATGGCCTTGTTCGCTTCCTGCCGGGCGTGGCGGACACTGATCCTGCCTTCCTCCGCCATCTTGTGCAGCAGCTTGACCATCTCCTTGCGCCGCTCCTCGGAAAGCGGCGGGATAGGAACCCGGATCAGCGTACCGTCGTTCGACGGGTTCAGCCCCAGGTCCGCCGCCATTATGGCCTTCTCGATGTCGTTGATCACGCTCTTGTCGTACGGCTGGACCACGATCAGCCGCGCTTCCGGCGTGCTCACGTTCGCCACCTGGTTCAGCGGCATCTTCGAACCGTAGGCCTCCACCTTCACCGTGTCCAACAGGGTCGGGGTGGCCTTCCCCGTCCGAACACCCGAAAACTCGCGCCGCATCGCATCGATGGCCGCGTCCATCTGATCCCGCATTTCCTTGATTGTCGGCATCGTCTCCTCCGTTCAACCCCGCTCGAAAGACGGGGGCAAGATACGATGCGGGCCCCTACGAGACCAGCGTGCCCACGTCCTCGCCCCGGATCGCCGACACCACGGCCGACGGCTCCTGAATGTTCAGCACGATGATCGGCACACCGTTGTCCCGGCAAAGCGAGACCGCCGCTGCGTCCATCACCTTGAGGTCCTGCGTCATCACGTCCATGAACGAGAGTCGGGGATAGAACTCCGCGTCCGGGTCGCGGTTCGGGTCCGCGCTGTAGACCCCCTTTACCTTCGTCGCCTTGATCAGCACGTCCGCCTCCATCTCGATGGCACGGAGCACCGCCGCCGTGTCCGTCGAGAAGTACGGGTTGCCCGTCCCGCCGGCGAAGATGGTTACGCGCCCCTTCTCCAGGTGACGGAGCGCGCGCCGCCGGATATACGGCTCCGCCAGCTCCTCCATCCGGATCGCCGTCATGACCCGCGTCTCGATCTGACGCTGCTCCATGACATCCTGCAGCGCCAGCGCGTTGATGATCGTGGCCAGCATCCCCATGTAGTCGGCGTTCACGCGGTCCATCCCCTCGGCGCTCGCCTGCGTGCCCCGCATGATGTTCCCGCCGCCGATGACCACGCCCAGCGCCACACCCATCTCGTGGACGGCCTGCACGTGATCGGTCAACCGCTCGATGGCCTGGGCGCTGATCCCGAAGCCCTGGTCGCCCGCCAGCGCTTCGCCGCTCAGCTTCAGCAGCACCCGCTGGTACCGCAGCGACTCCGTGCCCGGCGTCCCGCCCCCATCGGCCACCGTTACTCGCCCAGCTCGTAGCGGACGAACCGCCGGATCTTCGTGTCGGCCACCAGCGCGCCCACCGTCATGTCCGGATCCTTCACGAACGGCTGCTCCACCAACGCGTTCTCCTTGTAGAACTTCCCGAGCTTCCCTTCCACGATCCGCTCCTGGATGTTCTCCGGCTTGCCCTCCTGCCTCACCTGCTCCAGGTAGACCTGGCGCTCCCGCTCCACCACGTCCTCGGGCAGCTCCTCCGGCGTCACCGCCAGCGGCCGGCTCGCGGCAATGTGCATCGCCACGTCTCGGGCCAGCTCCTCGCTGGCGTCCGGGTCCAGCTCCACCAACACGCCGATCTTCCCGCCCATATGGACGTACGCACCCAGGCGGCCATCGCTGTCGAACCGGGCGAAGTTGCGGACCACCACCTTCTCGCCCGTCTTTGCCGACTTCTGCGTCACCACCTGATCCACCGTGCGGTCGCCGCCCATGAACCCGTGCTCCAGCAGCGCCTCGCCGTCGCCCGTCCCGTCCACCTCCTCATGCTTCGCCACGTGCTCCGCCAGCTCCGCCGCCAGCGCCTGGAACTCCTCGTTCCGCGCCACGAAGTCCGTCTCGCAGTTCACCTCGACCAGCGCACCCACGCCCGCGTCGTCGTCCACGTACGACGCGACCACGCCCTCCGTGGCCTCCCTGCCCGCACGCTTCGCCGCCTTCGCCGCACCCTTCGAGCGCAGCAGGTCGATGGCCGCCTCCATATTGCCCTCGGTCTCCTGCAGCGCCTTCTTGCAGTCCATCATCCCGGCGCCCGTACGATCCCGGAGTTCCTTCACCTGTGCTGCACTGATCGCCATGTTCTCGTCTTTCCCTGTTCTGTTCTTTGACTGTCGTGAAAAAGCGCCGCAGCGTCACGGACTCCGCGACCGCTGTGGCGCCTTTCTACGCCCGAACCCGCCGGCGCGCCCGGCGCTCTACTTCTCCTCGGTCTCGGACTCGGACTCCGCCTCAGCGTCGTCGGCCTCAGCGTCGTCGGCCTCGGCCTTCGCCTCCACCGGCTCCGGCAGATCTGCCAGCTCTTTGGGCTTCTTCGCCGGCTTCCTCGCGGGCTTCTTCTCCGCCTCGGCCTCCGTGGCCTCCGTGGCCTCCGTGGCCTCCGTGGCCTCCGTGGCCTCTGCGGCCTCGGGTGCCTCCGGAGCGGCCGGCTCCTCTTCGTCGCTCTCGCCGCCCTCTGTGTCCTTCGGCTCGATGGGCTTCACCTGCTTGATGGCCTCGGGCCGGGGGCGGCGCTTTGTCGGACGACGCTTCTTCCGGGTGGCCGCGGCCGGCTTCTCGTCCACCTCCTGCGCGCCGTGCTCCGACGAGTAGGTCACACCGCCCTCTTCGCCACGGGCGCCGTCGCCCTCCGGCATCTCCCGGCGGGCCATCTCCACGGCATCGGCGATGGCCTTCGTGATCACCGACACGCTGCGGATGGCGTCATCGTTGCCCGGGATCGGGTAGTCGATCATGTCCGGGTCGGCGTTGGTGTCCGCGATGGCGATCAGCGGGATCTCCAGCTTGTTCGCCTCCCGGACCGCGATCTCTTCCTTCTTCGCGTCCACCACGAAGATGGCGCCCGGCAGGCGGCCCATGTCCTTCACGCCCACCAGGTACTTGTTCAGCTTCTCCATCTCACGCTCCAGGAGGAGCTGCTCCTTCTTCGTGTAGAACTCGTACGCGCCTTCCTCGATGCCCCGCTCCAGCTCCTTCAGCCGGCGAATCTGCTTCTTGATGGTCTGGAAGTTCGTCAGCATCCCGCCGAGCCAGCGCTCGGTCACGTAGAACGCGCCGCACCGCTCCGCCTCTTCCTCCACTACCCCGCGGAGCTGGCGCTTCGTGCATACGAACAGGACCCGATCGCCGCCCTTGACCACCTCACGAACCTTCTCCTGGGCCTCCAGGAGCAGCTGGTGGGTCTTCTTCAGGTCGATAACGTGGATGCCGTTGCGGGCCGCGAAGATATACTTCCGCATCTTCGGGTTCCAACGGCTGCTCTGGTGGCCGAAGTGGACCCCGGCCTTGAGCAGTTCCGTGATCTCCGGTGCTACTGCCATGTTCCGTCTCTCTTCTATCTGGGGTTTTCCGCTTCCACTGCCTTCATCCGCACCGCCGCCCCTCTCGGGGACCCCGGCGGTCTCGCGTCCGGTCAGTGTGTGTATTTACGGGGCCCAGGCCAGCCCAGGCCCCGCATTGATCCTGCCTCTTGGACTCCTGCGTCTTGCACTCTTGCCGCCGTCCCGCAGGAGCTACCGCTTCGAGAACTGGAACTTCTTCCGCGCCTTCGGCTGGCCCGGCTTCTTCCGCTCCACCTTCCGGGAATCCCGGGTCAGCATGCCGTACTCCCGAAGCACGCTGCGGTAGTCCTCGTCCAGCTCCAGGAGCGCCCGGGCGAGGCCCAGACGGACCGCGCCGGCCTGGCCCGTGAGACCGCCACCGCTCGTGACGACCTTCACATCCCACACGCCCTCGTTCTCCGTCACCACCAGCGGCCGCGACGCGTGCAGTTGGTGCGAGTTCCGCGGGAAGTACTCCTCGAGCGTCCGCCCGTTGATGTCCCACTCGCCCTTGCCCGGCCGCATGTAAACCCGCGCCACGCTCGTCTTGCGGCGTCCGATTCCGTGATACTGCTGCTCGACCTTGGTGGCCATCAGATCTCCAGCTCCTCCGGCTGCTGCGCATCGTGCGGGTGGTCCGCGCCCGCGTACACCTTCAGCTTCTTCAACATCAAACGACCAAGATTGTTCTTCGGCATCATCCCCTTCACCGCGAGCTCGATCACCCGCTCCGGGTGCTTCTCGCGCATCTCCGCAAACGGGATGTGTTTGTCACCGCCCATATACCCGCTGTGACGGAAGTACGTCTTCTGCTGTTCCTTCTTCCCCGTCAGCCGGACCTTCTCGGCGTTGATCACGATCACGTGATCCCCCGTGTCCAGATGCGGCGTGTACATGGGCTTGTGCTTGCCGCGCAGGATCTGCGCGATCTCACTGGCAAGTCGACCGAGGACTTTCCCCTCGGCATCCACGACCCACCACGCCCGTTCGATTTCCGTCGCCTTCGGCGTGTACGTCTTCATTCGTCCCAATTTCCCGTTGCAGGCGGCCGATCCTCCGGCCTGAGCGAAACAGCTTTGAAGGATAGGGCAGGGTTCCGGAGGTGTCAACCTCTTCGGGGCCTCCAAGTGCCGGGTTTCGTACGGCCCCGCGGCGGGTGGGGCCCTATCCTTCTTCGTAGTCGGGGTCGGGCTCGGGGTCGGGCGCCCGGTCCCGCGCCCCCGAGTACCAGTCCGACCACCATCACGAAGCGTCCGACGGCCGTCAGCCGTCGGACGCAAACGTTTCCAGGAATCGGGCCCGTGACTGGTGCCGGAGCCGGCGGAGCGCCTTCTCCTTGATCTGGCGCACGCGCTCCCGTGTCACGCCCAGGATAGCGCCGATCTCCTCGAGGGTCATGGGCTCCTGGCCGTCGAGCCCGAAGTAGAGGCGCAGGATCTTGGCCTCCCTTTCCTTGAGGGTGCCCAGGGCCTCTTCCACCGTGTCCATGAGCGCCTGGTCGTACGTCTCGTCATCGGGCCCCGGCGCGAACTGGTCGGGCAGGTAGTCCACCAGACGGTTGTCCTCGCCGGGGGTGAGCGGTGCGTCGAGGGAGAGGTGGCTCTGGGAGAGGGAGAGGGTGCGGCGCACCTCGTCCTCGGTCAGGTCGAGCTCGTCGGCCAGTTCCTCCACGGTGGGCTCGCGCCCCAGCTCTTGGAGCAGCACGGCGGAGCGTTTTCCGATCCGGTGCAGCGCACCCGCCCGATTCAACGGTACGCGCACGATCCGGCTCTGCTCGGCCAGCGCCTGGAGGATGGCCTGCCGGATCCACCAGACGGCGTAGGAGATGAACTTGATCCCCTTGGTCTCATCGAACTTGTGGGCGGCCCGGATCAGGCCGAGGTTGCCCTCGTTGATGAGGTCACTGAGCGCCACGCCCTGGTTCTGATACTTCTTCGCTACCGAGACCACGAAGCGGAGGTTGGATCGCACCAACTTGTCGAGGGCTTCCTCGTCGCCCTTCCGGATCCGCTGGGCGAGCTCCACCTCGTCCTCGCGCTTCAGCAGCGGGTACGCACTGATCTCCTTCAGGTACTGGTCGAGAGAGCTCTTGTCGTAGCGCCCTCTCCGGGAGCCAGAAAATGCCATAGCGGCGCTCCACGAGCGGGGAGTCCAATCATTCGCCGCGCCGGCCGGGCCGGCACATCTATACGCGGTGCACGAGACACCTGCGCCCGGGACGGGCGGCCCTCGGGCCACCCGTCGCCTAGTCCACCGCGCCCCCGATACGGTCCCACCGGATCTCGGTGAGCCAGGGGACCTGCTCCAGGGATCGCGGATTGAACGAGTAGTATACGAACAGGGGTTTCCCCTTGACGGACGCCTCGTCGACGAACCCCCAGTAGCGGGAGTCCTCCGAGTCGTCCCGGTTGTCCCCCAGCACGAAGTACCGGTCCTCCGGCACCACCAGGGCCCCCCAGTTATCTCGTGTCGGTCGGTAGTGGATCCGGGCCGCCGGGTCCAGCAGGTAGTCACGCTGCCAGAGCATCGACGGCCAGTGGATATCCAGCCGGTCCGCGTAGCGAACGTACTCTTCCGCCACGGGGTCACCGTTCCGGAAGAGCACTTTGTCTCGCATTTCCAGCGTGTCGCCGGCCATCCCGACCAGCCGCTTCACATAGTTCTTAGTCGGATCGTGGGGCGGTGAGAAGACCACCACATCACCCACCTCCGGTTCAACGAACGCCGGCAGACGCACGTGGGTACCCGGGACCTGGGCACCGTAAACGACCTTGTTCACCAGCAGGAAGTCACCGACCAGGAGCGTGTTCTCCATGCTCGCGGTCGGGATCCTGAACGCCTCGATGACGAACGTCCGGATGATCAGGAACAGGGTGAGCGCGATGACGAGGGACTTGATCCACTCCCACGTCCACCGGCCCGCCGACGCGACCTTCCTGCGGCCCGGACTCACGGCGCCGTCCCCATGGTCGGGGCCGGCGGCCGCGGCGTCGGGCCGTGGGTCGAGCGCCTGGTTCTCCGCGTCCTTCATCATGGAAAAAACTGATCGCGTGAGCGGGAGCGTGTCAAATGCACGCTCGGGTGATGGGGCCTCGGATGATAGCGGCACCACCGGGCCGGGGCCAGCCCGCCGGGGCCAGCGCGGCCGGGGCAGCGGGCCGATCCCGGACGCACGCGGGCCCCGCCGACCACTGGAGGGTCGACGGGGCCGGGCGCGCTCCTTGCCAGCCGGTGGCGGCTACGGCGTCAGGTCGTACGTATCGATCTGCGCCCGCTGGAGTCGACCCGAGTAGTCCACGTAGACCACCTTCGTCTCCGTGTAGAACTCATAGACCTCCCAACCGCCCTCGCGGTGGCCGTTCCCCGTCTGCTTCACGCCGCCGAACGGGAGGTGGGCCTCGGCGCCGATGGTGGGTGCGTTGATATAGGTGATCCCGGTGTCCAGTTCCTGCATGGCCACGAAGCTGTTCCGGACGTCCTCGGTATAGAGCGAGCTCGAGAGCCCGTACTCCACCTCGTTATTCACCCGGATCGCCTCGTCCAGGTCCTTGACCTTGATCACGCTCAGGACCGGGCCGAAGATCTCCTCCAGCGCCAGCCGCTCACCGGGCGCGACGGCCGTCAGGATGGTGGGCTCGAAGAACCACCCGCCGTCGAGGTCGTCGCCGGTGGCGCGTTTCCCGCCGGTCAGCACATCGTCCCCCTCCTGCCGTGCGATCTCCACGTACTCGGCGGTCTTCTCTACCGCCGCCTCGTTGATCATCGGGCCCACGTCCGTGTCCTCCAGGAGCCCATCACCGAGCTTCAGGTCCTTCACCTTCGCCACCAGCATATCCACGAAGTCGTCGTGGATGTCCTCGTGGAGCAGGAGTCGGCTCGTGGCCGTGCACCGCTGCCCGGTCGTTCCGAAGGCGCCCCAGAGCACGCCCTCCAGGGCCAGTTCCATGTTGGCGTCGGGCATCACGATCTGGGCGTTCTTCCCGCCCATCTCCAGGCTCAGCCGCTTGTGCATCCGGCCGCACGTCTCGCCCAGCTTCGAGCCCACGCCCGTGGAGCCCGTGAACGAGATCACCGGCACCTCCGGGTGCTCCACGATCACGTTCCCGACCTTGCTCCCCTTGCCGTGCACCAGCTGCACCGCCTCGGGATGCACGCCGGCCTCGAGCAGGATCTCCACCAGCAGCGTGGCCGTGTGCGGCACGTCGTGGGCCGGCTTGAAGATCACCGAGTTGCCGCCCACCAGCGCCGGGAAGATCTTCCACGTCGGGATGGCCATGGGGAAGTTGAACGGCGTGATGATCCCGCACACGCCGATGGGCCGGCGGTAGCTCATGGCCCACTTGTCCTTCAGCTCGCTGGGGACCGTGTGCCCGAACAGGCGCCGGCCTTCCGACGCAGCGTAGTACGCCGTGTCGATCCCTTCCTGGACATCGCCCTCGGTCTCGTCCAGGATCTTCCCCATTTCCCGGGTCATGACCTCGGCGATCTCACGCTTCCGGGCGCTCATCAGGTCACCCACTCGCCGCAGCACATCACCCCGCTGCGGTGCCGGGATCTTACGCCACGCGCTGAACCCCTTCTTCGCCGACTCCACCGCCCGTTCCACGTCGTCGGGACCCGAGAGCGGGAACTCGCCCAGCACGGTGTCCCACCGGGCCGGGTTGCGGTTCTCGCTGTACTCGCCCGTGGACGGCTCCACCCACTCACCCGCGATATAGTTCTTGAACTTCTGTGCCATTCTTACCCTCCTGCCGTCTGCGACGGCGCGTTCTCGTCGATTTCCTGCGTCTCTGCAGCTTCCGGCCGCAACCTGGCCCCGCGCTCGGCAGGCGGCAAGCCTGCGAGCACGACACGCCACCGCGCCGGCTGCCGCGCCGGCCGGCGGCCCGCCCGTCCCTTTCACCACCAGGCGATGGCCATGACGGCCGCCACCATGAAGCCCATCAGACCGCTGTACACGATCCACAGCCGGCGCCAGCTCAGCCCGGCGTAGATGCGCTTGGCCAGTGATGCCAGGATCGCGCCGCCGACCAGCGATGTGGCGACCCACACGATCGCCAGCAGGGCCCCGGCGGTGACGGTGCTCACTCGCCCGTCTCCTCCCGCTTCAGGTCGTACTTGTCGATCTTCTTGTAGAGATTCGACCGGGGCATGTCGATGGCCCGGGCGGTGGCGCTCACGTTCCAGTCGTGCTCCCGGAGCTTACCCAGGATGTACGCCTTCTCGGCCCGGTCCTTGAACTCTGCGAACGTGTCGGCGCGCATAAGCTCCGCCGGCAGTCCCGCGCCCTGGGCGCCGCCCAGCAGGCGGTCCACCTCCTGGGCGCCGACCTCGCCGCCATGGGACAGAATCAGGAGCCGCTCCACGGTGTTCTTCAGCTCCCGCACATTGCCCGCCCAGTCCATCCCCGCCAACCGTTCCACCGCCTCCGGCGAGAGCCGGCGAGGCGGCAGACGCTGCTCCTCGATAGCCCGCTCGGTGAAGTGCCGGACGAGCATGGGGATGTCCTCGCGCCGGTCCCGGAGCGGCGGGACGTGGATGGGGACCACATTGAGCCGGAAGAAGAGGTCGTCGCGGAACCGGCCCGCCTCGATCTCGGCCGCCAGGTCCTTGTTCGTGGCGGCGATCACCCGCACGTCCACCTGCGTGGAGCTCTCGCCGCCCACCCGGGTGACCACGCCGTCCTGGAGCGTGCGAAGCACCTTCGCCTGCGCGCTCAGGCTCATGTCGCCGATCTCGTCCAGGAAGAGGGTCCCGCCATCCGCCCGTTCGAACTTGCCCATCCGGTCGCTGTGGGCACCGGTAAAGGCGCCCTTCACGTGGCCGAACAGCTCACTCTCGATGAGCTCCGACGGGATGGCGGCACAGTTCACCTCCACGAACGGCTCCTCGGCACGGAGCGAGACCCGGTGCAGCGCACGGGCCACCAACTCCTTCCCGCTCCCGTTCTCCCCGGTGATCAGGACCCGGGCGTCGGTGGGGCCCACCTTTTCGATCCGCTCCAGAACCGTCCGGATGGCATAGCTGCGGCCCACGATCTCATACCTGCTCTCCACCTCGTCCCGGAGCCGCGTCACCTCCTGGCTGAGGCCCCGCTGCTGGAGCGCGTTCCGGATGGTGACCAGGATCCGGTCGGTGTCCAGCGGCTTCTCGAGGAAGTCGTACGCCCCGCGGCGCGTGGCCTCCACCGCCGTCTCGATGGAGCCGTGGCCGCTGATCATGACCACCACTGCCTCCGGCTCCCGCTCCCGGATCCGGCCCAGCACCTCGAGCCCGTCCATCCGGGCCATCTTCACGTCCAGGAACGTCAGGTCCGGGTCGAACGCCTCGTGGAGGCTCAGCGCCTCGCTGCCGCCCGACGCCGTGCGCACCTCGTGGCCCTCGTACTCCAGCACCTGCCGGAGGACGTGACGGATGCCTTCCTCGTCATCGACGACCAGGATCCGGGCCATGGGCTACACTCCTCCCTCGCGGACGACCACTACCAGCGAGTCGCCGCTCACATACACGGCGCCGACCTCCGGTGGGAGCGGGACCGCAACGGCGTTCGGGCTCACCTCCGGCAGCCCCTCCGGCCGGAGCCGGGCCAGGATCGGTGGGATCAGGCGGCTCGGAATCGGGACTCCCGCCGCGCCCAGCTCGTGAATCTCCAGCGAGACGTGGCCGCTGTCCAGCGGCACGAACGAGCCCACCACCCGCAGCGTTGCCGTGTCCGGCAGGAACGCGATGATCTCCCGGAGCTCGGCGATCCGCCCGAACCGCTCGGTGGGGATCCCGCCTTCCAGCGTCACCCGGCCGGCGCCGAGCCCCACCCGGGGCTCCACCAGGTCCTCCGGCAGGAACAGCGCCCACCGGTATCGGATCAGACTCTGGAGCTCTGGGGCGTGGAAAGCGACCCGGGTCACCCCGTCGTGGCCGAGGCCGGCCAGCCGAGCGGCCGCTTCATCGGCCAGTTCCGCCGATACCTCCGGCTCCCGGTCCAGCAACTCGTCCACGAAGCCTACGATCTCGTGGCGATTGTACCACGCCACGGCCAGGACGGCCACGGTCAGCGCCAGCGTCAGCAGCCGACCCACACAGCCGCCCAGGAACCGCAGCATGCCGGCCTACCCCGCCTTCGCCAGGATAGCCTCCGCCTCCTGGCCCAGCTTGGCCGCCATCACCTTCTCGTAGTGCGCGCCCTTCGCCGACAGGTAGCTCTCCATGAGGTCCACCGTCCGCACCGTGATCTCCCGCTCGAGGTCCATTCCCTCCACAAGCGCCTCGAAGCCCCGGAAGTCACCGGCTCGCGCGTCCTTCGTTGCCCGACCCAGTGTGATATGGGGGTGGAACGCCCGGACCTCCCGCTCGAAACCCTGCGGCGCCAGCTCCCACTCCAGGTCGTGCTTCAGGCAACGCAGCTCCGGCGACGCCTCGGCACCCAGCCAGATGACCTTCGGACGCCGCATGGTCGGGAACGCCCCGGAACCCCTCACCATCATGGTGAACGGCTCCGTCTTCGCCGCCACCTGGGCCACGGCCGCCTTCACGTCCTTGACCCGTTCCGGCCGGACCTCGCCCAGGAACTTGAGCGTCATGTGGAGCTGCTCGATGTCGATCCAGCGGACGGGCAGCTCCGCGTCCCGCATCCCCCGGGCGGCGCTGTACATCCGGCGGCGGTCTTTCACCGTGAAATTTATGGCGATGAAGAGTCTCATGAATCCCGTTCTGGTGTACTTCGTTGGTTCTCCAGCTCCAGCGCCACGTACCGGAATCCCAGCGCCTGGAGCTCCGGCGCCACGCGGGCCAGCGGCTCACGCAGATCCGACGACCCCATCACTGCGGCGATCTCGCCATCGGTGCCTGCCGCCCGGACCGGCGCATCGATCCCCGCCTCGTCGAGCACGCGGCGAGCCTCATCCAGTCGGTCGGCCATCAGCGCGCCTCCAGCTGCACGAGCCCCTCGTTCAGCGCACCCCGACGGTACCCTTCCACGTCCACGAGCACGGCCTCGAACCCCAGCGCCCGGATCCCCGGCGCCAGGCCAGCCACCACCTTCGTCGCCCGGTCCAGCTCCTGCGAGGCCGCCTCCACCCGCGCCACGGTGCCATGGTGCCGGACCCGGAACTCCCGGAGCCCCCGCCCCCGCAGCAGCGACTCGGCTCGCTCCACCTGCGTCAGCCGCTCCTCCGTCACCGCCAGGCCGTACGGCAGGCGACTCGCCAGGCACGGACTCGCCGGTTGGTCCCACGTGGGCAGCCCCATCTCGCGGGAGAGGGCCCGGATCTCGGACTTGGTCAGCCCGGCCTCCTTCAACGGCGACCGCACGCCCCGCTCCTCCGCCGCCACCTCCCCCGGCCGGTGGTCCGACGCGTCGTCCGCGTTCGATCCGTTGACCACCGTCCGCAGCCCGTGCTCCGACGCCACCTCGCTCAGCCGGTCCCAGAGCTCGGACTTGCAGTGGTAGCAGCGGTTCGCCGGGTTCGCCACGTACGCCGGGTCGTCGAGCTCACGGGTCTCCACCTCCAGGTGGGGGATAGCGAATCGCTCCACGCACTCCCGCGCCATCCGGTACTGCACTTCCGGATACGACGCCGACCGACCCGTCACCGCCAGCACTCGATCACGACCCAGTACCTCCACCGCGAACGCGGCCAGGAAGACACTGTCCACACCGCCGGAATACCCCACGCACACCGACCGGCAGTCCTCCAGGACCGTCGCCAGCTCGGCGCGTCTGCCCGCCAGTCTATCTGCGTCCACCCGGTGCCCCGCTTCCATCTGTCGTGGGCGACCCCTTCAACCGTCGTTCGGCGCCCGGCGCGAAGCTACCGAATCCGCCCTCCAAGGACAACCCGCTCCCTCCGCACCTTGACGGGAGGGAGGCGGACGTGTACCCATGCGTTCAAAACCTCTGAACCTACATACCCGGAGTCGGCTTGCCTGCGGGACTTGATACCATCTCCGTCCGCTGGCTCGCGGCGGTCTGCATCGTGGCCCTGTGCGCAGCGTGCGACGGCGACCCGACGGCCGGCGACCCGGTGTGCAGCAGCGAGACACAGGTGACGCTCGGCGCCTCCGTGGACGGCGTGCTGCGCGAAGACGATCATCGCTTCGCCGGTGGCTACATCGACTACTACGGGCTCCAGGTCGATTCCACCGCCCGGCTCACGGTCCGGCTGGCCTCCACCGAGATGGACCCGCTCCTCCTCCTCTTCGACGCCGACGGGAACGTCATCGCCCAGGCGTTCCACGCCGTCGGCACCCTGCCAGGAGTCGAGCAGGCCCCGTCCATCACCCGCAGCTTCGATCCCGGCTGTCACCTCCTGGGCGCCACGGCCTACACACCCAACGCCACCGGGGTATACACGCTGAGCGTGGAACCGGCCGCGCCGTAGGGCGGCTGCCGCACGGGGTCAGCGCTGCAGGCCGGTCACGCGGCGTTTTCCTCGTCCACCACCACCGGCCGGTCCAGCGACCGGTGCTGGATCGCTTCCGCCACGTGGTCCGGGTCCACCACCGGCGCCCCGTCGAGGTCGGCGATGGTACGGGCCACCCGGAGGATCCGGTGGTACGCCCGCCCGGACAGCCCCACGTCCCGGATCGAGCTCTCCAGCAGCGCTGCGCCGCCCGCATCGAGTCGGCAGTGCTCCCGCGTCCACTTCGGCCCGAGCTGGGCGTTGCAGTAGATCCCCATCCCCTCGTAACGCCGCAGCTGGCGCTCCCGGGCCCGCAACACCCGCTCCCGCATGACCGCGCTCGACTCCGACGGCTGCCGCCCCACCAGCGCGTCCGCTCGCGTGGCGGGGACACTGACGTGCAGGTCGATCCTGTCGAGAAGCGGCCCGGAGACCCGGGCCCGGTAGCGCCGGATCCGGGCGGCCGAGCAGGTGCACGCGCGCTGGCTGTCACCGTGGTGACCGCACGGGCACGGGTTCATGGCGGCCACCAGCATGAACCGGGCGGGCAGCCACACGGCCGCCCGGGCCCGGCCGATGTGGATGGTCCCATCCTCCAACGGCTGGCGGAGCGCTTCCAGCGCCGACCGGCGGAACTCCGGCAGCTCGTCCAGGAACAGGACGCCGTGGTGCGCCAGCGACGCTTCCCCGGGCCTGGGGATCCCTCCGCCGCCCACCAGCCCGGCGTCCGAGACCCCGTGGTGCGGCGCCCGGAACGGCCGCTGCCGGAGGAGCCCACTCCCCGATGGCAGTCGGCCGGCCACCGAATGGACCCGGGTAGCCTCCAGCGCCTCGTCATGGGTCAGCGGCGGCAGGATCGATGGCAGCCGCCGCGCCATCATCGACTTCCCGGCGCCCGGTGGGCCGACGTACAGCAGGTTGTGCCCGCCCGCCGCCGCGATCACCGCCGCGCGACGCGCCACACCCTGCCCCCGGACGTCGGCGAAGTCTGGCGTCGCCGGGTCGCCACCGTCGCACCGGCCGTTCCCGACCGCGGGCTCCAGCGCCGCCGCGCCGGAGAGGTGCCCCAGAACCTGGCCGAGTGAGCGAGCGCCGTAGATGTCCACGCCTTCCACAACGGCCGCCTCCGCCGCGTTCGCCGCCGGGACCACCAGCCCGCTCACGCCGGCCTCCCGGCAGCGCAGCGCCACGGCCAGCGCGCCGTGCACCGGCCGCAGTTTGCCGTCCAACCCCAGTTCCCCGATGAAACAGAACCGGTCTGCCGGCCATCCACCCAGCTCGCCCGCGGCCGTCAGCACGCCCAGCGCGATGGGCAGGTCGAACGCGCTCCCGCTCTTCGGCACGTCCGCCGGCGCCAGGTTCACCGTGATCCGCTTCGGCGGCAGCCCGTATCCGCTGTTCGTGAGCGCCGCCGTCACCCGTTCCCGTCCCTCCCGCACCGCCCCCTGCGGCAGTCCCACCACGGCCATGGACGGCAGCCCGCGGGCCAGGTCCACTTCCACCCGGACCGGATAGGCGTCGACGCCGAGGATGGCTCCGCTCAGTATGGTCGCTAACATGCCCCCACGATGGCCGTCGGGTTGGGGCACGGGAATAGCACGTTGGGACGACTTGGCCTCCCGCCGGCGCCGGCGAAAATCGGGCTGCTGAGCCCCCACCGGGAGTGGAGGAACCCCGAGAGCCTTCGCTCGTCAGCGTCGCCGGAACGAAACCTCTGCGGGGACCGTGAGCCCGAGCCGGAGTGCGAGGGCCACGGTGACCGCATCCCCGACCAGGAACAGACCGTCCACGTCGGGCCGCCCGAAGCAGACGCGGGCCGGCGGCGTCAGGATGACGCGGCCCGGCCGGTAGAACCGGCCCTGTCCGGCCAGCAGGGTGGCGGGGAGCGCCGCAAGCAGCAAGGCCGGCGGCCCAGCCCGGCGCGGCGGCGCCCTCGTCGAAGCCCCACCCTCACCGGGCCGGCCTCAGCACTCCCCGCACCCGTCGCTCCGGATCCAGCCGGATGTCACCGGTCCGGGCGACCAGCGTCCGGGAAGGGGTGTCCCGGGGATAGCCGAGTACGCGGTAGTAGAGCAGCTTGAGCCCCCGGCCGCTCTCGTTGGTGACGCTCACCCGGCACCAGCCCCCGGGCTCCACGTCAGCCGATGGGCCGCCGGCGGCGCACCCCGTGGTGGTCAACAGCGTGAACAGCAGCAGCGCGATCCGCATGATGGCGCCTGATCGTGGGAGGGTGGCTTCTCGGGAGAGGCTTTCCCTATCGCTACCGCCCGCGCCGTGCCCGGGTTCTCTCCGGACCGGCTAGAACCGCATCGCCACGCCCACTTCGAACGCCAGGAGCGCCGCGTGCCCGTCCTCCGTCCGCGTCACCGCGGCGTGGCGCAGGTACGTCACGCCCGGGCGCACCCGGAAGCCGCGGCCCACCGGGAAATCGAGCCCGGCGGCCAGGTCCCAGCCGACCCCGAAGTCCGCAGTGTCCGTGTCCACATCGGAGTCCACTCGGAGCTGCTGGAACGCCAGTCCGGCGCGCACCCAGCCGGGCCCGACGGCGTACCGGCCCCCGGCCGTCACCCCCTGGCTGGTCAGGAGCACGTCCCGGGTGGCGCAGAGCGCCTCGTCACACCCGAACGACGACCGGTTGATCCCAGCGTACAGCCCGGCCGACTCCGTCAGTCCCAGCCCCACGGTGGCGGCGAACGACGGCGCCGGCACCAGCTCCAGTCCGGCGTCGGTCCCGCTGTAGTTGCCGATGGCCGCACCCACTCTCAACTCCACCGAAGTACGCTGGGCGTGTCCGGGCGCCGCGAACAGTGCCACGGCGAGGAGAACGTACAGCGCTGTCGTAGTATGCCGCATCATCGATCTTCTCACCGTTGGCGCAACTCCACCGGGTGGCTCCGCACCCCATCGCTCAACGTCACGTCCAGTTCGGACGGGTCGCCGGGGAGCGGGATCTCCCCGCCCCGGGCCATGGCCACGATTCGCCCCGTGGCCCGGTCACGGACCACCGCCAGGCGGTACTCGGCCGCGTTCCACCCCGCCACCTGCCGGCCCGTCCCCGCCTCGGTCACTGTCATCGGCGGCGGGCCCGACACCGCCCGGCCCCGCTCCAGCACGCCCTCCGGACCCGTCACTCGCAGCGTGGCCAGCCGTTCGGGCTGGGCCAGCGATCGGGGGAGCGCGGCGCTGAAGAGCGCGCCACCGTGGTCCAGCGGCCGGGGTGTGAACGGGAGCGAGAAGACCACCGCCCCGGTCTCGTCGAGCCCCTCCAGGGTGTACGGCCCGCCGGGCGCCGGAAGCGCAGGCGCTGCCTCCGACTCCACCACCGGGCCAAGGCGCAGCACACCCCGGGAAACGCCCACGTTCACGATCAGCGACCCCTCCGACGACGGCTCCGCGTCCGGCGCCCAGAATGCCGAGTCGTACCGGCTCGTCTGGCGGTACGCCATCACCAGCTCGTAGTTGTAGTCGCTGATCCACGCGGGATCGCAGTACGTCATCAGATCGAACTGCTGGGCGGGAAGATTCAGCCCCCCCGTCCGGGGGTCGTACCCCAGCTGGCCGATGTAGCCGCCGGGGTACGGATAGTTGGCGTCCACGCCTGACGGATTGCCACACGGCGCGTGCCGCAGGTTCAACGTGTGACCGATCTCGTGCGCCAGCGTCTCCGGCGACCCGTCCACCCCGATCGCCACCGGGTAGCCCACGAAGCCCAGCCCCAGGTAGCTCGTGCCCGGCGGCCGGGCGAACCCACCGTAGTAGTAGCGCGGGCTGCCGTCGTCCAGGCGCAGTGTGGCGATCTCATCGATCAGCTGCTCCCACCCCACCTCCGTGTCCAGCGCTACGTCCGTCGTGTACGGCTGCCGGACGTCCACGTCGAACTCGCTTAACGGGAAGACCGTGGCCGTCAGCTCCGTCGCCTCGGCCGCGTTGTCCACCGAGAACCGCGACTCCAGCCCGTTCTGCGACTGCGTCACCGGCACCAGCCGCATCCGGAACGGCGGCACTTCCACGATATCCAGCGGCCGCTCGCCAGTCTCCGGATAGCGCAGCGTGCTCCCGGGCGAAGCCGGGATGATGCCGTCGGGGTCCACCTCGAACGCCACGCTCGTCCCCGGCCGCAGCACCGACCCCGGGATCGGGGCGTCGAACGACAGGCTCAGATCTTCCTCGCGCAGCACCCCCGGAAGCCCCTCCGCCTCGTGCGTCAGCTCCACCGTGTGGACCGCCGCGCCATCCCGGTAGAACGTGGCCACCACCCGAGGTTGGAAGAAGTTCGGCTTGCTGCCCCGCAGGTACACCCGGAGAAGACCACCCCGGCCCGCCACCAGCGGCACCGCACCGGCACGCGTCTGCGAGGCCTGATTGATGTGCGCAAACACGACGTCCACCCGCAGCTCCGACGGGTTCACACGCACCACCGTCTGCGCTTGCATCCCGTTCAGCGTGGCCGTCCCCACCACCTCCCCCGACCCGATCGCCGACGCCACCCCCGTCGGATCCACCGTCAGCACCGAGTCCACGGAGTACGTCCACGCCGGCGACGCCCACCCGGGCAGACCGTCGTAGGGCTCCCCATCCCCGTCCAGCACAGTGTACTCGTACGTCACCGTCTCGCCCTGTGACACCAGCACGCTGTCCGGCGTCATCTCGAACGAGGCCGGCACCCGCGTCGGCGCCGTCGAGAAATCGGAGCAGGCCCCGACAGCCAGCAGCCACACGAGACCCAGCGGGAGAATGCGGTTCGTTTTCATCGGCAGTACGAAAAGGGTGATTCTCATAAAGGTCGGCACCTACGAAAATAGCACATTCCGGCACACTTGTCCGGTGGCGCGCCCGCGGCCCCGGCCGGCCGGTCCATCCAAACAACGCTCCACCGTCCGGTATCTGGACACCCGTACCGACGCGACCGCGCCGAGTTGCGGGTCGTGCGCCGACCCTACTCGTACCGCAGCGACTCGATGGGGTCCAGGCTCGCCGCCCGTCGGGCCGGCCAGATCCCGAAGAAGATGCCGACCATCGCCGAGAACCCGAAGGCCAGCACCACGGCTTCGGGCGCCACGGCCGTGTTCCACCCGGCGGTGCTCCGGAGCGCCGCGGCACCCCCCCACCCCACCGCGATTCCCAGCACGCCGCCAGCGGTGCACAGCACCACCGACTCGATGAGGAACTGAAGCAGGATATGGCGCTTTCGCGCTCCCAACGCCTTCCGCACGCCGATCTCCCGGGTCCGCTCCGTAACCGAGACCAGCATGATGTTCATGATCCCGATCCCGCCCACCAGAAGCGAGATCAGCGCGATCCCCGCCAGCAGGAACGTGAACGTCTGCGTGGTCTCCTGGAACGTGCTCATGAGCGATGCCATGTCCCGCACGTTGAAGTCGGCATCCTTGCCCGGCGCGATCCGGTGCTCGCGGCGCAGGATCTGGTCGATCTCCGCCATGGCTCCGTCCATCGTGCCGGCGCTCAACGCCTGGACGCTGATAGACCGGACGTACTCCGACCCGATCACCCGGAACTGGGCCGTGGCCAGCGGAATGTAGACCCGCTCGTCGGGGTTGTCCCACCCCTGGGAGCCCTTCTCCTGGAGCACGCCGATGACCTCGAACGGGATGCCCCGTACCAGAATGTTCTGCCCCACCAGCTCCACCGAGACCGTCCCCAGCCGCTCGGCCACCGCCGAGCCGATCACCGCCAGGCGACGACGGCCCCGGTCCTCCCCCGCCGTGAACAGCCGACCCACGTCCAGCTTCACATTCTGGATCGCGAAGTAGTCGGGCCAGACGCCCACCACGGACAGGTTCGCGTTGTTCCGGCCGTACTCGACCTGCTGACGGCGCTCCAGCTCCGGCGAGACCGCCTTCACCATCGTGGCTCCGTAGGCGATCGCCTCGGCGTCCTTCGCAGTGAGGCGCGCCGAGCCCCGGTCCACACCACCCCACATCTGCTGACCCGGCCGGACGGTCAGCACGTTCGTACCCAGTCCCTCCAGCCGCTCCGCCACCTCGCGCTGGGCACCCTCGCCCAGCGCCACCATGGTGATCACGGCACCGATCCCGATGACGATCCCCAGCATGGTCAGGAAGCTCCGGAGCTTGTTCACCCGGATGGACTCCAGCGCCACCTTCAGGATCTCGACCAGCAGCATGGCTGAACGGCCCCGTCGCCTACCGGCCACGACCGCCTCCACCCGGAATCACGCTCGACCGCTCCCGGATCCGGTCCTGCATGTCCTGCTGCTGCTGCCGCAGACGCGCCACCGAGATCAGGATGACCTCCTCGCCGGCCTCCAGCCCGCTCACCACCTCCGTGCGGTCCCAGTCGTTCAACCCCAGCTGGACCAACCGGGCCTGCGGACCCTGGCCGGTCTCCACGAACACCACCGCCGGCCGCGTCTCGTCGGAGCCACCGGAGCCAGCGCCCGCACCCATCCCCGCGCCCATGCCGCGACCGCCACCCATGGCCTGGAAACATTCCCGGACCCGGGCCCGGTCTTCCTCCGAGAGGGAGCCGCGGTCGGCACGCGCCCGGGCCATGAGCGACTGGCAATCCTCCTGCTCACCCGCCTGGCCATCCGCTGCCTCCTCCTCGGCCGCCGGGTCCTGCGCCACCGGCGGCGGGGACCGCATCGCCTCCCGGACCTCGCTCTCACTCAGCCCCAGCACGGCGCCGGCGGCCGTGGCCTCGGTCATGGGCACCACGGCTGCGTTCGCCACCAGGACCACGTCCTGGCGCTGCGCCACCTCGACCTGGACCTCTGCGTTCATGTTCGGCTTCAGCAGACGCTCCTCGTTGTCCAGTCGGACCAGCACCGGGAACATGGTGACGTTCTGGTCGACCACCGCCTGCGGCTCCACCTTGTACACGCTCCCCACGAACGTCTGGTTCGGGTACGCCTCCACCGAGACCCGGGCCACCTGCCCGGGCTGAATCTTGCCGATATCCGTCTCGTCGACCAGCGTCCGCACCTGCATGGTCGACAGGTCCGCCATGAGCATCAGCGTGGTCCCGCCCGACACGTTCCCGCTCGCCGACTGGATGATCTGGCCGGCCTCCACGGTCTTCTCGATGACGGTTCCCGAGATCGGCGCACCGATCGTCACATCGCTCATGCGTTCCTGGGCCAACTCGAGGTTCGTCTCCGCTCGGGTCAGTGCCGCCCGGGCGTTGGCCAGCTCCAGGATCGACTGCTCCATCTCCTGCTGCGTAAGCACGTTGGCCTCCCGCAGCTCCCGCGACCGCTCCGCCTGCGACTCGGCGATCTGGAGCCGGGCTTCCGCCACGTCCAGGTCGGCCTGCGCCTGCGCCAGCGCGTTCCGCACGTCCCGGGGGTCCACCTCGGCCATGAGCGAACCGCGCTCGACCTCGTCACCCGTCTCCACATGCAGGTCCGTGACCTCGCCCCCAGCCTTCGACTTCACTTCGATCACCAGGATCGGCTCCACCTGACCCGCGGCCTCCACCCTGATATCCAGGTCGCCCCGCTCGGCCACAGCGATATCGTCACGACCACCGTTTTCGGCGGCCTCCGACGCGTCCGACTGGGCGCACGCGCCCGCCACCACCGCCACCAGGAGCGCCGCGACGCTCCCCACATTGATTCGTTCCATCAACCTCTTCCTCCGGTTCGTCGCATGCATCGTCGATTCCGCCATTACAGTTCCCGTCCCACCAGTGACTCCAGCTCCGCCCGCGTGATCTGGTAGTCGTAGCGCGCGTTTATGAGGTTGTTCTCCGCCTGCAGTAGCGCGATCTGACTCGACACCAGCTCCAGAATCGTTGCGGCGCCCAGCCCGTACCGCTCCTGCTGGACCCGGAAATCCTCTCGAGCCACCTCCACCGACTCCTCCAGGATCGCGATCTGCTGCTCCGCCAGGTCCAGCGCCGCCAGCAGCCCCTCGAGCTCCGAGATCGCCGCCCGCACCGCCTCGTTCGCCTGCGCCTGCGCCACCGAGACCTGCGCGTTCGCCCGGTCCACCGACCCCTCCCGCTGCAGCCCGTTGAAGAGCGGGTACGAGAGGCTCAGCCGCGTACTCCAGCTCGTTCGGCCCTGGTCGAGACCGAACTCGTCGTTCGACCAGTTGTACCCCCCGCTCACGCTGAGGCTCGGGAAATACTGCGCGCGGGACTGGGACAGGCCCGCCCGTGCCACCGAGACCTGCGCGGTGGCCGACTCCACCGTCGGCGCCTGGTCCGCCACCAGCTCGCGCAACGCTTGCTGGCTCATCGCCAGCGGTTCCGGCTCCAGCCGCTCGGGGATCCGGGCGGCCACGGGGCCGCGGATACCCACCGTGCGCCCCAGCGCGTACATGTTCGTCCGCTCCTGCGTCTGGGCCTCCAGCAGCGCCTGCCGGGCGTTGCTCAGCTCGAGACGCGACCGGAGCACGTCCGACCGGGTCGCACGGCCCGCCTCCTGCCGCCGCTCCGCCGCCGACAGGTTCTGCTCCGCCTGCTCGATCCTGCGCCGGCTCAGCTCGATCAGCTCACCGCTCCGGAGCACCGCGAAGAACGCCTGCTTGGCCGACAGCGCCACGCTGAACCGGCGCGTCACCACCGTGGCCTCCGCCGCGTGCTCTGACGCCCGTGCGCTCCGCACCCCCGCCAGGTTCCGACCTCCGGCGAACACGTCCATCCCGCTGTTGATCCCGGCGCTGTAGCTTCGGCTCTGGCTGTTCAGTGTGGTGCCCAGGCTCGGGTCGTACCGCTGGGCGCTCGACAGACTGGTGCCCGACGAGAGCGACAGGCTGGGCAGCATGGACGCGTACGCCTGCTTGGTCCCGAACTCCGCGGTGCCCAGGCTCGTCCGCGCCTGGACCATCTGGGGGTTCACCTCCAGGGCACGGTCCACGGCCTCCGCCATGTCCACCGTGTCGACGGGCGTGATCGGCGGCAGCTCCTGCCCGCCCGCCCCCACAGCCGCCAGCCATGTCAGCCCGGCCGCGATCCAGCCGCCTCGATGCAGCGTCATGCCTATCCTCATGGTGTGTTCCGAATCCATACCTTCCGCCGTTCATACAGACGCACCGAAACCCGGTTTCGTTGAATCAGTCCCCGGGCAACGCTCCCGCGTTTACCCCGCAGCCAACGGTTC